>JAOFSE010000001.1 GCA_028044295.1 Sulfurimonas sp.
ATCTGGAGTCCAACAAGTTGGAGAGAAAAACCAATTTTACAACAACCAACTTATCCAAATCAAGAGGCATTAAAAAAAGTTATAAAAGAACTTGAAAATTTTCCACCACTTGTATTCGCTGGTGAAGCTAGAAGATTAAAAGACCAACTTGCTGATGTGGCAAATGGTGATGCTTTTTTACTTCAAGGTGGCGATTGTGCTGAGAGTTTTAGTGAGTTTCATGCTGACAATATAAGAGATACATTTAAAGCTCTTATGCAAATGGCTGTAGTTATGACATATGCGGGTGGTGTACCAGTTGTAAAAGTGGGTCGCCTTGGTGGTCAATTTGCAAAGCCTCGTTCATCAGATACTGAGACGCTAGATGGTGTAACACTTAACTCTTATCGTGGAGATATTATAAATGGTGTAGACTTTACGGCAGAGGCTCGTGTTCCAGATCCTGAACGTATGATAAAAGCATATAACCAAGCATCAGCTACTCAAAATCTTCTTCGTGCATTTGCAACTGGTGGAATGGCAGACTTGCATCAGGTTCACAAATGGAATCTTGATTTTGCACATAAAAGTGAAGTGTCAGAAAAGTATGAAAAACTAGCGCACGAAATAGAAAACTCTCTTCGTTTTATGAAGTCTTGTGGGATTACATCTAAAACATATAGAAATCTACGTGAGACTGATTTTTATACATCACATGAGGCACTTTTACTACCTTATGAAGAGGCTTTTACTAGAAAAGACTCTATCACAGGTGAGTGGTACGATACATCAGCTCATATGTTATGGATTGGTGATAGAACTCGTCAATTAGATGGTGCTCATGTAGAGTTCTTAAAAGGTGTAAATAACCCTATAGGTGTTAAAGCTGGACCAACAATGGACCCGGAAGATTTAATTAAACTTTGTCATACATTGAATCCTAAAAACGAAGCTGGTCGTCTTAATGTTATTGTTAGAATGGGTGCTAACAAAGTCGGTGAGGGTATGCCAAAACTTATTCGTGCTATTGAAAAAGAGGGAATGAAAGTAGTATGGTCATGTGATCCAATGCATGGTAACACTATCAAGTCATCTAACAATTATAAAACTCGTCCTGTTGATGATATTCTTACTGAAATGAAACAGTTCTTTCAGGTTCATAATGCTGAAGGTACTTATGGTGGTGGTGTTCATATGGAGATGACAGGTAAAAATGTAACAGAGTGTATTGGTGGTTCTTTTGTTGTAACTGAAGAAGATTTGTCTTCTCGTTATCACACTCATTGTGATCCACGTCTTAATGCAGATCAATCTTTAGAATTGGCATTTTTAATTGCAGACACTTTGAAAGAAGCGCGTAAATAGAAATATAAATAAGATGATTTAGAAAAATTCTATTTCATCCTCTGTGTTATGATCTTGTGGTAATAATGTAATTTGTAGTTGAGCAATACTACTTAAAAGAGTTTTGTCCAGATAATGAATGTCTTCAGCTTGACAGGTGATAAACACAGCCATTCTCCAAGAGTTTAAATCTCCAATGATAGCTTTTAAATAAGCGCCAACCATCTCTATCGTTTCATTATCCATGTCGCCTAAATGTGTATTTGCTAATAAGTCTTTTAAAATAGTAAGGGTATATGCTAACTCTTCAAATTCATATAGCGTATTTAGTACTTTAGCGTATTGCTCAAATAGTTGAGCAGACTCATCGATAATTAAAGGTGTTATAACTTCCGTAGAGTATATTGCATCTAAAACTTCTGATTCTAGTTCATCAAGTTCTGCAACCATTTCATAGTCTAAATCTATATCAAGAAGATAGTCTTTTGCTGAAGTTACTTTAACTGCTTCAACTTCTATCGGAGGAGCGTCTTCTACAATTTTTGGAACCTCTTTTTTCTCTTCTATCTTATCAATAACTTTTTGAACTTCTTTTGTATATGATTTATTGCTTGTTCTAACTTTATAGTATATAAGAACATATTCGTTTATTACACCTTCAAAATTATAATCCATAAGAATAGATAATTCTTTGAGTTTGGTTGTTGTAAGTTGATCATTATCATTGCAAAAACTAATAAGAGCATTTTTAAGCTGAACACATATCATAAATATATCTGAAAGAGGAATGTTTTTTCTTTTAAAAATAGTAAGCATAACTGCTAAAACAGGACAGTTACCAGGTTCTTGTTCCGCTTTTGCTACAGTAATTGTATGTTCAAGTACTTTGGAAGCGAAGTTGTCTCTAAAAAATTTAATATCAATGCAAAATTTAGATAATCTATCTTTAACTATCTTGTTGTCTAACCATATGTCTAATATCTTATGTTGGTTGTTCTCTATAAAGTCTACATTTGTATTAAGATTGTCAAGCACATAACACTCCAAAAATATTATTTAACTTATTCTATCAGAACTAAATTAAAAATTTATAAACTACTTAGACTCTCCTGTTTCTCTTCTATGACAAATAATTCTTCCATTTTTTCTTCGTAAATAGTTTCGAGTTTAGACAGTTCTTTAGCCAAGTCACTTATACCAATTTCTTCATAGCATTCGGGATTTGCTAAACATCTGTTTTTTTCTTCTATCTCTAACTCTAGTTTTTCTATTTCCCTAGGCAACTCTTCGAGTGCCATCTTCTCTTTAAATGTAAGTTTTATATTTTTGACTTTCTCTGTAGGTATATCTTTTTTCTCTACATGTAACTCTTTTTCCATGTTGGAGAGCACATGTAACTCTTTTTCTAACTCTAAATATTCAGAGTACTGCTGATGAGACTCTTCTATAGTTTTATCTTCTTTAAATATAAAAAGCTTTTTGGCAATCTTATCTACAAAGTACCTATCATGACTTACAATTATGACAGCACCTGCAAAGTTCGTAAGTTGTTCTTCTAAAATATTGATAGTTGGAATATCTAAATCATTTGTAGGTTCATCAAGTATTAGAATATCTACATCTTTTGTAAAAAGTAGGGCTAGCGCTATACGGTTTTTTTCGCCACCACTTAAAACACCCACTTTTTTCTCTAAAAACTCTCTAGGAAATAAAAAGTTTTTGAGATAGCCATACACATGTAGGTCTTTTCCTCTAACACTTACTCTATCTCCTCCATGCGGACAGAAAGTTTCCATTAGGTTTTTGTCATCATCAAGCATTTCACGATGTTGGTCAAAGTAACCTATCTTAAATTCACCTTGTTTAATCTTCCCAGATGTAGGCTCAATTCTTCCAAGTAGTGCTTTTAAAAGAGTTGACTTACCACTTCCATTTGGTCCAACTATAGCTATTACATCTTTTTGAAGTATCCTAGTCGTAAAGTCTTTTAGTAGTTCTTTATTTCCAAGAGTAAGAGCTAAATTTTCTACTTCAAAAAGCATTTTCTGTCTATTTATACTTTTGTCACGGTTAAAGTGTTTGGCCTCACGTTGAAGTTCAACAGACATTTTCCTTATCTGAGCAGGATTAGTTTTTGCATCTTCACGTAGTTGCATTAGACGCTCTTTACGACCTTCATTTCTTTTAAGTCTAGCTCTAACACCACGTGCAAACCAAGCATTTTCTCTTTTTAGTATATCCAGTAAGTTGTCGTGCTGTTTTTGAAGTGTTCTGATATGTTCAGCTTTTTGTGTTAAGTAGTCACTATAACCACCTCTGTACTCACGAAGTGAACAATCTTCAACTTCGATACTCTTAGTAGCAATTCTATCTATGAAATATCTATCATGTGAGATAAATACTAAAGTGAATTTCTCTTTTAAGATAAGCTCTTCTAAAAACTCAACCATGTATACATCAAGATGATTGGTAGGCTCATCTAGAAGTAGAACATCAGGCTTTTGTAGTAACAAAGAGGCTAGAGCAACACGACGTTGTTCCCCACCACTAAGTAGAACTATGGGTTTGTCTTCATATTTTTTAAGGTCAAAATGTTGGATTATACGCTCTATCTTATCATCCAAATTCCAAGCATTATGATGTTCAATATAACGTGAGAGTTTTTCATGTGCATCTAGAAGTTTTTTGTTTTCAAAATCATCTGCTAATTCTAGTGAGAGCTCGTTGTACTTCTCTTTTGCTTCATTTAGCTCTATTAGTCCATCTTCTACTGCTTCTCTTACAGTATGACCTTCTTTAAAATTTGGTCTTTGATCTAGCATTTTAATCTCTAAGTCATTTCTAGTTATTCTTTCGCCACCATCTTGCATAAGAGTACCATTAACTATTTTCATAAGAGTAGATTTACCACTACCATTTTTACCAATAATAACGATTCTCTCAGCTTCGTCAACATGAAAATTAATTTCAGTAAGTATTTTTTGTGCAGAGTAATGTTTAGAAATATTTTGAAGGTCTATGAGCGCCATATAGTTTATCTATCCAATCAGTAATATAAGTAATAATCCTGAAATAGTATCTTAGTTGTAATTAAAAAGCTTTAAACCTTCTCTAATTCATTATACATCTCTAAAAGGTATGCATTTATATCTTCCTTAGTGCACTCATCTTCTAGTGTTTCAATTAAAAGACCATCTTTATAGAGATATGAACTTATTTGAAAGAGTTCTATTGTCGTTTTTGATTCTTGTGAATATTTTATAATTTTCTTTATATTGAAATCTATCTTTATAGTGCTATTTTTACTTTTAATGCCATTTTTGTTAAAAAAATTTATAAAGTTTTGTGGATTGACATCTTTTGAGTTAAATGTAAACTTTATATTTTTCGATGAAATATCAGTTGATATATCAAAGGTAATAATTTTTTTTGAGCACTTTTTTTTATTTATACATTTCTGTATTAGTGTCTCAAAGCTTCCACCATTTTCATAAATATATATTCCATCGGATCTCTCTTCACATAGACTTTTTAGTGGTAAATTTTTTTCAGATGCTATTGCAAAGAAACCAACATCTTCATCTATATCTTCTTCGTAAGCTGTAATTTTTTTTATATTTTCATTTGGAAAATAAACCAACTCATCTCTTGTGATAAAGGATTCTCTTTGGAACTCATTGGGAAATATCATTTGAATATCAGAACCAGTTACATAAAAAATATATATGTAACCATCTTTGTTTAGTGATGCTTCTAACTCAATAGACGCATTCGGTGGGTACTTTTGTAGGTTTGTTGTTAGTTTTGCTTCTAAGCCGTTTATGGTATTCGAATATAAACTACATGTAAACATCAAAATTATAAATATATTTTTCATTATATTACTTTAGTATCTTCTTTTGTTTCTAGACATAACTCTCTTGCAGTATACCAGTCTGCTATGCCTCTGTCTGTATAGTGATACTCTCTTTGCTTTACTGGAATTACACTGTTTCGTATTTTTGAGCGAACTATACCAATTACAATAAATGATAGTACAAGTGCTAAAAAAGCAATAAAGTAATCATACATGTAAAATGCAATAATAGTTATTACATATATTGAATACTGCAAGGTTAACCATAAAAGAATAGAAACGAGTTTACATTTTTGTGTTTCAATCTTTGGTGTCTGTTCTATCATGTCTATAAAGTCATTCATTCGATTATTGTACCAAAATTATATAAAAATACAAATGACTAAGCTTAGTTTAGTTAAGGAGACTAAACTAAGTTGATTCTACTTGTCCCTATTAACTTTTTTTTGATAAACTTACACAAAATTACAAATAGGATATATTAAATGGCAAAACATCAGTTTCAAACAGAAGCAAATCAAATATTAAACCTTATGATTCACTCACTATACTCAAACAAAGAGATATTTATTCGTGAGTTAGTTTCAAATGCTTCAGATGCACTAGATAAACTAAATATGTTAGTTTTAACAGAAGACAAATATAAAGATGTGACTTTCGCACCTCGTATAGATATTGTCGCAGATAAAGATGCTAAGACATTAACTATCAAAGATTCTGGTATTGGTATGAATGAAGAAGACCTTATGAATAACCTTGGTACTATAGCTAAGTCTGGTACGAAAGCATTCTTAGAAAACCTTTCAGGTGACCAAAAAGAAGATTCTAATCTTATAGGTCAGTTTGGTGTTGGTTTCTACGCTTGTTTTATGGTTGCTCATAAAGTTGAAGTTACGACTAAAAAAGCTGGAGAAGAGAAGGCTCTTTTATGGACGAGTGCAGGGGACGGTGAATTTGATATAGAAGATGCAACTGCTGATAGTCATGGTACTACAATTGTTATGCATCTTAATGATGATGAGGAAGAGTTTTTAGAAGCTCACAGAATTGAGACTATTATTAAAAAATACTCTAACCACATTCCATTCCCAATTTTTATGGATAAAGAAAATTTTGTTGCTGCGGTTAAAGATGATGATGACAAAGAGATTGAGCCATCAAGAACTGATATTGTAAATGAGCAAATTAACCGTGCAAATGCATTATGGACTATTGGTAAAAAAGATATCAAAGATGAGGAGTATAAAGACTTCTACAGCTCAATAGCTCACTCATCTGAAGAACCTTTAACTTGGATGCATAATAAAGCTGAGGGTGCTGTAGAGTATACTACACTTTTCTATGTACCATCAAAGGCTCCTATGGACATGTATAGAGTTGATTACCAAACAGGTATCAAGCTATACATCAACCGTGTTTTTATTACAGATGATGAAAAAGAGCTTATGCCTACGTACCTTAGATTCTTACGTGGTGTAATTGACTCTAAAGATTTACCTTTAAATGTATCTCGTGAGATTTTACAGTCAAATGCAGTAATGGCGAAAATTAAAAATGCTTCTGTTAAAAAAGTACTTTCAGAACTTGCAAAAATGGCGAAGAAAGATTCAGCAAAATATGATGAGTTCTTCTCTGAATTTGGAAATGTACTAAAAGAAGGTCTTTATAGTGACATGGGTAACCGTGAGAAGATTTTAGAGCTTATGAAGTTTAACACTCTTAATTCAGAGAGTACTGTAATGCTTGAAGACTTCTTAACAAATGTTGATGAAGAGAAAAAAGAGATTTACTATATCGCTGGTAAAACTTCTCTGAGTATGCTTAGAAACTCTCCTGCACTAGAAAAATTCAAGGCTAAGGGTATTGATGTTCTTGTTTTAAATGAAGAGGTAGATACTATCATCTTCCCAATGGTTACAGAATATAAAGAGTATAAGCTTGTACCTGTAGCAGATGCTAAGTTTGAAGAGAGTGAAGAAGAGAAAAAAGCTGAGGAAGAGGTTGCAAAGACTTATGAAGGACTTGCTAAAGAGTTTAAAGATGCTTTAGGTGAAGCTGTTAAATCAGTAGAAACTACATCTGACTTAGTTGACTCACCTGTAAAACTTAAAGTTGACAAAGAAGACCCAGCATATATGATGGCTCAGATGATGAAACAGATGGGGCAAGATAATGGTGCACCTGACCCAGCTCCAATCTTACAAATCAATCCTAATCATGAACTTCTTATTAAGTTGAAAGACTCTAGTGATGTAAACTTAGTAAATGATGCAGCACATGTTCTTCTTGATCAAGCTAAGTTATTTGATGGTAAAGAGTTAAGTGATACGGCTGACTTTATCTCAAGGTTAAATAGAATTATTTCCAAAGCTATATAAAAATAATTGTTTAATTTTGTTATTGATTGAAAATATTATTATAATTTATGATAATTATGATACTCTTTCATCATGATACATGATGGAATAGAAAAAAGAGATCAAAAAAATAGTCAGCTCCGTCGTAATATAGATAAACTTATATACGACGGGCACTCTTTTTTAAAACAAAATTTACTTGATTTAGACGTGCACGACTATCATTATATTATTAATGAAGCCATTGAAGAATTAGGTTTAGACCACAACATAGTCATTCAACTGCTCGAAGACTACATTATTCAGATTTTAAAAGCCAAAGTAACATTTTTAACATTGATAAATGATTTAAAAAATGAAGAACTAAAAAACTTACCTCTAGATTATACAGAATTAAGAGACTTGGCCCATAAAAATTTAGGTGTAGCTAGAAACTTACGCATAGTAGATGCACAAAAAATATTGACAGAATTATTAAAAAAAGATGATTTAGACTATCTTCTTTTATGCGTTAAAGCTTTGGAAGTTTCCGCAGTGAAGTTAAATCCACTTTGTGCTTATGAAACTTTGAATTTAATTGAAGTAAAAAACTCTATCTAACTTATCTATTTCTCATAGATTTTGCAACTTTCTCAAGTTTATTTTTTCCCTTTGTTTGAAGAGTCATTTCATTGCTACTAGTTGGTAGAGTGAATGTTAAAAGTATAAATATAAATGAAAAAACTATTGCACTAAGTATGCTGAGGATCAGTTTTAGTTTAAAGTCATCCATTATATTATTTCCTATACATCATTTTTAGTTGTCATATATATCCAAAATTCTTTATGAGAGTAACCTCTATTTAAAAAATAGAATTGTAAGATGCTTACTCTATATAATGTTACTAACATCTTTGCAAAAGGAATAAAAAGGCTCAAGCTTACTAATATTGGTTGTTCCTTATTTCCCTTTGACTCTATCATATCTTGCATACCAATATTCTTACTAAGATATACTCCAAAGATGATGGAGAATGAAAAATTTAAAATTAGTCCAAAGATTAAATAAGCTATAAAGTCTTGTTCGTTCATGCCAGCAATCATAATTGTTTATTCCTATCAGTTTATTAAGTCTATTTTATCTAAATGAATCTTTTTTATTCATAAGACTTGATTCTGTTTCTTGTATAAAAAGTTCCAAATGGTATTAATGATGCAACAAAGAATAATAGTGATTCTTTCCATGACCATTTAATTTTTATCCATGAAGTAGTAATCAATATACATAAAAGTACAAATAGGACTCCATGAGCCATACCTGCAATTTTAACTGCAGATGGATATTCAAACATATATTTCATAGGCATTGCTATAAAAAGCAATACTAAGTATGAATAACCCTCTGTTGTATTTATTATTCCTAGGTTTTTTACCATATTATTCATTAAATCGACTCCTATATATTTTTTTTGAATTATATAATCAAAAAGTAACAAATAGGGTATGTTTAAAATATAAAAAATATGTCAAAAGTTTGTTTAATATTAGTTTGAATATAATACGCCTAAATTATGTAAAAAAAGGTGTACTAAATGGAAACTAACCTCGTAATAGAAGGTTTTAAATTTATGGGTCTAGGAATGGGAACAGTTTTTCTTTTTCTAATCATATTAATAGTTATGATGAATTTTATGTCAACTATTGTAAATAAATTTTTCCCTGAACCACAACCGAATGAAACTACTAGAGCTAACACTCAGAATAAGAATAAAAAAGTTGTTGCAGCAGTCACGGCTGCTATCAAACATCATAGAAGTTAAGGATAATTATGGCTAAAAAATTTATAGATGTAATGGACACAACATTTAGAGACGGTTTCCAATCAGTTTTTGGTGGTCGTGTTCTAATGAACGACTTCTTTCCAGCTGTTGAAGCTGCAAAAACAGCAGGAATAAACCACTTTGAATTTGGTGGTGGAGCTAGATTTCAATCTCTTTACTTTTACCTAAGAGAAGACGCATTTGAAATGATGGATAAGTTTCGTGAAATTGTTGGACCTGATGCAAACCTTCAAACTCTTGCTCGTGGTGTTAACACAGTAATGCTAGACACTGGCTCTAAAGAACTTATTGACCTACATGCAAAAATGTTTAAAAAGCATGGTACTACTACTATTAGAAACTTCGATGCTCTTAATGATGTTGAAAACCTTAAGTACTCTGGTGAAAGAATTTCTCATCATGGACTTAAGCATGAAGTAGTTGTGACAATGATGGATTTACCTCCAGGATGTCAAGGTGCTCATGGTGTTGACTTCTACGAGAAGACATTAAGAGATATTCTTGATAGTGGTATCCCATATGATAGTATTTGTTTTAAAGATGCTTCTGGTACTTCAAATCCTCAAAAAGTTTTTGATACTATTAAAATGGCTCGTGGCTTAGTTCCAGAAGGTACACATCTTCGTCTTCATACTCATGAGACTGCTGGTGTTTCTGTTTCTGCTTACATGGCAGCACTAGAAGCTGGTATTGATGGTATTGATATGGCAGCTGCACCAGTTTCTGGTGGAACAAGTCAACCAGATATTTTAACTATGCTTCATGCTACTAAGGGCATGAATTATGACCTTGGTGGATTAGAGATTGGTAAGATTCTTAGTTATGAAAAAGAGTTACAAAACTGTTTATCTGACTACTTTATCCCGCCTGAAGCGACTATGGTTTCTCCAGTGATCCCATTCTCACCAATGCCAGGTGGTGCTCTAACTGCAAATACTCAAATGATGCGTGATAATGACATCCTTGATAAATTTCCAGAAGTAATTGCTGCTATGCAAGAAGTAGTTGAAAAAGGTGGTTATGGTACATCTGTAACACCAGTTTCACAGTTTTACTTCCAGCAAGCACTTAACAATGTAATGCAAGGTCCATGGAATGCTATAGCTCCAGGTTATGGAAAAATGGTTCTTGGTTATTTTGGAAAAACTCCTGTTGCTCCAGATCCTGAGATTGTAAAAATTGCATCTGAAAAACTAAAACTAGAGCCTACGACTGAGAAAGCTCTTGACTTAGCTGATGCTGATGAGAGTAAATCTTTAGAGACTTGGATTAAGAGACTTAAAGAAGAAGATATTGAGATAACTGAAGAAAATATTTTTATTGCTGCAGCTTGTCAAGATAAAGGTATCGCATTCTTAAAAGGCGAAGGCGAACTTAATGTTCGTAAAATATCAGAAATGAAAACAAATGAAGGAAGTTCAAACATGGGTAACGGAAATTATACAGTAGTAGTAGATGGTCAAAAATTTAGTGTTCAAGTTGCAGAAGGTGACGCAGACATTCAAGTTACAGCAGTAAATGGAGAAAGCGCAGCTACTAAAGCACCAGCACCTACTTCTGGTGATGCTGAAGAGATTAAAGCTCTTCTTCCAGGTAATGTATGGAAAATTATCTCTAATCCAGGTGATAGCGTTAATGAAGGTGATGTAATCATGATTCTTGAATCTATGAAAATGGAAATTGATGTTGTTGCACCTTGTGCGGGTACTGTTCAAACAATTAATGTTGCAACAAACGATAAAGTAGTTGAAGGTCAACTCGTAGCAGTTATAGGTTAATTTTATGAAGTTATTTGTATTAAAATTACTAGCATTACTGTTTATCAGCTTTGGTACGCTTCACGCAAGTGCCGCTCCAGTTTCTGCTGAATCTATGTCGGCTCATCAAGAAGAAACTTATCAAACTAAACCATTCTCAGAAATGGTTGGTGGCTTCTTAAAATCAACAGGGGTTAATGCAATTTTAAACCCTGATCCAAATGAAGTAGGTGCTCACGGTGAAGAGATGAGTGATTTCCATAAATCATGGGGCCGTGTGCTTATGATTCTTGTTACATTCTTACTTTTCTACCTAGCGATTAAAAAAGGTTTTGAACCTCTTTTACTTTTACCTATTGCATTTGGTGGTCTTTTAGCAAATATCCCAGTTGCAAATATCGCAGGAGCTCATGGTTTCTTAGGTGTTATTTACAACATGGGACTTTCAAATGAAATGTTTCCTATTCTAATCTTTATGGGTGTTGGTGCTATGACTGACTTCGGTCCACTATTGTCTAACCCTAAAACAGCATTACTTGGTGGTGCAGCACAGTTTGGTATTTTTGGAACACTTGTAGGAGCAGTAGCTCTGTCTCAAATGGGATTTGTTGATTTTACTCTTCAACAAGCTTCAGCTATTTCAATCATTGGTGGGGCGGATGGTCCAACATCAATTTTTATTGCAACGAAACTTGCGCCTGAACTTCTTGGAGCGATTGCGGTTGCTTCATATTCATATATGGCTATGGTACCAATTATTCAACCTCCAATTATGAAAGCATTAACAACTGATGCAGAGAGAAAAATCAAGATGACAACTCTTCGTCATGTATCTCGTTTAGAGAAACTTGTTTTCCCTGTAATGGTTCTTGTTCTGGCTATCGCAGTTCTTCCAGCGTCTACGCCACTAATCGGTGCGTTTATGTTTGGTAACTTCTTAAAAGAGTCTGGTGTTGTTGAGCGTCTTAATGATACTCTTCAAAATGCTCTTATTAATACTGTAACTATTTTCTTAGGTCTTGGTGTTGGTTCTAAGCTAGCTGCTAATGAGTTCCTAGTTCCAGATACAATGTTTATTATGGCTCTTGGTATTGTTGCATTCTCAGTAGGTACTGCTTCTGGTGTTATTATGGCTAAGATTATGAATCTTTTCCCAGGACACAAAGTAAATCCACTTATTGGTTCAGCTGGTGTTTCTGCTGTTCCAATGGCAGCTCGTGTATCAAATAAAGTTGGTATGGAATATGACCGTACTAATATGCTTCTTATGCATGCTATGGGTCCAAATGTTGCGGGTGTTATCGGTTCAGCTGTTGCTGCCGGTGTACTTATCTCACTATTTCAGTAATCTCTACTGAAATATCTTACATGTAGATTATATATCTACATGTAAATATCTTCTACTTAAAGAATTTTACTTGTTCATAACCTCTACAATAAGAGGAATAATATCATGACTTTTTGTCTTATTTATAAAGCCATCAGCACCTAGTTCATCAGCTTCTCTTTTATTGTTATCTCCAGTCATAGAGCTATTTACAATAATTGGTATGTTTTTTGTAACAGGATCTGCTTTTAACAACTTAACTACTGTAAAACCAGACATTTCTGGCATCTCTATATCAGAAATGATTGCTGGAATATTATTTACTTCTTCATCGCTCATTAATTTTATATAATCAATGAGTTTTTTACCATTGTCAAACATCTTCATTTTAAGATTAGAGTTCTTAAATATCTGAGATAGATGCTTTTGTGCAGTTTTAGAGTCTTCTGCTATTAAAACAGTACCCTTTAAAAGTTTGTCTGGCATAACTAAGTCTGTTGTATTATGAAATGATTCATTTACATCTACCATAGCTTGAGGTACAACATCTGATAGTAGTTTTTCATAATCAAGGATCAAACATAAAGATCCATCTTCTAGTCTTGTGTCATTAATAACTACATTATCATCACCAACTCTATAACTATCTGGTGCATGCATTTCATTCCAGTTTTTCTTAATAACTCTAAAAGCAGACATTATTCTTAGTCCTATTATTACACCGTTGAAATCACATATTAGAATATTAGATTTTTTAACTTCTTCTTTTGTGAGATCAACATTTAGCCATTGTGGAAGATTAAGTATCGGTATTTGAAGTCCACGTAGTACTACTGTGCCCTCTAGTAA
Source organism: Sulfurimonas sp. (assembly GCA_028044295.1). GTDB lineage: Bacteria > Campylobacterota > Campylobacteria > Campylobacterales > Sulfurimonadaceae > Sulfurimonas. Next base: position 13,290 of record JAOFSE010000001.1, read on the forward strand.
AGGATGTGAAGACGGTATTTGAGTCATAAAGTGGTTTTTAGTCTCTACAACTTCTCTCGTTTTAAAAACATTTATAGCATAGTAAGCAGAATCCTCTTTATTACTAACTCTAAAAACTAATAATTGTACTTCGTTATTTTTAGCTAAGTTGGTAGCAGCATCAACATTATCTAATATAGACATATTTAACCTTTTTATCTTTGTACTCAATAGTACCCTAAATAAAATGAAATATGCTTGAATATTAATAATGTAATGGTAGAATGAGAATTAATATACATAAATAGGGTAATCAATATGAAAATTTTAATAGCTATGTTTCTGCTGTTTAGTGCACTATATTCAAAGGTTTATTATTCAAAGATAGAACCATATGAACTTCGTGATATATCCTCAAATATTTCTGGCTTAGTTTTGTTTGTAAATGAAGATATGTTAGGTGCAAAACTCTCAAGCGAACCATATATTAAAATTGATGCAATACTAGATGAAAAAGAGCTTGTATTTGTTAGTGACAAATTAGAATATATGAGAGAAAGTGTTAAAGTAAATGAAGCTATTTTAGTTAATGTTGAAAAATCACTCAATAAAAAAAGAGATAACTATAAAAAAGTAGAGGCACTAAAGTTTAAGTCATCTGTTGAAAAAGATAGAGAGTTTTATGACCTTGTGTCTAGTGAAAACTTATATTTGAATACTAAGAAAGAGATTCAAAATCTAAAAATTCAGATTACAGATATGAAGCTCCGTTACGAACATTTAAAAAGAAGTATAGAAGATAAAAACCTAAATGCAAAAGGTTTTATTTTATATGAACTCTTTGTGAAACCAGGTCAAGTTGTAGGTATTTCTACTCCATTAGCTAAAGTTGCAGATGTGTCACGTGCTAAACTTACACTGTTTCTTGATGAAGATGATATGCTAAATGCTGATAAAAAGGTTGTTTACATCGAGGGCGAAAAAACAGATTATAAATTATCACGCGTGTCAAATATAGCACATAGTAAAAACATATCTAAGTATATGGCTCAAGTACTAATAGAGTCTCCAAAAGTATTCTCTAAATTAGTAAAAGTAGAATTGAGGGATGAATAACAAAACTGCTTGCCCACTTGATTGTTATGATGCTTGTGAAATAGTATATGATGGTGGTAAGTTAAAAGGTTATTCAAAGGGACATACTGCTGGATTTTTATGTCCACATCTAAATCATTACACTAATTACCAAACTATAAAAACTCCCAGGTATAAAAATCAAGAAATAACTATAGATGAAGCTATGAATAAACTTAGCGAAATAATTAGCCATAGTTATAATGATGAAATTCTACACTATAGAGGTCATGGTAATTTTTCTCTTATGCAAGAGGTAACTGATCATTTTTTCGCTTCGTATGGAGCTACTTTAACAGATGGTTCACTTTGTGATGGGGCAGGTGAAGCTGGTATATTAGAAGGTAGAGGAAGTAACAAAAACATGCCTCTACCAGAGATAGAAAAATCTGATGTAGTAATATTTTGGGGAAGAAATCCACATACAACTTCTAGTCATTTATTACCTATTATTAAAGATAAAAAAATTATTGTTATTGACCCCATAGAAACACAAATTGTAAAAGATGCATACTTACATTTACAAGTAAAACCACATACTGATATGTATCTAGCAATGTTACTGAGTAGATTTCTACATATTGTGTATCCTACTGATAAAGAATATTACGAACTTACGCAAACGCTTATGGTTGATCAGACATTAGAAAAGATTGGCATAAGTAAAAATGAAATTGGAGAGATGGTTGAGCTTATCATAAATCAGAGGGTTGCCATAGTTTGTGGTGTTGGTATACAAAAATATAGTGATGGAGCAGATGTTATGAGAACTATAGATGCTCTGGCTTTGCAGATGAATCTGTTTGGCAGAGAAGGGTGTGGTGTTGCATATCTAGGTAATTCACGAGAGCATATAGATTCTCCTTTTTATACAGATACTAAAAGGGAGTCAAAGGTTAATAGTGATTTTTCCAAGTATAAAACTGTTTTTATTCAGGGAGCAAATCCACTCTCACAGATGCCAGATTCTACTAGAGTACAAGAGTCAATAAGTAATGTTGAAAATATAGTTTACTTTGGTTTGTATGAGAATGAGACCAGTGAATGTGCTGACCTGGTTATACCAGCAAAGACATTCCTTCATAAAAATGACATTAGAACTTCATACTCTCACAATATTATGAGTCATATGCCAAAGCTTGAAGGTAATGAAAATGGGATAACTGAGTATGAGTTAAGCTCGTACCTTTGTAATGAGTTTGGAATAGATATAAAAGAGGAAGAGACTTACCTAAAACACTTCAAAAACTTCTCTGTTACGATGATGGATGGAGAGTTACATGTAGAAGGAAGAGAAGAGCTTCCTTACCAAAATGGTTTTGATACGAAAGATGGTAAGTTTGTGTTTTTAAAAGAGGTAAATCAAAAGCCTAATGAGAAAGAAGGACTGCACCTTATAACTCCTAAAAGTGCAAAAAGTTTAAACTCGCAGTTTAACCGTGAGACACATGTATATGTACATAGTTCTTTAGGTTTTCGTGATGGTGAAAAAGTCATAGTTAGTTCAGTAAATGGAAATGTAGAGCTACATGTAAAGAACAACGATAAGCTAAGAGATGACTGTGTGCTTATATATAGCGGTACAAGAGGCGTAAATAACCTAACTAGTCCAAAGCATAGCCTAGAGGGTAAAAGTGCAGTGTATCAAGAGGATAGAGTGGAGGTTATTAAATGCACATAGACTTAACACAAGGTGACATAAAACAGCATATGCTAAAACTAGCTGTTCCTGCAGTTGTTGGGTACCTATTTCATACTATTTTTAATGTTACAGATACTTACTTCGCAGGAACTATATCTACAAATGATTTAGCAGCTTTGTCTCTCTCAGCATCTGTTTTCTTTATGCTTTTAGCCATTGCTATAGGTATGAGTGAAGCAGTTACTTCATTAGTTGGAAATGCCTTAGGTGAGAAAGATACTCAAAAGGCTCAGTCGACTACACTAAACGCGATAGTATTCGCTGTTTTACTCTCTGTTGTTTTAAGTATCTTTGGTCTTGTTAGTATCCCATACTTAGTAAATGCTCTTGGTGACCCATCTTACTTTACACAGACACTTGATTATCTAAACCCTATTCTTTATGGTGTTGTGTTTTTTATAGGTTCTTTCTTTTTAAATGCACTGCTCAATTCTATAGGCGATACTAAATCATTTAGAAATATACTTATATTTACAGCTTTTTTAAATATTTTCCTAGATTATATGTTTGTTGAGTATTTTGAGTTTGGAGTGACTGGTATTGCTTATGCGACAATAATATGTGAGATTATCATTATGTCATATCTGTTTTACAAAGTGCAAAGAACTAAACTTTGGTCTGGATTTGAAAACTTTACATATGATGGAACAATAATAAAAGAGCTTTTAAAGCAAGGTTTTCCACCAAGTATAAACATGTTTATGATGGCTTTTGGTATGTATATCATCACATACTTTGTAGCCCCATTTGGTAAAGAGGCTGTTGCTGCTTTTGGTATAGGTATGAGGATAGAGCAAATCTTTCTTATGCCAGTAGTAGGACTAAACATTGCAACATTAGCCATAGTTTCTCAAAACAATGGAGCGAAGGCGTATGAGAGAATCTCACCAACGCTACATGTAGCTATCAAATATGGGTGGATGATAAGTACAGCAGGGGTAATGTCATTTTTACTTTTTGCAGAGTATTTTGCTTCGCTTTTAACATCTGATGTGTTAGTTATAGAGCAAACGGCATTGTATCTACGAGTATCTGGACTTGCATCTTATGGATTTGTAGTTATCTTTATGTATATAGCAATGCTACAGGGGATTGCAAAACCAGCAGTTATATTTCCTGTTAGTATATATAGACAAGTTGTAGCACCTATCATAGTATTTACACTTCTAGCAATGTTTGGATTTGGAATACTAAGTATGTGGGTAGGATTAGATATGATAATATTCTCATCAGCTATATACTTATGGTGGTATGGCGAGAAAAAGTTAAGGGCAAAAGTATGAGTGAAGAAGAAAAAAACAAGAACAATCCACTCCATGGTATAAAGTTAAAAGATATACTAGAAGAACTTGTAAAACAGTACGGATGGGAGAAGTTGGCTAAGAGCATAGATATTAGGTGTTTTTTGTTTGACCCGACCATAAACTCTAGTTTAAAATTTCTTAGAAAGACTCCTTGGGCTAGGACAAAAGTAGAAGAGATGTATATTAATATGATAAACAAAAAAAGTAAAAAAAATAGTTAAGTATAGAGCTTAAAGCAGTGTTGTGCTATTATACACCTAATAAATTATATAAAGAAAATAGCTAGATATAGAGTATAAACAAGGGTTAAAATGAACATCAAAGATTTAGATAAAAAATATGTACTTCCAACATACGCTAGAGGCGACGTTGAGTTTGTTAGTGGTAAAAATGCACGACTTAAAGATGCTGATGGTAAGGACTATATAGACTTTACATCTGGGATTGGTGTTATTAGTGTTGGTCATGCAAATGAGAGAGTTAATGCTGCTATTACTAAACAACTTTCAGAAATTACTCATACTTCAAATCTTTACCATATCGCGCCACAAGCTCAAGCTGCTCAAAAACTTGTTGAGGCAAGTGGGTATGATATGCAGTGTTTCTTTGGAAATAGTGGTGCTGAGGCAAATGAAGGAGCTATTAAGATAGCTAGAAAATTTGGTGAGATTGATGGTGAAATTAAAAAGTACAAGATTATAACTCTTCAACACTCATTTCATGGTCGTACTATTACTACTGTAAAAGCAACTGGACAGGAAGCTATGCACAACTACTTTGGTCCTTTTCCTGATGGTTTTGTATATGCTGATAATATCTTACATGTAGAGTCTCTTTTAGATGATCATACTTGTGCTGTAATGATAGAACTTGTACAAGGAGAGGGTGGCGTTCAACCACAGGATAAAGCTGAGGTTCAAGCCCTTGCAAAACTTCTAAAGTCCAAAGGTGTTTTACTAATGGTTGATGAGGTCCAAACAGGTGGATACAGAACTGGAAAATTCTTAGCTTCAAATGTTTATGAGATTACTCCTGACGTTATAACACTTGCTAAAGGTATCGGTGGTGGTGTTCCTATCGGTGTAGTTATGACAAGCCTAAAAGATGTTCTTAGTGCTGGCGACCATGGTTCTACTTTTGGTGGAAACTTTTTAAGCTCTCGGGCTACATGTGAAGTAATGGATATACTAGCTGAGAATGAAAAAAGTGGTGTATTAGCAGAGACTACGGAGTACTTTAACCAAGAGTTAGAGAAGTTCTTTGCATCTCATAGAAACCTTTTCACTCAAAGAGTTGGAATTGGTATGATGTGTGGACTTCGTTCTAAAAATGCAGAGACACTAACAACTGTTGTTGGAAATGCAAAAGAGAATGGTGTTATGGTTCTTAAAGCTGGAAGAAATACACTGAGATTTTTACCACCACTTACAATTACAAAAGAGGAAATTGATGAAGGTTTTAAAGCCCTTAATATCGCTACTAGTACTATCAAGTAGTACTCTTTTTGCAAATGATGTCAACTCTTTAGAAGGGTATATCTCCTCTAACAAACAAGAGCAGTTCAAGTATGATTATGAAAAAAATGAAGCAGATTCATCAAAGCTTCGTGACTCATGGATAGCACCGATTAACCTGATATATAACTATACAAAGAGTAATCCTTACGATAACAAACAGATTCAAGAAAATGCATCTGCAAGTATTGATCAACCAATCTTTCAAAGTGGTGGTATCTACTTTGGAATCAAGTATGCACAAGCTTCTAGACTTTATGGAGAGTACTCTATTGACATAGCAAAAAGAAAGCTTCAAAAAGATGCAATATCGATGCTTATGCAGATAAAACAGATGGACTTAAAGGTTGTTAAACAAAATCTTCTTATAAAAAACTCAGAGATTTCACTTGAGCAGAAAAAAGAACAGTACCTAAACGGTCAGCTAGATTCTGGATTTTTAGACCAAGCTGTTATAGACAGAAATATAGTTATTCAAGCTCTTTATGACATACAAACAAATAAAGAGAGACTTATCTCTAGTTTTAACTCTATTAGCGATACTGATTATACATCTATACCGGTAGATAGTTTGAGAATAATGAGTGAAGAAGAGTTTTTAAATAACAACTTGATTTTAAGTCTTTCAGGAAGTGAAATTGAGAGAAATAGATATAACAAAAATGTGACTATTGCAAAGTACCTTCCTCGCTTGAATGCAGTTGCAGGTTATAACTTTAAAGAGAGCCAAAACCAACAGTTTATACCTAATGGCTCGAGTATATCTAACAAAACAGACTACTATAACTATGGTTTTAAGGTATCAATGCCTTTAGATATAAATAGCTTTAACGATGTAGAGTCTGCAAGAGTTGATTACCTAAAGTCTAAACTTACTCAAGACGATAAAAAAAGAGAGTTAAAGGCTACTTACGAGCAGGTAATGCAAAATGTAGATAACTATGAGAAGAAGAAGCTTCTGAGCGTTGAAAACAGAGATATCTATGCAAGACTACTCTCTGATACTAAAGAGCTCTTTAATGCAGGTTATAAGACTAAGTATGATGTAGCATTATTACAGAACTCTTTTGATATTCAAAGTAGTGATATTGAGATTTTTGAAATAGACAAACAGTTAGAGCTGCTTAATCTTTATGAGGTATATAAAAATGAAATTTAGTGAGTATATGACAGAGTGGCTATATGGCGAAGATGGCTACTATGCAACTTACAAAAACATTGGTAAAGAGGGTGACTTCTATACGGCTGTCAGTACAAGTAAATTTTTTGGTGGAAGTATCGCTAAACATATAATCTCTTTAGTTGATGAAGGTTTTTTAAACAAAGGTGGAACTATCTGTGAGATAGGTGCTCACCACGGTTACTTCTTAGCTGATGTAATTGAGTTTATATATACACTAAGACCAAAACTCCTTGAAACTCTTAACTTTGTTATTATCGAGCGTTTTGATGATCTTCAAAGTTTTCAAAGAAATTATTTTCAAGAGTCATTTGGAGATGTTGTAAAATTAACTCACTATAAATCATTGAGTGAACTAAAGTGTGATAATGCCTTTTTCATTGCAAATGAGATATTTGATGCTTTTCCTTGTGAGCTTTACTACAAAGGTAAAACGGGTAGAGTAGATGGACATAATGTAGAGTTTGACGAGGAGAACTCTTGGGTAGAAGAAAAAGCGAAAAAATACCATAAAGATAGAGGTGAAATAGCTCTTGGATATGAAGAGTTTGCAAAAGAAATGGCTTCTACATGTAAGAAGTTTGAGTTTATGAGTTTTGACTATGGTGAGATGCAGGCTCGTCCTGATTTTTCACTTCGAGTATATGAAAAGCATAACGTAATTCCATTTTTTGATGAAGAGATAAAAAGAGATGAACTCTTTGCCAAGTCAGACATAACTTACGATGTTACGTTCGAGCATGTAAAAGATGCTTATGAAGAAGTAGGTGTAAAGTTTGTTGAGCTAAAAGCACAAATGGTAGCACTTGTTGACATGGGTGTACTAGACCTTCTTGAAATGCTAAAAGATAATGTAGAAGAAAAAATTTATGAACAAGAACTACAAAAAGTAAAAACGCTTATAATGCCGAATATGTTAGGAGAGAGATTTAAAATGATAAGATTAAGAAAGCAATAGCTCTAAAGGATATTTATGCAACTTATTATGGTTTTACTAGGTTCTATTTTAGGTCTCACATATGGCTATGATGGCGATGGGTTTGTTTTTAGTTCAAACATATGTCTTTTTGCTGGACTAACACTTATAATGCCAACACTTTTTAACTTTAAACTGGGTGATATTAAGCTTATTATTGAGTATCGTACTCTTATTATCAAGGGTTTTTTAGTTAACTATATTTTTATTCCAATTGTAGCAGTTGCTATTGGTCTTTTGACAGGTAGTTTTGGTGTAGCTGCAGGACTATTTTTACTCTCTGTTTTAAGTGGAGGGGGTATGGTTATGCATTGGATTAAAAAATCCAAAGCAGATACTTCTTTAGGCTTTATCTTATTGTTTATAAATCTTGTATTTATATCTTTATCTTTGTTAATGTTACATGTTTTTGGTATGTATACATCTGAGTTGTTTGGAGAGACTTATTATGATGACATCAGTGTGAGTAACTTCGCTAAAGCCGTTATCATCTTGTTAATTGTTATTCCGTTTATTGCTAGTAGAATAGTACTGTTTATCCCGCCTTTAAAGAACTTTATAAATAGAAACAGAAAGTACATGAGCAATATAAGTATCTTTATTATTCTATTTTACCTATTTGGCCTTCAAAGTTCACAACTACTTTTTGAACTATATGACTTTGAGCCTGAACTGATGTATATCTCTATTTTCGCAGTACTTGGATTTTACCTTAGTATTTTTGTTATTGCAAAGCTGACTTACAATCTAAATTCACCCCAAGAAAAATCAGCTTTTTGGCATAGTATAACTAGATATATAACTTTAGCACTTGTTATATCTACATTCACAACAAAGACATTTGGAGTGGCTATGATTTTACCAATTATGTTTGCGTATATTGTTCAGATACCTTTTGCAATCTATATTGATAAAAGATTAGCAAACTAATATGAACTTCTACGCAATTATAATTGGAACAGAAATACTAAATGGTAGAAGAGAAGATAAGCATTTTGAATTTCTGAAAAATGAGTTAGCTAAGTATGGACATGAACTTTTTGCATCATTTATTATAAAAGATGATGAAGAACTAATCAAAAAAAGTTTTGAGATGATAAGGGATGATGTAAATAGCATTTTATTCTCATTTGGAGGAATAGGGTCTACTCCTGATGATTTAACACGGGATATAGCCTCAAAAGTCTTTAGAAACTCATCTGTTGTTGTACATGATGTTTTTTTACAAGATATTATTGATAGATTTGAGGATAAGGCTTATCCACATAGAATACATATGGCAGAATTACCACCAAAGTCGGATTTACTGTTTAATCCAGTAAATAATATGTCAGGATTTTCACTAGATAATAGGTTTTACTTTACACCTGGATTCCCATCTATGTCACATCCTATGATTAGCGACGTTATAAAAACACATTTTAGTATTTCTGTTGAGAAGTATAGAAAAACACTTCTTGCTGACACTAGTGAAGAGTCATTAATTACATTGATGCAAAAACTGCCATCAACTCTTGAACTATCATGTTTACCAATGTTTATAGATAATAAGCCAAAAGTAGAGCTTTCATTAAGTGGAATTAGTAGAGAAGAAGTTGAAGTAAACTTTAGAATATTTATTGAGGAATTAAAAAGTAAAAGTATAGACTATAAAGTCATATGACTTTATAGTGCGTCTAAAATCTTTTGAAGTTCTACAGGTCTGTTTGAACTTCTGATTGCAGTCTCTTTAGATATAAGATTTTTTTGTAAGAACTCTAAGAGTTGGTCAGTCTGAGTTGTCATACTCGTCTCATTTTGATTTAGTTGCATTTGAGAGTAGAGTTGATGTACTTTATCTTCACGGATAAGATTTTGAATAGCTGGATTTGTTATTAGAACTTCTTGTGTTGCTATAACACCACCACCCATCCTCGGCATAAGTGATTGAGATATTACAGATATTAGTGATGATGAAAGTTGTGCACGAACTTGAGCCTGTTCACCAGCATCAAAAACATCAATAATACGGTTAATCGTCGCAGGAGCAGAGTTTGTATGTAGCGTTCCAAATACAATATGACCTGTCTCTGCAGCTGTTAGAGCTGCTTCAATAGTCTCTTTATCACGCATCTCCCCAACTAGAATAATATCTGGATCTTGTCTAAGTGCAAATTTTAGTGCAGTTTTAAAGTCTTTAGTATTTTCTCCAACTTCACGTTGAGAAAAAAGACATTTAACGTTAGGGTGTACAAACTCCACAGGGTCTTCAATAGTAATGATATGTTTACTTTGAGTATGGTTTACTTCATGAAGCATAGACGCTAAAGTAGTAGACTTACCACTACCAGTTGGCCCTGTAACGAGTATGAGTCCTTTCTCTTTTTTTACAAGCTCTTTAAAGATTGGGTTGTTACCAAACTTCTCAAGTGGTGGAATTTCGATAGGAATCATACGAAATGCACATGCAATTCCTTCAATCGTTCTATAGTAGTTTACACGAAAACGCCCAATCCCATCTAGCTCAAAAGAGAAGTCAAGTTCATTATGCTCTTCAAATTCTTTCTTTTGTTTGTCTTCTATAAGTGAGTATGCCATTTGCTCAACTGCTTTAGCATCAAGTACCGGAAGGTCAAGAGGTTTTAGCGCTTTGTCTATTCTTATTTGAGGTTCACTACCTGGAACAAGATGTAAATCAGATGAATCAAAGTGAAGAACACTTTTTAGAAGTTTTTTAATATCAATATGTTTAGTTGGTTCGCTCATATTAGTTCCTTTTTATATTCATCTTCATTATACCCAACAATTACTTTATCGTTATATTCTATGACTGGACGTTTAATAAGAAGGTTTTCTTTGCATAACCACTCTTTTTTTTCATCATCATTAGGATTTAGTTCTTTTAAGTTTAGGTTTTTGTATGTAGTACTTCTAGAATTAAATAGTTTTTTCATATCTACATGCAAGAGCCAAGAAGTTAATTTAGAACAGTCAAGTTCTTGCGTTTTAAAGTCGTGTAGTGTGTATTCTAAATCGTTGTCTTTGAAAAATTTTATAGCTTTTTTAACACTGTCACAGTTTTTTATTCCATAAACTTGTATCATAGCTACTCTATTATTTTAGGAACTACGAAGAAATGGTCTCCACTTTGAGGAGCATTTTTAAGGATATCATCATTGATTTGGCTTTCACACTGTGGTGTATCCTCTCTAAGCATAGTTGATTCCGAACTCATTGCAAACTTATCGTCAATTCCATCTGTATCTAATTCAGCTAAATTATCTACAAAACTCATTATTTCAGATAGTTGAGATTTTATCTCTTCTCTTTTATCGTCAGATACTTTTAAAAATGATAGTTTTTCTAGTTTTGTTAACAGTGCATCATCTACTTGCATTTACACTCCATTAAAATATTTTATTAGATTGTAACAAAAAAAATCTATTGATTTGATGAAACATTAACAAATTATGCGATATTATTTTACACATTTTAATGATTATATGAAAAATAAAGGAATGTTTTTGAGTTTAAAAGAGAATATTGATATGGTAAAAGATGAGTTAAACTCTGAAGAAAAGTTTTTTGAAAAAGCTGTTATTACTGAAAAATTTGTAAAAAAATATAAAAACCTTATGATTGCTGGTGTTGCTGGTGTTGTTTTCCTTGTAACTGCAAACTTAATTTATGATGCTAGTGAAAGTACTAGAATAACTGACGCAAATAGCGCTCTGTCTTCATTAATGTCTGACTCTCTTAATAAAGATGCATTAGACAAACTGAAATCTTCAAGTCAAACTCTTTATGATGTATGGATTTATTCTCAGGCTGTAGTAAACAAAGATTTAGAGAGTATGAAGAGTATAAAAGACTCTAAAACTACTATGGTTTCTGACTTGGCTTCTTACGAGCTTGCAAAAAGTAGTGAAGAGTTAGATGAATATGCTTTAAAACAAAGTGCAGTATACGCTGACTTAGCATTAGTACAAAGTGCTATTATGCTTATGTCAGACAATAAAATTGATGATGCTAGAGGTAAATTATCTAGTATCTCATCTACATCACCTCTACATAAAATAGCAAACTCTCTTCTTCACTATGGAGCTAAATAGTATGATAAAACTGTTAATCTTATCAGTAGCTCTACTTTTTACGGCATGTAGCACAAGAGAGTCTTACCAGCCTAAAGAAGTTGTTGGTGACTGGGAAAAGTATGGAGATAGTGATTTCAGTATAGAAAATATCGCTCCAAATGCTGCCCTAGTGGAAGATAAAAAAGTTTTTGCATCTGGTAGCGTTAATAAAATAAAAGTACCAGATGGTCATAGCCTACTGGGTTTTAGTGATGGCTGGATTTTAAGTACAAATATTGTTGGAGATTTATCGCTACAACATGCAGATGATTTTGCTTTAGCTTATAGTTTTACTCTAAAAAAGACTATAGCAGCTGCTAGTGTAAATGGTGATACTTTAGCTGTTCTTTTTGCAAACAATGAAATGGCACTTTACTCTTTATCAGAAAAAAATTTACTTCTAAAAATTCAAGGAAATGCTCCATTGGCTGTAAACTATAAAATTATAACTCCATATTTTAGAGATGACTTAGTACTTTTTTCTACACTTGATGGTAAGGTAGTAATTGCTAATGTTAAAACTAAAAAGAAGTTAAGAACATCAATAGTTAGTAGCGAAGATAATTTTAACAATATAATTTATTTTAACTTTGTAGAAAACAAAATTATAGCTGCAACGGCACATAAAATCATGTCCTTATCTAGAAAAGAAGCTCGAGAGAAGTATGATATTAGAGGTGTTATAGATGATGGAAGAAACATCTTTTTAGCTACGAAACAAGGTGAGATAGTATCTATAACATCTGACTTACAGATCAATGCTAAAGCTAAATTCCCTTTTGCACACTTTTTAGGAATGATAATTTCTAACGATAAGCTATATGTACTTGAAAAGGCTGGTTACATGATAGAGTTTTCAAAAGACCTTTTAGAGTATAAAGTGTATGATGTAGATTTGGATGAGGGTTATGTATTTATCCAAGATAAAAAATTCTATGTTGATGATGAGTATATCTCAGTAGAGTAATGTCAAATGAACTAGAAGCCTTTGTCGAGTACATAAGTGTCACAAGGGCTCTTAGCCAAAAGAGTGTGCAGGCTTACCAGAGTGACTTAGAGTCTATGGAAAGAAGTCTTGGTAAATCACTTCTACATGTAGACTCTAAAGCCATATTAAACTATCTCTCGCAGTATGAAAACAAAAGAACCCTCAATAGAAAGCTATCATCAGTCAATGCTTTTTTTGATTTTTGCTATAGTAGTAATTTCATAGAATCAAAGACAAAACTAAAACAAGCAAAAATTCCAAAACTACTTCCAAAGTTTCTCTCATTCAATGAAATACAACATTCATTAGAGTTAATCGATAGAAGCTCTCTCATAGGTCTTAGAGATTATGCTCTTATACTTTTTTTGTATGCGACTGGAGCTAGGATTAGTGAGTGTTTAGAGTTACGAAGAGAAGATATAGATGGTGAGTGGTTACACATACTTCATGCAAAGGGTGAAAAGGAGCGCATTGTCCCAATAGCACCTATTGCTAAAGAAGCGATAGATGTATACTTAGGACAATTAGGTAGTGAAAATAATTTTGTTTGGGCTAATTATAAAGGTGATAAACTTAGTAGAATATCGGCGTATAAGATTACTAAGAAGTACTTAGGTGTTTCACCGCATGTTTTACGTCACTCTTATGCCACTTCGCTTATATCTGGTGGAGCTGACCTTAGAGTTGTTCAAGAATTACTAGGCCATGCATCTCTGCTTAGTACTCAGATATATACGCATATACAAAAACAAGAATTAAAAGATACAGTTGAAGTGTGTCACCCAATGGCAAAGGAGAGAGTATGAATATGACAAATAACAGCGTACTTTCAAAACCATTTTTAAAGTCTCTATTTTTTACTCAAAACAAATGGCATCAGCATGGGGTACTTCTACATACACTTAGAGTTACATATTATGCACTAAAGCATGGTGATTTTAAGTTTATTGGAGCTTGCTTGCTACATGATGTTGGTAAGCCTTTTACAGCATTTGTAAAGGACAACGAAGATATTGAGTTTAATGAGTACAGTTTTACTGACCATGAAGAGCGAAGTTATCAGATTATAAAAGATTGGGCATTTGTAAGTGATTATACAAAGACAATAGTTAGGTATCATTATTTAATTAGAGATATAAAGAATTCTAGGTCAAAAGATATACAAAGACATGATAAAAAGAAAAAAATATGGGATGAGTTGAGTCATGAGATAAAGGCTGATTTATTGGACTTTTTACGTTATGATGATTTAGGTAAGGGTAAGAGTAAGAGATAAAATTAACATTGATGTAACAATATTGTCATATAATTTTATTTATTTAAAATAGATGAAAACAATTTTTAGGACGTAAGTAATAACTATATGGAAACAATAAATATTATTAGTATTATCAGTATAGCATTTTTGGGATCTTTTGGTCATTGTATTGGAATGTGTGGAGGAATAGTTTTAGCATATTCAACTATAAAGATTGAACCTACAAGTTCTAAAGTATCTAAAAGCATAGCTCATCTATTGTACTCTCTAGGTAGAGTTTTAACATACTCTACTCTTGGTGCTATTTTTGGTTACTTAGGAAGTGTAGCAACATTTGATAACACTACAAATGGAACTCTTCTCATTGTAGCTGGTGTAGCTATGATTTTAGCTGGACTCTCACTGATGGGTAGATTGAAATTTTTAACATTAATCGAACATAATTTTTCATCATCAGCTCTTTATAAAGCTACCTTTAAAAGAGTACTAAATTCAAAATCAAACTCTAGTTTTTTTATGCTTGGAATGTTAAATGGTCTCCTTCCATGTGGTTTTGTATACTTTTTTGCTATAACTGCTGCTAGTACTGCTGACCCACTTTATGGTGCATTAGTGATGGCTATATTTGGGCTTAGTACAATTCCCGCAATGTTCTCTTTTGGATTTTTGGCATCACTGTTTAGTGCTACTAACTTTAGGAATATGATGGTAAGCCTTTCTGCATTTGTAGTCTTAGTTTATGGTGGTGTTACGATATATAAAGGTTATGATCGTGTTACTACAGAAGAAAAAACTCATAAGGCATGTCACTAGTAATTAATGTTTAAAATTAAACTGCTATAATACTTTAAAAAAGGTACTCTCGTTGAAAAGCTCAATTATTGATAGTATTAAATCACTCCCACCTTTATCAGCAACTATTACAGAAATTAACAGACTGCATACGGATCCCGATTCTACTATAGCAGATATGGCAAAAGCCATAGATCATGATCCTATGATTATTGCTAACCTTCTAAAAGCTGCGAACTCACCCCTATATGGTTTTGCAAGAGAGATAAAAAATGCAGCTCAAGCTGTAAGTCTTTTTGGTATGAGTATGACTCGTTCTATAGCCCTTGGTAACTCTATACGAAAGCTTTTAAATGTTGATATGCAACCATATGGAATTACTTCCGATGAATTTGCACATGTTTCATCACTTCAAGCTACACTTATTCTTAACTGGTATAAAAAAATTGATAAGAAGAAAGCTGAAAAACTATACTTAGCTGCTTTCTTACAAGAAACAGGAAAAATTTTAATAGCAAGTGATGTTATTCAGGATGATGAAAATATTAGTTTTGCAAGTGAAATAGAAATGTCTAATAATCTTGCACAGGTTGAGAAAGCTTATACTGATATGACTTGTGGTGAAGTAACTGCACTTGTATTTACACACTGGGAATTTGAACAAGATTTTGTTGACATGATTAAATATTCTGATCAACCATCTGCTGCTCCTGATGATATAAAAGAATTTGCTACAGCATTGAATATTGTAAAAACGATAGTACCTATGAATAAACCTTTGTCCGAGATGTCTATAAATTTTGGACTGAAAAAGGCATCAGATGCTGGATATAACCACGAGATACTAGAAGATTCAGTTGATGATTTATTAGACACACTCTAAAAAACAGTATGAAAAATATTTATAATTATAAAGCCTATGAAAAGGGTAAACTACTAAGAACTACGCTGTTATATTTAAGTGAGCAGATTGATCCAAAATCAAAAGTATTTAAAAAGTATGAGAGAATCATCAAAAAAGAAGTTAAAGCTCTAGAAAAAATAGGTTTTGATGGATATATGCTACTTTTAGAAGATATTGTTGTTGTGGCAAAAGAGATATCTGGATTTGTCGCATGTTTTGGAACTATTCAAAACTCATTAACTGCGCACATTTTAGGAATCGTTGATGATTACGAACTGAATGAAGAAAACTTTAAAGAGTTTACACCATTTACAGATGAACCAGTTGTTCACATTGTCATCTCATCTTATGCTAATAATGGTTGTGTAGGTTATGTTGCACATAAGTATGCGGATATTATTAAAAAGAAGAAAAAAAGAAGTATTGTCTTCAAGGACAACTTAAAAATAAAGTTTGTAGATTTAGATATAAATATTAGAACTAAATATGATGAAGATGGATTTAGAATATGAGCAAAACAGTTACAATAATAGATACTTTTGGATTTTTCTTCCGTAGTTTTTATGCACTCCCACAACACCTTAAAAACAAAGATGGTTTTCCTACCGGACTACTTACAGGTTTTACAAACTTTATATCAACTTTACAAAAAGACCACGATAGTGACTATATAATCTTTGCTATAGATACAAAGGGAAATACTTTTAGAAACGAGATAGACCCTAACTATAAGGCAAACCGTAGTGCACCACCTCCAGAGCTTTCTATGCAACTACCAGTTGCGATTGACTGGATTGATAAGATGGGATATAAGACACTTGGTATGAGTGGCTATGAAGCTGATGATATGATATCAACAGTTTCACACTTAGCAAAAGAGAAGGGCTACAAGGTTAGAGTAGTATCACATGATAAAGACCTTTATCAACTTATCGAGGACGGTAAAGTTGAAGTTGTAGATGCTATTAAGAGAAAAAGCATGGATGAAAAAGCATGTTTTGATAAGTATGGTGTTACTCCTTCTCAGTTTATAGATTACCAGTCAATTTTAGGCGATACTGCTGATAATGTTCCTGGGGTAAAAGGAATCGGTAAAGTAGGAGCTGAAAAGCTTCTAAAAGAGTATGGAACACTAGATAAGATTTATGAAAATGTAGATGAGATTAAAGGTGCAACACAAAAGAAACTCATAGAGTCTAAAGATGGGGCATATATGTCAAAAGAGTTAGTTACTCTCAAGCACGATGTATTCAGCGAAATGGACTTTGAAGAGTATGCTATGAATATTGAAAATCCATTTTTAAATATTTATGATGAACTAGTGAAATATGAACAAAATGCTGTACTTAGATTTTTACATGCAAAAAATATGGTTTCAGATGATAAAAAACAAGATGCTGCTCAAAAGCAAGAAGTGGAGATTCAAGATACTCCTAAACTAGACTTTAAAGCTACACTTTTAACAGATGTGACAGAGTTAAACAAAGTACTACAAACTTTAGATGAAAATACAGTAGTAGCTTTTGATACTGAAACTACAGGATTAGAGTATGAAAAAGATTCTCTTGTAGGATTTAGCTTTAGTTTTAACGATGAAGAGGCTTACTACGTTCCATTTGCACACTTTTACTTAGGTGTACCAGATCAGATATCTAAAGAAGATGCTGCTCAAGCTATAAAGAAAATCTTTAACTCAAAAGTTGTTGGACATAACATCAAGTTTGACCTTCACTTCGTATGTAGGTTTTTAAAAGATGATACTTTAGAAGTTTATTCTGATTCTATGGTACTTGCATGGCTTATAAACTCAGAATCAGCATTAGGTCTTGATAAACTATCAGACGCACTACTAAACCACTCTATGGTTGCTTTTAAAGACACAGTTAAAAAGGGTGAAACATTTGCTGGTGTTGAGCTTGAAGATGCGTGTAAATACGCTGCTGAAGATGCTTTTATAACTTTGAAACTTTACAATCTTTTCTTAACTAGATTAGAACTTCAAAATGCCACACACCTTATAGAAGAATCTCTACATGTAGAAGTTCCTTTTATAAAAACACTTTTAAAAATGGAAAGAGTAGGAATAGAGGTAAACAGTGCTTATTTAGAAGAGTTCCTAGTTGAAGTTAAAGAGACTCTGCAAAGATTAACAAGTGATATATACGCAAGTGCAGGGAGTGAGTTTAATATTAACTCTACTAAACAATTGGGTGTTATACTTTTTGAGACATTAGGTCTTCCT
Source organism: Sulfurimonas sp. (assembly GCA_028044295.1). GTDB lineage: Bacteria > Campylobacterota > Campylobacteria > Campylobacterales > Sulfurimonadaceae > Sulfurimonas. The sequence continues at coordinate 31,375 of JAOFSE010000001.1, forward strand.
GTTGGTAAAAAAACAAAGACAGGTTACTCTACAAATGAGCAGGTACTTTCTTCACTAAAAGATAAACATGAAATTATTCCAATGTTACTTGAATACAGAGAAGTATATAAGCTTTTCTCTACATATATAGAACCACTACTTAAGCTCTCTCGTGAGGATGAATTCAGTCGTATTCATACATCTTTTATTCAGACTGGAACTGCAACAGGACGTCTTAGTTCTAAAAATCCAAATCTACAAAACATTCCTACTAGAACTAAACTTGGTGCGAAAATTAGAGAGGCCTTTGTAGCACCTGAGGGTAAAAAACTCATAGGTATTGACTATTCGCAAATAGAGCTTAGACTTCTTGCCCATTTTTCAAAAGATACAGTTCTTGTTGATGCCTTTACACATGATAAAGATATACATAGACAAACAGCAGTTGCTTTGTTTGGTGAAGAAGAGGCTGATGCTAAGCGTAATATTGCAAAGACAGTAAACTTTGGACTACTTTATGGAATGGGACCAAAGAAACTATCAGATACTCTTAGTATAAGTACAAAAGAGGCAAAAGAGATTATAGAGAAGTACTTTGAGTCTTTTCCTACTGTTAGACAATACTTTCGCTCTATAGTAGATGATTCTAAAGAGTTTGGTTACATTGAGACACTTTTAAAACGTCGTAGATACTTTGACTATGAGAATGCTACACCTATGTTTAGAGCATCTTATGAAAGAGAATCAGTAAACTCATTGTTTCAAGGTAGTGCATCTGACCTTATTAAACTCTCTATGAATAAAATACATAAAGTTATAGAAGATGAAAGACTAAATGCAAAAATGATGTTACAGATTCATGATGAACTTATCTTTGAAGTTAATGCTGATGAAGCAGAAGTCCTAGGTGAGAAGTTTAAAACTATCATGGAAGATATTATGGAGCTTAATATCCCTCTAAAAGCTAGTATGAATATAGGTGACAGATGGAGTGAGTTAAAGTAACTTACTTCTCTTTTTTAGTAACTTTATATATAAAGCTAAATACTTCTGCAACAGCCTTATAGAGTGCTTCAGGGACTTCTTTATTTATTTCAACTTTTGATAATAGCTCAATCAGATCTTCATCTTTTTTTATTGGAAGATTATGAAGCTCAGCAATTTTAATTATATTTTCTGCACTCTGACCATCACCTTTGGCAACAACTCTAGGTGCGGACTCTTTTTTTTCATCATATCTAAGTGCTGCTGCTTTTTTCATGCTTTTACCTCAAATCCCATATCTAAACTCTTTGTGTCATCCCCATAATGTAACTGACTTTTAGGTTTGTTTATAAATCGAATTTCTCGTGGAGTTATTTTAATATCTATGAGGGCTTTTCTAAGCAGAGGAATATTTTCTTGTATAAGTTCTTTAAAGTCACTATTATCAGAGTGTATATGTAAATCTAATTGATTTTTATCATAAATAGTAAGTCTTAGTTTTAATTCTCCATACTCTTTTAGTTGAAGTTCAATATCACAGTAAAACCTATCATCAGATGCTTTTTTTATTTGGATGTTTCCATCTTCCATCTCTTCCCAAGCATATGGAATATACAGAGATGATGCACCAGAGAGGTGAGAAACTAATTGATGGTAATCAATCTGCAAAAGTAGTTTATCTACCTGTTTTAGTATTTCTGATTGATTTGGTAATGATAGTTTAGCAATGTCATCACTTACTCTATTTAGTACAGCTTTAAAGTCATTTGACATAATCTCTTTTATATTATTGTCCGGGACGAGTTTATTTGCGTTTTGTAGTAGTGATAACTCATTTACCATAGATCTTATTTGTTTTGAAAATATTGGGTCGGTTTTACTGATGGAGCTTTTAATGTTATCAATCACTGCTTTTAGCTCAGGGGGTATTTTCTTATCTATTACTTGTTCTAAAGATTCTGTTTTAAGCACTTTAAATATTTTGCTTAGGGCATCTAAAATAGTGTTTGAATCTTTAATAGGTGTATTATGAAGACTTTTCATTACTTCTTCAATAGCAGTGTGCGTAACTGGTTGGTTAATATCAACACTGTTGATATGACTATTAAGTTTTTCTGTCTTAATTAACAGTTCTTTATTTGAGTTATTATTCAAATCTTTAGAGTTAGTTTTTATCTTATCAACTATCGTCTGTAAATCTTTTATATTACTTTCTAACTTACTTGGAGTTTGACTTGTCTGGTTCTCAATAGTGATTATTTTTTGTAAAATATTTTGTATTGTTCCTAGGGAACTTTTGGATTGATTTGTAAAACTTCCCTCCAAGACTTTAGCAACTTGTTGAGTTGAGTCTTTTAGTGATGATAGTTTGAAGTTTTCTTTAGTGAGGTTTTTGTTATCAAGTAAATGTTCAAGCTTAGAAATTTTGTTAGAAAAGTCTAGAGTAGTTATGGGGTCGGCATTTTTCAACTCTAATTGTACTTTTGTAACTAGAGTTTGTAAGTTCTTAGCTAATGAAGCTGTCTCTTTTGGGTTTTCTTTTACATGTAGAGTAAGGTCTTCATTAGAAGTGGCTTGCAATGAGGGTGTATTTAGAAGTTCTTTGATGCCATGTATAATAGTTTTAGAGCTTGGTAATTGACTTCTTACAACTTCATCAGAGAACTTAGTAAGAAGTGCTTTTAGGTTAGTCTGTGGGTTTTGTATGTCTTTTAGTTTTGATTCTAAAAAAACACCAGAATTATTTATATTGGGTTTGATATTTTCATTAGTTAGTTCTTTAATGTTTGGTAGAAATTTTTGTAAAAGTTTTTCAATATTAGCTAACTTGCTATCAGCTTTTAGAGTGTTTAGTAGTTCTTTAATATTTTGGTTAGTTTTACCTAGCTCTTTGAATGTAGGATTATTTTTAACAAGTTCTAAGAGTGTTTTATCACTACTAGAGTTTTTAGAACTCTCTTTTAGCAAAGAGTTGAGAATAGACTTCAGGTCTTTACCCTGAGAGATTACCTCTAATTCTTTTGGTGAGGCGTCTTTTAAAACTTCTGCTAGAGCTCTGTTCGTATTTGGCAAGATAATATTTAATTTTTTATCTGTATTTATACTAATCATATTTTAGTATATCATAAATCAAAAATATCTTATTGGTATATTTAATGCTTTTTTATCTTCACCCAATTAAAAAAAGAAGGAACTTTTATGTAGATGGTTTGAGGTAGATATATGGAGGTAGATATCTCTTTAACAATAGTTAAAATGGAAAAGGATTAGCTATGAAAATCGATAATTATGCACTAAATATGCATGCAGAGACGAGTGAGAGTAAAAGTGTAAGTAGGACTTTTGTTGAGATACTAGAGGTAGAGAATTCTAATAAGACTCCAGTAACGAGGTCGGTTGAAGAAGAAGTTGAGTTTGGCAAGAGACTTCAGTATGATTTGTTAAACCAATTGATGTCTAGAATAGGAAGAAAGCCTATGAAACACAATTTAAAAAGTCTTAAAGAGTTTGACTTTAACCCAAGTGAGATACGAACGATGGGAACTCGGAGTGTAAGTATAAAAGAGGAATACACACACTCTCAAAGTCTAGATGTAAGTATGTGTGGTATGGTTCAAAGTGGAAATAGACAAATTCACTTAGATATGAACTTATCGTTTTCTAGTAGTTTTGTTGAAACTCACTCTATTGAGAAGGTAATGTTTTATGACCCACTAGTTATAAATTTCGATGGAGAACTGCCAGATCTTGACTCAAAAACATTTGATTTTGATATTGATATGAATGGGGAAAGTGACCAAATATCTATGCTTAGTAAAGGTAATGGTTTTCTTGCCCTTGATAAAAATGAAAATGGCTATATTGATGATGGTTTTGAGCTTTTTGGTGCACAAAATGGTAATGGATTTTTAGACTTGAAACGATATGACCTGGATGGAAATAATTGGATAGATGAGAATGATTCCATTTTTGATAAACTTAGAATATGGACTAAAACAGAGGATGAGGATTCACTTGTTGCTATCGGTGAAGCTGGAATAGGTGCGCTTTACTTGGGACATGCAAAGGGTGACTTTGACATAAAAGGTGAGGATAAGACACTTGGTAGGATAAAGTCTAATGGTTTGTACTTAAATGAAGATGGAACAAGTGGGTTGATGACACAGATCGATTTTGCTAAGCAAAGTAAAGGACCAAAGGACAATAGGAATCCTCTGAATGAATTTTTAAAGAGTTCATAATCTATACTTTATATTATTTATTATCCTTTTATGGTAGAATTTAGTAAAATTAAACGCTTAAGGTATCTATTGTGAGCAGACTACAGAAGTTTTGTAATTCAATGTTAGGAAAGATTACTCATTTTATCTTAATTTTCACTTTTCTAACCATTGCTATGGTAACATCTATAGTCTATTTTATAGAGAAAAATGAACTTCTTAACCAGGCAAAAATAGAGTCTGATATGAGACTTGAGAATATTGCTAATAAGGTCAATGCTAAGTTAAATATAGCAAAAACATTGGCTCAAACATTAGCCTCAACTGCGCATTTGCTAGGTAGTGACCATCAATATAATTCTGAACTTATAATGTCAGTTATGTCAAATAAAAGTAATGACTCTTTCATTGCCGGTGGTGGAATATGGCCTGAACCATTTTCTCTTAATAAATCAAAAGAGAGAGATAGTTACTTTTTTGGAAGAGATGCAAAAAATCAGCTAGTTTTTGTTAATGACTATAATAAGAAAGACACTAAAGGTTATCACCAAGAAGAGTGGTATGTACCTGTAAAGCTCTTAAAGAAGAACACATTTTATTGGTCTAAGTCATACACAGACCCATATACTTTTCAACCGATGGTAACTATTAGTGTTCCGATATACATAAATAAAACATTTTTTGGGATTTCAACTGTAGATGTAAAGCTTAATGCACTTGATAATATATTGAGTCAAGAGTCTAGAAAAGTAGATGGTTTTGCCTTTATAATAGACAGAAATGATAAGTTTATAAGCTATCCAAGTGAATATATAAAAACTGATGATGGTGTTAGTGTACTTATGCTAAAAGATTTTTTAAAAAGTAACTCTTATTTTAAACCGATATCAGATGCTATTGATAAAATAGTTGAGAAAAATCTATCAAACTTTAACAAAGATGATAAAGATTATGCTGATGCATTACGTGAACAAAGTTATCAAATAGATGATAATGATGCAAATAGCATAGTTGCAATGTCAAAAGGTAATGATAATATCCAAAATATATATATAGAGAATTTTTTAAAAGCTGGTGCTGACTACTTAGTTGTTTTAAAGACTCTCCCTTCTCATTGGAAAATAGGTATGGCTACATCTCATGATCTTATATTTAGCAAGAGAGCACTTATACTTCAAGTTATTGTTTACTCTATACTTTTTAGTATGTTATTAGTTGGGTTTATAGGATACTTTTTCTTACATAAGAATATAGTTCAGCCTATCCTGGATATAGTTTATCAGTTGACTCATAGCCCGACGGAGTACACTCTTATTGATACTAATGACAAGGGTGAATTAAAGACATTAGTAGATTCCTTAAATCATAGAACAAAACTACTACAACAAAGTTCTGAAGAATTAGTTGTAGCTACAAGAGTTAAAGATGAATTTTTAGCATCTATGAGTCATGAAATTCGTACACCAATAACGGCAATAGACGGCTTTGTCGAGGTGCTAAAAAAAGAAGAAACTGACAGTAAGAAAAAACAACACTTAGCGATTATAAGTAAGTCTAGTGACTCGTTAATGCTTATAGTAAATGATATATTGGACTTTTCAAATCTTGATAGTGGTAATGTGAAACTTAATAACACATGTATTATACCTACTGATATGTTTGAAGAGCTTAGCCTTCTATTTTACGAAAAAGCAAAAGAAAAAAAAATATATATTAATTTAAAAGTTGATGAGAATGTTCCACATGGAGTAATTGGTGATAGTATACGAATAAAACAGATTGTAGGTAACTTGCTTGATAACGCTATTAAGTTTTCTACGTCTGACTCAGAGGTTTTACTGAATATAAACTATGATTTATTAAAAAAGAGTCTTCATGTTACTGTAAAAGATTATGGTATTGGTATTAAATTTGAAAACAGAGATAAAGTCTTTGAACCATTTAATCAAGAAGATACATCTACTACTAGGAAGTATGGTGGGACTGGTTTAGGTTTATCTATTTCTAAAAACTTAGCAAAACTAATGAACGGTGATTTAATTCTTGGTTTTGATAACAGTAGAGGGAGTGAGTTTATACTTGTTATACCTGCTGTTGAGTGTAAAGTTAAAGTGGCTGAAAAACTTGAGACAGTTATAAATACTGAACTTGATTATGACAATTTAAAACTCAATGGTAAAATTCTTCTTGTTGAAGATAACTCAACTAATCAGTTATTTGTTTCAATGCTTTTAGAAGATGTTGATATAGAGGTAGAGATAGTAAGTAATGGTAAAGTAGCTGTAGATGTATATAAACAAAATAAGTATGATCTTATTTTAATGGATGAGAACATGCCTATAATGAATGGTATAGAAGCTACTAGATTAATTCTTGAATATGAGAAAGAAAATAGTCTTACACATACACCAATCGTAGCATTAACTGCTAATGCCTTAAAAGGTGATAGAGAGAAGTTCTTAGATGCTGGTATGGATGAGTATATTAGTAAACCAATTAATAAAAAAACGTTCTATAGTACGATTAAACATTTTTTAGACAAATAGAATAGATAAATAGTTGAAAAAATATCTTATAACTTCAAATGCTTTGTGTGAAGAACTTCTTATTAAGCATAGTCCTAGTTATGCACTATATAGAGATAAGACAAACCTCGATTACAAAACTCAAGCAGAGTCTTTTGTACATATGTGTAATAAGTTTGAGAGTACGAAGAGTTTTATACATCAAGATATGAACTTAGCTAAAGAGTTAAATGCAACTGGAGTTCATTTAACATCACAACAGTTTGATAGTATAGAAGATGCTAAACAATTAGGTATAGAAGTAATAGTAAGTACTCATACGTATGAAGAGGTTTTAAAGGCTCAAAAATTGGGAGCAGATGCTGTAACATATAGTCCAATATTTGAATCTCCTAACAAGGGTGAACCAAAAGGTGTGAAAGACTTAGAAAATCTTTTAAAAGTATGTGACATAAAAGTTTTTGCTCTTGGTGGCATAATTGATGAGTTACATGTAGCAATGTTAGATAAAACAGAAGTGTATGGATTTGCTTCTATACGTTATTTTATGAATTAAGGGTATAAAGTGAGAAATCAACCAAAATATAATTTTTTTAAAAACACAAGCTATGCTTTAAATGGCATGGTAGATATGATAAAAACAGAATCTTCATTTAAAATCGAGTTAGTTATAGCTCTTATTTTGTTGCCTGTTATTGTATATATAGATGCTAGCTTAATCCATAAGGCTTTGATGTTTATAACTCTTATGGGTATGCTGATTGCAGAGGCTATTAATAGTGCTATTGAGAGAGTAGTGGACTTAGTAACCCTAGAGCATAATGAAATGGCAGGTCGCGCAAAGGATGTTGGTAGTAGTGTTGTTTTTTTAAGTATATTTGTTTTTGTAGGAACTTGGGGTTTAGTAATAATAGACTTGCTATGTAAGTAGTCTGCCAGCTAAGTAACCACTAGCAAAACTCCACTGTAGGTTATAACCTCCACATGGACCATCTAGATTCATTACCTCTCCACAAAAGTAAAGACCATCAATCAACTTACTTTGCATTGTTTTTGGGTCTATCTCATTTAGTTTTATTCCACCTCTTGTAATCATTGCCATTTTAAAACCATCATGACCTGTTATTGTTAGTGGAGTCCAAGCCAGAAGAGATATCAACTTAGCTCTGGAAGCCCCTTTCGTTTTAGAGTATGGTGAGGTAGGGTCAATATCTGCTATATATAAGAGTTCTTGTGACAATGGCTCAGGAAGTAAGGTTTTAACCAAAGAGAGAATGTCTACATGTAGTTCTTTATCTAACTCATTTTTAAAGTGCTTACTAATTTGCTCTTCATTCATGCCCTTAGTTAGATTCGCTAGTACAGGTACTTCACCATACTTAGATATAAGAGGAGTGATTTCTCTGGCAAAATCAAGAACTACAGGACCACGTATACCAGTTTTGGTAAAGATTAAGTCACCGTGAGCTTTTAACTTTTTATGTTTTTTCATATCGACTCTAAACTCAACCTTAGCAATAGTATCTGCTCGACAGTTCTTTACCCATTCTTCTTTGGTTTTTAAAGGCATCATCGCAGGGTGAAGTTCTGTAGTCGAGTGACCTAAATCTTTAGCCATCTCATAACCATCGCCTTCAGCACCAAGAACTGGATAACCCAACCCACCAGTCGCAATTACTATATTTTTAGCTCTAAACTCATCTGTAGTGCTTTTTACACCTATAACTGAGTTGTCTATATGTAGAATGTCTTCAACTTTTTGAGAACAAATAATATCTACATGTAACTTCTCTAACTCATCTAGTAGAGCCGCTATGATCGTAACAGAAGAGTGAGAGGTTGGAAATACACGAAAACCATCTGGAGCATGAGTATCTACACCTATTTCATCGAAGAACTTGATGAGGTCTTTATGGTTGAAATCATTGATCGCATTTTGCATAAAACGACCATCACGACCAAATTTTGCCATAAAGTCTTCATTTGAGAGAGTGTTAGTAAGGTTACATCTTCCCCCACCAGTTGCTTTTAGTTTTGCAGCTACTTGTGATAGTTTTTCAAGAATGAGTACTTTTTTACCAGCTCTTGCAGCAGTTATTGCAGATATCATTCCTGCTGCACCTGATCCAATTACTATAAGTTCATATTCTTTCATAATGGAATTCTAGTATAATTTCGATTATTTTTATAGGTTGATTATGCAAACACTTTATGGTGATAGAGAAAAATGTTACAAATGTTATAGGCCACAAAGCTCATGCATGTGCTCTTACATCAACAGTTTTGATACAGATACTAAGTTTGTAATCCTTATGCACCCAAAAGAGTTTAAAAAAGTCAAAAACAATACGGGTCATTTTACACATCAAACTCTTAAAAATTCTGAACTATTTATTGGGGTTGATTTCTCAGACCACAATCGTATAAATGAAATAATTTCAACACATGAGAGTTACATACTTTTCCCTTCCGTAGATGCAATAAATCTTAGTGAAAGTAAACCTACATGTAAGAATGACAAAGCTATGGCGATTTTTCTCATAGACTCTACGTGGGCATGTACAAAGAAGATGTTTAATGAGAGTAAAAATCTTAGGTCATTAAGACATATGAGCTTTTCTACCAAGAGAACATCTGAGTATAAAATAAAAATCCAACCACAAAAAGAGTACCTCTCAACTATAGAATCCGTACATGTAGTGTTAGAACTTTTAAATGATAAAAAAGTTGAGAGTATAGAGCAGGATAGTTTAGATGGCTTTTTAAAACCATTTTATATGATGATAGAATATCAACAAAAATTGATAGAAAACCCAAAAAGTAATTCTGTAAGATACAGACGAAAGAAAGATAAGTAGTCATTTTATTTTTATAAAATTAAATTAATGGTAGAATCCTTCTCTCAAAATTAATTTATAGAAGGTTAAATATGAATAAATCAATTATATCAGCAGTAGCATTAATATTTTTAATGTCAGGATGTTCACTCCTTGACCATAAACAAGCAGACCATGAAGCTCACTGGGATTATAAAGAACATGGTCCAGAACATTGGGGAGACTTTAGCGGTACATGTGATTCAGGAAAGGCTCAGTCTCCTATAAATATCATTCCAACGCAAAGTGTACACCTTGACAGTTCATATGAAATAACTTTTGATGAGGATGTTCATACTGATGCAAAAATATTTGATAATGGACATTCTATAAAAGTAGTTCCGCAAAAAGGTGGTAAAATCACTCTTCATGGAAAAGACTATAAATTAATCCAATTCCATTTTCATGGGAAAAGTGAACATACTATAGATGGTAGACAGTACGATATGGTCGCTCATATGGTACACCAAGCGGAAGATAAAACATTAGCTGTTGTTGCTGTTATGTTTGAGGTTGGTGAAAAAAATCAATTTATTAAATCAATTATAAATAATGTTGGAAAAGAAATTAACATTGATCCTCAAGATTTACTTCCAAAGGATGTTTCTCACTACTATCACTATGTAGGTTCGTTAACAACACCTCCATGTTCTGAAAATGTACAATGGTATATTTTAAAAGATACAGATAGTATCTCTTCTGAACAATTAAAAACGTTTAGAAAGTTTTATATAGATAATGAAAGACCAGTTCAACCATTAAACTCAAGACATATTGAGTCTAAGTAATTCCTTTTAGGAATTATTTAGGAAATAAAACAGAGCCAAGTCTAACTAGGTTTGATCCACATTCAATAGCCATTTCAAAATCACCACTCATTCCCATAGAACAAATAGTCGCACCTTCAAGTTCTTTATATATATTGTGAGTCGTCTCGAAACTTTTTTTGATTACATCTTGATCGTCACTATGTGCACCTATACTCATAACACCTCTTAGGTTTATGTTAGGACATTCTAGTTGAATCTTTGCATATATATCACTAGCGACTTCTGGCATAAATCCATGCTTAGACTCTTCTTTAGCAGAGTTTATTTGCATAAGTGTATCTAGTGTCATATCTTTAGCTTCTAGTTTCTTTTGAAGCTCATAAGCTAATTCAAGTGAATCAAGTGAGTGAAAGAGAGTAGGATCAATATCTAATAGGTTATTTATTTTGTTTTTTTGAAGATTACCTACAAAGTGCCATTCTAATGGTAGTTCATCTAGCTCAGTAGATTTTACCTTTAAGTCTTGTACTTTGTTTTCACCGTAAGCTCTTTGACCAATTTTATATAGTTTTTCAATATCGGAACTTGTAGAGTACTTACTAATAGCTACTATTTTAACAATATGGTGACCACTAACTCTAATTCTAGCAAACTCAACTCTTCTTATAACATCGTCTAAATGTAATTTGTAATCTAATTCTGTCATTTATCTATTTTCACTTCTATATATAGTTTTATTTTGATAATATTATAACCATATGTTAATAAACATTAGTTTATCCACATACTAGTCATTGAGATATATCAAATTTGATTAAAAAGAGAATTTTTTATGGACAAACTTAAATACATCCTTCTTCCTATATTGTTATTGTTAGTCATATTTCTTATAAGCTTTAGTGGTAACTTTACAGATAGCATAGGTGTAATTAAAGTAGATAAAAAGATAGAGTCTAAAGTTTTTTATGACTATGACAATGACATCATATTTGTCTTTTTTGGATATGTAGGATGTACAAATATTTGCACTCCAAGATTAAATGAAATAGTACCGATATATAAAGAATTAAAAAAAAATAGTATTGATGTAAAAACTATTTTCATAAATATGAAAAAGTTTGATGATAGGTCATTACCATTACAGTTTGCTAAAGCTTTTCATAATGAGTTTACTGGTTTATATATGGAAGATAATGAGCTGTACAGTTTACAAAGTGAGTTTAATGTTGTGAATGTTCCATCTATGGTGGAAGATGGTGAATATAATCATACATCATTTCTTTTTCTACTTAAAAAAACTCACAATGGTATGTATACACTTCGTAGAATATACACATATGTTCCCTACGATAAAGAAACTATTGTAAAAGACATTAAGGCAAATTTCTCTGATTAACCCATAAGCCTATTTATATCATTATAGACACCAAGACCCATAAGAGAGAAAAGTATTGCCCAGCCAGCTATAGTGAGTTTAATCATAACAGCTTCACTAACTTCACGCTTGAAAAGCATCTCATACATATTAAACATGATATGTCCACCATCAAGAGCTGGAATAGGAAGTAGATTAAGAACCCCAAGGTTAACAGAAATGAGTGCTGCAAAAGCAAGTACACTCATCCATCCAAACGCAGCTGCATCAGAAGTGATTTTAACTATAGATATAACACCACCTAATTCATTAGCTGGAACATCACCAACTATTAACTTCTGAAGTCCTGTAAATATCATAGTAGAGGCAAAAATTGTTTGTTCGGTTGCATAAGAGAATACTTCACTAATGCTAAGTTCTAGTTTGTGAGAAACTCCTGCACTTCCTATACCTATCATCTTCTTTTGAATCACTTCATTGAACATATTTTTAGTCTCAGTGATTTTAGGGTTTAAAACTTTATGCTCAATAAATCCATCTCTTTGTATCTCTACATGTAGAGTACCATCGGAGAACTCTATGAGCTCTGCCATCTCTTTCCATGTTTTGATAGGGGTAGAGTTGATAGATAGTACCGTATCATCTGTTTTAAGTCCTGCTACAAAAGCAGGTGAGTCTTCAACGACTTTACCAACGACAGGAGAGAGTATTTGTGGACCACCAAGAGCGATAGTGAAGTAAAGTACAAATGCTAAGATGAAGTTAGCCGCAGGACCAGCCAAAAGAATAAGTATCTTTTGAAAGGGTGTTTTTACATTGTAGCTGTCATCATCATAGCTTTTTTTAGTTGGGTCTGTGTCGTCTTGGCCTTTCATCTTTACATATCCACCAAGGGGGATAGCTGCTATAGTCCACTGCGTTCCCCATTTGTAAAATGATGCTAGTTTTTTTCCAAAACCGATGCTAAAGACTTCTACTTTTACACCTACGCGTCTTGCTATATAGTAGTGCCCAAGTTCATGAAAAAATATAAGAAGCGATAGAACTAAAAGTGATACTAACCAACTCATTAGTTTTTACCTTTTAAAAGCGCATTTCTAAAGCCGTAAAGGTACTCTAGTCCTGAGTACACAGTTAGAGCTACAGCAAACCATAAAAGTTCCTCTGCATAAGGCCAGTGCATGAGTAGAAAACCTATAGCAAACATTTGACCTACAGTTTTAACTTTTCCTGCCCATGATGCTTTTACATCTAAGCCTTCACTAACAGCAACTGTACGGATACCCGTTATGAAAAGTTCACGAATGATTATGATGTAGATTGCCCATGCTGAAGCTTCTCCTACCATCATAAGACCTAAAAATGCAGCAATAGTTAACATTTTATCTGCTAATGGGTCTATGATTGCACCAAGCATTGTCATTTGGTTCCACTCTCTAGCAATAAAACCGTCAAAAAAGTCAGTTACACTAGCAAGAACAAATAGTAAAGAGGCGAAGTAGTAGCTCCAAGTTATGTGATAACCAGCATCTGTGAAGTAGCTTGGATTTAAAATCACCCAAAACAGAATAGGTGCTAAAAGTATACGTAATGATGCCAATGTATTTGGAAGATTAAGCAAGAATATCCTTGAATTATTTATTGTGTTATTTTAACTGTTTGGCTCTTAATATAGGCTTGGTATATGGTTCTAAATCATATTTAAAATACAAAAAGGTATAATTCGGAATAAGGAATATATAAATGAAAAAAATTGTATTAAATATACTACTTTTAGTTGCATCTATGCAAGCTTCTGATTCGATGGAGACATGGTTAGAGGATGGTAAAGTAAATGGTAATTTAAGATATTATTATATAGAGACACAAATAGATAGACCTAATGGTGTTGACTCTTCTGCACATGCAAATGCTATTGGTGGTCAGTTGGGTTACACAACTGGAAGCTTAAATGGGTTCAGACTTGGTGCTACGTTTATGACTACTTTAGGTTTTGCTCTTCCCAATGTTGTTGATGCATCAAATATTGGTAGAGACAACGGTGTTAGAAAAACAGGAAGTGCAAGTGGAAATATTGCACAAGATGGTTTCTCTGTTATCGGTGAAGCATTTATAGAGTATAAGTTCAAAGATTTAACAACTACTTATGGTCGTAAAGTGATAAAGACACCACTTATTCATGCAAAAGATGTTCGTATGTTACCATCAGCAGTGCAGGGGCTTTTCTTTGACTATAAACTAAACAATAATGTAAAACTTGGCGCGTCATACTTAACACACTTCAAACAACGTACATCAGATAGATATACAAATATAATAGAACATGTGCTTGGGGATGATACTAAGACAGTAACTGGTAGTAAATCTGGAGAAGTTATAGTTGCCAGTGCAACATATAATGATGATAATATTGATGCAAAACTTTATAACTATTACGCAGATGACTTTATGAACGCTGTATATGTAAGTCTTGGTTTCAAAAATAAGATTAGTGACAACCTTTCATATAAGTTTGATACTCAATATATTGGACAAAGAAGTATTGGTCATGCAGATGACTATATGAGTACGGCTGGTTCTATTACTGGTGGTAAAGAGATAGATGCAAATTTACTTGCCGCTAAAATAGGATTCAATTACAAAGAATCTGGATTATCATTTGCATTTTCTAAAGTGTTTAGTGATTCAGATAAACATGACTCATTAGTAACACCGTGGGATGGTACTCCACTACTTACAAATATGATTACTTCAAATAGTCTTTTTGTATCTAACTATGGACAAGGTCTTAAAGCAGACAGTGTATATATAGGTGGTTCTCGTGGTGTAAAAGTAGCATATACTCAAAAGTATGATTTTACAGGGGTTAAGGGCTTTAAAAGTAGCTTAGCTTATCTGCATATAGATAATAATAACTTTGCAAAGAATGAAGATAATTATAACGCTGTTGTTGCATACTCTTACAAAAAGTATTCACTTGCTTTAAAAGGTATATGGGTAAACCATGCTAGTTCCTCTGCAGCAGATGGAACTGTAAGTCAACATGACAAACTTATACAGTATAGAGTTATAGGTAACTATAGATTCTAATTAGAGTTATAAACTCTAATTAGTGACTTACTTCTCTATTTAATTTCTTCTCTACAGAAGCGATCTTCGTTTTTAATCTATCTTTTGTATTTTTTCTAATATCAAACTTTAGTGATGAATATACTCTTTCACAATCTTGAACTTGCTCATAAGCTAACTCAATTATGTCTAAAGCTTCTCTAATTGTAGATGTCTCAACTACTGTTCCCATAGGAGTTAGCTGGTATGAAACACCTGATCTGTCTATAACATCTATAATCTTACTTACACTCTTTGATACAGAAGCACCATCTCTTCCATCAGTCGATGTTGGAAACATGCTAAATTCTAGTAATACGCTCATTTATAACTCCAGTTTATTAATTAGGCTGATTGTATCAAAAGATGCTAAAATAGTAATAAAAATATATAGATATAGTGTGATACAAAGATTTTGAGAAGGAGTGATTATGGAAGAAAAGAGAGAAAAAAAAGTAAAAGTTTGGAAAAAAGAATCTACAATAGCTTATGAGCAAGAACTTGCTTTACTTCAAGTAGAATTATTAAAGTTTCAAAATTATGTTAAAAGTAGTGGGTTAAAGATATTGATGATTTTTGAAGGTAGGGATGCTGCAGGTAAGGGTGGTACAATTAAAAGAATAACAGAACACCTAAATCCACGTGGGGCAAGGATAGTAGCTCTTGAAAAACCTAGTGATACAGAAAAAACACAATGGTATTTTCAAAGATATGTTAAGCATCTACCTAGTGCAGGCGAAATTGTGTTGTTTGATAGAAGTTGGTATAACCGTTCAATGGTTGAGCCTGTTATGGGCTTTTGTTCTGAGAGAGAACATCATAAATTTTTAAAAGATGCACCTGAATTTGAAAAGATGATAGTTGATGAAGATATAAAAATATTTAAGTTTTACTTTTCCGTATCAAAGTCTGAACAGGCTAAAAGGTTTACAGCAAGAGAGACTGACCCACTCAAACAGTATAAACTCTCTCCCGTAGATAAAGAGTCACAAAAACTATGGAATGAATATTCGCTCGCAAAGTTTATGATGCTTAGTGCAACTCATACAGATGATGCTCCTTGGACTATAGTAAAGAGTGATAATAAGAAAAAAGCTAGAATAAACTGCATAAAGCATATATTGAATTTTGTTGAGTACCCAGATAAAATCAAATCTAAAAAAATAAAAGTAGACACTGATATCATCGTTTATGGAAGAGATGAAGCGATTTCTATGGAAAAAAAGTTTAAGTTCTCACTTAAATCATAAAGGGTTTATCAAAACTCTTCTTCTGTATTGAGAACAACTCTTCCTAATCCATTTCGAATTCTATATCCAGCAACAGCCCAAGCTTTTAGTCCACCTTGAAGATAGGTTGCATTTTTATACCCCATATCAATAAGCGTTCTGCTAGCAAGTGCTCCTCGTGGGCCATCACGACAAAAAGACACGATAAGAGTATTTTTATCTTCAATCATCTCCATGATTCCAAATTCTAGTTGACCACGTGTCATTTCATATGTATTAAGAGTTGGTATGGTTCCTTCAGCACGTTGTTCTATTTCTCTTATGTCTAGTACTATAAGCTCTACATCATCATCAATCATCTCTTTTAATTCTAAGGGAGTAACTGCTCTTACCGTAGCATACGATTCTTGAATGATTCTATTTCTTTGAGAGAAGTCATATCCTATACTACATGTAGACAAAATTAAGAGTAAAAGTAATATCTTTATATAGTTATTAATCATATATTTCCTTGGTTTTCTCAATAATATATTATTATTGTTTGATTTTTAAATATATATTATTTTAAAACATATTGACTACACCGTAGTCAAGTAACTCTTCATATTGTGCTTCTGTCAAAATTGATTTCACTTTTTGAATACATTTTAAATGTGCTTTTGTCATTTCTGTTCTAAGTTTTGCGATTTCATCTACTATAGGGAAAAGTAATGCTGCATCTTTAGAATTATATTTTAATCCAATTTCATCAACTAGCTGCATTTCTAAAGTTTTAATCTTTTTAGCCATTTTAACCAGTCTTGGAAAATTACCATTTCTAAAAGTAACTAGATTGTCGATCTGAACTTGAGTTAACTCTAAGTTTGAAGAACTTGGGTTGTAAAGGCTTAGACCAACTAGGAATGGAAGATTTTTTGGAATTAAAAAATAATCTTTGGGCATATTCTCTTTTGAGGTAAAGGGACCTGCCTCACCAGCAATCTCTTGAGCTTTCATAAAGTCAGCAATTGGTGCTTTTAAATTAGGCTTAGCTAATAAATTAGATGTAAAAAGCAGTAATAAACTTACAAATATTTTAGTTGTTATCAATGATTTCATATTATTTCCTTTTGTATATGATAGCAATCTTTTTAACTGCCGCAGCAATTATATTAGCTTCGACACTTTTAGCAGGAGATGCAGTATTTGGTGGTCTTGGGGTCGCTTTGATATTTGGTACTGTTTCAGCTGTAATTGCATCACTTATGGTAGTACCTATATTGTTATTTCAATCTGATTTAAAGAAACACTTTAAATTAGATTGAGTTTTGGTTATTGAAACGAAGTTCCACCGTCGATAACGATAGCTTGGCCAGTTAACCATGAAGCTGCATCCGAACAAAGAAATGAACATGCACCAGTTAAGTCTGTCGCATCACCCATACGGCTTAGAGGAGAACGTTTAACAACTTCTGCTTTTACTTCTTCGTAGTTAGGGAAAGCTTTTAATGCATCTGTATCTATTGGGCCACCACTTACTGCATTAACACGAATGTTTTTCTCACCAAGTTCTGCAGCGGCATATCTAACCATAGTCTCAACTGCAGCTTTATTTGTACCATGACCTGAATAGTTTGGAGTATAAACTAAGTTTCCAGTAGAACTCATTGAAATGATACTACCTCCACCTACTTTTTCCATACGTTTAGCAGCTTCTTGAGCACCAACAACAAATGCTTCAACAGTAGCCGTATATATGTTCCCAAGACCTTTTGGTTTTAGTCTCATAAATGGAGCAAACCCACCAACAACAGCACGACCTGAAATAATAGCGTTAGATATGAAGTAGTCTAGTCTATCAAAGTCTTCATCAAACTCTTTATAAACATCTTTATAAGTTAATGGCTCTAATATATTTAGTTTATAAGCTTTAGACTTAATGCCATATTTTGACTCTATATCAGCAATGATTTCATTTGCTGTATCAGCACTTGAAGCATATGTAAATGCTACATCACAACCCTTAGAAGCAAATTCGTAAACGATTGCTTTACCAATTCCACGAGTTCCACCACTAATAAATAAAGTCTTTCCTGTCATTGTCTTTTCGCTCATTATAGTCCTTTAATGTCGTAATTTTTCATTACTTCTTCGATTTTTTTCATACTCTCTAAACTTGGAGCAACAAGTGGAAGTCTATACTCTAGGGTATCAATTAGTCCAGCTATGTACATAGCAGCTTTAATAGGCATAGGGTTAGCTTCACAAAACATTACTGAGTTTAGTGGGTAAAGCATATCATTTATAGCTTTAGCACCTGCAAAGTCATCAGACAGAGCTTTACGAACTAGTTCACTTTTTAAATCAGGTACAAGGTTTGAAGTTACAGAGGTAATTCCTGCTCCACCATTAGCTAAAATAGGATAATCAATAGCGTCATCACCTGAAAATACTTTTAAATCAGGTCTACGAGAAAGAAGTTCTACTGCTCTATCTAAAGAGCCAGTCGCCTCTTTGATACCATAGATATTTTCAATATCATCAAAAAGTCTTATTACAGTATCTGCAGATATATCTACGACTGTACGACCTGGTACATTATAAAGCATAAATGGAAGCTCAGGTACAGACTCTGCGATTGCTTTATAATGTTGGTAAAGACCTTCTTGCGATGGTTTTACATAGTATGGAGCTACTGAAAATATAGCATCAACACCACATTCTTGTGCATTTTTTGCAGCAAGTATCGCTTCAGATGTTGAATTACTTCCTGCACCTGCAAGAACTTTTGTATTAGTTCCTTTACAGACCTCTACAGCAATTTGCATACATCTTTTATCTTCATCTGATGATAAAGTAGCACTCTCACCCGTAGTTCCAACTGGACAAACTGCGTCCATACCGTTGTTGATCTGTCTTTTTATAAGTGCAGCATATGACTGCTCGTCTAATTTTCCATTTTTAAATGGTGTTATTAGTGCTGTTGAAGAACCAGTTACTATATTCATCTAGGTAGCCTTATTAAATTTATACGCGATTATATCCAAAAAGTGTTGAATTTTATTTAATTTAAGAATATGGCTAGTTCAATTCTATTTTTAATAGAAAGTTTTTTATAGACTGAAGAAAGGTGTTTTTTTATAGTTATTTCTTGCAGATTTAGTAGTGAAGCTATTTCTTTATTTGAGTTCCCCTCAGATACTAATATAGCACACTCTTTTTCATGTTGAGTAAGTTGATTTAGTTTTGTATCTTTTTGTTCTGTTTGCAGACTTTGTTTTGTTATGTTTTTTATCAGGTGTTGGGCTAATTCTGGATATATCCATACATTGTTACTTATTATAACTTCTATGGCTTGCACTAACAGTGTAGGGTGCATATAGGCATTACCATAACCCTGAACACCAGCTTGAAGTAATTCTGTTCCTTTTAAAAAATTAACATTGTTTGTAAGTGCTAAAATCTTCAAGTCTTTATAGTCGGTTAAAAGATAGGTAATTATTCCAATTGACTTTGACATGATAAATCCTTATAGTTACTATTAATTATTACGTATAGTATCAATTATATATAATAAATGTATATTATACGAAAGTATAAATGATATAATTATCTCAATGAAAAAGATAATAATAAATAAAAAATTTTACGGTAAAGTCGAACTAGCAGATAGTAAAAATGCTTATCAACAATTTGTATCTTTAATGAATGCTTTTAAAAAGAAAGAAGATATAACACTTAGAACAATATTTTCTCAAAAAAGAATCAAAAGACTTCAAAGTGAGAGAACACCATCTTATAGATATACTCTATCTGAACTAGATATGTTTATAGAAATTGGTAAGCTTCTAAAATACTCATATAGTGAGGCTGAAAAACTCAAAGAAACTATTGAATTTTTAAATGACAGTGCACAAGTTAATTTAGATATATCAAAAAACCTATCTCTTTTTAACAAACCAAAAGCATCTAAAACAAAAAATAGTTATCTGTTTTGGGATATTGAAAATTTTTCAAATGTATCTCCAATGTTTATTCATGTGATAGAACCGCATGAGATAGAAGATGAGAACATATATATATCATGTAATCCAGACTCACTTTGGCTTTTTAAAGCAGAGTGGGAAGCTGATTTATATGATTTTTCTAAAACACTCAACTCTTTTAATTTTACTAAGTGCGACCATGGTAAGAATGTGGCTGATGGTGTCCTACTGAAGAACTTTCAGGATCTGAATTTAAGAGAATCAGACATATATGTTCTTACATACGATAGAGATTTGAAGGAGAGGTTTAAAGCTTCTTGTGACAAGAGTAATAACATGTATGTGCTAGAGAGAAAAATTTTAAACTAGTATTTAAAATTTTTGTTTTTTATCTCTTATTAGTATGTTTTTCGTACTCCAATTTAATATCTTGAAGTCAGCGTTTATAGCATTCAAATGTAATTCGTATACTAAATCAGATTTGTTTACTGAATTCTTCTTAATCTTTTTGGCTTTGGCTTTTGACTCTTGAAGTATCTCAGCTAGTGACTGGGTATTTATATCTATGTCATTACATAAAACATTGTCATACATCAGCTTATCAAAGATTCTTTTTTCGTCTAAAGGTTCATCATTTATATCAGATATACTTTCTTCTTCTATCAAGTTCGTGATAGCTCCAACAAATAGTAATCTATCATAGTTTACACTGTTACTCTCTATAGCAGATTCTATTTTTTGTATGAGTTCTTTCGTTGTTATTTCACCTTTTTGAGAAAAGACTTTATCACCTTTGAGTGATGTTAAAAACATTCTACTAAAGAAGTTACCGTTTATAGCATTGTTTCCTTCTATTACACGACTTCGAGCCCCTGGATAACTTCCATACATAGTATCACCTGGAAAACATTGGTTGTAGACGCTTAAAGTAGTGTTTAAAATACTATCATTTGCACTTAAATAGTGTGGAGTTATAATTGTAAGTATAAGTATAGTTTTTGTCAATAAATTGATGTGAAGTTCCTTATGGCTTGATTTGGATATAATTTTATCAGATAATCTATTTAACTAGGATAAAGTATATATTTATGATTTTTTTTTATGAATTTTAATCGTGTACATATAGAGGTAACAAACATATGCGGTCTTGCATGTAGTTTTTGTCCTCCTAAACTACAGCCATCAAAGACCATGTCACTAGATTTTTTTGAAAAAATCATAGTACAGCTCCAGGGTCATACAAAATCACTTGCCTTTCATGTAATGGGTGACCCATTAATTCTTTCTAACTTGGGTGAATATTTAGCATTAGCGTATAAATATGGTTTTGAAGTGGAGTTAACCACAAGTGGATACTACTTAAAGAATGTGTCACCTAGTTCACTTTTTCATCCAGCTGTTCGCCAGTTGAACATCTCACTAAACAGCTATAATAAGAACTCTTTGAACTTAAGTTTTGATGATTATATGGAGTCAGTTATTTCTACATGTAGATACAAATTAGAGAATAACCCTAAACCATTTATAAATCTTAGACTATGGAACTTTGATGAGGCTTGTAGTGAGACAGAGTTTAATACTAAGTTGTTTGATAAACTATCAAATGCTTTTGATGTTAAACTAAATAATGATGAGCTTTATAGAACTCGTCCAAAGTCTATCCGTCTTGATTCTAAGGTATTAATGAACTTTGATAGTTATTTTGAATGGCCATCACTTGACTCTACTCATAGTTCGCAGGGAACTTGTTATGGACTCAAGTCACATATAGGTATACTCGTAGATGGAACTGTAGTTCCTTGTTGTTTAGATGGTGATGGGATTATAAACCTTGGTAATTTACATACTACACCATTAACTGATGTTCTAGCCTCTAAAAGAGCTATCGATATGTTAGAAGGTTTTGCTAATAGTAAAGCAGTGGAGGAGCTATGTATGAAATGTAGTTATAAAGATAGGTTTAGTGAATAGGCTCTAGGTAATATTATGAAGTTGCTTATGTGTTCTTAGGTTTATGAAGCCACTCTGTGTCGCCAACAGAAAAAGGGTGTTGATTACCAAATTCTTCTTTTGTGCATCTAAATTTAAAGTTAGTTACATACTTATCTAAGATTTTATATGCTTCGTTGATTTCTTGAAACTTCTCAGTTGATCCTTCCGGCATGTCGGGATGGAGTTCACGAGATAGTTTTAAGTACTTCTTTTTTATAGCATCTTTAGTTTCAAGACCTATAAGACCAAGCGTTTCTACCGCTTGTTCAAATTCTTCATAAGTAACTGAAAAGATTTATTCGCCTTTTTTCAAAATAAGAGTTGTTGACTTGTTAAAGTCAAAATACTTATTGGCTATCTCTTGAACTTTTTTAACAGTTACTTTTTTAACATCATCTTCGTAAGTTAAAAGTGGCTGTAAATCACCACGAACTAGGTAACTACCAAATAGGTTTGCCACAGAAGTTGAACTCTCTAGAGAGTATATGAAGTCCGCTTTAGTGTTGATTTTTACTTTTTCAATTTCTTTTTCTTTGACTTTTTCATTTTTTATCAGTTCTATTTGCTCTATTAGCTCTTTTTCTACATCTTCAGCTTTTACACCAGGATTACATGATGCTAAAAATATAAATAGACCTGGATCAATATTTTCCATATTGTATGCATATACACTATTTACCATACGCTTTTTGTCTACTAGTTCTTTATATAGTCTTGAACTTTTACCAGAGAAAAGAATCTCAGAGATTACGCTTAGTGTAACTTGGTCTTTGTCTTTAAAGTCAGGTATATGAAAAGTTATAGCAAGCATTTCAACTTCAGAGTCTCTGTATATCATTGCTCTTTTTGGTCCATCTTGTTCAGGCTCTACAAATAGAACTTCAGGAACTTTCTTCACAGCATTCTTGATGTCACCAAACTCTTTTTTAGCCTTCTTAAAGACATCTTTAGGGTCAACATCACCAGTTACCATTAAAATAGCATTATTTGGTTGATAGTAAGTCTTATGGAAGTCCTTTATATCATCTATAGTCCATGTTTGAATATCATTCATAAAACCTATTGGAGTCCAATGGTATGGATGGTACGTATAAGCATTGTTAAATAGTGCGAAGTAAAGGTAACCAAGAGGAGAGTTCTCTGTTCTCCAACGTCTTTCTTCAGCTACTACGTCACGTTCTGGTTGGAACTCTTTGTCTTTGAGATTAAGATTTTGCATAAGTTCAGCGTAAAGCTCTAGTGACTTACCAAGATTTCCTGTACTTGACTTGATATAGTAGTGAGTATAGTCAAAACTAGTAGAAGCATTGTTCACTCCACCTACACTCTTAACTTCTTTGTCAAACTGTCCAGCTGGAAGGTTCTTAGTAGATTTAAAGTTCATATGCTCTAACATATGTGCTATACCAGTTTTTCCCATAACCTCATTTCTGCTTCCAACCTTGTAGAAGATGTCAGTTGAGATTACATTTGTAGAGTTTTTAAGTGGGATTACAACTACTTGTAGTCCATTTTTAAGTGTTTTTGTTTCGTATTTTGGTAGTGATGATGCCATTGCTATATTTCCTAAAATTAGTATTATCGCTATGAAAATTTTCATTATTTTCTGTCGCTTCCTATTGCCTGAGTTATATTTGTATAACCATCTGCTTTTATGAGTTCTGTAAGTTCTTTATTTATGTTCATTATCATATCTGGACCATGAAAAACAAGACCACTGTAAATTTGAACAAGAGAAGCACCAGCTTTTATACGTTTGTATGCTTCTTCTGCAGAATCAATCCCACCAACAGATATAAGTGTAGTTTTATCGTAAAGCTCTTTAGCTATTGCTTCAAAAATCTCGAAGCTTTTTTGCTTTAAGACTGCACCACTGAGACCACCTTTGTCATAAGGACTTTTTACAAGTGAGTAATCTATAGTTGTGTTAGTAGCGATGATACCATCAGCACCTTTTTCAACTGCCATTTTTGTAAGTGATACAGCATCTTCAATTTCCATATCTGGAGCTATTTTTAGTAAAATTGGCTTATCTGTGATAGATTTAGCTTCTGCAAAAAGATTTGTAATAAACTCTTCATTTTGTAGGTCACGGAGTCCTGGAGTGTTAGGTGAAGAGATGTTTATAACTATGTAATCACCAAGTGTATGAAGTGACTTAAGTAAAGTAGTATAATCGTTGATAGCCTCATCTTCAGGTGTTAATTTATTTTTACCAATATTTACACCGATAGGAGTTGTAAAAGGGTAACGCTCTTTAAGCCTTTTTTGAACTTTTAGTAGACCTTCGTTGTTAAAGCCCATCGCATTTTGAAGAGTCTCCTCTTCTGGATGTCTCCACATTCTTGGCTGTGGATTACCTGCTTGTGCTTTAGGTGTTACAGTACCAATCTCAGTGAAACCAAATCCAAGAATTTGCATACCACGAATCATTGTTGCATTTTTGTCAAAACCAGCACCAAGCCCTACAGGATTGTAAAATGTACGACCAAATAGTTCTTGAGTCAAAATATCGTTAGTTATAAAGTGTGACTCTAAAAATGAGTTAAATGGAATTTGACAAATATTAGGAAGTCTAAGAGCTGTAGCTGCAATATGGTGAGCAGTCTCAGGTTCTAGTTTAAATAGCCAAGGTTTTATGTTTTGATAGTTTATCATTGAAGTTTTCTTTACCTTTATTTAGTTGATTGATTATACTAAAAAAAGGTTAAGAGTTTGGTTAGAGGATGTTATTCTTCTTCTTCGGCAATCTCTTTACGTATTGCGTCCATATCAAGACCTTTTACATGTGCTATTAGCTCGCCTAGTTTCTCTTCAGGTAAAGAACCTGCTTGGTTAAGAAGGATGATTCCATCTCTTACAACCATAAGTGTAGGAATAGAACTGATTCCATACTGTCCAGCTATAGCTTGTTGCTCTTCAGTATTTACTTTAGCAAATGTAATGTCAGGGTTATTCTCTGCTACTTTTTCAAAGATAGGAGCGAACTGGATACATGGACCACACCATTCAGCCCAAAAGTCGATTATTACTATTTCATTATTATCAAGTGTTTCGTTAAAGTTTTTTGTTGTTAAGTCAGTATATGCCATTTAGTTTCCTTTTTATTTAAATCGGATTATATCGTATGGATATTTGTATTTACTTAATATAAAAATTAAAATAAATCATCAGTTAAGAAGAGTTTAGTCTGATTCTATTAGTTGTGGGACTTGTTTATATCCAAAACCTTTTTGTAGTGAAGCTCTTTTGACTTTTTTACGAATATATTCGTAAGTATTTTTAATATCTTTTTCACCAGTAGCCATGTTTTTTATAAGGAAATAAGACATCATTCTATGTTTTTGTTCCTGATAATCATTAGCAAATTCTTTTGAAGCAGAAGCAGTTATAAGAGTCATTTTTGATGGTGGTTTTATATTTTTAACCATTAGTGCTGGGGCAACACCTTTATATAGTAATTTGCCATTGTCATCTTTACCACTAAAGCACGAGTCAACTACAGCAAATATTTTTTTAGCTTTTGAATTTGCCAGTTTTTTATATATACTGTCTAACCTAAGGGTAGGTTCTACTTCGACATCATCGGCGGACATATCTACTGGAAGTATATAAGCATCACCTTTTCTAGATGGTACTCCATGACCAGCATAGTAAAAGTATATTTTAGAATTTTTTTCTGTAAGTTCTGTTAACAATCGTAACTTACTCTTTATCTTTCCACTTGTTGCTTTTTTATTGACAAGTATGATTATATTTTCTTCGGGTAATCCATATGTAGTCATAAGAAGTTTTTTATATTCATATGCAGAGTTGTCAGCAAATTCCACGGCTGTTACTTCATCATAATTTGAAATACCAATAATAAGTGCAAAGTCATCTTCAGCTATTTTATTTGTTTTATTGTATTGTATATTTGACTTTGATGCTTGTGGAGCTACAATAACTTTTGCGTCGGATTCAGGCTCAAATGAAGTATTGTTTACTCCTAAGTTATTATCTTTATTTTTTTCTAAAGCAAGTGCTATTCTTTTTTGAAAATTAGTTTGATAAGTGTCTTTGGTATCGTTTAGTCGTTCGTCTTTTATTGATCTGCTTGTTACTTGTTCTTGGTTATCTGGAGCTTGTCTTTGTTTTACTAAATTTTTAGCAAGTTCTGATGCGAGCTGTTTTTGAGAAGTTATTCTGGTATTTCCTGAATTGATACCTGCAAGTGCCATTGCCATCTCATTCTGAAAATCGGCATGAGTCGTTGGACTACAACCTGAAAATAATATAGCACAATATAGAATAATATATGGCATTAAAGTCCTTTTAATAAAATTATATATGACTAAACTAATAAAGATATTAATAATTATAAAGTATTAAAAGGGATTTATTAGTTTAAGTTCAGAGCATTCCATTTTCAAAGTTATTGTTTGTTTAGTTCATCCCTAACTATAAATAGTAAAGCTATAGGTATAAGTAAATTTAACCAGGGTAAACTTAGTATAGTTGATAGCAGTGTATTTGACTCTTCAGTAGTTAAACTATATAGTATTGGTAGAACAATAAACAGTATTGTTGGAATCCACATAAACACGTAGTATGAGATTGGTGGATTATCAAGACTCTTTCTTGCAAGTTTATAAAATAAAATATATATTATGGACATTAAGACTCCACCTAGAGTGGAAGTAAGATTACTTAAAAGTTCTATCGCAAAGTTAAATATAACAAGTGCTATTACAAGATCAATCATAGTTCTTAATGTTTTAGATTGCATATTCTTTCCTATGTATTAAAAAGAGTAGCTTTGTCTGCAATCTCTAGCATCTGTGTATCACCAGCACTATCACCATAGGCAAATATAGTTTCATAGTCTTCCACATGTAGAAGTTGTTTTACACGTCTGGCTTTTTCTATTCCGTAGCAGTTCTCTGTAGAGAACTTACCTGTTACTTTAGCGTCTTTAAACTCTAGTTGTGTACTTAGTAGTTCTATGTTGTTTTTGTCACACCATGGTTGTAGCCATGACTGCATTGATGCTGAGACTATTACAACTCTGTCGCCATTTTCTTGATGGTTATGAAGCATCTCGATTCTATCTTTGTCTATGATTGAATCTAATTTTATAAGAGAGTAGTTAGTAGCTATAGAGTTGAACTGTTTCTCATCCATACCTTTGAAAAATATTTCAAAAAGTTTCTGCTTTGATATGTCATTTCTTAGTAGTTTTAGTTTGTAAAGTATGAAGTATGGAAGAAACTTAAACATGTTTAGTAGGTACTTTTCTCTTGTAACACTATGTTTTAAAAACTCACTAAGTGAATCCTTACATGTAAGAGTTCCATCGAAGTCAAATAGGGCTAGGTTCACTTGTCGTCCTTGTAGTATCTGTCTTTAAAGTAACACTCACCAACTGGTAACCATTTAGGAATGTCGTAAAAGCGTTGCTTTTGATAATCTAGATAACTCTTTTTATAGTTGTTGTAATTAAACTCTCTACATGTAGCTATATAAAAATCAGCTTTTTGAATTTCTACCTGATTGATATCATAGGACTTACATGTAGACTTTAGTTTCTTTTCATCTATCACTTTTTTGTGCAAGATAGTAATATCTTTGTTATCTAGAGTTCTTACATCTAGAAGTTTGTCATCCATACGACCATACTTTGAGTTACTAAACAAAACAGTGACATCTTTTTTACAGTAGTGTGATAGTATAGATGATGTAGAGTAGCTAAATGTAAAGATTTGCTCATCATCTAACTTTTCAAGCTCCTGACATACTTTTTCTGGTTGTGTGTACATAATAATATCTGAGTACTTTTTATGTTCTTCTAGTAATGACTTTGGAAGTAAAAGAGCTGTTAAAAGAATCGCAACATGCACAAATGTGAAAATAGCATTGTACTTGAAGAGTTTGTTTAAAACATCTTCTCTTAAAAAGCTAAAAGTCAAGTATATGTAAGGAGTGAAAAGTAAGAACCAATGAAGGCCTATTTTATTTTTAAGTGAAACCATAAAGTAGATTACAAATCCAAGTGAGAGTATGAACACTAAGAGTTTTAAAAGCTTAGTCCTGTCAAATGAGTTTTTGAACAAGAAGTATAAGCCCCATGGAGTAAATACATAAATTATGAGGGCAAAATAACCCAAAACTGTACCTATATTATAGGAGTTGTTCTGTGTTCTTGCAAAGAAGTTGAACATAATGTTGTTCCAACAAGAGTTGTAGTTGAAGTATAGGTTTTGAGCTACAAAGAGCATCACTATAACAAAGACTACTAAAACTGTTTTTGTCGCTTTATTTTTGTACATGTAGAATGAGAATGCAAGTAGTGAGAACATCAAAAACACTGCAAAGTATTTACTCAAAAATGCAGAACCTAAAAACAGACCTGCTAAAAGAGCATACCTAAACCACTCATCTTTTTCTAGTGAGTAGAGTAAAAAGAGAGTACCTAGAGAGCTAAAAAAGAGTAGGGCAATATCATTTGTCATCATGACTAACAAAACATCTATTGGCGATGCTAAAAAGATTAATGCAGTATGAAAAGCTACAGAATTTCTAACCTTGTAAAGTAGGGCGATCTTGTAGATAACAAATGCTACTACAAAGGTTGTTGCCACACTAAACATTCTGTAAACTATGTGGTTATCACCAATGAAGCTTAGAAGGTAGATTATCCACCCAACCATAGGAGGATGGTCGTAGTAACCATCAGCTGGATTTGCTCCCCATTTTATGAAGTATGCTTCATCTCCTGTAAGAGGGAGTAAGGCAAGGATGATAATCTTGAAAAAGAAGATTATATAGAGGATGTTCACCTCTTTTTTGTAGAGTTCTATCATATGCTCATTTTCTTGAAAATGAACTCTGGAATATTTTTTATTATTAGCATAACTAACATCCAAATAGATTTTGTATACAGTATATTACGTCCACTTTGCTGAGCATTGTAGATGTCATTTGCCACGTCTGTTGGTTGTGCTGTTAGTTTCTCTGGTAAGTCTAAGTTCTCAGTCATCTTAGTATCTACAAAACCTGGTTTAACAGTTAGTACATGTACTCCACTTTCAAATAGTCTGTTTCTCAGGCCACTTAGGTATGAAGAAAAAGCAGCTTTTGCACTTCCGTAGATGTAGTTTGCTTTTCTTCCTCTATCACCTGCAACTGAGCTAACACCAACGATAAATCCACGTCTCTCATTTTCAAAGTCATTCGCAACTATGTTTAAGATACTTACGGCACCTGTATAGTTTACATTTATAGTTTGAAGTGATTCATTCCAGTTGTTTTGAGCTATTCTTTGGTCTACCATGTATCCTGAAACAACTATAACACCAAGAGGCTTTTCACTCAAGTTATCATAAAAATCTTTGTGAGTATCATATGCAGTTATATCGAACTCTTTAAGCTCTACACTAACACTTGAACGAACTTCGATGTCTTGTTTTAAATCTTCAAGTTCTTCGCATTTTCTTGCAGCTAAATAAAGGTTATATCCATTTTTAGCGTATGTTCTCGCAACTTCTTTAGCGATATCGCTTTTTGCCCCAATGATTAAAACATAACTCATATATTTACCCTTTTTGATTGTAGTGAATTGAATTTTTCTCTCATATTGTTCTTTTTTCTATACTCTCTAAACTTATCTATTTGTGGATACCCTCGCTCGAAAGTATCTTCACTTACTCTTACATCTTTTGTAAGGTAGATTCTTCCATCATATTTCACAACTATCTCATCTAGTTCATCTAGAAGTTCAAACAGACCGTCTTCTATTTTAAAATCAAGTGCTAGTGAGTAGCCTTCTATAGGGAAAGATAAGTAGTTTTCATTCTCTTCTCCATACAGTTTTAGTACTGCTAGAAATGAGCCTTTACCAGACTCTGAAATCTTAGTAAGTATCTCTTTCAGCCCATCGTAACTCACATCTTTAGGTAGTATGAACTGGTACTGAGTAAAACCATTTTTACCGTAGATTCTATTCCAGTTTCCTATGGCATCAAGTGGGTAAAAAAATGTGTCAATCCCTACTTTTTGCTTTGATACTCCATTTGGTGCCTTTGCGTAGTAGAGCCAGTTAAAAGCTTTTACGCTTAGCGTGTTAAGTGCAAAAGATGGAAAGTTAAAAGGTATAGAGAATTTCTTTTTACTTTTGTAGTTAAGGTCGCCATCGTCAGCAAAGTCCCCAACCATTAGTAGACACTTGCCTAGGTTTTCATCTTTTGCAAGACAGTCTATCCATGCTACAGAGTAGGGTTGTTCGCTATGAGCTTCAAAAGCGTCAAATGTTTCTTGTAGGTTGGAAGTCTTGATAGTTTTTTGTCTAATGTACTGCGAGTTAATTCTCTTTAAAGAGATAGTAGCAGTCAAGATTACACCAGTCAGTCCCATTCCCCCACAGGTAGCTAAAAAGAGTTCATCACCTTTTTTACATGTAGAAATTTCACCATCTTCTAACATAATGCTAAACTCTTCAACACACTCGCTAAAACAGCCTTCTATATGATGATTCTTTCCATGAACATCAGAAGCTATTGCACCACCAACAGTTATGAGCTTAGTTCCGGGAGTAACTTTTAAAAACCAACCACGTTTTACTACAGAGTCTAATATGTCACTTAGTAGAACTCCGGCTTGACAAGTTAGATGTCCTCGTTCTTCATCAAACTCTAAGAAATGGTTATATTGTCTTACATGTAGAATCTCTTCATTTATAGCTGAGTCACCATAACTTCGTCCATTTCCAAATGAAATAAACTCATTACTTTGTGACATGTACTCTTTTAACTTTTGTAAGGATTTAAGTGATGTTTTCTTATTTTTAATACGAGGATACATTCCCCAACTAGTCAAACTCAATACCTAATCCTTAAATACAAATTTTTTATCTAAAAAGTATTTTACTACATAACCGATACTTAGACCAAGGACTGCACCTAAGTACTTTGCATTTTCATCTTCATACATGTAGTCAAACCATATCTCAAAACCCCAAAATATGAAGGTAGTGAAAACTCCCATGAGAGAGTAAAGTAAAAACTTCTTTCCATCATCTTTTTTACTCTTTGGTGTGTGGAAAAATATGTATTTTTTATCTAGAACATACTTTAGAATTAAACCAGCTAATGTACCTGTAAACATTGCAAGGTAAAGATCTAAAAAGCCTTCATAGAGTAAAAAACTTAAGTATTGAAAGAGTAGGTTGACTATTGTCGAAGCAATAGCAAAAAGAACATATCTTATAGCAATCATACAAGCTTAACAATCGCTATGAAACTAAGTAGCCAAAATAGTATGGTTACTTTCATAAACATGTCTTTAATAACTATCTTAGTTGGGCTACCACTGTTTTGTTCTACAAAAGTAATCTGCATATAGCGAAGAACTCCAAGAATTACGAAGAATGAAGTTAGGTATAGGTAGCTAGAATTTAGTCTTAGCGTTACATCTGGAGATATTGTATACTGAATATAGCTAACTATTACAACTCCCGCCATAAGTACCATAGAAGCATTTACAAACTCTAGATTGTATCCATCTATGTTTTTACGAGTCTCTTGTCCTGCAAGTGAGAGAAGTACATCATCTCTTCTTTTTGCTAGTGCTAAAAAGATAGCAAGTAAAAAAGTCATAAGGATTATCCACATAGAGAGTTCTTTGTTTGCTACTGCAGAACCTGCAAAAAGACGCAGTACAAAACCAGTAGCTATAATAAAAATATCCAGTATAGAAATATGTTTTAACTTTAGAGAGTAAGCAATGTTTAAAAGGAAATAAGAGATTAGTACAGTAAAAAGAGGAAGACTAAATACAAATGCTATACCTAGAGATGAGATAGAAAGAACAGATATAAGTAACTTAGCAGTACTAATGCTAACTTTTCCACTCGCAAGTGGTCTAAAACGTTTTTTAGGATGTACTTTGTCTTCGTCTATGTCCATAAGGTCATTAAAAATGTAGATACTACTAGCTAAAATAGAAAATAGTATAAAAGCTACAAGTGTGTTTATATTGTTTTGTGTATCTGCAAATGAAAATGAAAAAAGCAGGGGCATAAATATAAATAGATTTTTAATATACTGATGAACTCTAAAAAGCTTGAAAATATCTCTCAAAAAATAGCTCCATAATAATTTAAAGAAGATTATATCATTTTAAGTATAAAATATGCTAAACAGAGATTATGGAGAAATTATGAGTAGAGTTTTAGTACCACTAGCAAGTGGATTTGAAGAGATAGAAGCAGTTAGTATTATAGATGTTCTTAGACGTGCTGAGATAGAAGTTATAGTGGCTTCTTTGAATGATCCAAGTGGTGTAAAAGGTGCAAATGGCATAACTATTATGAGTGACACTAACATAGACACTGTAAATGTAGATTCCCTTGACATGATCGTTCTTCCGGGTGGAGTTGATGGTACTTACAACCTTGCAGATGATGAAAATGTTCAAAGAATATTAAAGGAGATGGACTCTAAGGGTAAAAACATAGGAGCTATCTGTGCAGCACCATTTGCATTAAATAAAGCTGGTGTATTAAAGCATAACTATACTTGTTACCCATCATTTGAAGAACAAATTAGACTTGATGGATATCAAGGTGATAGTGCTATGGTTGTAGAAGATGGAAATGTTATGACTTCTCGTGGGCCCGCAACTGCGATATGTTTTGCTTTAGAAATTGTTAAAAAGTTAAAAGGTGAAGAGACTTACTTGGCTTTAAAAGGTGGTTTACTAGCTAATTTTTGTTAAACTATCCGTATATTTTTTCAAAAACCTCTTTGAGCTTATCGGATGTGATAGGCTTTAGCATATAGTACTTTATACCATTTTTAAGACAGCTCATAACTAAATCTTTTTGTCCATGTGCAGTCACCATTATAATCTTGACATTCTTATCAACTTTTCTTATTTTTGCAGATGCCTCAAGACCATTCATATCTGGCATCTGAATATCCATTGTAATTAAGTCGGGCGTGTATTTAAAATAAAGTTCCATAGCATCATGTCCATTAGATGCTTCTGCAACAACTTCATGACCCATTTCTTCTAATTGTAGTCTCATTATTTTTCGAACAGTTTTTGAATCATCAGTAATTAAAACTCTTAATTTCATTATAAAACTCCGTATATTTAAAAGTTTAACATAACTTATTTATATTTCTTTTAAAGATTAAGTTTTTTAAAGAGCGATTTTCATCTTCACTCGAAAACTCATCTACATTTTCTAATCTTTTTACAAACTCAAAGCTTGGTGCTAACTCTTTTACTAGCTTTAAAATAAATTCAACATCCAAGTCAGGAGAGTTAAGACATGCAAGTAAAGTACACTCCTCAGCAGCAATTTGAGGAAGCTTGCCTATAAGTTTTTGGTAGTCTTTTGTAGCTTCGAAACTTCCCTTTTGAAAAGTAGGTGGATCTATGATAATCAAATCATAAGGACCTTTTTTCTTTATACGTGAAAATGATTTTAGTATGTTGTATGGAGCAAAACTTACACCCTTTGTATTTATATCATTGAGTTGATGATTTACTCGTCCTGTAGATAGCGCGCCTTTGCTCATATCTATATTGGAGACTTTAATTGCTCCACCTAATTTCGCAGCAATACTAAACGCGCAAGTGTAGGAAAAAAGGTTTAAAACAGATTTGTCTTTTGCATTTTCTCGCACAAAAGCTCTACCATTTTTCATATCAGGAAAATATCCACTATTACGATTTGAGAGTAGGTTGAGTTTTATCTTCATGCCGTTTTCAACAACATGTAAATTATCTTCTAATTCTCCAACAACTACTTCGCTGGGAGCACCTTTGATGTATCGTCTTTGTAATACAATAGTTTTATGTCTACATGTAGAAATGAAATCTTTTAACATATCTAGTAGTTCAGACTCTAGCTCTTCTTCCATCTCAAAATAAAGAGCTACACTTAAAATATCATCTATAGAGTCTATAGTTAAGTGTTTCCAGCCTTCATAAAGACCTCCACGGCCGTGGAAAAGTCTTTTGAATTCATTTGTTAAGCCTTGTGAGTTTTTTTGTAAATGTTGTTTTATGTCTTCAATATTCATATTACTCTAGTTCAGAAAGTCAAATGCTTTATCAATCCAATTCTTTTGTGTTTCATCTACTTTTTCGTCTATATACTCTTTGTTACTAAGTGACCTATCTACAGTTCTTTCTGGAGTTTCCTCTATATACTCACGTCTTTCAGATTCACGCTCTCTATACTCATGTTCTTCATCTTCACGTTCTCTATATTTCTTATCTTTGCGTTTATTTTTTTTATACTTGTGTTTAGAAGTCATTTCTTCTTTATGCTGTTTCTTTTCAGCCTTGCTTGGTTTTCCACCGTTTCCTGCCCAAGATGGCTTATCTGCTAATACAACTGTAGAAGCTAGCATGGTACATACTAAAACTAGTAGATTCATTTTTTTCATATGGCAACTCTCCTATGTTTATTTAAAAAAGTATATCATAATAATTAAGAGTTTATATTACTATGTATTTGGGTTAAATATTATATGTTTAGGGCTGTTGTACATGTGGCTTTTGTATTGGAAGTCCATAAGTTTTCCAGTTATTTATACCACCATTGATGTTATAGGTATAAAAACCATGTTTATGTAAAGTACGAGAGGCTGAAATACTTCTATTCCCATTAGCACAATAGACAAGTATCTTTTTGTTTTTAAACTCTGAAAGTTCATTAAGTCTAAGCTCAAGGTTTTCAACAGGAATAACTAGAGCGTCTTTGATGTATCCAAGTGTTTTGTATTCATCATTCGTTCTTACATCTAAGATAGTTACATTATTTTCTTCGTTTTTAATTATTTGGGAGGCTTCTTGAGGAGAAAGAAAATTAAAATCCGCAAGTATGATACCTTTTGAATAAAGCATATAAAAAATCATAAAACCTATGAATAGATAAGCTACGAAGTCATTTTTAGTTGGCTTTTTAATGGTTTATACCTTTTCCCAAAAAGTACCTTGTGCTGTATCCATAATACTTACACCAAAAGCTAAAATCTCATCACGTAATTTGTCCGAAGCTTCAAAGTTTTTCTCTTTTTTAGCTTCATTTCTTTTTACAATTAAATCATCAATTCTTGACTTTGTATCTTCGTCAATACCGAACTGAAAATATTCAAATGCATTTTTAACACCAAAGCCTAAAATATTTTCTATGTAAGATAGATTAGAGATAACCTCACGTTTAAGAACCTTATGTTTTCCAGCAGTGTCAAGTGCCTCATTGGCATGTGAAATCATCTCATCTATCAGAGCAAGCCCTGAAGATACATTCATATCATCACTAAGAGATTCTAGTAGGTGTTCTTGGAACTTAGTAGGTTCACAGTTCTCGGCTAAACCAAATAAACGTTTTTTCAGTCTATATATCTTGTCCAGTCTCTTTTTAGAAGTAGCCAAGTCTTCAGTGTTAAAGTTAAAGTTACTTCTATAGTGAGTGCTTAGAAGGTAAAAGCGTAAAACCTCTCCGTCATACTCTTTAAGTGCATCTTTTAAGAAAAAAGAGTTACCTAAAGATTTACTCATTTTTTCACCATCTATATTTACAAAACCGTTATGCATCCAATAGTTGGCAAGTGCGTGGTTCGTTCCACACCTAGTCTGTGCAGCTTCATTTTCATGGTGTGGAAAAAGTAAGTCAGCTCCACCACCATGAATGTCTACTGCATACTCTGCATCAGGCTTTGCTAAGTGCTTTTCTATCATTGCCGAACACTCTAAGTGCCAACCTGGACGACCTTTACCAAAAGGAGAGTCAAATGTGACGGTGTTATCTTTTACTGATTTCCAAAGAGCAAAGTCAGCAGGATTTTTCTTGAGGCTTGAGCTCTCAACACGTTGAACTTTGTCATCCTCTTCTTGAACTCTTGAAGATAGTTTTAGATACTCACTATCACTAGCTGTATCGAAGTAAACATCACCTTCAGCAGTTGCATAAGCATGATTAGAATCTATAAGTTTTTGGATAAGCTCTGTCATAGTCTCTAAAGACTCTGTAGCCTTAGGCTCTATTGTAGGACGTTCTACACCAATAGAAGCCATCTCTTTATGAAAAGCCTCAGTATAGAAGTCTGTAATCTCTTTTATATCTTTTTTTTGCTCAAGCGCTTTTTTTATGATTTTATCATCTATGTCAGTAATATTTCTAGCATAGGTAACATCGTAACCGTTAGCAGTGAGAACACGTGTTAGAAGGTCAAAAACCAAAGCAGACTTTGCATGACCTAAGTGAGCATCATCATAAACAGTTGGTCCACAAACGTAAAGAGATACTTTTTTCTCTTGCAGTGATTTAAACTCTCGTTTGGTTTTTTGTACAGAATCATAAATAAACACTAGTGTATCCCTTTAAAATAGTTAGTAATATTATAAGTGAAATGGAGCCAATTATTAAGTATATGGCTTTCTTATTTCGAAGTATATCTAAAAAGTTTTTTACCCCAAAAGCTCTTACAGTTAGAATAAAACCTACACTCCCACTAATAGTTCCAGCAAGTGCTAATCCACTAGCTCCCATAGGTGTTATAAGTGTTAGTGCAAATAGTATGTAGGAACTAAGTGAAAAGGTTGCTATTTTAGCTGCAAGAAGTTGTTGCTCTTTTGCATATAGCCATAATAAAAATAGTTTAGAAAGACCGTATGGTACTAGTCCTATCATATACATTTGTAACACTATAGTTGTGTTTTTAGTATCTTCTGCACTAAATGATCCTCTTTCAAAAAGAAGCCAAGTAATTTCATGAGATAGTATAAAACCACCAATTGCACTAGCTGTTAGTAAAAAGGTTAAAAACCAAAATGCTTTTTCTAGAAACAGTAGCGCTTGTGTTTCATTTTTGTCTTTGATATACCTTGCTATCCTAGGAAAAAGGGCTATCGAAGTAGCTATAGCAAAAAGAGCAAGCGGCAGTTGAAAGATGCGATTTGCATAGTAAAGGTAAGAGATAGAACCACTTATGAGAAATGATGCTAAAAAGGTGTCTAAAAATGCAGAAACTTGAGCAGTGGAATTTCCCCAAATTGCAGGAAAAAATTGCTTTTTAAACTTTTTTGTCTCATTTTTTACTTTTATGGACTTAGTTTTTAAGTATTTAAAGCCACTACATGTAACTTTTAGTAATCCTAGTTTTTGTATAGCAATTACATGTACAGCTAGTTGTAAAAATCCACCAATAACTACACCAAAACTAAGGTAGTAAACAATCTCTGATTGAGTTTTGTCTGCGGAAAAGTAAAGAGCTAAAATAAGAGATATATTTAAGAGAGCTGTTGAGAAGGCTGTTGTGGCAAAATGGTTCTTATATTGAAGTATTGTACTTAAAAAAGTGACTATAAATATCAGAGGTAAGTACCAGAAGTTTATAGCTACAAAAGGTTCAGCTATTTCAATTGTTTTTTCATTAAAACCTACTGCTATAGCATGTGTAGCAAGGTTTGGAAGTAGATTTACAAGCAGTGTAATAACCACTATAACAGATAAGAATATAACAAAGATGTTTGCTGCGAAAACTGCTCTGTTTTTTGAACTAGCATAAGCTGGTATAAAAACTTGTGTAAAGGCACCTTCAGCAAAGATTCTACGGAATAGATTTGGCAGCTTAAACGCCACAAAAAATATATCACTATAGATATTTGCACCTAATGCTGACGCTGTTAGTAAATCTCTGAAAAATCCTAGAATTCTTGAGATTAAAATTCCAAAACTATTGGTGAATATTGCTTTAAACATGGGCTTCTTTAGAAATTTAATATAACTTTTACAAAAGTTTAACAAATAATTGATTAAAATGTAGTGTTTAATTTAAAATTTAATTTTTGGATAGGAATATATGGCACTATTTGGTTCAGATAACAAAACAGTAGCAGCTGCAAAAATACGCCCTACAATTGTAAGGACTCAAAATGTAGCTAAAGAGTTAGTCAATATTGCCAAATCTAATAAAGTGAATGCGGTAAGTTTAGACTTTAACATTTTAGAAGTTGAAACTTATCATAGAGCTTGTGAACTAGAAAAAGATGATGTAGAGTGGGAGGATATTTCTACTCAACAGATGCGTGAACTAGATGATGCCACTTCTATTTTAAACCCACTTTTTCAACTGAAACAAGTTTACGAGATCGAAGTGTTCTCTAAAAATCAGGATGAAGATCTTTTTAAAGACTTTCATGTAGCAGTTGGTGCTAACGCTACAAAATGTAAAGTTTATCTTAGTATAAAACCAGAAGCAAAGCTTACGTACTTTGATAAATTTGATGACTCTTTTTTAGATTTTATTAACAAGAGCAAAATAAGGGCTGGAATACTTATAAATATTTTTGATGAGATGATTCCTAGTTATATATCTAAAGTGTCTGCTCAACTAAAGGTTGAGAAGACAATATCTTTCGAAAAAGCAGAAACAGTCCTGATTGCTAATGCTTATGAACCAACATTGACCATAGATGACAAGTTAATAATTCATTATGATGAAGAGAGCGAAGTTGGTGAAAACGACAAAGTTGATCATTCTAAAAGAGGTTTTATTCATAGTGTTGCTCAAGATGATGTGCTGATTGAGTATATAAAACCTCAAAAGGGTAAACCTGGTAGAAACTGTCGTGGTGAATTTATGGAACCGACAGAACCTGAAGTAGTCAACGAGCCTAACTTCACAGTTGATGACACTATAGAGATTGTTGATAATAAAGACAATATCGAATATAAAGCAAAAGAGAGTGGATATGTAACTGTAGAGGGTGGGGTTTATCAAATAAAATCAGATATGGATTTAGGAACGATAGACTTTAAAACTACAGGTTCAATATCTGCAGGTGTTGACTCTGATGTTGCTCTGAATGTTAAAGAAAATGATGCTCAAAAAGATGCCATCGGTAATGGTATGGAAGTTGAAGTTAGTGAGATAGATATTAAAGGAAATATAGGTTCTAATGCAAAAGTGACTGCAAAGAGAGCTACTATAGAGGGACAAACTCATAAAGAAGCTATTGTAAAAGCTGATGACCTAACAGTTAATGTTCATAAAGGTCTAGCTCTTGGTGGTAATGTAAATATATCTAGGCTTGAACATGGTAGAGTTGAATGTGATGTCGCAGATATTGATCAGGCTGTCGGTGGTGATATAAAGGCTAAAGAGATTAGCATAGAACATTGTGGATCTTTCGTTAAGGCCACAGCGGCAAGTACAATAGAGATTAAAAAACTAAATGGTAATGAAAATGTTTTTACAATAGATCCTCTTGTTCAAGATGATAAAAAAGATGGTTTAGATGAAACAAACAGTGAAATAAGCCAATTAAATGAAAGTATGCGTGATATAGGTATAGAGATTGAAAAATACCAAAAGATGATAAAGAATAATACTGCTTCGATCAATGATATTAAGAAAAAACTAATCCATTTCAAAAAAAATGGGATTAAAATGCCTGCGGCATTTGTTGACAAGTATAAACAATTTCAAAAGATGACTGCACATTTAGAGACAATAACAAATGAGTATGATGTGAAAAAAGATAAACTTTCATTGTTAGAGAGTACAACGGCATCATTTCAGAGCAATATATTTGATGCAAGAGTTATCAATAGAGATAGATGGATTGGGCATAATGAGATTGTTTTTAAGTTAGTTGACCCTCCAATGCAAATAGTTTATACACCTCCCGAAGGATGCGAGGACCAAATATTTGGCCTTGTCCAAACAGAATATAATGGTCTTCAGATACAAGCATTGGATGAAGATGATGACAATGTTGTTCAAGCAAATGAGGACATAGATGATGATACAGTTGAGGAAATTGAAGATTGATAGTAGGTTTAGAGGGTGTAATAGAGTATAAAGAACCAAGTTTTGTACATTTAAAAGTTCAAGGAATAGTATATGAAGTTTTTATATCACTTCAAACATTTTCTTCTTTAGGTAGTGGCGATGTAAAACTTTTTACTTCTCAAATAATTCGTGAAGATGCTCAACTACTGTTTGGATTTTTAGAGATAAGCGAGAAAAAACTTTTTCAAAGGTTGATAAAGATAAATGGAGTAGGACCAAAGGTAGCAATGGCAATATGCTCAACGTATACACCAACTCAATTCGCAACTGTTATTAATAACAAAGATATAAATGGTGTAAAAAAAGTACCAGGAATTGGTCCAAAGAGTGCAGGAAGAATTTTAGTTGAGTTAAGTGGCTTTGATGTAGAACTTATATCATCTCCTGATTCAGATAAAAGCCAAGCTTTTTCTCAAGCAACAGAAGCTCTAGAGTCTTTAGGGTTCAAAAAAGATAAAATATCTAAAGTTTTAACTACATGTAGCGGTGAAGATACAGCCTCTCTTGTAAAAGAAGCATTAAAACTTTTACAAACAATTTAGTCAAGGAAATATATATTGAAATTAACGATTTTATTTGGTGGTGCTAGTTTCGAGCATGAAATTAGTATAGTAAGTGCAATAACTTTAAAAGAGAAACTTTCAGGTTTTGATTTGAGTTTTGTTTTTTGTGACCAAGACCATAAGTTTTACTCTATAGATGAGTCTAAAATGAAAGCAATTACATTTAGCAAGGGCGAACATAAAAAAATGCCTGAGCTTTATGTATCTGTTGGAAGATTTATACAAAAAGGACTTTTTGGTTCAAAAGAGCATAACGGAGTCTTTTTAAATCTTATTCATGGAGCTGATGGGGAAGATGGATCTATAGCAGCACTTTTAGACTTTTTCTCAATTAAATACATAGGTCCTAGAGTAGATGCTAGTGTATTTTCATATGACAAAAGATATACAAAATGGCTATGTGAGTTTAAAAGTATAAAGTATTTAAAACATGAAGAACTAGATGTTAAAGAACATAACAATATAAATATGCCTTTTCCTGTAATTATAAAACCTTCACGTCTTGGAAGCTCTATAGGAGTTAGTATAGTTAAAGAAGAGAGTGAGCTTGACTATGCACTAGATTCAGCATTTGAATTTGACAGCAGTGTTATTGTTGAACCATTTATTGATGGTGTTAAAGAATATAACCTTGCTGGTTTTAGTGTAAATGGAGAGATTCATTTTTCTATAGTTGAAGAACCGCATAAAAATGAATTTTTAGACTTTGAGAAAAAATATATGGACTTCTCAAGAAGTGAGAGTGTTCTAAAAGCAGATATTAGTGATGAATTAGAGAGTAAACTAAAGTCAAATTTCGAAAAAGTATATAAAAATATGTTCGAGGGCGCACTGATTAGATGTGACTTCTTTGTTATTGATGGAGAAGTTTTTCTTAATGAGATAAACCCAATACCAGGTTCAATGGCGAACTACTTATTTGAAGATTTTAAAGGTTCTCTGGAATTATTATCGAATTCTCTTCCACAATCAAAAAGAGCTAAAGTGAATTATGAGTATATTCATAGTATATCTAAGGCAAAAGGAAAATAATGGCAGTCAAATCTATCCAGTTTAATCAACATACTTTAGATGTTAGTTATGAGATTGTAAATCCAAATGCAAAAGTTGATTTAATAATTTTACATGGATGGGGAAGTTCTAAAAGAATAATGAAAAATTCTTTCTCATCATATATGGATAGTTTTCGTCATATTTACATAGATTTACCTGGGTTTGGAAACTCTACATGTAACCTTACAATGAGTACTAAAGATTACGCTAGGGTAGTAGAACTTCTTATGATTCATCTCAATGCATCTAAGGATGTAATTATGGGACACTCTTTTGGTGGAAAAGTTGCACTTTTACTAGAACCAAAGGTATTAGTTCTTCTCTCAAGTGCTGGTATTTATGTTCCAAAGAGTTTAATAGTAAAAGCAAAAATTTCAATTACAAAAGTATGTAATTTTATTGGTTTAAGTAAGCTACCAAAACTGTTTCGTGCAGCTGATGCTAAGACATTAAATGAACCTATGTACGAAACTTTTAAAAATGTTGTAAACGAAGACTTTTCAGATGATTTTTCAGCTTTTGAGAACAAAGCTCTTCTTTGCTGGGGTGAAGATGATACGGCTACACCATTCCATACAGGTATGAGAATCAACAAACTTATTAAAGACTCCTCACTACTAAGGTACCCTGGCGATCACTTTTTCTTTATCAATTGTGCAGAAGATATTTCACAAAATGTTGAAAAGACCTTTTTAAGTACTTTGGGACATAAGTAAATGGAATCTTATGCACTTTTAACGGCATTTGTAACCAATGTGCTTTTTGTAAGTTTACTTGGATGGTACCTTATAACAAATCTGCAATGGTATAACTATAGACTTTCTCGTGTTATTTTAAAGCATCATAAACCTCAATGGCATATTTTTTACTTTTTAATACCTTTTATTGCGTATCATACAACTGGTAACTTTTTTACAATATTTTTTCTGTTTGCAGTTTTACCAGCTATGATTGTTTGGCATAAAAAATTAGATAAAAAGTTAGTTCT
This sequence comes from Sulfurimonas sp., assembly GCA_028044295.1. Classification (GTDB taxonomy): domain Bacteria; phylum Campylobacterota; class Campylobacteria; order Campylobacterales; family Sulfurimonadaceae; genus Sulfurimonas. Next base: position 73,858 of record JAOFSE010000001.1, read on the forward strand.
TACATGGAGAGTTAAGAGGTTTTTGATTCTTTTAATATCTTTGGTACTTTTTCAAGATGTTCTTTGTACTCTAAAGTCTGCATGTGATACATATGGTGTATTCATGCCTTTGGCATTAGCATATATTGGTAGTGTTATGATAGAAAAATTTCTATTTGAGTCTTTTAAAAGAGAAGCAAAAAATAGATTGTCAAATATCAATAAATTGGAAATAGTTTGTATAACAGGAAGCTATGGAAAGACAAGTATTAAAAATTTTGTCGCAGAAATACTATCTCAAAAGTACAAAGTATATTCAACTCCAAGAAGTGTTAATACGCTTGGTGGGATTATAAGAGATGTAAATGAATCTCTTCCAACTGATACACAGATATATGTTTGTGAAGCTGGAGCTAGAGAAAATGGTGATATATATAATATTACGACTTTTTTAGAACCACAAAAGGTTATAGTTGGAAAAGTTGGATTAGCACATATTGAGTACTTTAAGACTTTAAAGAACATAATTTCAACTAAACTCGAAATTATGAAGTCTCCTAGATTAGAAAAAGCATTTATACATACTTCTGTAACAGATGAACCTCATGATAAAGTTACTTTTTTTGGGGATGAAATAGTTAGCATAAATTCAACACTTAATGGTACAGACTTTGACTTGAAGTTAGATGATGGAATCTTGTCACTTCATACTGACATTTTAGGTTCATTTCAGACTATGAATATAGCGGTGGCTGTCCAAATTGCTAAAAGTTTTGGTATGAATAATGAAGAGATAAAGTCTGCTGTTAGTAGACTTTCACCTGTTGAGCATAGACTCCAAAAAATAGAAGCTGGTGGAAAAATCATACTTGATGATGGTTACAATGGTAATATTGACGGTATGCTCGAAGGTGTTAGACTCTGCTCTTTACATGAAGGTAGAAAGGTTATTGTAACACCTGGTTTAGTTGAAAGTAGTAGTGAACTTAATATTAGACTGTGCGAAGCTATAAATAATGTTTTTGACATAGTGATTATTACAGGCTCTTTAAATGCAGAACTTTTCAATAAACATATTACAGTTGCAAATAAAACAATTCTTAGGGATAAAGCCAAGATGCAAGACGTTCTAGCGACTCAAACAAGGGCAGGGGATATTATTCTTTTTGCCAACGATGCACCAAACTTTATATAAGAATATACATGAGAGTTATAGATAATAGTATAAAGTATTTATCTATTATTACATCTATTATATTAGCTTTATTGGTACTGCTTGTTGTTTATGATGCGACAGCTAGATATCTCTTTTCTACAGGATCTATTGCACTACAAGAACTAGAATGGCACCTCTTTGATATTATTATCCTCTTTGCAATTGCGTATACATTAAGAGAAGGTGGACATGTTAGGGTAGATATTTTTTATGATTCATATACTGCTAAAACAAAAGCTTTTATTAACGCTATATCATCTATGTTTTTTGTACTTCCGTTTTCGTTTTTGCTTATATATATTGGTCTTGATTTTGTAAGTCAGAGTTTTATACAAAATGAGTGTTCATCAAATCCTGGAGGACTTGAGTATAGGTTTTTAGTAAAGTCTTTACTCCCCTTAGCTTTTGTATTTGTGTCCTTGCAAGCGATTAAAGATTCTATTGTAAATTTTAATTTGTGGAAGTCACTATGATTTCTATTTTAATGTTTGTCGTGGTTCTTGCTTTTTTACTCATTGGAGTGCCTGTAGCATTTGTTTTTGGTACTGTAGCGATAGCTTTTGCCTTTCTTATACCAGAGTTAGGCCTTGAAGTATTTTCTGTGTTACCGTTTAGAATCTATGGAATTATGTCGAATACAACACTTATGGCAGTGCCTCTTTTTATAGCTATGGGACTTGTTCTAGAAAAATCAAAAATGGCTGAAAAACTACTACTATCTATGAGCTCTCTTTTTCGTAACGTAAGAGGTGGATTAGCTGTAAGTGTCGTAATAGTTGGAGCGATGTTAGCAGCATCTACCGGAATTGTGTCAGCATCAGTTGTAATGATGAGCGTTATAGCACTTCCTCTTATGTTAAAAGCTGGTTACAATAAAGGTTTAGCGTCTGGTACAGTTGCAGCTTCAGGAACCTTAGGCCAGATTATCCCTCCATCTATTATTCTTATAATACTTGGTGATGTTATGAGTGTGAGTGTTGGTGAACTATTTATGGGTGCACTTTTACCTGGTTTAGTACTTGTTGGATTGTACATAGCATATATTTTAATACGATCTTACTATTCACCAAGCGTAGCTCCAATTAGTGAAAATATCACTACTGTTAGTCTAAAGGAAGCATTTCTTTCTATCATTCCTCCAATGCTTTTAATGATAAGTGTTTTAGGAAGTATATTTGCAGGAATTGCTTCACCAACTGAATCTGCTGCTTTTGGTGTTGTTGGAGCACTGCTACTATCTTCTTTAAACAAGTCATTAAATTTTGATACTTTAAAATATTCCTCGTTAGAGACTATAAAATTAACAGGTATGATTTTTATGATTCTAATAGGTGCTACGGCCTTCTCTTTAGTCTTTAATGAACTTGGTGGAACAGATTTAATACTTGAGTTTTTTAGTGAAGATATCGGTGATGTATGGATATTTATAGCTATAGCAATGCTTAGTATTTTTATACTAGGTTTTTTTATAGATTTTATAGAGATATCATTTATTATTGTTCCAATATTAGTTCCAGTTATGGACGCGTTTGGAATTGACCCTATTTGGTTTGCTATTCTTATAGCTTTAAACTTGCAGGCTTCATTTTTAACACCACCCTTTGGACTTTCCCTTTTCTTCTTAAAAGGAGCAGCTGGAGATAGTATTAAAACTGTAGAAATTTATAAAGGCATAATCCCCTTTATATTACTTCAAGTACTTGCACTAGGCTTAGTAATGGTATTCCCTAATTTAGTTTTCGCTTTTCTATAAGAGAGTAGTATTTTTTAACAGAGCTTTAAGTTCAAAGCATGTAAATTAAGCTTATATATTATAAATATGGAGATTTAATGCTAAATGCTAAAAATATTACAATAAAAGCAAAAACACTTGGGCTTATTTTTATTTCTATGCTTGTTATGGCATTGGTAAGTACAATAGTAGTTACAAAAGAGAGCAAGGATGTTCTTGTAGAAAAAAGTAAAAACTCACTTATTTCAGCTAGAGAGATGAAGGCTAACCAAATTGAAGGTTTTTTCAAGGATAGTGTATCTGATATAAATGTTTTAGCACTTAATGCAAACGTTAGTAAGGTTCTTTCTGAACTTATAATGCTCCATCGTGAGCTTGACGTTCATTCTACTGATCCATATCCAGTAGACAATATGGATGTTGATGATGTTATGGATAAATATGATGAGTTCTTTGAATATTATACCGAGGAATATGGTTATTATGACCTATATATAATATGTCCAGAGCATGGGCATGTTATGTTTTCTAAATCTAAAGAGTCTGATTTTGGAGCTAATTTAAGTAGTGGTGATTTAAAAGATTCTGCACTTGGTCAAGTATGGAAAAAGGTTAAAGATACTGAGCAACCAGCCTTTGTTGATATGCAGCCATATGGTCCTAGTGCTGGAAAACCAACAATGTTCTTAGGTACTCCAATCCTAATGAATGACTTTTTAAAGGGTGTTCTAGTATTTCAAATATCAGATAAATCTATTGATAAAATAATGAAGTTTAGAGATGGATATGGTGAGTCTCAAGAAGATTATCTTGTTGGACAAGATAATCTTATGAGAAGCGATAGCTTTTTAAATCCAGATACATATTCAATAGTTAACTCATTTAAAAATCCAGAAGAAGGTTCTATAAATTCTATATCTGCACAAGAGGCTTTATCTGGAAAGAAAGATGTGAAACTAATTGAAAAAGATTCTAAGACACTTTTTTCAGCATATAAACCAATTAAAATTGGGGATGATTTAAGCTGGGCTATTATTAGTGAAATAAGTGAAGATGAAGTGATGGTCGGACCAAATTCTTTTAGAAATCAAATGATTATTTCATCAATTATTATTTTTGTTATAGCACTTGTTGTTGCTGCATTTCTTTTAAATATTGTACTAGTTCGTCCTATAGATGAACTAAAACATAGAGCCCATGATCTAGCAGCTGGTGAGGGTGATTTGACTCAAAGACTTGCTATTGTTGGAAATGACGAAATTACTGAAGTATCCAAACATATTAATGGATTTATAGAAAAAGTCCAAGACACTATTGTTCAAGCAAAGCATACTAGTAATGAAAATGCTTTAGTATCAGAAGATCTAGCTAAAACATCTCAAAAAATTGGTCAAAAAGCAGAAGAAGAATCTGTCATTGTTGGGGAAGTAAGCTCGCAGGGTAAAAGCCTCCAAAGTGTTTTAGAAGACTCTATAAATAATGCTAAAGAAACTAAGGATGAGCTAGATGGTGCTGAATCAAAACTATCAAACTCAAATTCATTAATTAGCTCTTTATCTGATGAAATTAGTATACGATCTCAAGCTGAAGCAGAATTGGCTGATAAACTACAACAATTAAGCCAAGATGCAGGAGAGGTTAAAGCAGTACTTGAAGTGATTGGTGATATTGCAGATCAGACAAACCTACTTGCACTTAATGCCGCAATCGAAGCAGCTCGTGCTGGTGAACATGGACGTGGTTTTGCTGTTGTTGCTGATGAAGTTAGAAAACTAGCTGAGAGAACTCAAAAATCTCTTTCTGAAATTAACGGAACGATCAGTGTAATAGTTCAATCCATTACAGATGCTAGTGGAGCGATATCTATAAATGCTGATGAGATAGAGAAATTATCTGCTAGTGCCAATGAAGTTCAGGGCGAGATATCTAGTAGTGTTACTATAATGGAACATGCAGTAGAAAACGTTGATAAGATGGTTATTGGTTATATCAGTAATGGAGAGGCTATTCAAAATATGATAGATAAAGTAGCTATTGTTAATAACTTATCAACAGAAAACACAAAAAGTGTTGAAGAGATTGCTTCTGCATCTGATCACTTATCTAGTATGACTACTAAGTTAAATAACCTTTTAGGTTCTTATAAAAGCTAATGAAAGATATTTTATATGCCCCATGGCGAGATGAGTATATCACGTCCAAAGTAGAGGGATGTGTTTTTTGTCATGCAAGCACAAATGACACTAAAGATGATGAACTTCATGTACTGTATCGTGATGAACACTGTTTTTTGGTGATGAATAAGTATCCATATACTCCTGGTCATTTTATGATAATTCCTCATAAGCATACTGATAGCTTAGAAGATTTAGATCCAAAAGTATGGTTACATATGAGCTCTTTAGCACAAAAAGGTGTTAAACTATTAAAAGATGGTTTTAATGCTCAGGGTGTAAATATAGGTATGAATCTTGGTAGTGCAGGTGGTGCAGGAATCGCTGAACACATTCACATGCATCTTGTTCCACGATGGAATAGAGATACAAACTTTATAACTTCTATTGCAGATACTAGAGTGTACTCAACAGATTTTGAAAAAATATTCAAAAAGATAAAGAGTTTAATCCCCAAATATATTTAATCTTTTTTAGATTTTAATACAAAGTAAAATATTCCTACAATTACTAATAATATAACTATTCTAATGGTCTGAGTTGTTAGGTCTGTTGTGTCATTCATCATTTATGCTTTCAAATAATTTCTAAACTAAATATAAAGTATATAATATTTTAATGTTAATTTAAATAATAGCTGTTATTATATATAATAAATACTTATTTTAGTAAGGACATATTATGAAATTATTTATTATACTTTTTCTCATTATAACTAGTATCAATGCGCAAGAAACACTTAAAATAGCGGGATGGGATGTTTACTCGGATCCTGATAACCCATCTAAAACTATCGGTTATGAATCATTTGAAAAAGAATTTAATATTAAAATAGAATTCAAACCATTAAGTAATTTAAATGATATAGTTGAAGCTTCTGAATCATCTGCTGATTATGATCTGTTTATAATATCAAATGAAGGGATAAGTATACTTCATGATATGGAGTTAGCTAGTCCTTTAAATTTAAACCTACTACCAGAATACCAGTCATTACATCCAAGTTTAAGATACACAAAATGGGGACAATTTAATGGCAATGTATATGCAGTTCCATGGGCATGGGGTCCCACTGGATTAATGTATGATGCAGATGTAATGTCTATGCCTACTTCATGGAATGTATTGTGGGATAAAAAGTATATAGGTAAAGTCGCAATGTGGGATGATGTTTCAATAATATGGACAACTGCTTTATCTCTTGGTTTTAAAAATGTATATAGTTTAACTAAGTCTCAACTATCAAAAGTAAAAGCTAAGCTTTTGGAATTTAATAAATTAAAAGCACATTATTATGCTGGTGGTGGTGATGAAATAAATTTAATTAAAGATGGAAAAATTGTAGCTTACAACAGCTGGTATAATCCATCAGCTAGATTAAAAAAACTAGGAAAAAACTTTTCTATGAATATACCAAAAGAGGGTGCTGTCGGTATGTTTGATAGTTATATGATACGTAGTGACTCTAAACATAAAGTATTAGCTCATAAATATATAAACCATCAAATAATGCCTAATATCCAAAAAAGCATGACAAGAATAACGGGTTTGGCTCCATCAAATATTGAAACACTTGGTTTACTAAATAGAGATGAAATAAAATTTCTGCATCTAGATGAACAAGACTATTTCTCTAAAATGATTCTATGGGATCATATGCCTAGAAAAAATCTTTATGAAAAACTTTTGAATGAAATAAAGAAGGACTATAGTAGTAGAACTAAAAACTAGGAATGTAGAATGTCATTAAGATACTATTTTATCATCGTATTTGGACTTGGTACGGTATTTTTTCTGTTTATTATGTCTTATCTCCTATTTAATCGTATGGAGTCAATTATGCTCAATCAAGTTCATGATAATTTCCAGAAAGATAGTAAGTATAAAATTGAACAAATTAATCAAAAGTTTTTTAATTTAAATAAAAGTTTTTATGACAAAACAAGTCTTCCAATGTTTAGTAGTATGCGTTTTCATAAACTTACATTGAACAAAGCTGCTCTAAAAAACGATATCCGCCAACTTGAGTTATATTTCTATAATATATTAAATATAGACGATAAGCTTATTAAAATTAGTTATATAAATGAAAAAGCATCCGAAGTTTTTGTAGTAGAAAAAAATCAAATCAAATCAAACTTAACTGATAAATCTTATGATAAAAATATTATGAAATTAATAAACTTAAAAGATAAAGATAAAGATATAGAACAGACTCTTGAATATGACAATGGTAATATAATCAGTATGACGTGGTGGGTACCAGTATTTATTACATCAAATAAACAGCAGGGTATTATGAGTTTCAGCATTGATTTTAAAGTCTTAAGTGACTCTATTATAAATATGTTTATGACATCTAATGAAACTATATGTATATCAGATGAAAATGGAAAAGTACTTATAACTAACTCTACAAGAAATGAGTGTAATATAGCTAATAAATCTTTATGGAGTGTTCATGATAATCTTAAAATTAATAATTTGAATTTAGAGGTATATGTAAAAACTAATGCTGATAATTTCACTATGGAAATAAATTATTTAAGAAAATTTATATTTTTTAATGTTCTTCCAATTATATCTATTGTTTCTATTATTTTTTTAGTGATTTTTTCAAATGGAATTATTACGACTATTGATAAGCTTGTTAGATATGTAAAAGTTATTGCTAGCGGTGGTAGTTTAGACGATTTAGAACTTGATATAAAGAGAAGTGATGAGTTAGGAATTCTTGCTGTAGAAGTACAAAAATCAGCTCAGGAAATAGAAAAGCATAGACGTAACTTAGAGTCGACAAATAAAGACTTAGAATCTTATAGTTATACACTGGCACATGATTTGCGTTCGCCTTTACGCTCTATTACTAGTTTTAGTCAAATACTTGAGATGGACTGTAAAGATAAGTTAAACGAAGAAGAGCTTGGATTCCTGAATAGAATAGTTGCTTCAACTAAGAGAATGTCACATTTAATAGATGATATCTTAGAGTTAGCTCGTCTTTCTAATCGCGATATCATGGTTAAAGAACTTAATCTTACAGCACTTGCTAATGATGTATTGAATAACTTAATTGAAACAAATAATATAGAAAATGTGGATATAGATATACAAGAAGGTCTATCTATAGAAGGAGACTATCAACTTTTTAAATTGATTCTTGAGAACCTATTTGGTAATGCACTTAAGTATAGTTCCAAAAAAAGTCATATTATTATAAGTTTGACTAAAACAATAGTAGATGGTATCGATACATATGAGGTTAAAGATAATGGTGTGGGTTTTGATATACAGTATGTTGATAAACTATTTAAACCATTTCAACGATTACATAAGTCTGATGATTATGAAGGAACAGGTATAGGTTTAGCTTCTGTAAAGAGAATGATAGAACGTCATGGAGGATCGATTTGGATTGATTCAATAGAGAATGAAGGCACTACTATATACTTTAATTTATGGAATAAAATATAATTTAAAAAAAGGATGTTCTAATGAATAACAAAATAATATTATTGGTTGAAGATAATGCTGATGATGAAGCTTTAACTATAAGAGCTTTGAAAAAGAATAATTTAGCAAATAAAATTGATATAGTCAGAGATGGTGCAGAAGCCATTGATTATATCTTTTGCAAAGGTGAATATAGTAGTAGAGATATTAATGATAAACCACAGCTTATATTATTAGACCTTAATCTACCTAAGATGAATGGTATAGATGTTTTAAAGCATATAAGAAGTGAAGAAGTATCAAAACATATACCTGTAGTTATGCTCACTACTTCTGAACAAGAAGATGATATTACAAAAAGTTATGATGTTGGCGCAAACAGTTTTATAAGGAAACCCGTGGACTTTACTGAGTTTACTGAGGTTGTAAATCAGTTAGGAGTTTATTGGATGGCTATAAATAAAGCAGCTAAGGTTTAAATAAATGGATGAAATAAAGCTAAGGTCAATTAAGGTACTAATTATTGAAGACTCAGAAGATGATACATTTCTACTGATTAGAAATCTTAAACAGAATTATTATGATCCTATCTATACACGTGTAGAAACTGAAAATGAGATGAGAGAAGCACTTAATAGAGAATCTTGGGATATTATCATTACTGACCATACATTACCTAGTTTTAGTTCTAATAAAGCCATTAAACTTCTAAATGACTTTGGTAAAGATATACCTCTATTAATATTATCAGGAAATATTGATCCAAAAATTGCAGTTGAAGCTATGAGAAGTGGTGCGAAAGATTTCATTATGAAAGATGACACTTCTAGACTGGTACCAGCTATAGAACGAGAACTATATGAAAAGGGATTAAGACGAGATAAAAAAATTGCAGATGCTAAAATAGAGTATTTGGCTTTTCATGATTGTTTAACAGGTTTAGTCAATCGAATAGAGTTTGAAAGACGGTTAAATAATGCATTGAAGTCTTCAAAAGCAAATAATATCACACATGCAATTCTATTTATGGATCTAGATTATTTTAAAATAATTAATGACACATGCGGACACTTAGCTGGAGATGAACTCTTAAAACAATTATCAAGTAAGCTACTTCTTATGTTAAGGGAACGTGATACACTTGCTCGTGTTGGTGGGGACGAGTTCTGTATTTTACTTGATAATTGTCCACAGGATAGAGCATTAGAAATAGCAAAGTCAATTAATGCAGCAGTAAAAGATTTTAACTTTGTATGGAATGAAAAATATTTTAAAATTGGAATCAGTATAGGTGTATTAGAAGTGGATAAGGATAGTGAGTCTACGACATCAGTACTTAGTGATGTCGATGTTGCTTGTTATGCTGCAAAAGAAAATGGTCGTAATACGATACAAGTATATGAAAAAGATATTATTCAGTTAAACGAACTTAGGAATGAAATTAACTGGGCTGGAGAAATTGATACAGCACTTGAAAATAATCAATTTGTATTATACCAGCAATCTATAGAACCTTTACGTGAAGGTTTGTCCCCTCATCATGAGATACTACTTAGACTCAGAAAAAATGATGAATTAGTATTACCAAATAAGTTTATACCTGCTGCTGAGAGATACTATAAAATGGTAGCCATTGATTTTTGGGTTATAGATAATTCATTGAAAAAGTTACAAGAGATATCAGGTAGTGATAATAATTATAAGATAGCTATTAACTTGTCTGGACATACCTTAGGAAGTGATGATTTATATAGTCATATACTTTCTTGTATTGAAAAATATAGTATAGATCCGAATAATATTTGTTTTGAAATTACAGAAACTGCCGCAATCTCGAATTTTGAAGATGCAAAAAGTTTTTTTGATAATATAAAAAGAATGGGTTGTAAACTAGCTTTAGATGATTTTGGAACAGGTTTTAGTTCATTTACTTATCTTAAAAATATGCCGGTTGACTTTGTTAAAATAGATGGATACTTTGTAACTAACATAGTTACTAACCTTATTGATAGGTCTATAGTGGAAGCCATGAATGATATAGCACATAAACTTGGTGCTAGAACAATAGCTGAATTTGTCGAGAGCAAAGAGATTAGAGAAGTTTTAATTGAAATCGGTGTTGACTATGGGCAAGGTTATGGTATTCACAGGCCTGAAAAATTTTGATGATTTAATTATGAGGTGGATGGGGTAGAGGGATTCGAACCCCCGAATGTCAGCACCAAAAGCTGATGCCTTACCGCTTGGCGATACCCCATCATCGAAGTTATCATTAAAAATGATGCGAAATTCTATCGAATAAAAACTTATGCGTATCTGAAAAATAAAAAATGAGAGTTTTAATTGGTTGCGGAAGCAAGATTTGAACTTGCGACCTTCGGGTTATGAGCCCGACGAGCTACCGAACTGCTCTATTCCGCGGTGTTTAACAAACTTGTTTACCATGTTTGTTGGAGCGAAATTATATGTAAATAAGGTTATTTTGTCAAGGATTTTTTTAGCAAATTTTATATATACTTCTTTTAATTAAAATAAAGAAGAAAATATGACACCCATTGAGAGAGTATTAGAAGCAATTGACGAGATTAAAAAGGGAAAAATGGTCATCATGTGTGATGATGAAGATAGAGAGAATGAAGGTGATTTAGTTTATGCATCAGCTTTCTCTACTCCTGAACATGTAAATTTCATGGCTACGCATGCAAGAGGTTTAATATGTGTTGCACTAAGTAATTCTATAGCTACAAGGCTTGAACTAAATCCAATGATAAGTTCAAACACATCTTCATACGAGACTGCGTTTACAGTTTCTGTTGATGCTAAGAATGCTCTAACTGGTATATCCGCTGGTGAAAGAGATGATACTATTAAGATTTTAGCTAACCCTATCTCTCATGCAGATGAGTTAGTTAAACCTGGTCATATCTTTCCTCTTATTGCGAAAGATGGTGGAACACTAGTTCGTACTGGTCATACAGAAGGTTCTGTAGATTTATGTCGCTTAGCAGGTCTTAGTGAGTCATCTGTTATATGTGAAATCATAAAAGCAGATGGAACTATGGCAAGACGTGATGACTTAGATATTTTTGGAGAAGAACACAATTTAAAAACTGTTTTTATCTCAGATATAGTTGAGTATAGGTTAGCTAATGAAAGACTCGTTAATGAAACAAATGTAGAAGAGATAGAATTTTTCGGTGTAAAAGTAAAACAGTATACATTTACTGATCACGACAAGGTAGAACATACAGCGATTGTATTTCATAGTGCTGGAGCTACAGCGAATGTAAGAGTACATAATGTTGTTCCAGATATCGAGCTTTTACTAAATCAAAATAAATATAATAATCTTGTATCTTCTATAGAATTTCTCAAACAAAATAGCGGTGTGTTAGTATTTATAAATAAGACAAACCATCAAGATAATGCACATATGAAAGAGATTGGTACTGGGGCACAAATACTCAAGTCTCTTGGAGTCTCTAAGATGAACCTAATTACATCTATGAAACCTACTGAACTTGTTGGTCTTAGTGGTTTTGGTTTAGAAATAAATGAGATTATAGATATCTAAATATATGATGAAGTTTTTACTCATCTTCTTCTCTTTAGCTCTATTAGTAGAAGCTAAAGTAGTTTCTAGAACGCAAATAATAATGTCCACATTTATTACAATTTACACACAAGAAAAAGATAAATCCTACATTGAAAATGCTTTTAACATAATGAAAGATGTTGATCGCTCTATATCCTCTTATAATAAGAACTCAGTTATATATGACTTAAATAAAAATCTATTTACATTTAAGTTAGATAGCTATAGTTATGAAGCTCTAAAACTTAGTCAAGATTACTACAAACAAACAGATGGTTATTTCGATATCAGTATTGGTTCTATTACTAAAAAACTCTATAGGTTCGGTGAAGCAGAACGAGTTCCAAGTTCAAGTGAACTGGATAATGCTACAGTAAAACTAGATGGTCTACATGTAGATACTCGTAAAGCTTGTATGGAGTATGGAATGCAGGTTGACTTAGGTGGTATGGGTAAGGGTTTTGCAGTTGATAAAGTCTCAGAGTATTTTAAAAAAGTAGGTGTCAATGACGCCACTATTATGGCTAGCGGAGACATCAGATGTCTTTCTACATGTAAGTTACATGTAGAAAACCCATTTGGCAAAAATAGTCTAGTTAGTTTTGATACAAAGAATGATGACTTAGGTGTAACAACTAGTGGAAATTATAATAGATATGTAGAGTCAATGAAAAACAATCATCTAATAAATCCACTCTTAAAAAAGTCACAAGAGAACTTTATATCTATTACTCTAATATCTGATATATCAAATAGTGCTCTTGATGCTTACGCTACTGCGACTTCTGTGATGCCTACACAAAAAGCTTATGAGTTTTTAGAATCGATTGGAGTAGGATATATAGTACTTCAAAGTGATAAAAGATTAGTTGTAAGTGATAATATATCTAAGTATACAAAAAACTTATTCGTTAATTATAGAAATGAAGAGTAACCAAGATATATATAATACAAGAGATAGAAAGAGAAAAAAAGATAGTAATTTTAAATAAGCAAAAAACTCAAATCCATTAATAATAAACATGGGTGTAAATATCTCTAAAAATGCTGTGATAAATGTAGCATAGATTAATATTGTATTTCTTTTTGAAAATCTATGCTTTGTAAAAACTAGAAAGTGTAAAAGAACCATAGCTAATGCTGCAAATGAAAAGAGGTGGGGTAGGTTTATCTTTAAAATAGATTCAAAGCTTTGTTTTAAGATATACTTTTCTTCATTGCCCAGATAATAATCTAAAATACCATTTATACTAAAACCTATCTTAGTCTCAAAAATAAGTACAGCACTCATTACTAAGAGTATTGAAAAAAGAAGATAATAAAAAACTGCTAGACTATACGCTCTTTGCATTTAATCTCCATAGAGAATCAGCAACCATATAGAGTGCTGTAATATGCCATGTGAAATAAGAAACTATATATAAATCAACAAAAACAGCTGAGAAGTAAAATGATAAGGGTAAGCATACAAGAGAAAGTATGGCACTCATCATAACAATATTTGTGATGAGTATTTTGTACTCTTTTGCTAATCGTATAAAAATAGAGTTTAACGTTAGTAAAACCATCATTATAAAAAATATTTGAGTATGCCAAAATTCTAAGAATGCTGATGATCCTATTGGATCTATGTACTCATCTTCATCTCCAAATAGAGTAGTATTTAGAGTGTGAGAAGTTATACCAAAGTTAGAGCTCATGACAAAAATATCAGCAATAAGATATAAAAGAATAAACATAAGTAAACCCCTAAGGATTATACTCATTTCACTATCTTTTTTGATATCTTTAATGAGTGTAAATTTCATTATTTACCTTTTAATATCTCTTCATAAAATGCCAAAGCTATTCTCGAACCATCAACAATAGCTCTAGCACTAAGTGTAGCTCCTGTTATCTTAGGTATATTTTGAGTAAGGACTAGTCTTGTGTCTACTGGAAGGTTTTCAAACTGTTTTGACCAAGTATTTGATGGAATATACTCAGGAGGTTCATTAAAAGATATTATTTCAATAGATTTTAGAAGAGAGTCTTTTGAAACCAAATAAAGAACAACAGCGCTTTTAGTTCTCATAACCTTACTAATTAAGATACCATAACCAACTACTTCATCATCTATCTTTGCTGTAAAGACTCTAAATATTTTACTAGTAAGTTTTGCCTTTGCGCTTTGACTCACATTTTTGGCTTTTGTTTTGTTTAGGAGAATATTTTTCTTTGTTATTGTGATTGATTTACCGTAACTTGCGTACATAGCATCATATGGAGAAATAAGTAGTTTTGCATGTAAACTAGTTGATATGAGTAAAATAGTAAATAGAAGAGTTTTTTTCATTTTTAATGCTTTTTCATTTTTTTGCTGATTTTATATAATATTACTTTGATTGTCAATAGAGTATTACTTGTAAATGATAGAGTTTCATAACTTTTAAGAAATGAAACTCTAAAATAATTAGACGGTTGTAGTGTAGTAGTTTCTAAAATACAAAACCCATAGATAAACTAAAGATATTTGTTTCATCTTGACTAGAAGCTTTAGAGTTATCTTTTGTCATAGCGTAGTCAGCCTTAAGTACAATCTGCTCGTGAGGGAAGAAGTTAATACCTATAGTAGCTGTATCTGTAGAGTCTACAGAAGCACCGTTTGTAACTTTGTCTTGTGCGGATACAGTTTCATACTGGAAAAACACTGGAAGTTTTTTATCAAACCCTGAAATCATTGATCTCATATCGTAACTAAAGTTTACAAAACCACCTTGTGCTCTTTCAGGTTCTCCAGTTACGGTATCTGTTCTATCTGTCATAGTGTAAACACCATAAGTTCTAAATGCATCTTGACTATAGTCAAAATGAACATCACCCATAATTACATTTGAGTCTACATATGTAGAAGCACCAAGTAAAAGACCGTTGATACCAGTATAGTCAAGTCTACCAGATAGAGCTAGTCCTAATCTCTCACCACCAGCACTATCAGCTCTAAACGAGCCAAGACGACTGTCTCTTAGCCAATCGTTTCCTTCTCCAGCACCCTTACTAAGTTGTAGACCAGAGAATGCACCAACTTGATATGCTAAATCGTCTGTGATTTTACCATACGCCATAACACCATTTTCATGCCATGTAGACGGGATTAGTTTTTTAGATGTATTAGGTCTTTGAACAGTTGTAAATAGTGTAGGCTCATGCTTCTGATTTAGAAGACCCATTGGCATAAGTTGATTACCAACTCTTAGGTTAAAGTTTTTGTTAAACAAGAAGTCTAAGTATAAAAACTCCATGATAACATAGCCATCACCTGCTGCACCATCTTTAATACCACCATGCTCAAACTCTATTTCAGCATTCATGATGATATTATCTGTAAACTTATATCCGATATATGGAATGAATCTATATACATCTATATTATCAACATCGTTCACACCCTCTTTTGATTGGTGATAGTAATCTACTTTTGCATAACCACCTATACTAAGAGGTGATTTAGAATAGTATACTTTAGATGCAGCTGCACCCATACCACTATATGATTTAGTTGTATCAACTTTAGTATAGTTAAAACCAGTTTTTAAATCACTAGTCTCATCAATTAAAGCTTGTGATTGTTCTTCAAGTGCAATAGACTTTAATTCTAATTGATTTGATTTAGTCTCAAGAGCTTGTGTTTGCTTTGATTGATTCTCAAGTTGTTGCATAAGTTGAGCGATTTGCTTCTTAAGTAAAGCGATATCCGAGGTGTTATCAGCATAAGAACTTGTAGATGCAAGAAGTGCTGCAGTCGCACCAGCTATAAGTTTGTTATTAATTGATTTCATATAAATTCCTTGTTTGTTGTTGATTATGATATTTATTATCACAATCATTTGATGAGCGAATTCTACGATTTTTTTCTTAAATGAAAGTTAAAATAATAATCATTATCATTTAGTTAATCTACTCGTAATAACTGATGCATTTTTTAGTTAAGTAAGTTATAATGTGACAAAAAAAATGAAGTGAAATATGAGAGAAAAATTTAATAGAAATGAAGATGGTCAGTTAGTAAATATAGAAGTTTATCTTGATGCTAAAGAGAATCAAGAAAATAATCCTTGGATTTATAGTGTATTTATTAAATATGATGTCTCAGATAAATCAGAAGATTCTCTTGATGAGTTTTTTGAGACAAAAGAGTCACTTATTATCGCTTTAGAGTATGAAAATAGAGCTTCATATGTTGGAAACCGTATAGTAGGAGACTGGAGTGAACTATATTTTTATGCCAATAATACTAAGCAGTTAGATGCAATAACATCCAAAATATTAAAATCCTCTGGTTATACCTTTGATACAAATAATGCGAGAGATAAAGAATGGGGATTTTTTGATCATAATATTTTTCCAACAGATTTAGAATTATCTTTAATTCAGTCCGCTCAGATTGTAGAACTTATGAAAGAAGAGGGTGATGATAGTTCAATACCTAGAGAGGTAGAGCATTATGCTTCATTTGATACTTCAACACAAAAGAGTAGGTTTGTTGAAAATGCACTAGAGTGTGGGTTTGAGTTCAAAGACGATATAAGTAGTGATGAGCTTGAATATGGTGTTGCACTAACAAAGAATCATAGTCTTTTAGAAGAGGATTTAAGAGAGGCAATAGAACCACTTTTGGAGTTTATTGCAGAAGAGAGAGGTGAATATGAACTCTGGAGTACCACACTAGCTAACATAAGCGAGTAACTTACATGATTAACTATCTTTTAGTAGTATTTTTAAATGCATTTACAGACTTAGGTCATAAGATAATCATTCAAAATACAATCTTTAAGGTCTATGATGCACAAGAGCAGATACTTCTAACTGCCATAGTAAATTCACTTATACTTTTACCCTTTATACTAATGTTTTCTCCATCTGGTTTTTTAGCTGACAGATTCGCCAAAAACATCATTATGAAATATTCTTCATTCTTTGCAATACTTATAACACTTTTAATAACATATTCATACTATGAAGGATGTTTTTACACTGCTTTTGGATTGACATTTTTACTAGCTATGCAGAGTGCAATATACAGTCCTTCAAAATATGGGTATATAAAAGAGTTACTTGGTGAGAGTCGTATATCATATGGAAATGCTTCGATTCAAGCTGTCACTACATCTGCAATATTATTAGGTATTATATTTTATAGTATGTTATTTGAGATTATGATTGGAGATATTTTTACCACTCAAGAAGATATAATAAAAACAATAGCGCCACTTGGATGGTTATTAGTTTTAGGTTCTATTATTGAAGCTATTTTAGCATCAAAATTACCAAATAAAATGATTCAAAGTAGTAGCAAAGTATTTGATTTTAAAAAATACTTTAGTGGTGATTATTTAAAACAAAACCTATTGCATGTAAAGGGCAATACAGAGGTGTTCAACGCTGTAATATCTCTGGGCTTATTTTGGTCGATTTCGCAGGTAATATTAGCTATTTTTGGAGAGTATGCTAAAAGTGAACTAGGTATAACTAATGTTATGGTAGTTCAAGGATTAATGTCATTATCAGTCATAGGAATAGTTCTTGGTTCAATTGTTGCCGCTAAGCTTTCCAGGTATTATATCAAGGTGGGTTTAAGTGTTTTTGGGGCTATATGTATTACATTTATTGTATTTTTGATTCCACTTACTAATTCGGTTGAAATACTGGGTATTGAGTTTATATTTTTTGGAATATTCTCTGGATTTATTATAGTCCCATTAAATTCAAAGATTCAACTTCTATCTTCTAATCATGAACTGGGAACTATATTAGCAGGTAGTAATTATATACAGACTCTTTTTATGTTCTCATTTTTAATGTTAACTACTGCATTTACTTACTTTGGAGCGAATGCTACTATTTTATTTTACATTGTTGGGTTTATATCTATATATCTTAGTATAAAACTATTTTCAAATTACTTTGTGTTATTTTGCTGGAGTATTATTGAACTTGTGCTCAAAAGCAGACATAAATATCATTATATAGATTTAGAAAATATTCCAAAAGATAGAGCAGTACTTTTAGTAGGTAACCATGTCTCTTGGATAGATTGGTTTATACTACAGCTTCCTATTGAAAGAAGAATCAACTTTATGATGGAAAAAGATATTTATAAAAATAGATTTTTGTATCCAGTATTAAAAAAAGCCAACATTATTCCTATATCGTCAAGGGCTTCTAAAGATGCTTTTATTGAAGCATCAAGGAGATTAGAAAATGGTGAAATAGTTGTTATATTTCCAGAAGGTAGCATTAGTAGCTCTAATGAAATATCAAAGTTTCAGAGAGGCTATGAGTATATAGATACTAAAGATACAACAGTAGTTCCATTTTATATTAGTGGTGCATTTGGGAGTACTTTTGCAAGATATAAAGGTAGTAATAAAAAAAGTTTCATCAAAAAGAGAGAGTTTAGAGTAGGTTTTGGAGAACCTATACATAATAATATTAAAGCTGATGACTTAAAAGAAGTTATATGTGGTTTGAAAAATAATTAGTTTTTTATTTTCCAAATGAAGATAAATATAGGTATAATTATTTTCAAAATAATTATACTATAAAAGGAAGATTTAAATGGGCTTTGAAAATATCGTAAAAAATATTGATTCACTGCCACCACTTTCAAATGCTGCACATATAATACAAACACTTTATGCAGGGGGACTTGAAAATCTAAATATATCTAGACTAGTTAAAGTTATAGAATCTGATGCTATGCTTGCTGCAAATATATTAAAGATGATCAATGCTCCATACTATTCATTTTCAAATAAAATCGGATCTATATCTCAAGCAGTAACACTTTGTGGGTCAAGTAAAATATACATGTCTGTAATTCAGTATGCAATGAATGAAAAACTAAAAGCAGATCCTAGTATATATGGATTTAATACGAATCAGTTCAATGATTTATGTCATCTACAGAGTGCATTAATGCAAAAATGGTATTCTACTATTAACATAAAAGATGCAAAGTTTTTAACTCCATTAGCATTAATTATGGAGTCTGGTAAGTTGGTATTAGCTACCGAGGTTATAAATAGTGATTATGTTGGAGAGTTTAGAAAAGGTTATAATGAGTGTGAAAATATACAAGAGTATGAAATAAGTATTATCAATCATACTTCTTACTATTTAACAGCGTTACTTTTTGAACATTGGAATTTGGAACCAGATTATGTATATATATTAAAAAATTTAGATTCACAAGATACCGACTATATAGAAGAAGACATAACAAAAAAAAGAACTTATGAAAAAGAACTTAATGTGATTCGAACTGCTATCAACGCGAAAGATATTCTATCAGATGCTGGAATTGAAAAAGCATCTTATATTGTTGAAAACATGGGTTATAGTGCTGAAGAATTTATAATTATTGCAAAAGAGCTTAGAGACTCTTATATTGATGGGACAAGTAGGAACTAAATGACATTCAAGAACATAATAACAAATTTAAAATCACTGCCACCGTTATCAAATACTCCATATATGATACAACAGTTATATAGTGTCGGAGATCAAAATATCGACATTATTCAACTTGTTAAAGTTATAGAAGCTGATGCAGTATTAACTGCAAACATTCTTAAGCTAACAAATGCCCCTATATATGGTTTTTCTAGAAAAATTTCATCAATATCTCAAGCAGTTACTCTTTTTGGAACTGATGAAATATATGGACTAGTTCTTAGGTACGCAATTGATGAGGAGTTAAAAGCAGATACAAGTATATATGGAGTAGATAGAAAAGTATTTAATGATGTTTGTCATATTCAAAGCTCGCTAATGTTGCAGTGGTACTCTAAGATAGATATGAGACATGCCCAAGTAATGGCACCTCTTGCCCTAATAATGGAATCTGGAAAGTTAGTTCTATCAAATGAAGTCATGAAAAGTAACTATATCAAAGAGTTCACATCAGGTTATCAAAAAGCTGTAAATGTTGCCGAATTTGAACACTCATTATTAGATACTACGACATACTATTTAACTGCTATGCTATTTGAATACTGGAAGTTAGAACCACTCTATGTGGAAATACTTAAAGGTCTAGACTTTGAGATGGAAGTTAGTCCAAAGGTAGCGTCTTATATAGACTCGCTTGACGTTATAAGAGTTGCAGTCAACCTGAAAAGCATCTTAACAAAAGATTCTATCGAGGAGGCTTGTTGTCTTGTAGAAGACTTAGGTTTAGACTCATTTCACTTTAGAAAAGTAGCTATTAGAGTTAGAGAACAGTATAATAAAGTTTTAATAAATAGAATGAAGAAGAATTAAAACAGTATATAAAACACATGAAAGGTTTATAGTATGTTAGAAGATAGAGAAAGATGGAATAAAAGGTACGTTGAAAACCCTATGCCAAGTGAAGTTTCTTCACTGCTTGAAAAGTATATAGAAAATGTAAATGTTGGAGACGCTTTAGATGTAGCATGTGGAACAGGAAGAAATACACACTATTTATCAGACTTGGGATTTAATGTAGATGCTATTGATATATCGGATTATGCTCTTGATAAAGTTAAAAACAGTGCTACTATAAATAAGATTGATACTGATTTAGATAATTACAATATAACACCTAATAAGTACGATTTGATAGTCAATATAAACTATTTAAATCGTAGACTAGTATCTCAGATGAAAGACTCATTAAAAGAGGGTGGAGTAATTGTCTTTGAAACATTCATAGTTGCTCATGGAGACTTTAACCTTCCAACAACAAACCTTGACTACCTTTTAAGAAAAAATGAGCTTCTGCACTCTTTTATAGGGTTAGATATTATTTATTATGAAGAAAGAATAGATACAAACTTAAGAGGTGAGAGAATTAAAGTGGCATCTTTAGTAGCGAAGAAGTCCTAGAAGTTTTATAAACCTTCTAGGAGAACATACCAAAGCCTATCTACCTCTTTATCACTTAAAAATAGAGTAGATTTATTTTGATATAGTTCCTCGAGACCTTTTTGACTTATGGCTAGTGTATGAGTACATTCGTTATGAGTTGGTAAATACGCTCTGATAAGAGAAATATCCCCTTCTATTGTCTTTGAGCATAAGAAACATTCTGGTTCTACATGTAGCCTTCCTTCATGCTCCAATAATTTTACATATCCTTCTATTGCAACTCGTTTTGGATTTTGTTTATCCCATTGTAGTGAGGCCTCTTCTAACATATCAAAATAGAACGAGTCAAGCTCTATAGTCTCTTGTAAGTGCTTGTGAAATAGATATAAAAAGTCTTGCCATAAACGAAGGGATTTATTATCGTTAATCCATTTATATCCAATATGTATTACATCTTTTAGTCTTGAAATGGTTGATTTTGAGGATTCTTCTATTTCAAAATCTAGCTTGAATCCTATATTTATAGTACCGTGCCTTGCACCGTAAAACCTATAAAGGGTTAGTAAATTTTTTCGAGTTAGAATTGTAACTATTAAATCTTCTTCTTTAACTCTGTTAAGATTTATGATGTAGCCTTGCATGCCGGTAGTATACCTAATTAACCTTTTTTTAATGCTATTTTAGATACCCTTCGACAATTATAATATTATAGATTGTAAAAATAATTATCTATAAAAATTAAGAAGGAATACAATGGGATGTAATTTAGATTTATTAACTTCTTTTAAAGACAATTGTGGATTTGGACTATTAGCGTCAATTGACAATAAACCTACACATAAAAACTTAGAGGATGCAGTAACTTCATTGTCAAGAATGATGCATAGAGGTGCAGTAGCAGCAGATGGTAAAACAGGAGATGGATCAGGTCTATTACTTTCTATGCCAAAATCATTTTTTGAAAAAGAACTTTCAAAAAATGGAATAAATGTTCCTGAAGAATATGCTGTTGCAATGGTCTTTTCAAACAACGAAAGTGATTTCGAGGTTATGGAATCTATATGTAATAACAATGATCTTAAAATTATTTATACAAGAGAAGTACCTGTAAATACTGATGCACTAGGTGCTCAAGCATTAGAGATGCTTCCAATGATCAAACAACTTTTTGTAGTACCAAATTCTCCAGTTGCTACTGAAAGACTCGATGCACTTGTGTACCTTTCACGAAAAGAGATAGAAACGGCGCTTAAAGATGACCCAACATTTTATATCCCATCATTCTCAACAGTTGTAGTATCATACAAAGGTCTTGTTATGCCAACGCATATCAAAGAGTTTTACACGGATTTGGCATCAGAAGATTTTAAAATATCTTTTTGTCTGTTTCACCAAAGATTCTCTACAAATACTTTACCACAGTGGAAACTTGCACAACCATTTAGAACTATTGCCCATAATGGTGAAATTAATTCTGTTACAGCAAACCGTTTCAATGTAAAATCGAAAATGGCAGCTGTTGAATCTGGTATATTTTCAGATGAAGAGATGGCAAAACTAACAGATGTTATTCAAGATGGAATGAGTGATTCAGCTAGTTTGGATAACTTTATGGAATTTTTACATGTAAATGGAGTAGACTTTTTCAAAGCAGCTCGTTCTCTTATCCCTGCACCTTGGCATAACGACCATGCGATGGATTCAAAACTTAGAGCTTTTTATGAGTATGCAAGTGCTTGTTTTGAACCATGGGATGGACCTGCAGCAGTTAGTATGACTAATGGAAGATATATTGGATGTGTAATCGATAGAAATGGGTTAAGACCATCTAAATATATTCGTACAACTGACAATAGAATGCTTATCTCATCTGAATACGGTGTACTTGAATTACCTGAAGAAGAAATTGCTGAGCGTGGACGTCTACAATCTGGAGAAATGATTGGAATCGATCTTAAGTATGGAAAAGTACTTAAAAATGAAGATATCAACGAGCATCTTAAAAGTATGCACAATTATGATAAATGGCTATCTGAAAATATGTCTTATCTTCAAGAACATGCTATTACAGCTGACTTTGAAGATTGTGAGTTTGAAGAGAGTGAGATGGAAGCAAAACAGCGCTATTTCAACTACACTCAAGAGTTAAACAAACAAGTAATAGGACCAATGTTAAAAGAAGGTAAAGAGACAACAGGAGCAATGGGTGATGATACACCAATTGCAGCTTTCTCGAATGAGCAAAGAAACTTTACGGACTATTTTAAACAAAAATTTGCGCAAGTAACAAACCCTCCAATTGACTCAATTAGAGAAAAAACTGTAATGAGTTTAAATACTGGTTTTGGAGAAAAAAGAAATATTCTTGCAGATGATGCAGAACATGGAAAGAGACTTAAAACAGTACTTCCTATTATGTCAAAAGAAAAATTTCTTATATTACAAGAGTTTGGTGATGAAAGCTCTTCAAAGTATGATCCAGCATATAAAGTTGGTAAATATTCAACGACATATACTACTGATTTAAAAGGCTCTTTAGACGCTTTAATTGAAAAAATTATAGTAGATGTAAGAGTCAATGGTATGAGAACCATTATCTTTGATGATAAAGAACTAGATGAAAATAATAAAGTAATCCCAATGCTAATGGTTATTGGTTGTGCTAGTCAAAGACTCTTAGATGCAAAATTGAGACACCTTGTAAGTATTGTTGCATCAACTGGTGAAGTATTTGATCCACACTCAGCAGCTTGTATGATAGCTTATGGAGCAGCAGCAGTATTTCCTTATTTACTTTACTACACAGTTGAACAAATTGCTGAAGGTACAGAGTATGCAGATGATATGCCTCATAACCTTAGAAGATTTAGACGTGCTATGGGAGCAGGTCTTTCAAAAATTATGTCTAAAATGGGAATTTCAACTATTTCGTCGTATAAAAATTCTCGCCTTTTTGATGTGATAGGTTTAAGTGATGAGATTGCAAGTGATTGTTTCGATGGAAGTATCTCATTATTAGCTGGTCTTACATACTTGGATATTGATGAGAGATTAAACTCTAATCATAAAAGAGCATTTACAAATGAGTTTGAAGGTAAAGATAAAGTATTGTACAAAGGTGGATACTATAAGTACAGAAAAGGTGAAGAGTTTCATGATCTTTCTCGTCCAACAATCGCTGCAATTCAAGATGCTGGAGCATCTGGTAAAAAAGAGGATTGGAATAAACTCAAAGAACTAGTTGATGGAAGAGATAAGAAATTTATTAGAGATTTCTTTGAACTTAAAAGTGATAAACAAGCGATTTCAGTTGATGAAGTCGAGCCTATATCAGAAATCTTTAAAAGGTTCTCAACAGCAGCTATGTCTATGGGCTCTATTTCACAAGAAGCTCATGAAACTTTAGCAGCGGCTATGAACCAAATAGGTGCTAAATCAAACTCAGGTGAGGGTGGTGAAGCAAAAGAGAGACTTACAAGTAATAGAAACTCTAAGATTAAACAAATCGCATCTGGTAGATTTGGTGTGACACCAGAGTATTTACAATCTGCTGAGGAATTACAAATCAAGGTTGCTCAAGGGGCTAAACCTGGTGAAGGTGGACAGTTACCAGGATCAAAGGTTTCTCCGCTTATTGCAACACTTAGATTTACTAAACCTGGTGTTACGCTAATTTCACCTCCACCGCATCATGATATATATTCAATTGAGGATTTAGCTCAACTGATTTATGATCTTAAACAAGCTAATCCTAAAGCAAAAGTTGCAGTTAAACTTGTGTCTTCTGCAGGTGTTGGAACAATTGCTTCTGGTGTTGCTAAAGCATACGCAGACAAAATTATTATCTCTGGTGGAGATGGTGGAACAGGTGCGGCGCCTATTGGTTCAGTAAGATTTGCTGGTAATCCGTGGGAGCTTGGACTGATTGAAGCGCACAATGCTCTTAAAGTAAATAACCTAAGAGGACAAGTTACACTTGAAACGGATGGTGGTTTAAAAACTGGTCTGGATGTTGTTAAAGCTGCTATTTTTGGTGCTGAAGAGTATGCATTTGGTACAGGGGCACTTGTAATTGTTGGTTGTATTATGCTTAGAGTATGTCACCTAAATACATGTGCTGTTGGTGTTGCTACACAAGATGAAAAATTAAGAGAAAAATTTAATGGTAATGTTGAGAAAGTTGTTAACTACTTTACACTATTAGCAGAAGATGTAAGAGAGATTCTTGCATCACTTGGATATAAATCTTTAGAAGAACTGGTTGGTCAAAATCATCTTCTTAAAGTTATAGATGATGATTTTGCTAAGAAGTTTGATTTTGAATCTCTTCTATATAGAATTGAGGGTGTAAATACTTGTCAAGTACCATTTAATGAACCATACGATCAAAACGAGTATGAAAAAGAGCTTATCGAAGAGTTACTTCCTACAATTGAAAATCCTGAGAATCCAATTGTATTAGAAAAAAATATCTCTAACTTAAATAGAAGTTTCGCTACAAGAATCTCAGGTGAGATAGCTAAGAGATATGGAAATGATGGCTTACCTGATAATACAATTACATTAAATATGAAAGGTGTAGCAGGTCAATCACTTGGTGCATTCATGTCTAAGGGTATCAATATTAATATCAATGGTGCAGGTAATGACTACATTGGTAAAGGTATGAACGGTGGGAACATTGTAATTACTGCAGAAAATAGTGGACAAGAGTTTGCACTTGGTGGAAATACTTGTCTTTATGGTGCAACTGGTGGTTCTCTTTACATCAATGGTCAAGTTGGCGAGAGATTTGCTGTAAGAAACTCTGGTGCTACTACTATTGTAGAAGGTACTGGGGATCATCCATGTGAATACATGACAGGTGGAACAGTTGTTATCTTAGGTAAAACAGGTGATAACTTTGGTGCTGGTATGACTGGTGGTAAAGCATTTGTTTATGATGAAGACAGAACATTCTACGAAAAGATTAATACGGAACTTGTAGAAGCTATTAGAATTGATAATGATGAGTTTGATGCAGATATGTTCGAGCTTAAAAATCTTCTTAAAGACTTTGTTGAAAAAACTGGAAGTCAAAAAGCACAAGATATTTTACATAGTTTTAGAAGTGAAGTTAGAAAAATATGGATGATAATTCCTAGAGGTGCTAGACCTACATTAGAAGCAAGTAAAAGAGGGGAATAGTAAAGAAGTTATTCTACATGTAACTTATCTGCATGTAGATATTTTCTTAATATAATAAAATTAGATATAATATCGCTTATATAATATTAAGGATATTTTTTGAACCTACTAAGCATTTTCTCTTTTAATTCTGAAAAAAAACAACCTGTAAAAAACGAAGCATCATCTCATTGGGTAAAGTGTAAATCTTGCCAATCTCTTATGTACTACAAAGAAGTTGAAAACCAAAAACATGTTTGTCCAAAGTGTGGATACCATATTCGTATTGGTGTAAAAGAGCGTATAGAACTTTTAGCTGATGAAGGTAGCTTTGTTGAATATGACTCAACTTTAAAACCTGTTGACCCTCTCAACTTTGTAGATAAAAAATCTTATAAAGTAAGAGTTGAAGAAGCTACTAAAAAAACTGGGAAAACATCTTCAGTTGTAGCTGGTGAAATGACAATGAATGGTATCGCTGCACAAGTTGTAATTTTTGATTTTGCTTTTATGGGTGGTTCTTTAGGATCCGTAGAAGGTGAAAAGATTGTACGTGCAGTTACTCGTGCTATTGAAAAGAAACAAGGTGTTGTAATTTTGAGTGCTTCTGGTGGAGCTAGGATGCAAGAGAGTACTTTTTCCCTTTTACAGATGAGTAAAACATCTGCAGCACTAGCTAAGCTTGCAAAAAATAATCTGCCATACATATCAGTATTAACAGATCCAACGATGGGTGGTGTAAGTGCATCTTTTGCTACACTAGGAGATATTATCATCGCTGAACCTGGAGCACTTGTAGGGTTTGCAGGAGCTAGGGTAATCGAGCAGACTATTGGTTCAGCTCTACCTGATGGTTTCCAAAGAGCAGAGTTTTTGCTTGAAAAAGGTTCTATTGATATGATTGTAAATAGAAATGACTTAAAAAATACACTATCAGACCTTTTAACACTCTTTAAAGTTGCATAATGCGTCTTTACGCACTCTGTGACCAAGATCTTCTAGATAGGGAAGGTGTTTCTATAGAGAAGTTTGTAGAAATAGCTAAGAGTCATAATGCAGAGATTCTTCAGTATAGAAATAAAGATGCTGATATCTCTTTTATAAAGCAACAACTAATAAGAATTAGAAAAATATATGATGGCTTTCTAATTGTAAATGACAGATATGAACTTGTAGAGTTTTGCGATGGTGTTCATTTGGGTCAAGATGATTTAAGACGTATTGATGAAGATATATTCAAAGCAGTAAAAATACTAAGAAATGTTGTTAATTCTGATAAAATTTTAGGAATTTCAACTCATAATGAAGAAGAAGTACTTCAAGCTAATGAGATGGACTTAAACTACATAGGTTTAGGTGCTTTTAGGGATACTAGTACCAAAACAGATGTAAATTCAATTGTTGGTGATAAACTTGATGAAGTGGCTTCTAAGTCTAAGCATTTTGTTGGAGCTATCGGTGGTGTAAAACTAGATGATAAGTTTTTACATGTAAGATACAATGTTATCGGAAGTGGACTACTTTAGTGAATATAGATATAGTATCTATTGCTAAAAAAGAGCGTTCAACATATGATCCTCTTAATAAAGAGTTAACAAAAATGATATCTCGTTTTGCAAAAGTAGAAGATATTGAGTTATTTAATAAAGATGTAACAAAAGCACACACTATATCACCTGATGCCTCCCAGAAGGCATATACAAAGATTTTAGAACCACATATAAGTAAAAGTTTTACTGTGTGTTTACACCCTGATGGAAAAATAATCGATTCTTATGAGTTTAGTAAGCTATTAGATGGTAAAATTGCGGTGAAATTTTTAATAGGTGGAGCATACGGTTTTGAGGATTCTTTTTTAAAACGTAGTGATGCTGTTATAAGTTTAGGAAAAATAACAATGAGTCATAAAATAGCAAAAGTAGTTTTGCTAGAACAGATTTATAGAGGTTTTTCTATACTTAGTAACCACCCATATCATAAGTGAGGAAATAATACGTGCAAGATAGTGAATTAAGTTATTTTAAAGAGATTTTAGAAAGTAGACAAGTTCAAATAAATAAAAATATTTCTGGTGTTAATGCAGAGCTAGAACAGCTTAACTCATTAGAATTAAACGATGAGGGTGATCATGCCTCTGTTGATAACAGCTCTATGGTTGAGAGTGCTATTGTACTTCAACAACAACAAGAACTAAGTGAAATAAATGTTACATTAGGTAAAATTTCTAATGGTGACTATGGTATATGTGAGATGTGTGAAGACCCAATAGGTTTTCAAAGACTAAAAGTTAAACCTCATGCGATATACTGTATTGATTGTAGAGAGATAGTAGAAAAATCTAGTTAAGGAGTTTTTATGTACATAAAAAGATACACGATAGCATCATTAATACTAATGGTTTTTATTGGTTGGTATGTTTACTCGTATATTACTCAAGATAGCGTTAGCATAGAACTGTTTGGTTCAGCTTTGCCATCTTTATCAATCGCTATGTGGGTTGTAGTGCCTTTAATAGTACTATATATAGCTAGTGTCTTTCATATGTCATTTTATACTTTTTTAAATGGCTTAAAACTTCGTAAGTATGAGAAAGATTATGAAAAAATAGTTGATGCAATAGTAGATGCCTTTTTAGGGAAAGATAATCGTTCAAATACATATAAAACAGATAGATATCAGCTTTTAGGAGCTCTAGTAGATAATGCTACGATATTCCCTCATGGTTCAATAGAATCTGATATAAGTAACGATAAAATAAATGTTGTACTAGGTTTAATAAATAAGATTAGAAATGGTGAGTCTGTAGATATTAAAAAGTATTCACTTCCTTCATCAAACTCTCTGTCTATAGCTAACAGCAGAAACCGATATAAAAATAGTGATATAACAGCAGAAGACATACTATCAACTCCTAGCAAATATGACAAATCATTAGCTGAAGAAGTTTATGTGGACTTTGTGAAAGATGCTCCGCTTTACGCTATAGAACTATATAAAGATTTTTTAACTAAAGATTCTCTATTTATAGTTTTGTCTAGAGTAAATGCAGATGAGAATACATTAGAAATATCAAATGAATCTCTTATGGAATTATTTAAAATATTAGATTTAAACTCTGCTGATTACATTAAAGTATCACAGGCTTTATCTAAGGGAATGATACCCGAACAAAGAATTAAACTATTTGACACTTTAAGTACATCTGATGATTCTTTAATAGAATCTTATTTATTTACACTGTTTGACTTAGAAATGATTGACCCAGCATTAGAAATACTGGATAGTTCACAGGATAGTGAGTATGTTAAATTTAAAGCTTATAGTTCTCTAAGAGAGTGTGGTAAGCATTTTGATATAAATCTCTTTATTAAATGATAGATAACTTATCATTTGATAAACCCATATATGTATTAGCCCCATTAGCGGGCTTTACTGATCTCCCTTTTCGTAGTGTTGTTAAAAAATTTGGAGCAGATCTTACAGTTAGCGAGATGCTGAGCTCAAATGCTCTTGCGCATGGTTCGAAAAAAACTCTTCATATGTTAGAAAAATCTTCAATTGAAGATCCATACTCCGTACAAATTTCTGGCTCTGATGTCAGTATAGTTAAAGAAGCTGTAGAGATTTTAAATGAGCATGAGGGTATTGATGTTATAGACTTGAACTGTGGGTGTCCTGTTCCAAAGGTAGTAGGCCATGGTAGTGGAAGTTCTCTACTACTTAATTTACCTCTAATGGGTGAGATTATTAAGACAATAAAAGACACATCAAATAAAAGTTTAACTAGTGTAAAGATGAGACTTGGATTTGAAGATAAAAATCACATAGAAATAGCAAAAATGATTGAAGATAGTGGTGCAGACTTTTTGGCTGTTCATGGAAGAACAAGAGTTGGAAAGTTTAAGGCTGCCGTTGATTACGATGCTATTAAAGAGATTAAAGAAGCTGTATCTATCCCTGTGATTGCGAATGGTGATATTGACTCTTACGAGAAGGCTAAATGGGTTCAAGAGTATACTGGTGCCGATGGTTTAATGATTGGAAGAGGTGCGGTTGGAGCTCCCTGGATTTTTCATCAGTTACGATCTGGTCAAGAAGACATTGACAAAAATCTTAAGCATGATATAATCATGGAGCACTTCGACAAAATGATAGAGTTTTATGGTTCATATGGTGTTCCAATGTTTAGAAAACATACACATACTTACTCTAAAGGTTATAGAGGTGCATCAGCACTTAGAAACAGCGTAAATAGTATTAGTGATATCCAAGAGTATCGCGCTGTAATAGATGACTTTTTTAAGAATGGTGAGCAAACACTTTAATGTTAGACATAAGCAAATCAATTCAAACTTTAGATGATAGTGACATAGGTGACAACCTACTTCATTATGACTATAATGTTAAACACTTACTATCTCTTATTGCTAAGGGTATGGATGAAGATGATCCACTTTACTTAAGTTCTTACCGTTCTTTTGAAGGTGAAGTATTTGAAAACTTTATATATGAAAAACTTTTAAGATATGCACAAGATAATGACTTTATTGATCAATTTGTTTTAAAAGGGTTCCATCAGAATAAGTTTAAAGCGTACGCTAATAAGCTTTCAATAAGTGAAAAACAACAGATTGTATATAGAACAAAGACTAGAGAAATCAGTGAGTTTGATGCAATGTTTGTTACAAAAGACAGAGAGTTATACTTTGTAGAGATGACTCTTGTAAAGTCTGTTTTAAAACTTAGAAAAAGACTAAGAAAGAAAAAAGCTCTTTTGGAGATTATTTTTCCAGATTACACTATTAAATCTCTTATTATATTAAACAGTGGAGCTACTGGCATAAAACAATTTCCAGACTACTGTACTGTATGGCTAACGGACGAATTCTCAGCGAAAAATGTACTTAATTACATTGTAGACAAAAATCCAAAAAAAATCATTCCCAAAGATAAGCCTAAGTCTAAAAAAATGATAGAAGCACACGAGCTGAAAAATTATAATTTTAGATATTACAACACAATGAGTTGGATAACTAGGACTATTAGAAAACATAAAAAACATATCTTAGATATGGGCTTTTTAATGAGTGACAGTGTTCAGAGGTACCATGATTTATATAACAAGTTTTATATAGGCTATATAACTGTAGCAGAGGTCAGAAATGAACTTAGTTTAGATGAAAAGTACTCAGATGATATGAGAGTTGTAGTAGCTATAGAAAAGAAGCACTCAGATGAGATTGTAATTACTTTTTATATTCAATTAACTCGTAAGAACTTATATCTATTTTCTTTTGATGATGGAAAAGTGACAAAAGAGAAAAAAGACCCTTATGGAATTACTGTAACTGAGGTTTATCATATAAATAAAATGATGGATAATAGTTACTATTTGAGTAATTCAAATATAAAGACTATTAAAAAGCTGTTAAAAGAGAGATTTCAAAGAAATTCTTAGTTCTCATACACCATAGCCGCAGCTCTTTCTTTATAAGCTTGTAGAGCCTCTTTAGGTTCATTTTTAACTATTTTTTCATTATTTAAAAAATTATCTAGCTCTTTATGTCTATCTTGTAAGATTGTTTCAAAATCTTCTTGAGTATTTGGTTTATTATCTGAAAACCTATCTAGAAGTACATTGTTTTTTCCCATAAGTACTAAGTAGCTCTGCTCTGCATAATCTAGCATTACAACGCTATTTGTATCATCTATGGACTTTTGAAACCTAATAGAAACGCCATTAGAAGATGTTAACTTGTCTTTAGGGTTCTGCTGTGTATCCGGTGTAGTCTCACTGCTATTTTCTTTAAACAACCACGATGAGCCTGTTTTTTGTTTATGCTGAGATGGTGTAAGTTTTCTTTTTATGAAAAATAGTATTAATATACCAACTATTAAGATAGCAATAACAATGTAATAACTTCTGGAGATATCATCACTCTTTTTAGTTGGGAGTTGTGCGAATGGTGATATGGTACTCTGTTCTTTAGGAGATTTTTTAGTAGAAACTTTTTTAGTAGTAAACCTTAGTCTCAAACCATAAGAGTCTGAAGTTTTTGATGCTACAAACCTTACTGACTTTGGTACTTTAGCTACTATTTTTGTATAGGTAGCCATAGGTGTGATACTTAATGAGTTTAAGTATTTGGATGCTACATCTTTTAGTTTTGCTGACTCTATTGTTGCATCTTGTAGTTTGATAGCTATTGTTGATGTACTAAGACTTTGTTTTATTATTCCCTCATAAGGAGTGTCAAAAGTTATCATAACATCAACTCTATCAGTTCTATCGTAAATATTATAACTTAAAATTTTAGCACTGAAAAGGGATAGAGGTAGAAGAAAAAGTATAAAGAGTTTAATCATACTTTTTCTCTAGAGAGGTGGTATAGTACAGCACTTGAATCAAGTATTTCATTGATACGTATAGCTAGGTTTCTTTCATAAACCATAACTTCACCTTTACCAAGAATACGTCCATTTACATATGACTCAACACTTTCACCGGCTGGTTTCTTTAAGTCTATGATAGAACCTTTTGTAAGTTTTAAAATATCAGCAACACTTAGCTCTGTCTCTCCTAAGTCAGCTATAAATTCAACTTCCATATCAAGAAGTCCACCATAGTCCATCCAAGAGAGTTCTTTGTCTTTGTCATACTGATCAATCAATTTAGTTCCTTAATGGCTATAATCATTTCATCATTTTCTATTTTTACAACCTTCATTTGGTCATATTCCATATCAAACGTGTCAATTTTTTCAAAATGAGGAGTCTGTATGGTAAAAGTATTTTTACCAGACTCTTCAGCAATCACCTTAGCACTTCCAACTATTAGGTTAGCTGTTTCAAGCATCATATCTATTAGAGTTTCATCATCACTATCATCTTCTTCAAGAAAAAGTGTTGATACCCTTTGTGCAAATGCTCTCTCAGCACCTAGGTAAACTCTATGATTTTTGCTCTCATCAAGAGTTTCTATGTCTATATAAGCAATAAGTGTTCTCTTGTCAGGTAGTTCATTAATGATAGAGTGTGCAACTCTAATTTGGTGTATACAAAAATTTTCTGAAGCTTCGATTATACTTGTTAACATAGGTAATCCCCTTAATGAAATTATTATACTTCAATAATCTCAAAATAATATTAAATGATACTAACTCACGTTAGATACAACTACTATAAAGTCTATATTGAGTATAATTCGAAAATGATAGAATTAATACTTTTAGGAATTAGTGTTGGTACGCTCTCTGGCTTCTTTGGCATAGGCGGTGGAACAATAATTATACCTATTTTATTAATGCTTGGATATGCTACTAAAGATGCAATTGGTATATCAGTTATTCAAATGGTGTTTAGTTCAGTTTATGGTAGTTATTTGAACAATAAGAATGGCTCACTTGACATAAAAATGGTGAGTATTATTGGTTTTGGTGGTTTTTTAGGAGCACTTCTGAGTGGTTTTATAACCTCAAGTGTAGATGATGCAACTTTAGAAATTGTATTTTTAGTTTTTGCACTTTTTGCATTAGCTAGAGTTTTTTTTAATCCAAATGAGAATATAAATAAAGAGAGTGTAAATATTTATGCACTTTTTATTATAGGGTTTATCATAGGTGCGGTTAGTATGAGCGTTGGTGTAGGTGGTGGATTAATACTCATCCCGATACTAATAGGATTCTTACATGTAGAGATGAAAAAAGCAGTATCAGCAGGACTGTTTTTTGTAGTCTTTTCTTCTATTGCAGGACTTATATCTCATGGAATTAGTAGAGATATTGATTTTAATAGTGGGGTTATAATAGGTTTTGCATCTTTGATTGGTGTATATGTTGGAATACTACTTAAAGATAAAGTAAAGACAAAATTACAAAAGATATTATTAGTTGGTTTTTACCTTCTAATAGTAATTTATTTAATAAACAGGATATTTATAAATGGTTAAACAAGATATTATCAAGATTACTGGTGCTAGAGAAAATAACTTAAAAAATATAGATTTATCTATACCTAAAAATGAACTTGTAGTTTTTACAGGACTTAGTGGTAGTGGTAAATCAACATTAGCATTTGATACTCTTTATGCAGAGGGTCAAAGACGTTATATGGAGTCGCTATCTTCATATGCAAGACAGTTTCTTGATCGTGTTGGAAAACCTGATGTTGATAAAATTGAAGGACTGACTCCTGCTATTGCTATTGATCAAAAAACAACTTCAAAAAACCCTCGCTCTACTGTTGGAACTATTACGGAGATATATGATTACTTTAGACTTCTATATGCTCGTGTGGGAACTCAGCACTGTCATCAATGTAAAAAAGTAATTTCACAGATGAGTGCATCAGATATTATCGGTGAAGTTGCAAAACTACCAGAAGGTGCAAAACTTGTTCTTTTAGCTCCACTTGTTCGTGATAAAAAAGGTTCATATGCTGATATGCTTGAATCTCTTGTTCATAAAGGCTATGTAAGAGCAATGATAGATGGTGTTATGGTTCGTCTTGATGAAGAGATAGAATTAAGTAAGACCAAAAAACATACTATTAAAGTTGTTATAGATAGAGTTGTAGTAAAGGCTGAAAATAAAGAGAGAATCTCTGCCGATGTTGAAAAAGCATTAAAAGAGAGTTATGGTGAGCTAGAAATAGATATACTTAACCATAAAGAGTTGGGGCTTAAAGAACATCAAATACACTATAGTGAACATAATGCATGTTTTGACTGTAAAATAAGTTTTGACCCCCTCGAACCACTTTCATTCTCATTTAACTCACCTAAGGGTGCTTGTAGTGAATGTGATGGGCTAGGTCTTCGTTACGCACTTGATCAAGACAAGATAATAGACGGTGATTTAACAATAGAAAAGGGTGCTGTAAAAATTGTTTATGGTTTTAACAAAGGTTACTACTTTACGTTTTTAAAAGGCTTTTGTAAGGCTAATGACATTGACATTACTATTCCTTACTCAGAGTTAGAAGAGCATAAGAAAAAAGCAATTCTTCATGGAAATATAGATGAAGTAGAATTTCTATGGAAAAACCATACTGTGAAGAGACTTTTTCCTGGAATCATTCGTATAGCTTATGACATGTTCAAAGACGAAAAAGAGTTAGCTGATTATATGAGTGAAAAAGTTTGTAATGTATGTGAATCGCATAGACTAAAACGTGAATCATTAGCGGTAAAGGTAGGCGAGGTTGGTATATCTCAACTTCTTGATATGCCTATCGCTAAAACATATGAATGGTTCGCAGCAGAAGAAAACTTCTCATATATGGATGATCAAAATACTCAAGTTGCAAAACCTATTTTAAACGAGATTAGAGAGAGACTTTACTTTCTTTTTGATGTTGGACTTGGCTATATAACTCTAGGTCGTGATGCTAGAAGTATTAGTGGTGGAGAAGCACAGAGAATTCGTATTGCTTCACAAATTGGTTCTGGTCTTACAGGTGTTATGTATGTACTTGATGAACCTAGTATTGGTTTGCATGAGAGAGATACTCTAAAGCTTATACGTACACTAAGAAGTCTTCAAGAAAAAGGAAACTCTGTTATAGTTGTTGAACACGATAAAGAGACTATTGAAAATGCTGACTTTATTGTAGATATTGGTAGCGGTGCTGGTAAGTTTGGTGGAGAAGTTGTTTTTAGTGGAACATTAGATAAACTGAAAAAAGCTAAAACACTTACAGCTGATTATCTTTATGGTAGAAAACAGATAGAGTACTTTTATAGACGTAAACAAGATAAATTTATAGAAATTAAAAATGTAACTCTAAATAACATTGAAAATTTAAGTGCAAAACTTCCACTTAATAACTTTGTATGTATTACCGGTGTGAGTGGTAGTGGTAAGAGCTCACTAATGCTTCAAACTCTTCTTCCAACTGCACGTGAGCTTTTAAATCATGCAAGAAAAGTCAATAAAGTAGCAGGTGTAGAAATCACTGGGCTTGATAATGTAGATAAGGTTATATACTTAGATCAAAGCCCAATAGGTAGAACACCTCGTTCAAATCCTGCAACATATACAGGTGTTATGGATGAGATAAGAAATCTATTCTCACAAACAAAAGAATCACAAATACGTGGTTATACTACTTCAAGATTTAGCTTTAACGTTAAAGGTGGTAGATGTGAGAAGTGTCAGGGTGAGGGTGAAATAAAAATAGAGATGCATTTTCTCCCAGATATTCTAGTTAACTGCGATACATGTAATGGTAAAAGATATAACCTTCAGACTCTTGAAGTCTACTACAAAGGCAAAACAATAGCTGATGTTCTTGCTATGAGTGTTGATGAAGCATTTGAATTCTTTAAGCCTATTCCAAAAATACACCAAAAGATGAAGACACTTGTTGATGTTGGTCTAGGTTATATAACACTTGGTCAAAATGCTGTAACACTATCAGGTGGTGAAGCTCAAAGAATCAAGTTAAGTAAAGAGCTTAGTCGTAAAGATACTGGTAAAACTCTCTACATATTAGATGAGCCTACAACAGGACTTCACTTCGCAGATGTAGATAGACTTACAAAAGTGCTACACCACTTTGTTGAACTTGGTAACTCAGTACTTATTATTGAACATAATCTGGATATGATTAAGAATGCTGACTGGATTATAGATATGGGTCCAGAAGGTGGTTCTGGTGGTGGCCTTATCATTGCAGAGGGTTCACCTGAAACACTAGCAGCAGAATATGAAAAAACAGGTTCTTATACAGGTGAATATTTGAAAAAGGAATTAGCTCTACATAAGAATTAGAGTTGACAACAACCATGTACTCATTAATGAGATAATGGTTCCATAACCTACGATTGCAGAGCTGAGCCTTGGTGCTAGGCCTGACATCGAAGCAATGGCTCCAGCGGTAATCATTGGTCCCATTCCAGCCTCCATTATAGAAACTAATGCTGCTTTACTCTCCCATGAAAATATATATGTAATCAAAATCGCTATTGCTGGTGCTAAGATAAGCTTAACACCAAGAGCACTAAAGAATGGTTTTAAATCTTCTGATGGTAGTCTAAATTTTAGTTGTAGACCAACTGCTACTAAAGCTAAAGGTATAATAGTGTCTGCAAGTGATGACAAGACACTTACAACTATAGGATTAAAAGTGCTACCAATAAAAAACATAGCTACAATAAGCGATAAAAATGGTGGGAAAGTAATTATTTTTATAGATATTGTTTTTATATCTACATTTTTTGCACTCGAGTAGTATGCTGAGACAAATGTTCCGTATGTAGATAAAACTATAAAAGAACCTAGTTGATCATACATAAGTACATAAGGTAGAGCAGAGTCTCCAAAGTATGCTTGAACTATTGGTATTCCTACAAAAGATGTATTTCCTAGTACACCAACTAACATTAATGAACCCGTTACTTCTTTTGAAAATTGTAATCTTTTTGATATATAAAAAATCACTCCTGCACTCACACTCATAACTATCCAAGCCATTATTACTGGTATAACAGCGTCAAAGGATAGACTAAGTTTTGGAATCTGTAGTAGAGCCATAGCTGGTAGAGATATATAGAGTATAAATTGGTTTAAAATTATTGGCGTATCGCTTGGAAATACATCTCTTTTATTCATGATGTATCCAATGAGTATTGCCACAAAGATTAGTGTAAAAGTTTCCATAGTTTTGGAATTATATCTGAAAATAAAAGAAGCCGTAATTTTAAGTTTTTGTATATATAATCTAAAAAATTAATATAAGAGAAGATAGATATGCATGATTTTACTTACTACAATCCAACAAAAATAGAATTTGGAAAAGATAAAGAAAACAATATTGGCCAGTATATAAAAGAGTCTGGTGTTAAGAGTGTGCTTCTTCATCATGGTAAGGGAAGTATAAAGAAGAGTGGTCTATATGACAGAATTATTAAATCTTTAAATGAGTCAAATATATCTTTTAAAGAGTTAGATGGAGTAGTAAGTAATCCACTTTTGTCTAAAGTGCATGATGGTGTTCAAATAGTAAAAGAAAACAAGCTTGAAGCAGTCTTAGCAGTTGGTGGAGGTAGTGTGGCTGATAGTGCTAAAGCAATAGCTGCTGGAGCTAAATATGATGGTGATGTTTGGGACTTTTTTATTCAAACAGCAGAGATCAAAGCGGCAGTACCCGTATTTACTGTTATGACCTTGGCCGCAACAGCTAGTGAAATGAATGGTAACTCTGTTGTAATGAACGAGAAGACACAGCAAAAGTATTCTATAGCTTCTGTCCATGTAAATCCTGTTGTATCAGTTGTAAATCCAGAACTAATGCACACGGTCACAACAGAGTATTTAGCATATTCAGCAGTGGATATTATTTCTCACTGTATAGAAATTTACTTTACTGCAACACATCATCCAAAGTTTAATTCTCGTATAGTTGAAAGTATTATAAAAAGTGTGATGGAGACTACAGAAATTTTACTTGAAAATCCAACAGATTATGATGCTAGGGCAGAGTTTGCGTGGGTTTCATCTCAGGCTCTTAATGGTCTTACTCCCGCTGGAACTGCAGGTGGAACTTTTCCTAACCATATGATTGAGCATGCCTTGTCTGCGATTTACAACATTGCTCATGGTGGAGGTTTATCTA
Organism: Sulfurimonas sp.; assembly: GCA_028044295.1. Lineage (GTDB taxonomy): Bacteria > Campylobacterota > Campylobacteria > Campylobacterales > Sulfurimonadaceae > Sulfurimonas. The sequence goes on from JAOFSE010000001.1 coordinate 112,662, forward strand.
TAGTTATTCCTGCATGGATGAAATGGTATAAAAATCAAAATATAGAACAATTTGAAAGATTCTCCCGTGAGATATTTGGTGTTAATGATGCCAATAAAGGTATAGAGATGCTAGAGGCTTGGTTTAGTAAAATAGGCTCACCTATTAGTCTAAAAGAAGCAAATATTCCAAGAGAAGGAATAAATGAACTTGCAAAGAATGCTTATGAACTTGGAAAGTTATGGGGTCTTGGTGAAAGTTATTCTGTAGAGAAGATAGAAACTATTTTAGAAAATGCATAGAGTTTTGTACTCTTAAGTAACTATAAACAAAAAATGCAATTTTAAATTTATATCCAATCTGAATTTTACTTAGTTAAAATCAAAAGAAAAATAGGTGTATTTTAATGGATAATGTAACAAAACAAGATGCTATCAGAGGCGCATTTTTTTCTTCTATAGTTGGTGATGCACTATGTTTGGGTAGTCACTATGAGTATGATGCACAAAAGATTTATAAGGCTTATGGAAATAAACCTATTGAAAAGTTTATGTCACCAGGTGAGATGATGGGTGGAGAGACTCATGGTATTGGCTGGGGTCAAAGAAATTATCATCCAGGTAAAAAAGCTGGTGGAACTACTGACTATGGTGATTATAACATTGTAGTACTAGAACATTTAGCTGCTATTAGTGATGAAGTAAGACCTTTCAGTGTTGCAAACATTATCCCTCACTGGATGAACAGACTTGAAAATGGTTGGGGCTCTTGGATATGTACTATGACAAAAGAGACATACGCTCAGGTAAAACAAGGTGTTCCAGTTGAGAGACTAGGTGCTGGGTCTAATGCTATGGCAATAAGACACGTTGCTGCTCATGCATACTATGACACAGAAGAAGAAGTGGTAGACGCTGCCAGAAAGTCAATGTTTACTCATATACATCCTGAGGCTCTTGGTGGTGGTGAGTTTTTTGCTCGTGTAACGCATAGAGTAATCAACGGTGAAAAACCACAAGATGCTATAGAGATGGTAGCTGTACAAATGGGTGGATTTTTTCAAGAAAAAGTATCTCAAGCAATAGCAAAATTCCAAGAAGAGTCAGATCCAACTTCATCTCTGTCTAAAGAGCTTTTTAGTGATGACTTAGCTATTACTAGTATGGCTAGACTTTGGGATGTTGGTCGCTCAGAACCTATCAAGGTTGGTAAAGCTAGTCCAAGTGAGGGAACACTCCCTGGTGCAGTGTATTTTATACTTAAGTATGCTGAAAAAGAGAATGGTCTCAAACATGCACTTCAAGCGAATGCAATGGTTGGTGGAGACAATGCATCTCGTTCTATTGCTATTGGTATGGTTATTGGTGCTTATCAAGGTATAAATGCTATACCACAAGAGTGGAAAGATACGTTAGAGCAGTGGGAATACTGTGAAAACTTACTTAATAAGCTTCCATTATTAAAATAATTTAGTATAATTTCAAAATAAATAAACAAAGGTTAATAAAACATGGCAACATATGCTTTTGGACATAAAATTCCAGATAGTGACTCAATAGTGGGTGCTATCGCAATATCATATTTAAAAAATCAGCTTGGTGAAGAGGTTATTCCTGCTCGTCAGGGTGATATTTCTGCTGAAACAGAATTTATTTTAAATAAGTTTGGTGGAAAACTCCCAGAACTTGTTACTTCAGTAGCTGGACATAATGTATATATAGTAGACTCAACAGATAAAATTCATTTTCAAGATGATATAGACGAAGCTACAATTCTTGGTATATTTGATCATCATAAACTTGGCGACTTAACTACTTCAACACCTTTAGAGATGTGGGTAAGACCAATAGGATGCTCAAACACAGTGATAAAAGAAGTGTATGATTACCATGGTGTTGAGATTCCAAAAGACATTGCAGGTATGATGATGTGTGCAATTCTTAGTGATACTGTCATCTTTAAATCTCCTACATGTACAAAAGTAGATACTAAAGCAGTTAAAGAGTTAGCTAAAATTGTTGGTATAGAAGACTATAAAGCTCTTGGTATGGAGATGTTTATTGCAAAATCACAAGTTGATGGTGCAAGTTCAAGAAACTTAAATACGAGAGATTATAAAGCTTTTGATATGAATGGTTCTAAGGTTGGTGTAAATCAACTTGAAATGGTAGATATATCTGTATTAGAGTCTAGAAAAGAAGAAATTATGGCTGATATGAAAGCTATGAAAGAAGAGAATGGACTTCATACTATGATAGTTCTTCTTACAGATATTATGAAAGAGGGTTCTCAACTACTAGCAGTAAGTGATGATTACTCTAAAATAGAGTCTGCATTTGATTGTAAGCTTGAAAATAATCAGGTTTGGCTAGATGGAGTACTTAGTCGTAAAAAACAGATAATTCCTTTTATACAGCCATTGTTTTAATAACTATTGGTATATAAACTTATTGAAGTAGATTTCATCTACTTCACCCTCACTAAGCTCAGAGTTTAGTTCTCTTTTTATCTCTCTTTTCATAGCATGTTCATTAGAATTGACATCAAATTTTGAGAGCATTGTGTTTATAACTGCATCCCTTAAAATATCGCCTTTTGTTTCAATCTCTTCTTGTATATCACCAGCATTCTCTACATAATTCATAGATATATTTAGAATAAGCATTTTTTCATTTGCTATATTAAAAGTAAAGTCTCCAAGTGAAGCGGTTTGATTTGTAGGGTCAACACTGACTTTTGTTGAGTAGTGCTTATTTGAACCCTTTCTTATGCTTGTAATCATGGATCTTAAGGACTGCTTATCATTGTCAAACTTTTTAATTTTTTTAAATTCAGATGTTAGAACTCCTACCGTTGCTAATAGAATTAATATTAGTGCAGAGACTATATATATAGCTTTTTTAATTATTTTATGAAGGTTAATTTTTTCAATCTCAATTTTCATATAGGTATCTTTTTATTTTTTTAGTTGGCGTTTTTACAAATGGATCTATCTGTTCAACAAATTTATTTATTCTTGAAAAAGATGAAACGTTTGTATTAAACTCAGTTCTCATTTTCTCTAACAGGTTGTCAATCTCTTCTTTTACTTTTTTATCAGTAGATGTCTCAGCATGAAACATAGTATCTATTATCTCATAATCTAAGTGTATTCTAGCAATTAGTTTACCATCTTTTTCCATTACAAGTGAGTCTAAGACTACTACGTCATGATTTATGATTGATTCAAGTTGTTCCGGATATATATTTTCACCAGATGCTCCAATAATAACATTTTTACTTCTTCCACTTATAAATAGATTACCATCTTTATCCATATATCCAAGATCCCCAGTTAAAAACCAACCGTCTTCCATGACTTCATCACTCTTTTCTTTATCTTTATAGTACCCCATCATCACACTAGGAGATTTTACTAGTATCTCTCCTTCTCCAGTTTTAGGGTCTTTATCTTTAATGTATACCTCAACGCCAGTAAGAGTAGAGCCAGTTGAATTTATTTTTGGTGTAGAGTTCATGGATGTAGCTGCTATAAGTGGAGATGTCTCAGTCAAACCATAACCAATCAAATAAGGAAAATTTGCATCTATTAAGAACTTTTCTACGTATGTTGCTAATGCAACTCCACCAATACCAATGTATCTTACTCTTCCACCAAATGTTTCCATTAGTTTTTTACCAGCTATCTTACTGATTTGTTTTTTGAAAAATGGAATTTGGAATAAATTTCTTGTAACAAAAGAAGCATTTAGTTTTGTTAATATTTTGGATTTATATATCTTCTCTATAATCAGTGGAACCATTAAAATCATAGTAGGTTTAACCATAGCAAAGGCCTTAATAAGCACACTCGGTGTAGGAACTTTGTCTATATAATATACACTAGAACCATTAAGAATAGGTACTATCATCCCAACTGTACATTCAAATGTATGTGCTAAAGGAAGAATTGATAAAAAAGAGTCAGATGGTAAAACCTTTATTGTTTCATGTAAGGACATGGCATTAGTTACCAGGTTTTTATGCGATAGCATTACTCCTTTAGAATGACCCGTTGTTCCAGATGTATATATAATAGCAGCTAAGTTATCTTCTCCAACATCATCTGTATCTTTATTAGAATGAGATATCTTATCTGCTATTTCTTTGCTCTTTTGTTTTATCTTTGAAAAATAGCTTGTATTTGTAAGTTCTTCTACTATTGAAAGAGTATCAAGGTTTATAACAAAGTTGATATCTTTTTCATTACATTCTTCTATAGTGTTGAGGTGTCTTTGCGAAACAAATACAGCCTTAGCATCAGAGTGTTTGATTATATGATGAACATCGGATGGATGAAAATCAGGTAGTATAGGAACAATTACCCCACCAAAGTATGTAACACTAAAGTAAGCTGTAGCCCAGTTTGGCATATTTTCACTAAGTAGTATTACTTTATCACCTTGTGAGATACCATTTTCTTTAAGTAAGTTGACCATACATATAACATCATTATAAAAATCATTGTAACTACTTGGGTTTTCTCCAACTTTTGCAAAGAGAGGATTATCCCTATATAAAGTGGTTGAACTCTCAAGTAGTTTTGGTAATGTAAAGTTTTCTAAATTATTATATGGGTACTTCAAACCTAATCTCTTATTTTAAATTTATTTAGTATTATTACACAATAATACTAGCATTTTTTATACCTAAAAGGGTTAACGTTGAGCAGAAGAAATAAAAACAAACAAGATAATAATAGAGACACTGTTACATTTACAAGTAAAGACTTTTTACCAACTACAAGAGAAGAGATGAATGCTCGTGGTTGGGATCAGTGTGATGTAATACTTGTTAGTGGTGATGCTTATATTGACTCCCCTTTTATTGGTGTTGCAATGGTGGGACGTATGCTAGAACGTCTTGGTTATAGAGTAGGTATGATAGGTCAACCTGATGTTAAGAGTGACAAGGACATTAAAAGACTTGGCGAGCCAAGATTGTACTGGGGTGTAAGTGGAGGTAGTGTGGATAGTATGGTATCAAACTATACGGCTACCAAAAAGTTTAGAAACTCAGATGACTACACACCAGGTGGTAAGAACACTAAAAGACCTGATCGTGCTGTAAGTGCATACTGTAACCTTATACGTCAACACTTTAAAAATACAGCTCCCTTAGTGCTAGGTGGTATAGAAGCATCACTTAGACGTGTTAGTCATTATGACTACTGGTCAAACAAGCTCAAAAAACCAATTCTTTTTGATGCTAAAGCTGATGCACTTATATATGGTATGGGCGAGATGGCAATAGAAGAGTTAACGAGAGCACTCGATGAAGGTAGAGACTTTCGTGACGTACGTGGTGTATGCTACATATCTAAAGAAGCAAAAGAAGAGTACCATCAATTACCATCTCATGCCGAGTGTGTAGAAGACAAAGAGAAGTATATAGACCTATTTGATTTATTTTATGATAATAATGACCCTATAGCTGCTAATGGATTATGCCAACCAGTAGATTCTCGCTTTCTTATTCAAAATCCTCCAGGTGACCACTTAAATGAAGTGGAAATGGATGCCAATTCTAATTTACCTTTTACAAGAGAACTTCACCCATATCATCAACCAGATGGAAAGGTTAAATGTTTAGAGACTATCAAGTTTTCTATAATGACACATCAAGGTTGTTGGGGTGAGTGTAACTTTTGTGCTATTGGTGTACATCAAGGTAGAACTATACGTACACGTTCAGAAGAAAACATACTTGCAGAAGCCAAAGACTTTAACAAGTACAAAGACTATAAGGGAATTATTTCTGATGTAGGTGGTCCTACTGCCAATATGTATGGTTATGAGTGTAATAAGAAATTAAAGCTTGGAACATGTGATCATCAGCGTTGTGTAGATGCCAACCATTTATGTGGTTCTATGAAACCAGACCATAGTAGAAACATAAATCTTTTACGTCAAGTAAGAGAGGTAGAGGGTGTAAGAAAAGCTTTTGTTGCTTCTGGTGTTAGATATGACCTTATTACTGAAGATAAAGAACATGGTTATTCATACTTAAAAGAGATGGTTAAACATCATATATCTGGACAGATGAAAGTAGCACCTGAACATACTCAACAACATGTTCTAGAACTTATGGGTAAGCCAGGCAAGCAAACACTGATAGACTTTAAAAAACTATATGACAAGCTAAACGCAGAAGAGGGTAAGAAGCAGTACTTAACGTACTATCTTATAGCAGCACACCCTGGATGTACAGACAAAGACATGCATGAACTTAAGGACTTTACTACTAATGAACTTCAGATGAATCCTGAACAAGCTCAGGTATTTACTCCAACTCCTGGAACTTACAGTGCTGTTATGTACTATACCGAGATGGACCCTAAAACTCGTAAAAAAATATTTGTTGAAAAAGATACAAAAAGAAAAGAGAAGCAAAAAAATATAGTTGTTGCTAAAGATCATTTCTCAAGTGGATTCGCTTCATAAAAAAGTATTAAAGTATAAATATTAAAATTTATACTCCACACCTATCTCTATATTATCATTATCTTTCCATCTACCAAAATTTGTACCATCAACTCCATCATAAGAGTAATATGATAAATAGAATGTTTGATTATCAGTTCGATTATACTTAACCGTGTGATTTTGGAAGCTATCATAATTATTAATAGAGTAGTTTATAGTATACATGTATGAGAGCTGACTATCTTTGATAAAGTGAGCTGATAAAGTTAAATTATTTTTGTTAACTCTTGAATCTTCTGAATTTTGATACACACTATTAGATAAATCTTTATTTACAATAATTTCTTTTGATAGTTCGGCAATAATAGCGATTTCATCAAGTCCTACTTCGCTTGCATATTCAGACTGTCTGTGTTTAGCACCAATATTATACTTTATAAAGTCTTGATCAAAATCATCTTCTGTATTTTGATATACAATATCCATATAAAATTTATTTTCTTTATGTACTTTTAAAAATCCTGCAGCTAGATATGTACTCATTGGATAAATTTTAGTATATTTAGATAAAGAATCTTGTATTAGAACTGGGAAGTTAGATTTTTTTCTTGATACATAAGTATAGTAATCTATACCTTCTATCATTCCAGCGTATTGAAGTAAAAATCCCCAATTTCTAAGATTGCTATCATTTTTTTCATTTTCAATTACTGCTCCAGCTGGTAGTGAACTACCACCACTTCCACCAAAGAAACTTAAGTCTCCACTACCTTGCAACCATCTAGAAGCAATATCAGGCATACCGTAACTAGTTGTAGTTGGAAAAATATTAAAACTTAATGTGTCATCCTCAATATAGTAATCCACGCCAAGTGTAAAATCTCCCATTTCAACTGGATGTTGTGGTGAAGGTAAAACATTTTTTGAAAAAATATCAGTAGGATTATATATCTCTGATAGTCCTATTTTTTTAGATTTTTTTCCTAAGTAAATATCCATATCATCTAAGAAGTATGTTAGGTACAATTTTGAAATATCTATATATCTAATTGTTTGTTCGCTGTCATTTGCTCCTGTTAATATACCGTTATAGTTATTTCTATTATTAGAAAACATTGCAACAACATCAGTAGTCAGTTGAATATTATCTGTTACATCAATTTTGTTTCTGATATTTAGTTTATTCCAAAGTTCATATCTTGAATATTTCTCTCCATCAATTACATTTGTATTAAATGAGTTTGCATAAGCAGTGTACTCAAAATCTATATTTTCAAATATATTGCTTTCTTCATCATCTTGAGAAAAAGCTACAGTTACTAAAAGTGCGGTAGTAAGTAGAATTTTTAACATAATTAATATACCTTTTTGTTTAATGTATCAGCTAGTCTAGTACCTAATATAATGCTTATATTATGGTTTAGTTTAGCGGATGTTTTTGGATAAGATCTTATACTGTTTTTAATATCATCAGAGTTTAATGATAAGACTTCGATATCTTCGTTGGCAATTACGGTAGCTGTTCTTTTTATATTTTTAATAAATCCAACCTCACCAACAACTTCACCAGTAGATAGTGTAGCAATTTTCTTTTCATCTTTAAAGACATCAACACTACCTTTTAAAATAATATACATACTATTACCGTAGTCATTTTCTTGTATAAGAACCTCACCTTGATATAGTTTTTTAACTCTACTAAGAAGTATCACCTGTTTTATTTCAAAATTTTTCATATTATTGAATAGAACGCAGGTCTTTACTAACTCATCCTTGATATTTAACGATAATAGATCCCAGATATTTACTAATCTAACTTTGTTTATAATAATGGGAGTTACTAGTAGGTCAGATATCATTGCATACATCATTGCAATAGCTGCAACAAGCCCAAATTGGGAAACTACTGTAAATGATGAACTAGAAAGTACGATAAAGCCAATTGCTAATGATATTGAAGTAGTTATAACTGGAACAAGTTGAGATTTAACTGTAATATTAATTGCTAATGTATTATCAGATGTTTTTCTTGCTTCACTGTTATAGTGAGTCATAAGATGAATAGTATCATCTAAGGCTATACCAAATGCAATAACAGCAACCATAATAGTACCTGGATTAATTGGTATGTTAAGTAACTGCATGGTTCCAAATGTCATTATGATTGGTATTGTATTTGGTAGTAGAGAAACAAGGCCAGCCTTTAATGAGGTAAATAGTAAAGACATTATAATAAACACAATTAAAATCAGTAAAGATAGTGACTGTAACTGTCCAATTAATAAATCATCAGCAGCTTTATTAATTAAAATATTTTCACTAGTAATTTGAATATTTATGTTAGTGGTATCAAAATTACTATATAAATAAGTGTTCAGTGTTTTAATCGCCGCATTTAGCTCTTGTGAATTACTGATGTTATGACGAACTACAATGTTGGCAGATGAAAAACTAGAATTAATATATTTTTCTATATCTCCACGTTGGAAAAAAAGTAGATATTGATCTACTAAATTACTTGTTTCTGGTACTGAGTAAAATTTTTCTTTACCATCATGCATTTCACGGTTAACTAAAGACATATGGTCTGTAAATGATATAGCACTATCAAATGTTTTGTTAGAAACTATATATTTTTTAGTTTGTTCTAAAAGTCTTAAATTTTTTGGCTCTTTGAAAAAATTTCTCTGTGAACCTTCAAATGAAATATAAAAAGTTTGCATACCAGCAAGATTATCATGAAGTTTATGTGAATCCAATACCAACTGATGTTGACTATGAAAGTATGATAATGGATCATTGTTAACTTGTAAATCTTTAGCGAGAAATATTGACAAAGCTACAAGAGTAAGAGTAATTAATGAAACTAACTTCTTATGTTTAGCATACACAGTAGTAAGTATTTTCATTATGCTATTAGTATACTTAGCAAATGAGTTTGAACTATTATATGATGAGAAATCAAAGTAATGTAAAAATACAGGAACAAGGAGTATGGTAATTAGACCATTTATTCCAAGTGCAAAAGTTGCAGTAATTGCAAAATCTTTAATCAAGTCTATACCACTAAATATATTTGATGCAAATCCAAGTACAGTTGTAATTGTAGTTAGAAGAAGAGCAATACCTGTCTTTTTTAACATTTTTTTAATTATAATATCTTTTGATTCTTTAGCAGATGTTTGAATATAGTTTAAGAATGCTGATATCATATGTGTATCTTCTGTAGAACCTAAAACTATTATCATTGTGGGTAGCATTGCGCTCAGTATATTTATTTTAACGCCAAGTAAGCCCATTACACCAAATGTAATAATGATAGATAATAATGATGTTGTCAGTGGTATTATAACTGCCACTTTTGTTCTTAAAAACAATAGTAAAAGTAGTAAAAGAGTAAGCATTGAAAAGCTACCTAAAAATATAATATCATTATACAGAGCATATTTCATCTCTTTACTAACTCTATGAGAACCAATTTGAAAAATCTCTCCAAAATCAGCTTCTAATGGAGATATTAATTTTTCAATTTCAGCATAAATAACTTCAGTAGTAAATTTACTATCATTTATTTTAGCAATACTAAGATTTATAGTTGTAACACTTCCGTCTGCTGATAATAAATTGTTTTTAACTATAGGATTACTAAGAGCATCTTTTTTTATGTTTAAGAGCTCTTTTTCGTCCTCAGGAGTTTCATCAATAAGTTTTGATGATTCTATAAATCCATCTACATTTTTTATGTTTTTTACTGAAAATAAACTATCAATTTTTTCAACAAACTCTAATTCTTCTAGTGTATAAACAAGTTCTTCAAGTTTAGATATTTTTTCATATGTAAATAAATTTGTATCTTTGATATAAATCAAAGTAGTATCATCAGAACCAAATTCATCAACGAACTTATCATAAATAACTTTGGAAGCATCGCCTTTATTTAAAAGAGAATTCAAGCTGGTATCAATAGTTAAATTTTTGTAACCAAACATAGAAATAATAAACATACTTAATATTATAAGTATTGTAGTTTTCTTATTTTTCACTCCAAAATTTAACATATATTCTAAAATATGCTTCATGCCCACCTCAATATTTTAATTTGCGTAAGGGTACAATAAGACAACATATAATAAACTTATATCAATAAAAAGTAATAAGAAGGAATATATATAATGAAAAGATATTTTCTATTATTAGTATTAGTATGTGAATTACTACTTGCAAATAACAGTTTAGATGGAAGAGCGATAATTGATGAAGTAGCAGAGAGACATGATGCTAAGTTCGAGTTTGAAGTACAACAAATGGTTCTTATAGATAAAAAAGGTGCTAAAGAGAGTAGAGAGTTAAGACGTTACTCTAGAGAGGGAAGTAATGCTCTTTTTAAATACTTATTGGTTTTCGATAAACCAAAAGGTGTTAAGGGTGTTGCTCTTTTAACATGGCAAAATAAAGATCAAGACGATGATCAGTGGATGTATTTACCTGCACTATCAAAAGTAAAGAGAATCGCAAAAGGTGGAAGTAAAAATTACTTTATGGGTACTGATTATGCTTTTGAAGACTTAGTGTCTGAAAATAGAAATAAGTTTAGATATGAAAAGCAAAGTGACATAGTTTTAGATGGAAAAGATTGTTATGTAGTTGATGTTTATCCAGAGACTAAACAAATGAAAAAATCATCAGGATATAAGTATAGAAAGCTATATATAAGAAAAGATATATTCTTTACTGTTCAAGTAGACTACTACGGTAAAAGAGGTAAGTATATAAAACAACAAAAACTTACTGATATTGAACATATAGATGGGAAAATGTATAGAGCTAAGAAGTCAGTAATGGATAATAAAAAAGAAAAACATGTAACTGAGATAATTATATTAAAAAGAAAATTTACAGAGAAAAGTGTTCCTAGTAAATTTTTCAAACAAAGATATATTAAATCTGGTAGACATATTAAATAGTTATAACCCAACCACTATATATTTTAAACTGTATTTAGTTTACTTTTTTAAACTTTCACAGTTAAAATATATACTTCAAATGAGCAATTTTAGGAATTCCAACTTCATAATGCAATAATTGTTCCAACTCTTACATTCCTTTCAGTTTTATTTGTTTACAATATGTGAAAATATAATATATGAGTATTAATGAGAATAGATAAGTTTTTAAATTCTGTAAACATAACAAAGAGACGTTCAGTCGCTCAAGATATGATTAGTAACAATGTAGTTCTAATAAATGACACTGTTGTAAAGTCAAGTAAAAATATTGAGCTTGGAAATATAATAACTATCAATTATCTTAATGAGTCTAAAAAATATGAAGTACTTAAGATTCCAACTACAAAATCAACTCCAAAATCACTTCAATCTGAATATATCAAGGAAATCTCATGAGTTATGAAGAGTCTAAAAAATCATTTACGTCTCTGTTTAATCATGAGATGTCTGATGAGGTTATGAGAGAGTTCTTACTGAACATGACACTTGATGAGAGTACAAAGGTAGACGACATAGCAGCTGCTGCTGAGGTTATGCGTAGTTTTGCAATACCACTTCCAATTAAAGATGAAATCCGTCCGAATCTTCTTGATGTTGTTGGAACAGGTGGGGATAAAATAGGCTCTTTTAATATTTCATCAACGGTAGCACTTTTAACTGCTTCATGTGGAAGTATGGTTGCGAAGCATGGTAGTCGCTCTATTACTTCAAAGTCAGGTAGTGCTGATATGTTTGAAGAGTTAGGTGTTAGACTTGATTTGAGTATAGAAAATAGTGCTAGGCTTTTAGAGGAAGCTGGTTTTACTTTTATGTTTGCTCAGAACCATCATCCTGCAATGAAGTTTATAGTTCCAGTTAGAAAAAGTATACCGGATAAGACTATTTTTAACATACTAGGACCACTTACAAATCCAGCAGGAGCACAAAAGTCTCTTCTTGGAGTATTTGACAAGGCTTTTGTACCAAAGATGGCAGAAGCTCTTAAAATTAATGGTGCAACTTCTGCTATCGTAGTAAGTTCAGCAGAAGGTATGGATGAGATAAGCATAAGCGATGTTACTTATGCTACGCAACTTAAAGATGGTATTTTAAAAGATTTTATTATTGACCCCCAAGAGTATGGAATTAAAAGAGTTCCACTTGAAGCTATAATGGGTGGCGAAGCCAAAGAGAATGCAAAAATATTATATGAAATATTTAATGGTTCTTCAACTGAAGCCCAAAGAGATGTTGTACTAATAAACTGTGCTGTTGCTCTGATGGTTGATGGCTTGGCTCGTGACATTCAAGATGGCTTAGCGATGGCTAGAGAGGCCATATCAAATGCTAGAGCGAAGAAGAAGTTAAGACAAATTATAGAGATATCAAACAAGCTATGAGTATTTCTACATGTAGCTTAAGTGAAGTTGGTGATTTTGTTTCAAATATAAGTGATAACTTTAGTAATGGAGTTGTTATTTTGAGAGGTGATTTAGCAGCCGGAAAGACTACTTTTGTAAAAGCAATGGTGAAGCACCTAGGTATAGATGATGAAGTAACATCACCAACATTTTCACTACAACAATGTTATGGAGATAGAGTTTTTCACTATGACTTATACAACCATGGACTAGAACACTTTATCTCTTTGGGAATGCTTGAAGAGTTAGATAAAGATGGACTTCACTTTGTGGAGTGGGGTGATGATGAACTTATGAAAATACTCACTTCAGCGGGTATAAACACAATGACAATACATATAGAAAAAATTTCAGATGACACTAGAAGATACGAGGTAAATTATGCACACACTTAAAGCAGTTGGATTACAAAAAAAGATTAAACATTTAGAGATAGTAAAAGAGATGAGTTTAGAAATATCTAGTGGAGAAGTTGTAGGTCTCTTAGGCCCAAATGGAGCTGGTAAAACGACTACATTTTACATGATTTGTGGTCTTGTTGAGTCTACTGGTGGTGAAGTTTATTTTGATAATGATAACCTATCGGGAATGCCTCTACATCAAAGAGCATTAAAGGGTATTGGTTATCTTCCTCAAGAAGCTTCTATATTTAAAGACTTAACAGTTGAGGAAAACTTAAAAATAGCAGCTGAAGTTGGTACAAGTACTGAGTATGAACAAGAAAAAAGAATACTAGAACTTCTTGATATGTTTAATATTGAACCGATTAGATACCGTAAGGGGATAAGTCTAAGTGGTGGTGAACGTCGTCGTGTTGAGATAGCAAGAGCTCTTGTAAATAAGCCAAAGTTCTTACTTCTAGATGAGCCTTTCGCTGGTGTCGACCCTATAGCTGTTAAAGATATTCAAAAAGTAATACAACAGCTTGTATCGTACGATATTGGTGTTCTCATAACTGACCATAATGTTAGGGAGACTCTTGATGTATGTGATAGAGCGTATGTTATAAAATCAGGTGCACTCTTAGCCTCAGGTACAAGTGAAGAAATTGGTCAAAATGCAGATGTACGTAAACACTACTTAGGTGAGGAGTTTAAGCTTTAATAGGCTTTTAAAAAAATGGCAGCACTAAGGCAAACTCAGAGCGTAGAGAATAAGCACAAACTATCAAATACTCTACGTAATTGGTTGCCTATTTTGCACTCTAGTTTGAGTGATCTTGGCGAAGCCATGGCTCCATTTGTTGAGTCAAATCCAGTTGTTGAAGTAGAATCTGGTTATGAGGAAAACTTTGAAAAAAAGATACCTAAAAAGATAATTTCTGGAACAGTTAGTAACTCAAGAACTGAACAAATTGAAGCACTAACAATTCAGTCTCGCTCACTCTACGATATTTTAGATGAACAGATGGGAGCACCACTTTTTCCTACTCCGATTTCTCAGGATATTGCTAATTTTGTAATAAGTAACCTTGATGAAAATGGTTATTATGAAGGAAATAGTGAAGATTTTTGTGATGAAAACTCTATAGATATATCAGAGTTTGAAAAAATACGTTTGAGGTTTTCTCATGTTGAACCAGTTGGAATTGCAGCAAAAGATTTGTCTGAATCATTTATATTTCAGCTTGATAGCTCAGATGTAAGTGATGAAGCGTATGGACTATGTGTTAAGGTTATAGAAAATATAGAGTCCATCCACGGATATGCTGATGAAGAACATTTTCCTGAAGTAATGAGAGTATTAGGGACTTTTAAAAATCCTCCTAATTTAGAGTACCAAGAAGAATCTGCTCAAATAGTACCTGACTTGATGATTTACTTTAATGATGATGAAGCCATAGAGGTAAAACTAAATGATGCTTACTATCCAGCCATTCATATAGATACTAATTATGCAGTAGAACATGATTTTATAACCCAAAAAATTAAAGAAGCTAAGTCTCTTGTAGATGCACTAGATATGAGAAAGGCAACACTATATAAAGTTGGTCTAATGATAGTTGAGTATCAGTATGAGTTTTTTACTGGTGGCGCAATAATGCCACTAACATTAAAGACTTTAGCCGATGAGTTTGGACATAATCCATCTACAATTTCTCGTGCAATTGCTAACAAATATATAGCATGTGATAGAGGGACTTTTGCAATGAAAGAGTTTTTTACTACAGCTATTGATGAAGATGTGTCAAATGCAGCAATTAAAGAATTCCTTGTTGGTCTTGTTAAACAAGAAAGTCGTGAAAAACCACTTAGTGATATGAAGCTTCTAGATTTAATTCAAGATAAGTTCAAGGTAAAAATGGTTAGACGTACCATTGCAAAATACAGAAAACAGCTTAATATCGCTGGTTCAAGCGAAAGGAAAAAACTTTATCATCTCCATTAAAAAGAGACTTGACAAAGAGGTTAAGAGAAGAAACACAACATCTGAAATTTCTGAAGACAACCTAGACCCTATTTTAGTAGCACGTAGACATAATGATCCTGCCATATCTCTTATTTGTGCACTATTTGCATATGGAAATGTCAAACAGATTGTGAAATTTTTAAACTCATTGGATTTTTCACTTCTTAAAGCTAGTGATGAAGAGATAAAAGAAACTTTCAAAAACCATTACTACCGTTTTCAAAAGAGTGAAGATGTTATAGCACTTTTTATTGCTTTAAAACGCTTACATGTAGAAACTACTATAGAAAAGATATTTAAAGTTGGTTATACTCAAAACAAAAGTGTAATTGAGGGAATAAATGAGGTCATTAAAGCTCTGCACGTAGCTTACCCTTATACATCTCAAGGATATAACTTCTTAATTTCTAAAGTAACTACAAAAACAAAAGGAGCAGGTGCTCTCAAACGATGGATGATGTTCTTAAGGTGGATGATTAGAGATGATAACATAGATATGGGTCTGTGGAGCGGAATAGATAAGGCTGATTTGATAATGCCTTTAGATACTCACACATTTAAAGTAGGAAGAAAACTAGGACTACTTGAGAGAAAAACTTATGATTTAGAAGCGGCAATAGAGTTAACGAATACTCTAAAGTCCTTTGATGAAAAAGACCCTTTAAAGTATGATTATGCACTTTATAGGATAGGTCAGGAGAAGATAGAACTATGATAATATATATACACGGCTTTGGTTCAAGTGGATTTAGTGGAAAAGTTGTTCAATTTAGAGAGTATTTTAAAGAAGTAGGTGAAGACTTTATAGCACCATCTCTCTCGTACATTCCGGAATTAGCAATCCAGACCTTAGAGGAACTTATTGAATCATACAATGGTAATGTGAAACTAATTGGTTCATCACTTGGTGGTTACTATAGTATCTATCTAGCCCAGAAGTATAATCTACAGGCAGTTCTTATAAACCCTTCTATTTACCCATATAAAACTCTGCAAAGAGTTATAGGTGATGCACCGAGTTATTATGATGAGAGTAGTTTTCAATGGTTACCTCTACATGTAGAAATTCTAAAGAAGTATGAAACAGAAGTTAAAGAGCCAAGCAACTTTATGCTTTTGACTCAAAAAGGTGATGAATCACTTGATTACAACGAGGGTGTAAAAAAGCTTGCAGGGAGTAAAATGTTTATAGAAGATGGTGGAGACCATGGTTTTGTTGGAATAGAGCGTCATTTCAGCAACGTAAGTGACTTTTTTATGCTTTAAATACTCTTTTTTGATATAATCATTAAAATATTAAAAAGGGTGTCTTATGGAGTGCGAATTTCCAACAGTTAATTCAAATAAGCAAGAGTTACAAGAAATATTTAACAGTGTAAAAACTATAGCTATACTTGGTCTCTCTCCAAATGATGAGAAAGATAGTCATAAAGTTGCAAAGTATCTACAAAAACAGGGTTTTAAAATAGTTCCTATTTATCCAAAAGAGGATCAAATATTAGGAGAAAAGGTTTACCGTTCACTTGCAGAAATTCCTTTTGATGTCGATATGGTAGATATATTTAGAAAGCCTGACGCCTTAGACATGATTGCTGATGTTTGTATTGAACGTGGAGATGTGAAAGTTTTTTGGTCTCAAAAGGGAATCGTAAATAATAAAGCTGCTTCAAAAGCTAAAAATGCTGGTATGAGAGTAGTACAGAGTATGTGTAGTATGGTAGAACATAAGCACCTATAAGGAATATAATTGTTAGATATAAAAAAGATATATGAGGCTAGAGAGCGAATAAAAGATGTTGTTGTAAACACACCTCTTTCTTTCGCACCATTACTAAGCCAGATATCTACATGTGAAGTTTATTTAAAAAAAGAGAATCTTCAAATAACTGGTGCTTTTAAAATACGTGGCGCGTACAATAAAATAGCATCATTGAAAGAGGAACAAAGAGCGTGTGGGGTTGTAGCAGCAAGTGCAGGTAATCATGCTCAAGGTGTTGCTTTGTCTGCTTCAAAGTTTGATATAAAAGCTGTGATAATTATGCCAGAATCTACACCACTTACAAAAGTTAATGGTGTTAAGCACTATGGTGCAGAAGTTATATTAGCTGGTTCTAACTATGATGAAGCATATGCATACGCACTTGAGTATGGAGATAAGCATTCACTTACATTTGTACATCCATTTGAAGATGAAGAAGTTATTGCTGGTCAGGGTACTTTAGCACTTGATATATTAGATTCATGTGAAAACCTTGATGCAGTTCTTATCCCTGCTGGTGGTGGTGGTCTTATCTCTGGTATGGCTACTGCTATCAAATCTCTAAATCCGAAAATCAAAGTTATTGGTGTTGGAGCTTCTGGTGCACCAG
This sequence comes from Sulfurimonas sp., assembly GCA_028044295.1. GTDB lineage: Bacteria > Campylobacterota > Campylobacteria > Campylobacterales > Sulfurimonadaceae > Sulfurimonas. Next base: position 130,289 of record JAOFSE010000001.1, read on the forward strand.
CCCTTAAAAACTCTTTTGACCTTAAACATGCTGTTCACTCAGACAGTGTTAGAACTATAGCCGATGGTATAGCTGTTCGTGATACATCAGAAATAACACTAGCACATATGCTTGAAAATGTAGATGAGTTTATTAGTGTAGATGATGAAGAGATCGCTAGTGCAATTTTGTTTTTACTAGAGAAGCAAAAACTTGTAGTTGAAGGTGCAGGGGCTGTTGGTGTAGCTGCTCTACTTCATTCAAAACTAAACTCTTTAAAAAACAAAAAAGTAGCAGTAGTGTTGAGTGGCGGAAACATGGATGTTACTCTTCTTTCAGTTATTATAGAAAAAGGTCTTCTAAAATCTGGAAGAAAGATGAAGTTAACTGTAACTTTAGTAGATAAACCTGGATCACTCAATAGGTTTACTGAGATACTTCAAGAACTAAATGCAAACATAGTTCATATATCATACGATAGGACTTCTGTATCTTTAGATTATGGTGATGCTAATGTAACAGTTCATATGGAAACAAAAGGTGAAGTGCATCAAAATGAGATTAGAGATATTCTTACAAATGAGGGATATTTAAGAGACTAGATATGGAAAATATCAAACAAACTAACTTTGATGAAGCAATAATATCGATAAAAATACTTGATGAGTCTACTCTTTTAGTTGTAGACTCTAAAACAAGTGTTAGATATCTTGATAAAGATACTCTAAAAGTTAAAAGTGGTTTTAAAGTAAATATTTCTCATGATAGATTTGAAACGACCTTAGTTGATTTCACTTTAAATGCAGACTCTTTTGTTGTTTTAAGTGAAGACTTAAAAGAATCAAGACTTTACAATACTAAAAGCAAGAAGATGATATCTAAAATGGATAGACATCAGGGTGTTATTTCATGTGTCTCTATAGATCCAAAAAATAGATACTCACTCTCAGGTGGTGAAGATGGAAAAATTTTTGGAGTTGATATTAGAAGTGGCCAACACTCTTTTAATCTTCCAAGCCATGCAGATACCATAAATGACATAGTCTTTTCAAGAAATGGGTTATTGGTAGCTACCGCTGGTTACGATAAAAAAATCTCTGTTTTTAGTTTAGCTGTAATGAAGCAAAAACACAAACTTCGTTCACATATGGCACCAATTATTAAGCTTTTGTTTATAGATAATAATAGACTTTTTAGTATAGATAAACGTGGTGTTGGAATTGTATGGAACATAGAAGAAGGTCGTGTTATAAAAAGGCTTGATGGTATACATGATGATGTTACTGAAGTAGTTACAAGTAGTGATGGTCACTTTTTATTTATAGGTACAAAACTAGGTTATGTAATTGTTTTTGATTTAAATAGTTATGAGTTAGTTGATAAGCGATACGTAAAGTTAAACAGTCCAATAACAGCTATGAACTTTGATGAAGGTACTAATAGTCTAATAGTAGCAACACAATTGGGAGAAATCCTGTTTTATGAAATATATAGTGGACAAGAGCGTATAATAAAACTTATCAAAGAGAAAAAGTATACTGATGTTGAGGAATATGTATCATTAAACCCACTTCTTAAGTATACAGATTCTTATAAGACTATAACTCAAGTATGGGATACAACCGTTTTAAAGGCTATAGAATTACTAGGGAGAAATGATAAAGCTAATGCTATTAAACTCTTTCATAACTTTATTGCCATACCAATAAAAAAACAGCAGATGAATAAACTCATAAAAGAGTATGAAGAGTTTGAAAAGCTAATAGATTATGTAAAGGCTGGTAAGTTAGCACTAGCTTATGGCCTTATTAATAAACACCCTTCATATAAAGAGTCCTCAGTTTATACATCTATGCAAAAGGAATGGAAAAAAGCATTTCAAGCTGCTCAAAAGTATCTTCTTGAACCACGAGGCTATGATAAGGCGAAAGAGATTCTTGCTCCATACAGAGGCATTAGTGATAAGACGGTTCATATTCAATCATTAATGCTAAATGCAGATGTGCATAAAAGATTTAAACTTGCTATTGGAACAAAAGATTTCAAACTTTGCTATGAACTAATCAAGCAGCATCCATTTTTGACTGAATATAATGAGTATGATACTCTTGCAAAGTACGCAAGTACACTCTACACAAACATACAGACTTTTATATTAGAAGGTAATACTCATTCAGCTATAAAGTTAATTGATATTTTAAGTGATTTTGATGACTATAAAAATGATGCTACTGCAATGTTAAAAGAGGTAGAAGATAAACAGAAGTTTTTTAATGCAATTGAAAACAGTGATATGATCTCTGCATATAATTTTTTAGACTCTCATGATTCCTTACAACTTAGTGAGGATGGTAAAAGACTACAGAATTTATGGGATAAAGATATTGTTATAGCAGATGAGTACGCATCTAAAGGTGATATGGAATCTTTAAGAGATATATTTCACAAATATATGAAAATTGAGTCTAAGTATATTGCAATATCTACTATAGTTTCATGGTGTTATATCTCTCAACTTCAAAATGCAATTATAGAGAATAAGTCTCAATCAAGTATAGAAAATGGTATCAAAAACTATGTATTATATTTTGGCTTAACTGAGCAGATTTTTTCTTTTTATAAAACTTTTATTTCTCAAAATAAAACTAGTAAATTAACTTTAGATTCACTAGCTGAAGGCTCACTTGATAAATGGAAGCCGTCAATGATAGTTAATTCTATCTTAGATTAGTCAACTATCACGCAATTTAACCTCAGATATAGACTAGAACGATATAATAAACAAATTTTTTATTAGAGGAGACTTTTCATGCAAATAAATGGCGCACAAATGGTCATTGAAGCTTTAATCGCAGAAGGTGTTAACACAGTATTTGGTTACCCTGGTGGAGCTATCATGAATGTCTATGACGAAATATACAAACAAGATGGCTTTAAACACATATTGACAAGACACGAACAAGCTGCAATCCACGCTGCTGAAGGATACTCAAAAGTGAGTGGTAAAGTTGGTGTAGCAATGATTACAAGTGGACCTGGATTTACAAATGCTGTAACAGGTTTAGCTGATGCGTATATGGATTCTATTCCTTTAGTAGTAATCAGCGGACAGGTTCCAATGAGCCTAATCGGTACTGATGGTTTTCAAGAAATAGACGCAATTGGTATATCTCGTCCATGTACAAAACATAATTATCTTGTAACTGATGCTAAAGATCTACCTCGTGTACTTAAAGAGGCTTTTCACATAGCTGCAACAGGTCGTCCAGGTCCAGTTCATGTTGATATACCAAAAGATGTTACTGCACAAATAGCAGAGTTTGACTATTCAGTTGAACTAGAGCTTGAAACATATAAGCCAAATGTTAAAGGTAATCTACGTCAAATTAAGAAGGCAATGGAAGCTATATCAAAAGCTAAACGTCCACTTTTTTACCTTGGTGGTGGTATTATAAATGCAAACGCTGCAGATGAAGTAAGAGAGTTAGTACACAAGACTGGGATTCCTGCTGTTGAGACATTTATGGCTAGAGGTGTTCTAAGTCATGATGACAAGTACCTAATCTCTATGCTTGGTATGCATGGTTCATATGCAGCTAATATGGCAATGAGTGAAACAGATTTAGTTATAGGTCTTGGAGCAAGATTTGATGACCGTGTAACAGGTAAGCTTTCTGAGTTTGCTAAAAATGCAGATGTTATTCATGTTGATATTGACCCTGCATCTATTTCTAAGCTTGTAAACGCTGACTATCCTATTGTTGGTGATGTTAAAAATGTTGTAAATGACATGCTTGATAACTTAGGAAACATAAAGTCTGAAAGTTATATTCCTTGGAATGATACAGTTAATCAGTTTGATGAACTTCATCCACTAGCTTATCATGAAGATACAGATAGAATCAAACCCCAATGGGTTATTGAGAGAGTTGGTCAACTTCTTGGTGATGATGCTAACATCTCTACAGATGTTGGACAACATCAGATGTGGGCTGCACAGTTCTATCCTTTTAGTCGTCCGCGTCAATGGATAAGTTCTGGTGGACTTGGAACGATGGGATTTGGTTTTCCTGCTGCTATAGGTGTAAAAGCTGCAGCTCCAGATAAAGTTAGTATTAACTTTACTGGTGATGGTTCTATACTTATGAACTGCCAAGAACTTATGACTGCAGTTGAGAAGAAACTGCCAGTTATCAATATTATTTTAAATAATAACTATCTTGGTATGGTTCGTCAATGGCAAACACTTTTTTATGACAAACGTCATAGTGAAACAGACTTAAGTGTTCAACCAGACTTTGTAAAGTTATCAGAAGCATTTGGTGGGATAGGTTATAGAGTTACAACTAAAGAAGAATTTGATGCAGCTCTCAAAGATGCTGTTGAGAAGAATGTTGTTGCGTTTATTGATGTTGTAGTTGAAAGACTTGAAAATGTTATGCCAATGGTTCCATCAGGTGGTTCACTATTTAACATGATGCTACTAGAAAAGAAGGAGAAGTAATGGAAGTTAATGAAAGAAGAGTAATTTCTGTTATTGTTGTAAATGAGTCAAGTGTTTTATCTCGTATTACTAACCTTTTTTCTGGTCGTGGGTACAATATCACATCATTGACTGTTGCACCTATACCTGATAGTAAATATTCAAGACTTACTATTGTAACATCTGGTTCAGTTAAAGTTATAGAGCAGATTACAAAGCAACTTCATAAGCTAATCCCTGTTCTTAAAGTTTATGAGCATGCTGATTTAGTTGAAAAAGAGATGGCAATGGTTAAGTTCCCAGTATCTGAAAACATAGCTGATATCAGTACTCTTTGTGAAGCATACAATGGTAAGATAGTTAATGTTAGTGATAATGTAATCATTACGATGGTTGCAGATGAGCCAAAGAGAATAGAAAACTATCTACAACTTATATCACGATATAACCCTAAAGAGATTGTTAGAAGTGGTGCAGTAGCACTAGAGAGATAATATGCTCTTTAGTGATGTCGCAAAGCATCTAAATTCAGTCTTAGTTGGAGAAGATGTAGAAATAGACTCTATGAATGAGATAGAGTTAGCTACTTCTTCTCAGCTTACATTCGCCATTCATAAAAAATACTCTTCACAAGTTTCATTATCTTCATCAAAAGCATTTTTAATTGTTGACTCTTTAGTTGAGTCAGTTCCTAATGGAGCTTCATATATTATATGTGATGATGTTTCACTATCCATGGCATATGCAACAAAATTATTTGCTTCAAAGCCAATAGAACCAAAACTACAAGTTCCTATTATTGGTGAGGAAAGTTATATTGATGATATGGCAAAAGTAGAAAATGGCGCACGTATCGGCTCTAATGTAACTATTATGGCTGGTGCGTACATTGGTACAAAAGTAGTTATTAATGACAATACTATTATCCATCCAAATGTGACTATATATAGAGATTGTGTTATTGGGAAAGATTGTATTATTCACTCTGGAACAGTGATTGGTGCAGATGGTTTTGGGTTTTCTCATACAAAAGAAGGTCTACATGTAAAAATACACCAAAATGGAAATGTTATCATAGAAGATGATGTTGAAATTGGTGCTAACTGTGCAATAGACAGAGCTGTATTTAATTCTACTATAGTTAAAACAGGTACCAAGTTAGATAACTTCATTCATATAGCACATAATTGTGAGATAGGTGAGTATTGTATATTTGTAGCACAAACCGGAGTAGGTGGATCTACTAAACTAGGACGTAATTGTGTAGTTAGTGGACAGAGTGCTTTTACAGATCATTTAGAGATAGCTCCTTTTTCTACTTTTACTGCCAGAAGTGGTGTAACAAAGAGTATTAAAGAGAGCGGTGGCGTTTATAGTGGATATCCTCTTATGGATCATAGAGAATGGCGTAGACTGCAAACAAAAATAGCAAAATTAAATTCTTAGGAGTACAGGGTGGAGTTAAAAGAGATAGCAAAATTAATTGATTGTGAGTTTACTGGTGATAGTTTTAATATAACATCTATGAATACTCTTAAAGACGCTACTTCAAGCGAATTATCTTTTGTTTCTAATTCTAAGTATATTAAAGATATACAAGATTCTAAAGCTGGTGCGATTATAGTAGATAAAGCAACAGTTCAATATGTTCCAGATGGTTGTGTAGCACTTGTCGTTGATTCTCCATATTGGAAAATGGCTACAGTATCTAAAGAGTTTGCACCGCTTATAGAAGATGAATCACTAAGCTCACCAATTATAGGTAAAGGTACTAAAGTGTCATCTAAAGCAGAGATTGCTAATGGTGCTAAGGTTGGTAATAACTGCACTATTATGGCACATGTATATATTGGTGCGGAAGCTATCATCGGCGACAATACTATTATATATCCAAATGTAACTATATATAGAGATTGTGTTGTTGGTAATGATTGTATTATACATGCTAACACAACAGTTGGTAGTGATGGTTTTGGTTTTGCTACTAATCATCTAGGTCAACATAAAAAGATATATCAAAATGGAAATGTTGTTATAGAGAACGATGTTGAAATTGGAAGTTCAACTACTATAGATAGAGCTGTTTTTGGTTCAACTCTAATAAAAGAGGGTGTTCGTATAGACAATCTTGTACAAGTGGGACATAACTGTGTTATTGGTGAGTATTCTGTACTCGTTTCTCAAGCAGGTATATCTGGATCAACTACTATGGGTAGAAATGTTGTAATGGGTGGTCAGAGTGCTACTGCTGGACATTTAAGTATAGCACCATTTTCTAGAATGGCTGCAAGAAGTGGTGTAACTAAGAGTATTAAAGATCCTAATAAAACTTTTGCAGGATTTCCGTTGATGGAACATAGAACATGGTTAAAACTTCAGGGTAAAATTGCTAAACTATTAAAATAAATTTTACAAAAGGTTTGATATGTCAAAAGTAATTTCTTTAAGTGGAACAAAAAGTGGTGTTATCTCTGTATCTAAGATAGATAAGCCATATGGTGAAAAAAGCTCTCCAGTAGCTAGTATAGGTATTTCATTAGCTGGTAATGCAGATAGTCCTGAATGGAAAGTGCATATTCCACTTGATAATTTAGATGAAGTGATTAAGTCACTTCAGGATTTAAAGTAAGTTTTCTTACTTTAATCCCTTTACAAACTCTTCTATTCTACTTATCCCAGTTCTAATACTATCTATATCTGTCGCAAAACTAAATCTAAAATAACCTTCACTTCCAAAACCAACACCTGGAACAACAGCTACTTCTTTCTTAGCAAGTAAGTCTTTGGCAAATGTTAGTGAATCAGAACTAACTTCTGAGATATTTACAAATAGGTAAAAAGCACCATCTGGTTTTAGTACGCTTAAGCCATCTATCTTATTAAATAGCATTACAGCTTCATCACGACGCTCTATAAAAGCTTTTCTCATCATTTCTATATCAGCATCAGCATCACCATTTAAAGCTACTATAGCAGCCTTTTGAGTAATAGAGTTGATGTTTGATGTGCTTTGTGACTGAAGTTTTTTAGTACCTTTGATAAGCTCTGTATCATGAGCTGCCATATAGCCAAATCTCCAGCCAGTCATAGCAACTGATTTACTAAGACCATTAATGGTTACTGTTCTTTCATACATATCTTGACTAACAGCTGCTGCAGAAGTAAACTCACCATCATATATAAGTTTTTCATACATCTCATCACTAGCAACTATTACATCTGTACCTTCTAAAACTTTTCCAATTGCAACTAGTTCTTCTTTTGTATAAACAGAACCAGTAGGATTAGATGGAGTTGTTAAAATCAACATTTTAGTATTTGGAGTTAACGCTTTTTGTAACTGCTGAGGAGTGATTTTGAATGAACTTTTATCATTAGTTGCTATCTCAACTACAGTTCCTCCACAGTATTTAACTAATTCAGGATATGTAACCCAGTATGGTGCGGGAATGATTACTTCATCACCTTTGTCTATAGTTGCTGAAAATAAATTAAATAGAGAATGTTTAGCACCATTATTTACAATAATTTGAGATGGTGAGTATGTTAAACCATTATCTCTCTTTAGTTTATTTGCAATAGCCTCTTTTAAAGCAGGGATACCATCAACAGCTGTATACTTTGTAAAACCTTCATTAATAGCACTTATCGCAGCATCTTTGATAACTTGAGGAGTGTCAAAATCAGGTTCACCAGCAGAAAAACTAAGAATATCTTTTCCCTCAGCCTTTAGCTCTTGTGCTAATGTTGTGATAGCTATTGTAATTGATTCCGACAGTGTGTTAATGCGATTTGTAAGCATAGCTTTGCTTCCTTATTTGATGATTTTTTATTGTGAATTATACTAAAAATATCTTAAAAATATTACTAGTTTTTCATAGCTGTAATAAAAGATTCATATATTTTTTCTAGTTCAAGATCTCTCTCTAGGACTTCTTTATTATCTTCAACAAGTATATGTTCTAAAACAGCTACCCTTTTAAGCATGTACTCAAACATCTCTTTATTAATATCTGGTAGCATATTGTGCATAAGTTGGTCTTTACATCTACCTTTTTCTATAACATGTGCAGGTATACCAATAGCTGTTGCATTATCTGGAACTTCTTTAACTACTACAGAGTTAGCACCAATCTTAGCGTATTCTCCAATAATTATATTTCCAAGTATTTTACATCCAGCACCAAGAACAGCACCACATCTTATAGTTGGATGACGCTTTCCATGTGTAAGTGAAACACCACCAAGAGTAACACCTTGGTAAATTAGAACATCATCTTCAATTATAGATGTTTCACCTATAACAACACCAGTACCATGGTCAATAAATACTCTTTTTCCAATTCTAGCAGCTGGGTGAATATCAATGTTAGTGATTATTTGATTGAGTCCCATTAGTACACGAGATAGTCTTTTAAAGTTCGCATTATAGAGTCTGTTTGCAACTCTATACCAAACCATAGCCCAAACACCCGGATAGTTAAATAAAAAGTTTAGTTTAGAATTAAGTGCTGGGTCATTTTTGTAAGCGTTTGAAAAGTCTTCTTTTATTTCGGAGTATAGTCCCAAGATAAATCCTAATGTTTGATTTTATCTTGGAATTTTATCAGTTTATTCTTTTTATCCAATAAAAGTATTGTTTGTAGATATTGTTTAAGCTAGATTATTACACATGTAGCTTATGATGAAAGTATTTATCTATATCGAAATATATTTCACCATTATGATTTTTAAAGGTAAGGTGAGATTTATTTAAATCGCTAAATTTTTTAACACCCATTACAGCTGAAACTACCTTCATTCCTTTTATTAGGTTTGTATGATAGTTACCAATCTCTTTACCTTCTTTAATAACAAGGTATGAGGCACGTTTTTTAGGGTCTTGAGTAGCCATACCCACTGGACACACATGCGAACCAAAACCAGAACACATTTTAGCGCGTATACATCCACCACTCATCATAAATCCTCTTGCTATACCAATAGCATCAGCACCCATAGCAAGAGTAATAATTGCATCATCTGGTGTTAAGACCTTTCCACTAGCAACTATTTTTATATCTTTACGAAGATCATATTTTTTTAATAAAGTATCTAGTACATAAAGAGCATTATTAGTTGTTAGACCAACCGACTCCATAAGTTCAAGAGGTGCTGTAGCACTACCACCCTCACCACTGTCAACAGTAATATAATCAGGTATAGATTTCCCTTCAGTTTTTCTCTGAGCCATTTCTGTAACAATTTTTTCTACAGCATCAGAGTCTGATATTACAATTTTAAACCCAACCGGTTTTTCAGATAGTTCTTGTAGTTTTCCTACAAAATCAAGTAAATGTGTAGTTGTGTCTGCAAAAGGGAATCTGTTTGGAGAAAAAACGTCTACACCTTCTTTTACACCTCTATAGTATGCAATATCAGCCGTAACTTTAGCAGCTGCAAGTTTACCACCAGTTTGTTTTGCACCTTGAGCAATTTTAATCTCTGTCATGCGACAAAACTTCATAACTTTCTTATACTTTAGTTCGTCAAAGTTTCCATTTTCATCACGAACACCATACAAACCAGAACTCATTTGAAATATAATATTTGGTATATCTTCTGGTACCTCTTTTGGAAAGTCTTCTAGTGGAGACTTCCAATTTACACGAAATAGAACATGCGTGGCAGTGTCATATATATAAGTATTTTGAGTACTTTTATGAAGTAAAATGTTTCTATACCATTTGATAGCATATTTACCATTGAAGAAAAATTTTCCTAGTTTAAATATGAATTCAGCAAAAATTGTACTTTTGACAATTTCAAGGTAGTCACAGTCTTCTAAATTTGGTTTATGTGTAAAAAGGTGATTTGAAGTAAGTGAACCTTCACCTGTATTTATAGTTAGTTGTGTTCTATGACCAGCTATAGAAAAAGCACGTATTGCTTCTGGAGATAAAGATCCATCACTCATAGCGGAACGAAATATTGGAGTGTGTGATACAAAAGGTTTTTTTCTATTTTCCCCAAATGTTACAGATGTGTCATCACTTACTTCATCATCATTTAGAACATTTGTGGAGTGTTTAATTACAAATCTTGCTCCAGAAAATGGTTCTGTAACTGAGAAAGACTTATAGTTTGGTCTATCTTTTGCAGCTGTATAAACCCAGTCTACTTTGTCTTTAGAGTCATAAAAAGTCTCTTCAGCAAAATACTGACGAAAAGGCTCTCTAGCTGCCTCTAAAAGGTACCTCATTCTACCAATTATAGGGTAGTTAATTAAAAGTGCATGCTTTCTTTGAACATACCTATCATGTACATATAGCATAACAAGTGCAACTAACCCTGTTAATACAAAAAACTCTATAAAATCAACAAATATACTCCATACATAGTGCAACGTATCCATACTAGAAATCCTTTAGTGTTATTGTTTCCTCAGTCTTGTTTTCTAAGTCTTTGACCCATATAGTATCATTATTTAATTCGTTTGAACCAATTACAGCACAAAATTTCGCGTTAACTTTATCTGCTGCTTTTAAATGCTTTTGTAAGTTCTTTGTTTTAAAGTCACATGTAGCTTTATCCGTAGCTCTTTTCTTATGAGTAAGTCCAACTACTAAGTCTACTGCTTCAGCATCCATAGCACCGATATAGTAACCATCTCTAGACACTTCAGGCATAACTATGAGCTCCATAAGCCTTTCTATTCCCATAGCAAAACCTACTGCAGGAGTAGGGCGACCATCAAGGAATTCTACTAGTCTATCATATCTTCCACCACCAGCTATTGCACTCTGGCTTCCTATGTTGTCACTAACAAATTCAAAGGCAGTTTTAGAGTAGTAATCAAGTCCGCGAACTAGGTTTGTGTCAATTTCGTAGTCGATTCCATTTTCAGTTAAAATCTTTTTTAGTTTTTCAAAATCATCATTACATGTAGAACATAAATTTTGTAGTAATTTAGGAGCACTTTCGTATAGGCTTTGACATTTGTCATTTTTACAGTCAAGTACACGAATAGGGTTCGTATCTAGTCTTCTAACACAATCTTCACATATATCGTCTTTACAAGCTTCAACAAACTTAATAAGATTAGTTTTATAATCAGGCATACAGTTGTTGTCACCTAAAGAATTTAGTTGTAGTCGGTAACCAATACCTAGTCTTTTTAGTATATCACTAGTCATCATAATCATAGTAGCATCTTCGTACACACTATCTTGACCAAAACTCTCAACTCCAAACTGATGGAATTGTCTTAAACGACCCTTTTGAGGTCTTTCATATCTAAACATAGCACCGTGATAGAAAAATCTATGATTACCACCAGCCTTATCTAGCTTCTTTTGAATAAAAGCACGAACAACACCAGCCGTTCCCTCAGGACGAAGACATACATCATTTTCACCCTTATCAGTAAACTGATACATCTCTTTTCCAACAATGTCACTAGATTCTCCTACTGAACGTTTAAAAAGTGCAGTCTCTTCAAGTAAAGGTGTTTCTATAAAGTGAAAACCATACTTTTGTGCTACATCTGTCGCAGTGTTTATAAAGTATGTAAACCTTGCATAGTCCTCACTTAAAATATCGTTCATTCCTCTGAGTGAGTTAATCATTTAGTTCCTTCATGTTATCTAATATCTCTTTTGTTATTTCTTCTCTGGTTTTAGTGGCATCTATCTCCACAAGCTCTAAGTTTAGAAGTTTTGTAGCTTCGACTATAGAGTTTTGTATATTCATTAGGTAGTCTGAACCACGAAGTTCTATCCCATCTAGTTCTTTTTGTGAAAGTCTACTTTCAAGCTCTTCTTTTGTTAGTTTAAGTAGAAAAACTTTTTGTGGGTACACACCATTTGTTGCAAAGTTATTTAACTCTACTATCTCTTTAGTATCTATCTCGCCTTGAGCAAGTGCGTAGGCAACACCACTTACAGCACTTCTATCTGAGATTATCATTTTCTGACCTAAGTTTGGTTCAATAACTTCTTTTATATGTTCAGCTCTGTCAGCTAGGAAAAGTAAAAATTCGGCCTTTTTACTCTTAGCACGAGCAGATAAAACCATATCTCTTATCTCTATACCTATATCTGTAGCACCAGGCTCTTTAGTTAAGATAGCCTCTGGAAAGTTTTTTGACACAGCATCTATCTGTGTACTTTTCCCAGCAGTGTCAATACCTTCTATGGCAATGTACATGAATTCATACTTCCTATAATCTGTTGTACTTCTCTTGGAAGTAGATGGTCTGTTTTTCCATTAAATTTTAAAAGATTTCTAACAATAGAAGAACTTATAAAAGCATGCTTTAGTTTTGGCATTAAGTATACTGTCTCTATAGTATCATCTAGAGAGTTGTTTAGGTAACCTAGTTGGAGTTCGTATTCAAAGTCACTGACAGCACGAAGACCACGGATTAAAATATCTGCCTTATATTCATGAGCAAGGTCAATGGTAAGATTATCAAATCCTACAACTCTTACATGCTTTAAGTGGTTAACAGATTTTTGAGCCATTTCTATTCTCTCGTCTAGTGAAAACATAGGTTTTTTATCAGTTGATAATGCAACTGCAACAATCACTTCATCAAAGAGACCAAGAGCTCTTACTATGATGTCATAGTGACCTTTTGTGATAGGATCAAAGGTTCCAGGGTAGAGGGCTGTTCTTTTAGTCATTTATTATTTCCATCTTTTATATAAGTTATTTTCTAGTCCAAGCAGGTCAAACCATTTACCAATAACAAAGTTTTCCATCTCGTCGAGTGTTTGTTGCTCAGAGTAGTAAGCCATAACAGGTGGTGCAATAATTACACCTAAAGTTGCTAGTTTTTGCATATTTTCTAAAGCTATTGCTGAAAATGGCATCTCTCTTGGGGCTAAAATGAGTTTTTTATGTTCTTTTATCATCACAGAGGCACATCGAGTAACAAGATTATCAGAGATACCACATGCTATTTTAGCTAGAGTATTCATACTGCAAGGGGCTATAAGCATAGCATCAGTTCCAAAGGATCCAGAGGCAATACTTGCTGATATATCGTCATTATCATAACTTGTAATATTCATCTCTTTATCTAAAACAGTCTCAGAGTTTTTAGTCATAATAAAATGTTTGTCAACTCCATCTGGAAGTAGTTTAAGAACCTTAAGTCCAAGGTTTACTCCACTGGCTCCACTTGTTGCTACAACTAACTTCATTGCATCTCCGCTCTATTTTTACCAGTAACTCTAACTTTTAGTATTTTGCCGTTACTCTTTTGAACTTTTATTATATCATTTAGTTTACCACTTTGAAGAGATTGCGCGCTAAAAGTTATATTCATTCTTTCACTAAGAAGCGTAATATTTACATTTTGATCTCTTCTAATGAGTCTAAGCTCTTGAATATCTCTATGAGTTATTAGACTTTCTTTAGCTATATGGTGCTTCGCTTGGTATTTTTGAGCTTCTAATAGCTGTAGAGGTTTTGATTTGAACCTATCGAGAACTACTTTTTTTACAGATGTGTTTATATTTGATAGTTCAGAGCCTTTCTTTATTTTTTTTCTACTCACATGTATGTCTATTAGTGCATCTATAGAGTAGTTGAAAAAGTATTTTTTATTTTTAGATGTTCTTATGCTTATAGTTCCACTTTTTTGTAAGTAATCACGGTCTTTAATCTTTATTGTGTACTCTTTTGGTAGTGTCCTCATATATTCTCTAGGTTGTACTTCTATATTTCTTATATCTATAGTCTCATACATTTGTTCATAGTACTCTTTTAGTGCGTTCATGATTTTAGATGTCTCGATAGGACTTTTTTTGATAAATCTAACAAACTTACCTTTGTATGAGTAATCTTTGAAACCGAGTCTGTCAAGTATTTTTACAAACTCTTTTGAAGATATCTTTTTTGAGTGTCTATGCTCTTTAATTTTAAAAAGTGTTACAGTTGAGTCTGCTTGGGGTATTACGTCACGAAGCATTACATACTCTGAATCAACATAGTATGTACTTTTGATACTATTTGTTGCATATAAAAAGATTGGTAAAGACAGTAATAGAAAATATTTTATGAACATACAACTCATTTTATCGTTTTTAAAATTTTATCATTATTTTGTTTAAGCCATCTCTTGATATTACAAAAGATTATGATAGAATGAAATTTATATTTTTACAACTAGGGGTTTTTAATGGACAAAAATTTATCCAGACTTAAAGAGGTAGAAGAAAAATTTGGAGTCAGAAAGTCGCGTATGACGGCAAAACTTGACTACATTCAAAGTGTAACCGGCTTTTTGCTTGCAATATTTATTATGGGTCATATAGTATTTGAATCATCTATCTTAGTTAGTGAAGAGTTTATGTATAGTGTGACTCTTATGTTTGAAGGTTATTTCCTTTTTGGAAGTGCACACCCAGAAATTGTTTCGGGAATTTCCGCAATAGTTTTTGTCTTATTTATTACTCACGCATTTATTGCTATGAGAAAATTCCCATCTAGCTATAAACAATTTAAAATTATTAGAGAACATGCAAAGAGAATGCAACATGAAGACACATCTTTATGGATAGTTCAAATAGTAACTGGATTCATTATGTTCTTTGCTGGTTCTGTTCATATTTATATGATGATGACACTTCCTTCAGAGATAGGTCCATATCAATCAGCTAGTAGAATTACACATGATTACATGTGGATTTTATACTCAATCCTTTTAGTAACAGTTATCATACATGCTTTTGTTGGTCTTTATCGATTAGCAATAAAATGGGGATTCACTGAAGGTCCTAACCACAAAGTATCTCGTAAAAGATTTAAAGTTATTATGAAAGTAATGATTGTCGCTTATTTAGTTTTAGGTTTTACATCTTTAGGAAAATACTTATATATTGGTAACACACATGATTTTGAAAAAGAACCAGTATATAAATCAAAAACTATTGTATTGGAGAGACATTAATGAGAGTAGCTTATACAGATGTTTTAGTTGTTGGTGGTGGTCTTGCAGGCCTTAGATGTGCAACAGGAGTTAAGCAAAGAGGACATGATGTAGTTCTTTTAACACTTGTCCCACCAAAACGTTCTCACTCAGCTGCAGCACAAGGTGGTATGCAAGCTAGTTTAGGTAACTGTAGTAAAGGTGAGGGTGATAATGAAGATATTCATTTCGCAGACACTATTAAAGGTAGTGATTGGGGAGCTGACCAAGATGTAGCTCGTATGTTTGTAAATACTGCTCCAAAAGCTATACGTGAGTTAGCAGCTTGGGGAGTTCCTTGGACTAGAGTACATCGTGGAGATCATCAAGCAATAATAAATGCTAAAAAAGTAACACTTACTGAAAAAGATGAAGCACACGGTCTTATCACTGCGCGTGATTTTGGCGGTACAAAAAAATGGCGTACATGCTATACATCTGATGGTACTGGACACTCTATGCTTTATGCCATGGATAACAAAGCACAAGAGCAAGAGATAACAGTTCATGAGAGAATGGAAGCTATGGCTCTTATTCATGAAAATGGTCGTTGTTATGGTGCTGTTGCGAGAAACCTTATGACTGGTGAACTTGTTGCTTATATTGCAAAGGCTACAAGTATAGCTACAGGTGGATATGGTCGTATATACGCGGTTTCAACAAATGCTGTTATATGTCAAGGTATGGGTCAAGCCATCGCTCTTGAAACAGGTATAGCGACATTAGGTAATATGGAAGCTATACAGTTCCATCCTACAGCTATTGTTCCAGTTGGTATTCTTACTACTGAGGGTTGTCGTGGTGATGGTGGCTTACTTACAGATGTTGATGGTTATAGATTTATGCCAGATTATGAACCAGAGAAGAAAGAACTAGCTTCTCGTGATGTTGTATCTCGTCGTATGGTTGAGCATATGAGAAAAGGTAAGGGTGTTAAGTCTCGCTATGGAGACCATTTATGGTTAGACATTACGATTTTAGGTCGTGAACATATTGAGAAAAACCTTCGTGAAGTAAAAGATATCTGTATGTCCTTCTTAGGAATTGATCCTGCTGAAAAGCCAATACCAGTTCGTCCAACACAGCATTACTCTATGGGTGGAATTCGTACAGATTATAAGGGTGAATCTCAAACGCTAAAAGGTTTATACTCTTGTGGTGAGGCAGCTTGTTGGGATTTACATGGGTTTAACCGCCTTGGTGGAAATTCAGTTGCTGAGACTGTTGTATCTGGAATGCTACAAGCTGAGCATATCGCAGATTATTGTGATACTGAAGAGAGTGAGATAGACATTTCAACTAAACTTATAAAAGAGTTTGTAGATAAAGAACAAGCAAAATTGGACTACCTTCTTGAGCCAAAGGAAAATGCAGAGTCAGCGTATCCACTTCGTCGTGCTATGGAAAATATTATGATGGACAAGGTTGGTATCTTTAGAAATGAAAAAGACCTTCAAGATGCAGTTGATGAGCTAGAACAACTTCTTATTCGTTCTCGAAATATAGAAGTAAAACATAAAACTCTTACCGCTAACCCTGAGCTTTTTAACGCTTATAGAGTGCAGAGAATGTTAAAACTTGCACTTTGTGTTGCTAAAGGTGCTTTAGAGCGTAGAGAGAGTCGTGGTGCACATGCTAGAGAGGATTACTTAGAGAGAAATGATAAAGACTTCCTAAACCGAACTCTTACTTCATGGCCAGATGAAAATCAGACTATGCCTACTATTACTTATGAAGATATAGACATTAAGTCTATGGAACTACCTCCAGGCTTTCGTGGTTATGGTAAAGATATGACCATAACAAATCCTGAGTCTAAAACTAGACAAGATGAAGTAGATAAAATAAGAGAAGAACTTGAAGCTAAAAGTGCTGACAGGTTTGAGATTCAATCAGCAATTATGGAATACAAATCAAAACTACCTGATAGATATAATGGTAAAAATGAAAGATTATGGGAGCGCTTAGATGACTAATGAAACACCAAGATTACTAAAAATCTCTATACTAAGATACAATCCACAGATACCAGAGGTAAAACCATCGGTTGAAACGTATGAGCTTGAAGAGGGTGATGGTATGACTCTGTTTATTGCATTAAACGAGATACGTGAAAGGTTTGACCCATCACTAAAGTTTGACTTCGTTTGTCGTGCAGGGATATGTGGAAGTTGTTCGATGCTTATAAATGGAAAACCTACACTAGCATGTAGAACATTAACTGCAAATCTTGATGAAGAGATTAACCTTGCTCCTTTACCTCTTTTTGAACTCATAGGTGACCTTTCTATTCACACGGGTAACTGGATGCGTGGTTTAAATGAGAGACTCGAGGCATGGATACATGAAGAGGATCAAAAAGAAGTAGATTTTGATAGACTTGAAGAGAAAATGGAACCAGCTCTTGCAGAAGAGATTTACGAAACTGACCGTTGTATAGAGTGTGGTTGTTGTGTAGCTGGATGTGGTACTGCTCTTATGCGTAATGACTTTGTTGGTGCAGTTGGTCTCAACAAAATTGCAAGATTTAGACTAGATCCACGTGATAAAAGAGATGACTCTGATTACTATGACATTATAGGTGATGAAGATGGAATCTTTGGTTGTATGTCTTTGATGGGTTGTGAGGACTCATGTCCAAAAGAGTTGCCTCTACAGTCTAAATTAGCCTACCTACGTAGAAAAATGGTTGTAATGAAAGATGAGAAGTAATTACTTCTTACTTTATCATTCGGTAAATTATGTATCTGATGAAGATACACTTTTACTAAATTTTAAAGATAAGGACTTTGATAAGATAGCTGCGCTAATTTTAACTATAAAGGTTGAAAAGTTAGATGGCTATCTAGAGTTAGAAGAGTTTAAAAAGCTATGTAAAAAGATTATTATAAATGGTTTTTTAAATGCTTCTAGTCTCTATGAGTTTTGCAGTATTATTCTACAAAGGTTATCTACAAATAAAGACTTAGTGGATGAGTATATGGAAGTATTTGAATTTCTGCATGTTGAAAACTTACTAACTTTAGTCGAAAAGAAAAAACTACGAAGTATATTTGAATCTTTACATGAAGAAGTTCTACATGTAGATTCACTAAGTAGTAATTTTAAAGCTTCTAAAGAGACACTTCTATCTTCACTAGTAGAGATGAAAAAACTTTGTGATTCAGAGGTAATAGGTAAAGACATAGATACTTTAGAGAGTTATATCAACAATCAAACTTTTTCAATTGGTATCACTGGTGTTATGAATGTTGGTAAGTCTACATTTATAAACTCTCTTCTTTCACAAGAGCTTCTTGGCAGCTCAGTAGTTGCAGAAACTGCTAACTTAAGTGTAATAAAATACTCAAAAGAAGCATACACAAAAGTGAGATTTTTCAACTCACTTGAGTTTGATGAAATGCTACACTCATTTAGTGACGAAAAAGAGAAAAAAGAGTATTTAAGTGCTTTGGAATCATCTATAAAAATAGATAAATATGTACAAAAAGAATCATTAACTAAAGAAATTGATAGAAAATCTTTGAAAAAATATACTTCTGCCTCTGACTCCTCGGGACTCTGTCACTTAGTGAAAGATGTTGAACTTGGTGTTGATTTAGAGTTCTTAAAAGACTCGATTGAGATAGTAGATACACCAGGACTTGATGACTCTCTTATAGTTAGAGAGAGTGTAACTCAAGGTTATGTTTCAAACTGTGATTTACTTATACATTTAATGAACGTAAATCAGAGTGCTACTCAAAAAGATGTTGATTTTATTATTGATTGTGTGTTAAACCAAAATGTTACAAAGATACTTATACTATTAACAAAAGCCGACAATATAACTAAAGAAGAAATCATAGAGGTTGAAAGTTATACTAAAAGTAGTATAGAAAATCAGTTTACATCACTTGGAGAAGACTTTAATGTTTCAAAAGTTTTATCATCTCTCAAGTTTTTAACTATATCTGCTAAAACTGCT
Source organism: Sulfurimonas sp. (assembly GCA_028044295.1). Lineage (GTDB taxonomy): Bacteria > Campylobacterota > Campylobacteria > Campylobacterales > Sulfurimonadaceae > Sulfurimonas. The sequence continues at coordinate 149,675 of JAOFSE010000001.1, forward strand.
TTAGATATTAGAGTGTCTAGTGAGAGTAATGAAGAAGGCTTAAAAAATAGTGGAATACTTGATGTTGAGAGTTATCTGTTTGATACGCTGTTTTCTAAAAATGACAAAAACGAGTTAATAATAGAAAATGCAAAGAAGAGACTAAATGACATAGCAAAGGCACAACTTAAAATTTATAGTAATAATTTACTTCTATACTCAAAAGATGAAGGCGCACTAGAAGAAGAACTTCATTCATTTAACAAAACAAAAGAGAATATGAACTCTACATGTAAGCTTATAAATAAAGAGATAAACAGTGAGTTTAATAGCTTTAAAGAGTCTTTAAACAAGTTAAATACAGATATGGGTACACAGTTGAGTGATTTGAAGTCTAAGGTAATGATGAGAGTTATTGATGAGATAAGATATACGCTTGAGAAATCTAATGTAGAGTTAAAAGAGACACAAATAAAGATGATTGTAGATAAAAGCTTAAATCATGGCTTTATAGACATAGTAAGAGATCATAAACATAAGCTAGACTCTATGGTGATAAATATAAGTAAAAACATAGAACTTAGTCTAAAAAAACACTCTATAGAAGTAGGGGATGTTGAGAACAACTTTAGTATGCAAGAATTGTTTGAGAAAAACTCCAACTCAGTTCTTACCAGTAGTGCGAAGATGATTTTAAAAGAGACTATGAATCTATGTAAGTCTATTAAACTATCTAAGATAGATAAGTTTAAAGAGGACTACATAGGCGTAATTGATAAAGAGTTTGTTTACGTGCAAGCTCACCTTGAAGCTACTATAAAAGAGTTAAATGACTCTGTATTAGATGTCTTTTTTGATGCTTTAAGGATTCCAATTGTGAGGCTCGAGGATGAACTTAGAGAGTATGAAAGCACTTTGGAATCACAGATATTTTTACTCCGAGATAAAGATAAAAATATAGAAGAGATACAAGTGAATACACAAGATAATATAAACTCTATAAACTCACTTATTAGGAGTGTTTCATGACAATATTTGAACCACTTCTTAAAGAGATAAAAAACAAAGAAGAGCTGAGAAATGAAGAGGTTAACTCCTTAGAATCATTTATAAAATCTGTATCTAGCAAACTGCTAGCAGATGAGTTTAATCCATCTAATTCACTTCGTAGTATCTTGGATAAGCAAATGAGAAGAGTCAAATATCCTATGGAAGTTGCTATAGTAGGGCAGTTCTCATCAGGTAAATCAACATTTTTAAATGCATTGTTGTCTAAGGATGTTCTTCCAACTGGCATTACCCCTGTAACTTCAAAGGTAAACTTTATAAACTATGCAAAAGAGTATAAGCTAAAGATAACTTTTAAAAGTGGAGCTACTGAATTCCACTCTATAGAGCATTTAGCAAAGTTTACAGACCAAAGAGAAGCTATAGAAGATGTTAAGTACCTTTCCATATTTGCCCCTGTAGAAATGTTAAAGGATATATCTTTTGTAGATACACCAGGTTTAAATTCTCAGTCAAAGTTCGATACAGATACAACAAATGCAATTCTCAGGGATGTTGATGGTATCATATGGCTAGGTCTTATAGATGCAGTAGCAAAGAAGAGCGAAATAGATATACTTGAAAAGTATCTTCCAAACTATGCCTCAAAATCTGCTTGTTTACTTAACCAAAAAGATAGACTCTCCCCAGATGAAGTTAGGACAGCACTAACTTATGCAAATGAAAACTATAAAGATTATTTTAGTAAGATAATCGCTATATCTGCTATACAAGCTCTTGACTCAAGAGTACACCAAAAAGAAAATGTACTACTAGATGAAAAGAATCGTTTTATAAATGATATAAGAGAAGAGATGATAGCTAGTAACAAAGATGTTGATATTAGCTTTTTTGATCATAAACTAGAAACTCATAATAAAAACATAGAATCAATTAACAAAAAAGATTACTCAAACTATGAAGATGAACTAAAAAACTCAAATATTTTGGATGTTTTAGAATTTATAAACTCTACAATAAGGCCTCAGGCAAAAGAGTCAAAAATATTTGCTATTAAAAAAGATCTATCATCAATATGTAATATTTTACAAAACGAGTACACAAGAATAACTTCATCATATTCTGACCTTGCTGAAATAATAGATGATTTCTCATCAAATATAGAGAACAAATTAAAATCTTTAGAGTCTGAGATAAGTCTACATGTAGAGATGTTAAACGTTAAAATATCTGAGGACATTAGTGCTAATGTATCTGGAATTTATGAAGGTATAAAACCACTCACCAAAGAGCTATTAAAAGATAAAAAATCCATCTTAGGTAACTCGTATACAAAAGAGTCATACCAGACATATATGTATGAAAGCAACACTAACTTTAGTGTAAAATATCAAGAGAGCTTAAACGCACTAGACAGACTCATACTATTTAGTATTAATGAAGTGGAGGCTATTTTAAAAGCTTTTGAAAAAGAACTTTTACTTTGGCAGTTAAAGAACGAAAAGCTTGTTAAAAATAGAGAAGTTGCTTCAGACGAAGAGTTTAGTAAAGTAAGGATTTTCTCTGCTCAAATGTATGAACTTTTACTTCAAGATTTTCAACTAAAATTTGATGAGTTTAAAATGAAAATGCAAAAGAGAATTTTTAAATTATCTTTTAAAAATAGGTTTGAACTTGCCTGTGAGAAAACAGTGCTAAATGTAATGCAAGAGATAGCTAAAATGCAAAATGCTTATGAAAAAGATTCAGAGTCAAGTGTTATTAATTCTATTGATGAGAGTGAAGTACTTTTGATGTTTAAAGAGAATCTAGATTTTGAGTACCTAAAGAGAGAATTACAAAGAGATAACAGCTTTGTAGTATCAGACTTAAGTGAGAGCAATAAAGAGCTTTTAGATACTGTAAAAGAGTCTATGAAAAAGATACATGTAAATTTTGATGAGATAAACGATAAGGTTAGATTACTTGATGATATAAAAGAGTTTATTGATACAGAGTTCTAATTAGTGGCCGTAAAATTTAAAGTTATTTCTACCATTCTCTTTAGCTCTATACATAGCGACATCTGCATACTTTAAAAGCTCATCAGGCTCAACAGAATCACTAGGGTAGATACTTATTCCTACACTAGCGGACACTTGAACATTATTTGAATCAATAGAGATATCATCACTTAATACATTAATGACATTTCTAGCTAAGAGTGAAGCATCACTCTCTAGTTTGATATTTTGCATTAAAATAACAAACTCGTCACCGGCAAGCCTTGCAAGTGTATCTTCTTCGCGTATAACTGATTTTAATCTAGCAGACACCTCTTGTAGTACTTTATCACCAACTAAGTGGCCAAGGTTGTCATTAATAGGTTTAAAATTATCCAAATCTATAAACATAAGGGCAAAAGATTTTTTATTTCTATGTGATATGCTTATAGATTGTTGAAGCCTATCTGTAAATAATGCTCTATTTGGAAGCATAGTCAGAACATCATGATTCGCTTTATAGTCTAAAAGAATTTTTTCACTCAGTAGCTCTTCTTCACGTATCTTCAATTGGGTTATGTCTTTGATGAGAGCATGTATAACCGATTTCCCAGCAATATCGATAATTGTGACTGTTACACCTACCCACAAGTCCTCTTTATTTACTCTTGATAGTTTCCACTCAAAATTATTGAGTCCATCACCCTTGACATTTTGTAGCATACGCTCAATCTCATCATCAGACTCAACACCTTCGTTTTGGAACTTAGGAGATATATCAGATAGAGATTTACCAATAAGTTGATTTTTATCGTTATATCCTATCATACTAACAATAGCTTCATTACATTGGTTTATAATTTGGTCTTCTATGATAATAATACCATCAGATGCCTTCTCAAAGATAATTTCAAAAGCTTTATTTTGATCTTCAACTTCTTTTTCAAGGCCAATATTTAATAGTAAACGATTTTTTAGACTTATATAGACAATTAAACTGATTATAAAAAAGAGTACAAAAAATAGTATGTTAAGTACTATGTATTCTTTTATTGAGTCTTTAACATAGAGACTTTCTGTATATGATACTAAATACGCTATAGTCTTTTTGTCTTTAATATTTTTTATTGGTAAAAAAGCAACTATTTGTCCAGAGTCCTCTAGCGCAAAAGAGTTTTTATGTTTAATATTTTTATAGATATCATCTTTTAAATTATAGTTTAAATCTAACTCTGTTTTAGTGATGGAGTCGTTTCTATTCATACTGTTTACATTATGAAGAAAATCTTCATGCTCTATACTTTGTATGTAGTTAACCATGCCTTTCATCTTCCAAATATTTGTTTGGAAAACACTTTTGTTAAGTATAAAGTGTGCTTTAGTCTTATACAAATTGTGCATATGTCTTTGTAGTACTTCTGATGAAAATGCAATATCAACAGCACCTAAGTACTCACCCTTATAAAATATTGGAAAAATATTACGAAAGGCATGCATTATTTTTCCCTCTTCTAGTCCTCTGATAATTTTTTTCTCACTATTGACATATTTGAAGCTATACCTTACTTTTGAGAGGTCGTCATTGAATTTACTTGGTTTATGCATTCTTAAAAATGTTTTATTGTTTTCAAATGCAAAAAGAGTGATGATTACGCCAAACTTTTTTAAGTCATCAAAGTAGGGCTTTATAGTATTAAATATTTTTTTACGAATCGGTATAAGTGAAGAGTCGTTTTTTGAGTGTTTAGCACTATATAAAAGCTTTAGTATCTCTTCTCTATCGATAACTGTGCTTTTTATACTATTAGATATTATTTCAAACCTATTCATACTTACTTTGTATGTATTTTCTAGATGCTCAATCTACTTTGTCAAAGCACTTGTTTTACGAACTTGCATCTCTTTTGATGTAACTAAGAAAACTGTAGCCATTAAAAATAAAAAAGTACTAATAATGATTAATTTAAGCAATAATAATCTATCCATATTTAATGATACATGAATAAATATAATACTTATCTTAATAGTATGCTTATTAAATTGGATAGATTTTTTTACTTGACAAGCTGTTTAAATATTTTATGTTAGAATTCCACTTATGAAATTAAATGTACTTTTATCTATATTTTTTCTTATTACAACAACTTTTGCATCTATCCACGAGGTAGAGCATATTGAGCATTCTGATGATTCAACATGTTTAGTATGTCATGTAGGCGACAACTTATCATGTGGCGATGCTGTTGAAAAAGTAAAACAAGTTGAAACAATTAACTTTGAAGCGATAGTACAAAACACTCAAATCATAAACCTACATGTAAAAGAAAAATCTAACCAAAACCGCGCACCTCCAGCTCTATCCTAAACCCCAAAAAATATAAAATAAAAACTTTACAAAAATAAATAAATTATTATACAAACAGGATAGAAATATGAAAAATAAGTCAATAAATAAATTAAGTATCGCATGCCTAGTGGCATTAACAACTGTATCTTCAACTTGGGCCTGTAATGCTTCACACGTTTTAGGTGTTGGAAGTGGAAATACTGCTACTGCATACACTATATCTGCAAATACTATGGATGAGGGTGGCATGTATGTTGGTATGAACTATGAAACATTACGTAATAAATTTCTTACAGATGCAGCTATATTATCAGCTCTAAACGCTGGTTCTGAACATTTACATGGTGTTGATGCTGTTAACACTTTTGCTCTCTCAGCTTCTTACGGAATCACTAATGATTTAACAGTAAATGTACAACTACCTTTTACTTCTCGTAAAGGTATCCGTGCTGGTGAAGATGATGGTGGTGGACCTGAGGTTCACCGTCATAATGATGTCGAAGAATTAGGTGATATGGCTGCTCTTTTTCAGTACAAAGTATATGACCAAGATAAGTTCAAAGTAGCTCTTTTAGGAGGATTTAAAGCACCTACTGGAGTAGATGATGATACATTTGAAGGTGAAATACTTGAAACTGACCTACAATCAGGTACTGGTTCATGGGATTTCTTCGCGGGTGTTGCTGTTACAAAAGATTTTGAAGACTTTTCACTTCACTCAGACTTTTTGTATAAGTACAATGGTAAGGGTGCTAGAAGTAGTGAGTTAGGAGATGTATTTACTTACAATGTAGCACTTTCATATAATCTAATAGGTCATGAATCTCACAAACTACTTAAGGGACTCGATGAAGAAAATCATTCTGGATACTCTCTAGATACTTTTGTTGAACTTAATGGTGAAATAGCTGATGAAGACCATTTTGATGGTGTACAAGCTGCTAATACAGGACATCACGTTATCTATGCTACAACAGGTCTGTCATTGTCTACTGAAGAGAACTACTCACTCTTTTTTGCTATTTCAGTACCAGTGTATCAAGATATGAAGGGTGAACAAAACTATATAAGCTATAGATCAACTTTTGGTATAGGAAAAAGCTTTTAGTACTTTAGTTAAGTCAAGCAGATATTTTAAATTATCTGCTACTTATCTCGTATGTGATCAAAGAAGTTGTCACTGAGTTCAATGTATCTAGACTCAATATTTACACTCGTGTTATCAAATGCAGAAGGTGTCGTTATTGCTATGTCTAAAGGCTTGTCTGATATTAAAATAAAAGTATCTCCATGAATACGAAATTGTTTTACATCTGGATAAATTTCAGATAGATAATTTGAAAACTCTTGAATTAATTTATCACCATTGTCCCAACCATGCTTTTTGTTATATTGTGAAAAATTTCTCAAAAAGTTTACACATGTATAGTATTGAGTGTCATCTGATATGGATTGAATAAAAAGTTTTAAATAGTCTTTATTATATTGATGTGTTAATGGATCATGAAAAAAGTATGCAAATCGCTCATCTTCCATATTACCTTTAGGTAACTGAGTTATAGTGTCATCTAACTCAACGTTTAATAGTGCTTTACATGCTGCAGGAACTATCTCTGGGTCAAACTGAGATCCACTTAGGCTTTCTATCTCTTTTATAGCGTTCTTAGGTGTTATACGACCCTTATATATTCTATTTGTAGTCATTGCATCAAAGGAATCAGCAATTATCATAATCCTACCTAGTAGTGGAATCTCACTCCCGCTTAAACCATTTGGGTATCCATTACCATCATGTCTTTCGTGATGTGTAGCTACTATTGTACTTATCTCATCATACATGGGTATTTTAGAAAGTAGGTCATAGCTAACCGTAACATGATTTTTAATAAGGTGATATTCACTTGGGGTTAGCTTACCTGGTTTTAGCAATATAGCATCAGGTGTTGTAACTTTGCCGATATCATGTAGCATTCCTGCTCTATAAATAAGATCACACTCTTTATCACTTAGGTTCATTTCCTTTGCAATTAACATACTGTAATTAGCGACTCGATCAGAATGACCACCAGTGTAAGTATCTCTTGTCTCTACAAGCTCAACCATAGCGTGAACAGTCAGTTCATAATTTTCTTTTATGTATTGAGTTTTGTCTTCTAGCATATTCTCAAGGTTTATACTGTAGTTGATATTTTGTTGATTTATATGTATATTGTGTACTACTTTAAATAAAATGGAATTTACCTGTTCGTAGATAATTGGTTTGAGAATATACTCAGAAATACCTAGATGTATTGTTTCTAATAAATACTCTGCTTCGGTGTGTGCAGATATAACAATGATGTTTTGCTCTGAATTAATGTTTTTTATTGCTGTAATCATCTCAATACCATTCATGATTGGCATGTTTATATCACTTAGCACTATGTCGAAACTACTGGAATTATATTTTTTTAGTCCATCTTTACCATCAAAAGCAACTTCAACATGATTAAAAAATTTATTGAGATATATAGCTACTGAATTATTTAAATCCTGGTCGTCTTCAACATATAAAACATTTAAATTTTCAGAGTATTTTTTAAGAAGTTTTATGTCAACCATTACTTTTACTCTCTACTAGTTTTACCAGTAGATCTGTTAAGTTGTCAAAACCAAATGGTTTATTTATTACCATGGCATTTTTTTCCATGTCATTTTTGTATTGTTCATGTGCGCCTGACATAACGACTACAAATACCTCTTGGTTTAAAGACCTGATATTTTTAATTAGTTCAACACCATTCATTTTAGGCATACTCAAGTCTGTTAAAACCATGTCAAAGTGACCTTTTTTATTGAACTTTTCTAAAGCATCTATTCCGTTCTCTGCACCTTCCACATTTTTAAAAAAACTACTTGCAAATCTAATTATTGAGTTACGTACATCTTCTTCATCATCAACAACTAGTATACTATACGATGAAACCTGTTCTCTAAGTGTTTTTAAGTCAATCATGTTCGCTTATAGCCCTTTCTGAATTACTAGCATTTCTAGCATTGATGTCATATTATTAATATTTACTGGTTTCTCAAGATAAAGATCGTAATTAGCATTAGTATGATCATAAAGTTCATAAGAACCTGTCATAAGAGCGATGAAAATTTCTTTATGCTTTTCTTGTAGTTTATCAGATAATTCTAAACCATTCATTTTTGGCATTCTTATATCTGATAATATAAGATCGTAGGGTGAATTTGTATTGACCTTATTAAAAGCATCTTCCCCATCTACAGCACTATCAACATTATTACAAAACTTTTTCATAAATTTAATTGATTGTTCTCTTATAGCATTTTCATCATCTACAACTAGAATGTTAAGTGAAGCGACTTTTTGACGTAATTTTTGTAATTGATTCATATTATTTATCACTTTTTATGGTTTGTGGTAGTGTAACTCGAAAGCAAACACCTTGGTCTATATCAATAATGTCTATTTCACCTAGTAAATGTTTTTCAACAATTGTTTTTGTCATATAAAGACCTAGTCCTGTACCAATTTTTAGACCTTTAGTTGAGAAGTAAGGATCAAAAACTTTACTTTTGATATCTTGATCAATACCACCTCCATTGTCACTAACACTGATAATGATATTTTCATCAATATTTTCAACAACTACTTTTATATAAGCATTATCAGTTCCTTGTTCTTCTAGCGCTTCTTTAGAGTTTTTTAAGAAGTTTATAATAACTTGTAGTAATTCTCTAGAGTATGTAGTTATAGTTTTTTCTATATCGCATGAAACTATAAGCTCAATATTATTATTTGAAATGTTTTTACCCATCAGTTCTTTTGCTTCAAAAATTACATCACAAACATTGATTGTATCCATATCCTTATTTGGACGGAAAAAGTTTTTAAAGTCATCAATTGTTTTAGATAGATATTCTGCTTGTTTTAAAATGTCTTGAGCATCGTGTTTAAAGTTCTCAATTTTGACTTCATCAAGACCAATATCTACTAGCATGTTGTTTGCGCCCATAGCAATAACAGTAATAGGTTGTCTCCATTGATGAGCTATCATACTTATCATTTCACCCATCGCAACATGTCTAGATTGAGCTATTAGTAACTCCTCTTGTTCATGTAGCTCAAGTTCAAGCTCTTTTTGTTTAGTTATATCTGTATGGAAGCCAACCATACGAACAGCTTTTCCATCTTCATTAAAAATTGTATTTCCTCTAGATAAAATCCATACCCAGCTTCCATTTTTATGTCTGAGCCTATGTATGTTCTCAAAAGGGGTGTTTGGCGAATTATGACTATCTATAATATCTTGTTTAGTTTTTTCTATATCATCTGGATGAAGGATACTTTCCCAGCTTTTGAATTCATTTTTAAACTCACTATCTTGATATCCTAGCATGCTTTTCCAAGGTACTGAAAAAAAGACCTTATGGTTTTCTATATCCCAATCCCAGAGGCCATCTTTAGTTCCATTTACTGCTAGTTCAAGTCTCTCCGTAACATTTTTAAGTTTTTTTGATGATTCTTGGAGTTCAGATTCACGCAATGAAATTTTATCACTCATTGTTTGTATACTATTACCAAGTAGACCAATTTCATCGCTATTGAGTGTTAACTTAATATCTGAGTATTTACCACTAGCAATAATTTCAGTTGATTTAACTAAAGTTTCTACTGGACGTATTATTGTTCTGTTTAACATGAACCATAGTACTAAAATTACTAGAGATATTTCTATGGTTGTTAAGAGTATCGATGCTTTAAGCTCTTCATTGAGCCTTTGTGTAATAAGTTTGTGTGATAAGTATAACTTAACATGTCCAATTTTAACTTCATTATGAAGAATATTTTTTTCTCTTACTATATGATGTTCTTGATGGTGATTATCACCAGAATCATCTTTGTCTATATTTATGTTAATGTCACCAATAGTTCCTTTTACATAAATTGCGTGCACTTGTTCAACTTTAGACTCACTCTGTAAAGTATGTTCTATCAGTTCTTCACTTAACTCCCATAGTGGTACTTCAAGTTCAGCAGAGAGTCTTTCTATGATGACATCAGCTCGCGTATTAAGATCTTTTAATAACTGAGATTCAAGTTCCGTATATCTGTACCCTTGTAGTAGTACTGAAAAGAATATAACTATTAAACTCATATTTAGTATTATTTTAACACGTAAACTATTCCAAGTAAGATTGTTCATTAGTAGTTATCCTCTGTATCTATTGTATAGATGTATGTGAATTTTTTTAAATCATTAAACCATTGACCTGGAATATCTGTTTTATAATATTTTTGAAGTATTTTTTTATAAATACCATTTTCGATTATTTTGTTAAGTCCATTTTTGTATTTTAATGCAATTTCTTTTGCGTTTGGATAGTTAATGTCTAGTAAAATGGCTATGGGTGATGCCGAATTATCAAGAAGCTTAGCGTTGATGTTGTGATTATTATGCATTATAGTCCTACCTGCCAAGTCTAATTTTAAAACTAAATCCAAACGATTTGCTATTAGTTTCTTAAGGAGTGAATCATTATATGCGCTCTCTTCAAAGTGCACAAACTTATTTGATAAGTTAATGTTGGATTTTGTACCTTTTAAAATTCCAACTCTAAGTTGTTCTTTACGCTTGTTTTCTAAGATATTATTCACATCATTTCTGTAGGATAATAGAATATTATAGCTAACAGCAATAGGAATAATCTGCAGAAATTCTTGATTGGGCATATAAAAAAGAGGGTTTCCTATATCGTTGTTTGTAGTATCTGCTATAAGACGTTTAAGTGGTACAAATTGGATTTGGGTTTTTATGTTTTCTTCTTTAGATATCGCTTGTATGATTTCAGAACCCATACCTCCGCTAGGAAGAGATTTTGACCATACTGGAAAGCTCTCATTTACTTGTAGTACTACTATATCGTCTTGAGAATACAAGGGGTTAAGCAGTATACAAAAAAGTAAAATTAATGTTAATGATATATTTTTAATTTTCATTTAATAGTTCATTTATTTTAGTAAACTTTTGAGTTCTTCAATATATTGAGATGTGTAGTTCGTTTTGCCTTGGTACTTTTCAATAATATTTTGATATTTTCCATTCTTAATAATATGTAAAAGACCTTTACGAAATTTCTTGGAAATTTCTTTACCGTTTTTATTTTTTAGATTAAAGAGAATAGAACAAATTGATTTTTGTGGTTTAGAGTCTATAAGTACTAAGTTATCTTTGTTTGATGCAAAACTTGAATTAATCATAAATGATGCACTTAAAACAGGTTCTTTAATAAAGTCTACCTTTTTAGAGATTAGCTTTTTAAAAAGAAAACGAGACTCTGCGCGAACAACTTTAATATCTGACTTATTATATTTTTCTACGTTTTCTCCACTATGTGCACCGTAGGTCATACCTTTTAAAGTGGATATATTCTCTGAATAGGGAATACCATTTGGGTGTGAGGGTTTATAGTATATATAATTTTCACGGATAAGGGCTACTGGTATTGAAATTATACTTTTGTTTGAGTTTTTTGATAAATTCCAGTTTATACCTAATGCCGCAAGTGTATTTTCTTGAGTTATATAATAGTTAATCATTTTTTTAACAGGATAAGTTGTTAAGGTGACCTTTTCACCTTCAGTATCTAGAGCTGTTTTTACAATCTCGAAAATCATACCACCGCTCGGAGTATTATTTGAATAAAGCGGTTCTATATCTAATGATACTATCTCGTTATCTAATGGTTGAAAAACATTTGTTGTGACTCTAGGTCCAGATGCAAAAAGTGATGTTGATATAGCAAGTGTTAGCGCTGCTGACTTTATAAATAAATTTTTCATTTTCTTTTCCTTAATCTATAATAGCCGAAGCTGATTGAACTAGTAATTTGTCCCATAACTCAAAGTGATGCCCAAATGGCGTTGCTTGAGACATAAAAATGATTACTGTTTTTTCTTTAGGATTAACGCTAAAGCGTGTAGAGTATAAACCTGCCCATTCAAAAGCTCCAGGATCACCAGCATCTACATTATGCCCTCTATCTTTTTGAATTGCAAATCCAAGACCAAACTTCCATCCCGCATCATGAAGAAGGCTTGGATTATATATACCGCTATGGTTTGTAGCTGTCATGAGTTCAACTGTTTTTCTACTTAACACCCTTGTGCCATCAAGCTCTCCACCATTGAGCAACATTTGAGAAAATCTAAAGTAATCATATACAGTAGAAAGAACTCCACCACCACCTGATAGGTATGTTCCAGATGTTTTATAAGCATCATTAGGACACATTACAAGTTCTCCTTGAACAAGGACTTCATCATCTGTAGTCCTTACAAGACTTCCTTTCCAATCACTTTTAAATACGCGAGCAACACGTGCAGTCTTTTCTTTTGGTACATTAAAGTAACTATCGTGCATCTTTAGGGGTTTAAAAATATTATCAGTTACATATTTATCAAACTTAACACCAGAGACAACTTCTACTAAGTAACCAAGCACATCAGTGCTCAGGCTATACTCCCAAAGCTCTCCAGGTTGAGTAGTCAAGGGAAGTTTAGCAAGTCGTTTAACCATGTCTCCAATCTCTTCATCAGTTCGACAATAGCCATCGTTAATATCAGCTTCTTTATAAAGTTCAATCATATCCTTACGGCCTGGTTTATCGTAGTGAACACCTGCGGCAATTCCTATGTACATTAGACCAGAAGTATGTGCCAAAAGATCACGTATAGTGACTTCACGCTTTACAGGAATAAGTTTATATGAAAAAGCAGAACCTTCTGGAAGTGGAACAAAAACTTTTTGATTCTTAAATTCTGGAATGTATTTAGAAACTGGATCTGAGAGAAGAAGCTTTCCTTCTTCATACAGTAGCATGGTGGCTACACTTGTAATAGGCTTAGACATTGACATGATTCGCATTATCGAATCTTTTTTCATAGGCATATCTATGTCAGCGGCACCCATAGCCTTATGATAGGCTATTTTTCCATTACGAGCTACAAGAACTACTGCACCTGGAATTTTATTTTCATCTATATGTTGATTAATAAGCTTGTCAATATTTGTTAGTCTGTCTGTAGATAAGCCAACTGTCTCAGGTTTAACAATCTCTATATCATTCGCTCCAAGCGTAATACAGGCTAAGAGAAGTAAAGTTTTTATCTTTAAATGCATAGAACTTCCTTTTTATTAATACTCTATATTAGCAGTTTATATCTTAAAGCTATTTGATTTTGTTTTATTTTATTATGAAGAATATATGTAATAACTGATTGAATTTATAGGCTTCTTGTTTAATATTTTTGTATACTGTTAAAATTATACTGTCAAAACAAATATTGGAAAAGACAACATAAAAAATTTATGAAGAAAAAAATTATTATAATTGGCGCAGGTATAAGTGGTTTATATTTAGCCTATATGCTAGAAGATAAGTTTGACATAACTATTATAGAAGCTAGAAGTAGAGTAGGTGGACGTGTATATGCAATAGACGGCCATGATATGGGACCATCATGGGTATGGCCTCATCATAAAAATATATTAAGTCTAATCGACGAGCTTGGATTGGAAATTTTTCCTCAGTATACGCAAGGGTATGCTCTTTATGACACAAGGGATGGTGTAGAACACTTTACTCCACCTCCATCTATGCCATCTTCTAGAGTAAATGGGTCACTTGGTAGTTTTATTGAAGTGATTCATAAAAGTTTAAAGAGTACAAAAGTACTTCTATCACAAGAAGTTCAAAGCGTTGAGGAAATAGATGAAGGTCTTAGCGTAACAACAAGGTTAGATACATTTAAAAGCGATTTTGCAATTTTTACACTTCCTCCAAGGCTGGTGACAAAAATAGATTTCACTCCCAAATTACCTGAATCATTGCAGCAAAAGATGTCTTCTATACAAACATGGATGGGACATTCTGCAAAGTGTGTTATAGAGTTTAAGGATGCTTTTTGGCGTGAGAAAGGTTTAAGCGGGTTTGCCTATTCGAACAATGGACCGCTAGGTGAAATACACGATGCTTCTACTGCAGACAGAGCAGCCTTATTTGGTTTTGTAAATTCAAATGCTCAGATGGATCATTTTGATGATAATGTGAAAGAACAACTTAGTAGAGTTTTTCAAGTAGATTCTTCTCAAATTATTTCAATTCATTTAGTTGATTGGAAAGAAGAGAAGTATACTGCATCTTATGAAGATAGAAAAGCATTAAGCCAACACCCATTTTATGGAATAGATACAAGTCAATACAGTGATAAAATACTTTTTAGTTCAACAGAATTTTCGTTTAGAGAAGGTGGTTACTTAGAAGGTGCTCTAATTAGAGCAAAAGATATTTGTAAACAAATAGGATGAAGAAAAATCTAACATCCTATCTTGTTAGAAATTTATTCTATAACACACTCAACATCTCCAGCTTCTCTATCTTCTGTCGATATTTCTGGGCGAGATGGTTGGTTATTGGCCGCATCTTCTCCTAGTTTATACAAATCATTTCCCTCGAAATGAGCCTTATTTGCGTCATCATAAGGGAGGTCCCATACTATACAACCATCTGTTGGACACGCTGCTTGACACGCTGGAGTATCATGGTCACCTATACACTCTGTACAAGTTGCAGGATTAACATAATACATGTCCTCTTCTGTTGGGTTGTCATCTACGTCTACTATCGATCCAGTTGGACATTCATCCAAACAAGCATCACATGAAATACATGAGTCTGTAATACGAACTGCCATTTTCTATCCTTTTAATTTTATATCAAGGTCATAGTATCGGTATAACTTTTAAAAGGTAATTAAGTATTTTTATTAGTTGAGAAAACTAGAGTTATATTATTCTATTGGTATACGAATAGAAAACGCAGTCTCAAGAGTAGGTAAGATTATTTCACAAGGTTTAGTAAAAGAAGACTTACGTATTTTGAGTAAAACTGTAGATAGCTATCTTCTGTTAAAAGCAGAAGAAATATTTTATGTTCAAGCAGATCTTGCAGAAGTAATAATACGTAGTGCAAAAGGTTTTTCACATTATGCTAAAAAGATTTCATATTTAGAAAAACAGTTAGAAGCATATGACTTTTTTCATTTAAAAACTGTTCTGATAATATAGAATCTAGTAAAGACGTGGCTAAGGCTTTCCGTAATAAGTTTGGGAATTTGTAGGAGTTATATCATGAAAAGAGATTATATATAACAATATAAGTATATAAAATAAACAATAATAGATAGTTTATTTCACAATATTAGTGAAGAGTTATTTTTTCAAATATATTAAAATTTTGCCAACTTAAACTACTTGGAGTAGACAATGAAAAATATATCGAAAGTATTAATTGCTAATAGAGGTGAAATAGCTTTACGTATAATTAGAGCATGTAAAGAACTTGGAATAAAATCTGTTGTTGTATGTTCTCAAGAAGATATAGATGGAATCTGGGTTAGAAAAGCAGATGAAGCATATCCACTGATTGGTAATCCTGTAGAAGTCTATCTAAATTATAAAAACATTATAAAAATTGCGAAAAAAGCAAAGTGTGACGCGATTCACCCTGGCTATGGGTTTTTATCTGAGAGTGCTGAATTTGCGCAAATGTGTGAAGATAATGGACTAAAGTTTATTGGACCAAAAGCACAACATATTGAACTCTTTGGTGATAAGATTGCTTCAAAAGTTGCGATGAAAGAAGTAGGTGTACCCATAGTAGAAGGAACTACTGAACCAATAACTGATAAAGATTATGCCAAAGAATTTTCTACTCAAATAGGCTATCCAGTTATTGTAAAAGCCGCTTTTGGAGGTGGTGGTAGAGGAATGAGAATTGTGCACAGAGCAGAAGACTTCTTAGAGATGTTTGAATCAGCTAAAAATGAATCTTTAAAATACTTTGGGAAGAGTGATATGTTTGTAGAAAAATATGTTCAAAATCCAAGAGTTATAGAAACTCTTTTAAAGTATTATACAACTCATCCTCATCAATAGGCTTAGCTAAATATCCATCCATTCCAACTTCTAAGAATCTTTCTTTATCACCTTCCATCGCATTAGCTGTTAAGGCTATTATAGGAGTGGTTTTTTCTTTATATTTTTCTCTAATTGCTTTCATAGCTTTGATACCATTTAAATTTGGCATATTCTCATCCATAAGAACTAATAGATGCTTTTGTGGGTCATAGATTGTAACAGCTTCTAACCCATCATTCGCTACATCACATGTTAATCCAAAGTCTGTTATTAACATTCTTACTAGCATTTGGTTTGTTTTATTGTCTTCAACAATAAGGATATGACCTGCTAAA
Organism: Sulfurimonas sp.; assembly: GCA_028044295.1. Classification (GTDB taxonomy): domain Bacteria; phylum Campylobacterota; class Campylobacteria; order Campylobacterales; family Sulfurimonadaceae; genus Sulfurimonas. The sequence goes on from JAOFSE010000001.1 coordinate 166,314, forward strand.
CTATCTTCTTTAACTTCTTCACTTATAGGAATTTGAGTATCTTCGTTCCTCTCTTCTTGAACCTTTTGCAATGGGATTGTAACTTTGAAAGTTGTTCCTTCCCCTTCTGCCGATTCAAGTTCAATATATCCACCCATAAGACCAACTAAACTTTGAGTTATACTTAGACCTAATCCTGTACCACCATACTTTCTTGTAGTACTTCCATCAGCCTGAGAAAATGGTTTAAATACTTTATTTTGAACATCTTTATTCATTCCAATACCATTATCAACTACAGTTATAATCAAAGAACCATCTTGGTAATTTCCACAAACTTTAATAAGACCATTTTTTGGAGTGAACTTGATTGAATTAGATATTAGGTTTAAAATAATTTGACTTATCCTGTCCCAGTCTCCGAAAAAGATTCCTTTTAACTCATTATTAATTTCAACATAATACTCTATGACCTTCTTATTAGTTAACCCTTCAAATTGTTCTGAAAATCTTGAAAACTCATTGTAAGCATTGAATTCATATGGATTAATTGTAAAGTTAGAATTTTCAATTTTAGATAAATCTAAAATATTATTGATAAGGCCTAGAAGAGATAAAGCACTAGTATTTATTGTATTAGATAATTCTTTATGTTTGGAGTCTGTTTGTTTTTTATTTAGGATTGAACTAAAACCTATTATTGCGTTTAGTGGAGTACGCAGCTCGTGACTCATATTTGCCATAAACTCTTCTTTTACTTTTTCAGATGTTATGTTATTACGGATGGAGGAGTACCCTATTAATTTATTATTTTCACCATATTTAGGAGAAATTGTATTTTTAACCCAGTAAAATCCTCCATCTTTTTTAGCATTTTTAATCTCACCTTGCCAAGTTTTTTCTTGTTTTAAATCATCCCACATTTCTTCAAATACTTTAGGTTGAGTATCAGGGTGTCGCAATATACTATGAGGCTGACCTACAAGTTCATCATTAGAATAACCACTAATTTTACAAAGTGCATCAGACGCATATGTAATAATTCCTTTTGTATCAGAATCTGAAGATATAACGTTCAAACCAAAGGCTTTTAGTGATTTATCAAGTGTTAGCTTTACATACTCTGCCTTGTCTTTTGCAATAGTTAATTCTTTTGTTTTTTCTTGAACTTCAAACTCTAACCTTTCAGCATATGAAAGTTGTAGTTTTACATAATGGTATATACTAAAAATCAGAGCAAACACTAAAAGAATTAGCATGATAATAAGAATACTTTTATTATTATTTATCTCTTCTATAGTTTTTTGTAACTCTAATTTTATTTCATAACTTAGTGTTTTTAATGACTCTAGGGAACTTAAAAATTTAGCATCAAATAATGTATCCGCTGTATCCCCAACTTTACCCTCTAGTCTATCATCGTAGCGAGATTTTATAAAGTTTTTTAAGTCTTTATTATCTTTAATAATAGTGCTTATTTGAAGTGAAAACTTATCACTCTCTAGAGAATTAAATACCTTCAGTGTTTCAAGTAATATTGTGTTGTTTGTTTTATAGTCGGATAGAATGTTTTCTATTTTAATAGAATCATCACCGCTTAAAAGCTCTTCGAACCAAAGGTGTGCTGTTGAATGAATTAACTGTACTTCGTTTAAGTTACTTATTATTGGTATATATGATTGATTAATTTTATTACTAGAGTTGTCAATCTTGATAATAATCGTAGATATATATATTAAGGTTAGGATTGATATAGTAATAGCAAGAATGAGAACAAGTTTAATCTTATTTTTTAACACTATTTAATCTCCATTAGTAAGTTGTACTTATATAATAATAACCTATACATATTTATTTTAACTTAAGTATTTTAATTTTAAACTATACAGTTCCTAAAACTGTAGGTTTTGGAACTTTCTCTAAGTGTTAAACTAAATTATTGAACTATGATAGAATTTTCATGCTATCGGTTACTGATACAAAACTCTGAACGGTCTATATATATTCGAAAGAAATAGGACTACTAATCCGATTATATAACTTTAAAATAGGTATGTAAAATAATTAGTGCCTCTTTTATTTTTTAGTTGGTGCCTCTTTATGTTTAAAATTATTGTAAATTTAATGTCTATAAATGTTAAACTGTAACAAAAGTATTAAGTGAAAATGTAAAGTTAATAAAGTAAGTGTCTCTTTTACATTAATAATGAACTTTCTTGTATAATAATCTAATATAGAGAAATGATGATTAACAAAGAAAAACTAAATATCTTAACAAGTGAAATATTGAAATCAGCTGAACGATTATTAATAAAAATTACAAATGTGAGTAACTATGCTAAAGCCTCAATTAAAAAAACCTAGAAATTTTATAAATCCATTATTATCGAAAAAAAGTGTGATTGAAAATGACTTTGAAGACTTTAAAATCAACCTAGATAATTATATGCAAGAGGTTGCTAAGCAACTTAAAAGCAAGCAATCTGAACCAAATGTTGTTTCTAATGCATTACAGCCATTTATGGCGTCATTGAAATATGACGCAAAGAGTTATAGTCAAAAAGGGCAAAGTGGAATTGACCTAGCTTTAATAGAACCTGACAGGCCTGCAGTCATTATAGAGGCAAAAATATATGGCTCAAAAGAAATGATTAATCAGGATAATATTAATAAAAAAGCATTTCATGAAGCTACTCTCTACTTTATGAGAGAGCGAGAGAAAGGTAATAGTGGACTTTTTCATATTATCATTACAGACTTTTATAATTGGTATATTTTTGATGCAAAAGATTTTGAGCAACTCTTTTGGAGGAACCCACGTATAAAAAGATGTTTTAACATATTTCAAAAACCTTCATTACTTGTAGACACAACTAAAGACTTTTATGAACTAATAGAAAAAGAGCTTGGAATGATGCAGGAAAACCTTCTTGATGACAAGATAATTGGATGTGCATATTTTGATTTACGTTCAATAAAAAATGAAAAGGAGAAGGTGGCACTTTATAAGCTACTTGGTAACGATACACTGTTGAAAACCTTTAATCCAAATGATGCAAATACTCTTAATAAAGATTTTTATAGTGAACTATTATATATCCTTGGACTCCAAGAGATTAAAAAAGATGGTAAAAGACTTATTGTACGTTCTGAAAGTCCACATGACGGTTCTCTATATGAAAATATATCTGAAAAGATTAATCAATATGGTAAAAGCGATGACTTTGAAACAATTTTAAAGTTAATAATTATTTGGCTCAATCGAATTTTATTTTTGAAACTTCTTGAGTCTCAGATTGTCATATGGAATAACAATAAAGATATGAAATTTCTTACAAAAGAAAAAGTTGGTGATTTTGATAAGCTGGAGATGCTTTTCTTTGGTATATTGGCGAAAAATATTTCAAATCGTAAACATCGAGAATTTGATTATATACCTTATTTAAATAGCTCACTTTTTGAACTTCAACATGAAGAAGACACAATATTGAAAATTGCTGATCTTGCAGACGATGGGACTATACCATACTATTCTAAAACAGTTAACAAAGATGAAAATCTCAAAAGAAAAACAGGTGATGTAAATACATTACATTATTTATTTGAGTTTCTTGATGCATATGATTTTTCAGGTGACGGAGCAGAAGAGATTTCAAATAGCAATAAAACGCTTATCAACGCTTCAGTATTAGGTTTAATTTTTGAAAAGCTTAACGGGTATAAAGATGGTAGTTTTTACACTCCAAGCTTTATTACTATGCATATGGCAAAAGAGACTATTGGAAAAGCAGTTCTTGATAAGTTTAATGAAGAAAAAGGATGGAGCTGCAGTAGTTTTACTGACCTGAATAATCACATTGAAATCAAGAATATTGAAGAAGCAAACAAAATTGTAGATAGTATCAAAGTCTGTGATCCAGCAGTTGGGAGTGGACACTTCTTAGTTTCTGTATTAAATGAAATACTTTATATAAAAAGTGAATTAGGGATACTCTGTGATGAAAATGGTAAAAGAATCAAAGAATATTCTCTAGTTATCGAAAATGATGAGCTTATTGTAAAGGATGATGAGGGCGAAGTATTTCAGTATATTAGGGCAAGTAAAGAAAAGAATCGTATACAGAAGACACTTTTTATTGAAAAACAAAAAATTATTGAAAACTCTTTGTTTGGGGTTGATATTAATTCAAATTCAGTAAACATCTGTCGGCTACGTCTCTGGATAGAATTACTTAAAAGTGCTTACTATAGAGAAGATAATACACTTGAGACATTACCTAATATTGATATAAACATTAAGTGTGGTAACTCTTTAGTCTCACGCTATCCGCTTAAAGATAGTAACACTAAGAATAAGATACTTAAAAGTAAGCTTGCAGACTACAAACGGTATGTTAGTCAATATAAAGATACCAATGATAAAGCTGTAAAAAAAGAATTAGTCGAGTATATTGACGAAATAAAAGCTTCTTTTTCAAAAAAACTGCAGGATGGTTCACCGCAGATTTCCGAGTTTAAGAAGCTACTGAATGGATATGAAACTAAGAAGAGTAAACGAACTAAGGGTTATATTGAGCAGTATGGTTTTAAAGAGTTACCTAAAGATTTAATTACTGGGTATTCTTCGCAACAAAACTTTATGCTATACAGTCGATTTGGAGTTTCATTTGATCCAATGTCTCATGGCTCTTTATTTGGAGAAGAGACAAAATTATTGGCTAAAGAACGAAAGGCATTAGAATCAAGTAGAAAGAAAACACTGCAAATACTTTTAAAGAGATATGAAGATATACAAGAACTTGAAGATGTAGAGATCTATAGTGACTCATTTGAGTGGCGGTTTGAATTCCCAGAGGTACTTGATGATAATGGAGACTTTGTAGGATTTGATGTCATAATCGGTAATCCACCATATTTTAACATTGACACCTTTGGTGCTGGATCATCAATGCTGAACTATTTTCCTAAAAATTACCCTCAAATGTATATGGATAAAAGTGACATCCTTTTTTACTTTATTGCAAAAGCTTCAGAAATTTCGAAATCTCAGACAGCTTTTATAATATCAAATGCTATGCTTTTTTCCAAAAAAGCAACAAAACTTAGAAACTATATTTTGGATACTAATCCAATAGAAAAAATAATAAATTTTGAAAAGTATCAAGTTTTTGATGAAGCAAATATCACGGCTATGATGATTTTTATGGGAAAAACTAACTTTAGTGAAGAAATTAAAGTTCATAACTTTAAAGAGACAAACTACGATAAAAGTTGGATAGTTGAGCAGATATCTAAGGATGAAAATTCTTTTGATGTGAATTTATCGAGAAATGAGGTGTTTGCTTTGGTTGATGAAAGGATTGCAAATTTAAATCTTCGTATTGATGGAGAACATCCTAAACTGGGTGAGCTTTTACACGTTGGAAAAGGGATGGAAACTGCCGCGAATCCAGTTTTTTGTTTTAAAGAATATCCCAAGCAGTTTGATATGGGCTATATTAAAAATAGAATGAGTGGCGAAATTATTGAAAAATATGTGCACAATAAGCCATTAGAATATCTTTTATATTTTGAAGAAGTGAAGACATTTGAGAAACTACCAGTTTCACTCCAAGAACATTTAATTACAAATAGAGAAAAACTTGAAGATAGAGCAACAGTCAAGAATGAAAATCGAATATGGTGGAAATATAGTCGACCTATGCATAAAGAATATTATCGTTTACCAAAAATATGGTGTTCATATCGTGCCAAAGAGAATACATTTTGTTTAGATGAAAGTAGTGATTACATAGGACTCACTAATACAACGGTAATCTTTGGAAATAACAGCGACCTAGATTTAAAATATATACTCGCTCTTCTTAACTCAACTCTTTTAAATTTTCGTTACAAGTCTATAGGTAAGCAAACAGGAGGTGGAATTTTTGAATACTTTGAAAACCAGATTTCTAAATTACCTATACCCGTCATTTCATCAGAAGAGCAAAGGCCTTTTATCGACTTAATTGAAGAAATTATATCATTAAAGAGTGCTGATTTATCTGTTGATATTTCTAATCTAGAGAAGGAAGTCAATGCTAAGGTCTTTGATCTTTATGGTATTAATGAAGAAGAGATTGAAGGTGAGGCTGAAGAATAATTGAAGTAGGGCTTTGATGCCCTTTTCATGAGAAGTTACAATAACATTAAGCTTTTTAGATATTACGGATAAAGAGTATTAAGAAAAAGGAATAGTATGTATAAAATAATAATTTATAGTTTAGTATTAGTAATGTTCTCTGCTTGTGGTAATAGAATAACTAGAGTTGCAGAGTCATATAAAGCTCAAATAAAAAAACCAAAAAACTACGAAAAAGTACAAGCAGCTTTCAAAGAATCTCTAAACACATATAACTCAAACTCAAGATGGTTTCAAGATGCTGAACAACTAGAACTAACTATCATAGGACCAGTATATAAAAACCCAATTGAAAAACAATCGGAGTCTTACAAGAAACTATTTTCTCTACTAAAAAAAATAGCGAATGATAAAACACTACTAGATAAACTAAGTGGTAGTGACATATCTCAAAGATACTCTAAAATAAACTATATCCCTTACAAACTAGGAAGTAAAGAAGATACAAGCTTTTCAGCAGTATATGAACATAGATTAGACTCTAAAGATAAACTAACTCAAACACTACAACAACTAGATGCTAATGGTAAAGACAAAGTAGGACAGACTCTAGCTATATGGATAAACCCACAAGACCTAAAAAACAATATTTATACTCTAGAAGGTTATAAGAGTGTAAAGAACTCTACAAAGAATAGAAACTCCGCTTACTACCATCTCTCTAAACAACAAAGTAATGGTACAGACAATCAAGACATAGTTAACGCTCTTCTAGCTACTCTACAACTCTCCATACCAGAGTATGTAGCAATAGATAGAAAAGATATGTTAAAACAAGGTGAAACATTTAGAATCATTACTGACAATCCTGATGGTACCGCAACTGGTAAAGTCTATAAGTTTGATATTGAGAGCGAAGTAGATAAACTAAAAGAACAAAAGAGTAAAACAACAGACCAAAATCAAATAGCTAAACTAGACAAACAAATCAAAGAAGTAAAAGCTTCTAAAGCTTGGAGAGAGTATGAGACAAAACAACTTCTATACACAACTCCAGTTAGTCAAGAAGATATAGACATACTAAACAGATACCGTTACATTAAAACAACAAACAAATTCAATCAGCTAATAACTACAGATGCAAATGAAATAAGTAAAGCATTGCACTATGCACTACCCGACCCATTCTTGATGGTTACATTTGAGCAGTATAGAGTAATGTTAAACGAACTTGGTATTTATGTTGGGGATATTACTCAGCTTATGAAGGCTTATTATCTTAAGGGAGTTAATAAGGTTGATATGGAAAATAGTAGAGATTTAGGTTATTTAAAATACTTAGCAAAATCTTTTATCAAAGGTCGTACTGCTATTAGTACAGAAAAGACAAAACGAGCTAATGAGGATAAGCAAATAGACCTGTTTTTTGGAGTAAGTAAAAATAGTATACTCAGTAATGGATTTTCTCTAGTAAATGAAACTCAGGTTTCACAAATCGGTAAAGAGGTTCTGTATATAAATAAAGAAGACAAGCCATTAACTGCTACATTAAATAATAGTTCTGTATTTTACATAGCTGATGGTGAAAATGCGCTATACAAATGTTCAAATAAAGATAATGCTAAATGTACAATTCAAATACTAGAGTTAAGAAGTGATGCTGATAGCTCTCAAATGAAAGCATCTGATGATGGTACACTTTATATTACATTACATAATGATGAAAGTGAATTACATGTATATGATACAAATAGTAAAAAATTACTCTATAGTACAGTCATAAGTAATAAGGAAAAGATTACAAAGATGGCACTCTCTAAAAGAGGAAACCTTCTTGCATTACTAAGTGATAGTATGCTGTACCTTTATGATATAAAAAACTTTAAAAAACTTGGAAGTGTGAAATCAGATGGTGAAGATGAGGTAATATTTAGTGAGGATGAAAATCTGCTTGCCATTGGCTCCAAGAGTGTAAATAATTTAGAATTAAAAGTAAGAGCAACAAGTTGTAAAATATACTCAACTAAATCGCTAGAGAATTTATATAGTATTGACTTACCGAAAAAGTACGTAGAACTTGGATTCCTTATTCAAAGACACGAATTTCCTGCAGCAACACCTATATATTTTAATGTAGAAAACAATAAGCTATTTTTAATGCCAAATGCAACAACAATATTATCATGGGACTATAAAAAAAATAAGATTTTAGAAACAGACAGTTTGGACTTAGAACATAATCCATGGGTCCTTGCACTCAGTATTAGTGATAACAAAAAGTATATGATTTTTAGAGATAATATACTTGCTTGGGATGTGTCCTCTGTTTATTTGTATGACAGAAGTGCAAAAAAACTATATAACACAGGTTTATCAGGTGCTGGATGGTCAATGCATTCATTTGAATTTTCCAGTAATAGTAAAAATATGTTAGTTAAACATGTAAATAGGTCTCTTGCAATGAACTTTAGTGTAAGGTCTATGCAATTATTTAATCTAGAACATATGATGGAAATAGCAGAGAAAGAGTACTAAGGAGAAAGAATGAAAAAATTAATACATGTAGGTTTAATAGTCTCATCATTAACACTGCTAGTCGGTTGTGGTGGAGGAGCTCCTAAACCAGCTCAAGCCCAAATAAAAAAACCAGCAAACTACGAAAAAGTACAAGCAGCTTTTAAAGACTCTTTGAATGTTTATAATGCGAACTCACGTTGGTTTCAAGACAAAGAATCTTTAGAACTTACTATCATAGGACCAGTATATAAAAACCCTATTGAAAAAGAGAGTGAGGCTTATAAAAAACTAGCAACTTTATTAAAAAAGATAGCAAAAGATAAAACACTACTAGATAAACTTAGTAACTCTGACATGTCAAAAAGATACTCCAAAATAAACTATGTTCCTTACAAGCTAGGCTCAAGTGAAGACGCAACGTTTAGTGCAGTTTATGAACAACGTCTTGATAGTAAAGATAAACTAACTCAGACACTTCAACAACTAGATGGTAATGGTGTAGATAGAGTTGGACAAACTCTTGCTATATGGATAAATCCACAAGACCTAAAAAACAACATGTATACTTTGGAAGGTTATAAAACTGTAAAGAATAGTACCAAAAACAGAAATTCAGCTTATTATCATCTCTCAAAAGTAAAAAGTAATGGTACTAAGAACCAAGACATAGTAAATGCAGTTCTAGCAACTTTACAACTTTCAATACCAGAGTACGTTGAAATAGATAGAAAAGATATGCTAAAGCAAGGTGAAACATTTAGAATCATTACGGATAACCCAGACGGTACAGCTACTGGTAAAGTATATAAGTTTGATATAGAGACAGAAGTGGATAAACTAAATGAGAAAAAGAAACAAACAACAGACCAAAACCAAATAGCTAAGCTAGATAAGCAGATAAAAGCAGTAAAAGCTTCTAAAGCTTGGAGAGAGTATGAGACTAAACAGCTTCTTTATACTACTCCAGTAAGTCAAGAAGATATAAATGTATTAAATAGATATAAATATATCAGTGCTAAAAACATCTTCAATCAATTAACTACTACAGATGCAAAAGAGATAAGTAAAGCACTACGCTATGCACTACCCGACCCATTTTTAATGGTAACGTTTGAACAGTATAGAGTACTTTTAAATGAACTTGGTATTTATGTTGGGGATATTTCTCAAGTTATGAAGGCTTATTATCTTAAGGGCGTTAATAAACTTGAGGCTGAAAAAGCTAATGAAGTTTTATTTGCAGAGGTCTATTTAACAATGGTAGGTGTTAATTTATATAAAGAGATGAACCAAGTAAAAGAGAAGGAGCAGATAGCTTCTTTTTATCCTACAAGTTTTAATTTACTAGATAATAACGGGCTTAAACTCGCTGTAACAAAACAGATGAAACAACTTGGAAAAGAACGTCTTTACATTAACCATGATGAAAATAGGCTGGACTATGTATTTGCAGATGATGGTATATATTATAAACCATCTAGTGAGGATAATTTATATATATGTAATGAAGAAAACAATTTTCAATGTAGGGTACACAGTCTTAAATTGGGTGAAAATATAGGGAAAGTGAAAATTCGTGTATCACCAGATAATAAATACCTTTATATAAGTGTTCCTAATAAAAATTTATTACATGTATATGATAATAATACATTGAAACTTATATTTACGAAACATATTGACATACATATGTTTTTAGCATCTAAAAATGGACAATTACATATAGTGACCAATAATAATACTTTATACACTTTAGATATAAAAAAGAAAAAAAATATTTTTCAACAATATCTAGGTCTCGAAAAAGTTCGAAAGATAAAGTTTTCGAGACATAAAAGATATTTGTCCATTATTAAAGAAAAAAATATATTAATATATGACTCAGTTAAAAATAAAATTCTTGGTGATATAAATGGAAATAGCTCTTACGGAGTAGTATTTAGTGATGATGAAGACTTAATTACAAGCGCACCTGATAAATATACACGTAATGTTTATAAACTTCCAAGTTTAGAACAACTATCAAACTTTAAATTACCAGAAAAGTATTATGACTCATGGAATGGAAATTATAATATTCCATTATATTTTGATGAAAATAATCAACTTCTTATACAAATAAAAAGTAATATGATAATATCATGGGATTATAAAAATAATAAAATTGTAACAACAGACTTGATTAAATTTGACAGCTTATCGAAAGGATACTTATCTATTAATGAGGATAAAAAACGTTATATTCGTTTTATAGTAAGACACTCAATCATGATACACAAATTAGTATTGTATGATAAAAAATTAAAGAGATACTTTTTTACAGGCTTATCAATAGGTCCATTTTCTAGATTTAGTGATAATGGGAAATATGTATTAGATGGTAAAATAGATGTAGATAATATTATTAATGGTGGTGTTTTTTTTATGAGGTTAAAACTATGGCAATTGGATGAAGTTATGGGTATTGCCTTAAAAGAGTACTAAAAAATAGCTATAGAATACTTCAGTATAACACAAGTTATTTTTGATTATGATATGTTTTATTAATATAAAGGTCTAAACATGAGTAAACTTATATATATTAGTGCAATGTCATTTATACTAATTACACTGTCTGGGTGTTATCAAGCAAAGCAAATGGACGAAACAGTATCACAATCATATAATAATTCAGAAAAGACAATTAAGTCATAATTATTTTATTTGAGTTAATAGAGTATATCTTGTTCTGAAGACTTAGGGGTTTTAAGATAAGGTTTTGTAGCTCTTAGTAATTTTAAGTGAATAGTCAGAGGATTAGTAGTTAAGCAAACGGAAATAGTAGAGTACTTGTTCAAAGCTGGGTGGGTTTGCTAGTATGCCTCGTAAAAATGTCAGAATGAAGTATTTCTCGGGACTTGTACCCTTATATATTTATAAACTTGAAGTAGTACCTTTAATGCTCTCTGATTATAAAACACAATGCAATGCATGTATAAAATATTAATACTCTTTGTCTGCAACTTCAAACTCTAATTTATCATCTGTATTACGTCACATAATGATGAAAGTGAATTACAAGTATATGATACAAATAGTAAAAATATGTTAGTAAAACATGTAAATAGGTCTCTTGCAATGAACTTTAGTGTAAGGTCTATGCAATTATTTAATCTAGAACATATGATGGAAATAGCAGAAAAGGAGTATTGAGTCATTGTAATACAAGTAATATGTAGGTGGTACCGATACCCGGACTTGAACCGGGAAGCCTTGCGGCGCGTGATTTTGAATCACGTATGTTTACCAATTTCATCATATCGGCATTTAATATTTAAAGAGGCACCAAAAAAGGCACTTGCGTATTTATCCTTCCTAATGTAGGGGTTACACTGAGATTTTGAATCCGCCGTGTATACCATTCCACCACTCTGGCTTAACGACGAAATGATAGTAACATATAACTTAAACTATAGTGAATGTAAAAAGTTAATGAATTTTGGTCGATATTTAAACATATGGAACTTGTTTTGCTTTATATATTACTAAATAAGCAAAGTTTGTAAAGGGAGGTGTATCGTGAGAGTAACACAAAGCATGTACTTTAAAAGTATTTATGGTGAAAATAATACGCAGTTAAATAAAAAACTTTTTGATGTAAACAGACAGATTGCCTCAGGTATCAGCATCCAATATGCAAAAGATGATATTCAAACCTTTACAGACACTATGAGACTCGATAATGAGATAACTATACTTGGTCAAATAAAGACAAGTGTTGATAGTGGCTATAAAGTCTCTAATCAGGCAGATGTTACCTTGAATGACTTTGAGACATCTTTAAACAGAATGAACACACTTTTACTTCAAGGAGCAAATGATACGAATTCAGAGACTTCTCGTGATGCCATAGCTAAGGAGTTAAGACAGATTGAATCGCATTTTAAAGACTTGGCCAACACATCTATAAATGGCAAATATCTTTTCTCTGGTTCAGCAGTTGATACTAGACCAATTACCGATGATGGTATCTATATGGGGAATAGTGATTCTTTGGATGCATTTACAGGTTCACATGTTACACAGCAGTATAATGTTAGTGGTACTGAACTGTTCTTAGGTGAGAACTCTAAGACCAATAGAGTTGTATCGACAAATGTAATACAGCAATCAAATGCGGCTACTTCGCTAAATGGATCTACAACTATGGCTGAGTTTATGGGTGATGTAACTCCTCTTAATGATCACTATTTTTATGTGAGTGGAACTAAGAGTGATGGGACTACATTTAGAGAGCAGCTTCCCGTAATGTCCGATGCTAGTACTATTGATAATTTACTTGAAGCAATTGGGACTTCATTTGGTAATACGGGAACTGTAGATGTAGTAAACGTTTCCATGAATAGTTCGGGTCAAATTATAGTTGAAGATAAAATAAAGGGCTCTAGTAAATTAGATTTTCATATTGTAGGAGCTACTGACTTTAGTGGAGGTGGTGCTGCAAATGTTAATGATATAACCCTTTTGGATGGTGCTGAAACAGATTATAATATAATTGCTGGGCCACCCATTGTAGCTGGTTTGTATGTTAAAGAATTTGTAAGATCACCATATACTTCCGCTACTGCTGGTATAGCAAATATTGATGCTCTTTTATATGACAGAACACAATTTACAAAAGATGGCGGAACGTTAACATCTAACATTCCACAGCTTTTAAAATCACAAAACACATCTGTAAAACCATATATAGATTTAGATAAAAATGCTTTTGCAGAGCCTTCTACTAAAATATCTGATGTAGCAGACTTACAAACTGAAATTGTACCCGTAACAGTACCTAAAACCTACACGTTAATTGGAAAGGTCCTTAATCTAGAAGGTACAGATATTAATGGTATACCTTATACTGCAAGCGTAAATTTTGATACTTCTCCACCTAATATAAATGATTCAACATTTACCATAAATGGCTTTACATATGATATGTTTAATGCAGATGCGTCTAGGTCTAAAACATCAGCTGATGATATGACATATCAACAGTTAATGGATGTTATAAATATGGCTGTTACTGATAACCCTCCGGCTGCTGCACCTGGTCTTGCATCAGATTATGATTCTGCAATAGAGGATTCAAAACTAGTTGGTAATACTAGTATTACATATGATGGTAAGATAGAGTTCACAGACTTAAGAAGTGCTAACACTAATGCAAGTATCGCTTTATATGATTCAACTGCTGGGGACTTTACAGTGGGTGCTGAGTCCTCTATGATGACTTTTAACTCAAATAATTCTATAAAAGTTCGTGATCCTAAAACAGATTTTTTCAAAACAATTGATGAAGTGATAAGTTCTGTAGAAAACTACAAGAATAATGCTGATGCCAGTAGTGGAAATATGAGAGATATTGGTATACAAAACGGAATTCAGGCTATAGAGGACATACAAGATCATATATTTAAAATTCATTCAAATATTGGTGCAAATTCAAATGCTTTATCCACTTCACTTGAGAGATCAGAATTGTTAGAGTTAAGTACTATGACGTTAAGATCATCCGTTATTGACACAGATCTGGCAAGTGCATCACTTAAATTAACGCAATTAAGCCTTAACTATGAGGCGATGCTATCTACAGTAGGTAAAGTTTCTAGGTTAAGTTTAGTTAACTACCTATAAACCACTATATTGTGGAATGATTTTAGCTATACTTCTTTAAACATTTATATACTAGAAGGAAGCTAGAGTTTGAAAGACGCTTTATTTATCATAACATTTGGATTACTTACATATTTAGGCTTTGCAACATCTTTGGGAACTACATCTCTTATGGGTAGTTTTGGTGTTTCATTTGCAACATTTAATCATACATACTTTGGTTATGTATCTTATGTATACATATTTATATCGTTTATTCCACTATACCTTTTTTATAAAAACTCTACCCTGACTTTGAGAAAGTTTGAACTTTTTATTACGTCTTTTTTAATTCTTTTTTCTTCACTTTTAGCGCAAGCTATGTTGGTTGAAGATGATTTTAGAGGTGTAATAGGTGGGGACTTTGTAGACTTTTTATCTCCATATATAGGTACTTTTGGATTGTGGGTGTTTTGGGGAATCATTACAGTTGTGTCTATTGTTATTGTCTTAGATAGAACTACTCATGAACTTGTAGAAGTAGCTACGGAATTTATCTCAGAGTACTTCAAAAAGAGTAAGCCCGTAGTAAAAAAAGAAGAATATGTAGAGGAAGTAAATGAAGAAGCTATTGTTCAGAGCGTGCCTTTACATGTAGAAAATGAATCTGAACTTTCATATGAGCCAATAGTAGAAGAAGAGATAGACAAACCAGCATACTTAAGAGAAAAAGAAGATATAGTTGACTTAGTAGAAGAGATCAAGCATGACGCAGAAGAAAGAGAACACAGTAATGCTCTTATAGTTGAAGAACTTGAAGAAAATGCAAAACTTTTAGAGACTATAGAAAAAGGAAAAGTGGAGAAGCCTAAAAACTTCACACTTCCAAAAATAGATTTTTTACAAAAAGCAGAGAAAAAGTCTCACAATGTTGATGAATCTGAAGTAGATGAAAAAATCCAATATCTGATAGAAAAACTTGCACATTTTAAAATAGATGGCGATGTAGTTCGTACATACGCTGGTCCAGTTGTGTCTACATTTGAGTTTAAACCAGCTGCTAATGTAAAAGTATCTAAGATTTTAAACCTTCAAGACGATCTTGCTATGGCACTTTCAGCTGAAACTATCCGTATTCAAGCACCTATTCCTGGTAAAGATGTTGTAGGAATAGAGATTCCAAATGATACAGTTGATACTATATACCTAAGAGAGTTACTTGACTCTAAGCTCTTTAAAGAATCTTCATCTCCGCTAACTATTGCCCTTGGTAAAGATATAGTTGGTAAACCTTTTGTTACAGACTTAAAGAAACTTCCTCATCTTCTTATAGCTGGAACTACTGGTAGTGGTAAGAGTGTTGGTATTAACTCTATGATACTTTCACTTCTGTACAAGAACTCTCCAGACCAACTTAGACTTCTTATGATAGATCCTAAAATGCTAGAGTTCTCTATATATAATGATATTCCTCATCTTCTAACTCCTGTTATTACTAAACCAAAGCAGGCTATTGTAGCACTTAATAACATGGTTTCTGAGATGGAACGTCGTTATGAGCTTATGAGCGATACAAGAACTAAAAATATAGAAAACTATAATGAAAAAGTGAAACGTGAAGGCGGGGAGCACTTCCCTTATATAGTTGTAATTATTGATGAGTTAGCTGACCTTATGATGACTAGTGGAAAAGATGTTGAACACTCGATAGCAAGACTTGCACAGATGGCTAGAGCTTCAGGGATACATCTTGTTGTAGCGACGCAAAGGCCATCTGTTGATGTTGTTACTGGTCTTATCAAAGCAAACCTTCCATCTCGTATATCATATAGAGTAGGGCAAAAAGTAGACTCTAAAATTATTTTAGATCAAATGGGTGCTGAGTCACTGCTTGGTCGTGGTGATATGCTTTTTACTCCTCCAGGATCTACAGGATTAGTACGTCTTCATGCACCATGGAGCACTGAAGATGAGATAGAAACAATAGTTGAGTTTATAAAGTCTCAAAGAGAACCAAACTATGACAAAAGCTTTTTGGTTGAAGAAACTGAACAAAGTTCAAGTTCAAGTGAAAACTATGAAGAGTTAGATGAACTTTACGGTGAAGCAAAAAATATTATTTACACAGATAGAAAAACATCTATATCTTACCTACAAAGAAAATTACAAATTGGTTATAACCGTTCTGCTAGATTGATTGAACAACTTGAAGGCGAGGGTGTCCTATCTGCTGCAAACACTAAGGGTATCAGAGAGATACTGTAATGAGTATTGCTGAGCTTACTTTTACAAGGTATCCAAACTCCTTTACTGTGTGTGTAGATAACCTAGAGCTATTGAGTGTTACTCAAATACAAGAGCTTCAGGAGTTTGTTGATGATCGTAATGGTGTCTTTGACTTTAACACCTATAGCTTTTCAATTCAAAAGAGAATAGAGTTTAATGACTTTGTATCACTTATCAACGCTTCTGGTGTTAAGGCTACATGTAAAGAAAAAATACTCAAGGTTCAACAAAAAGCACAGGTTGGGTTCGGCAAGTATAAAGGCATGTTTTACTCTGACCTTCCAGATGCATACCTATTATGGCTAAAAGGTAACTATAGAGGTAAGGATAGAGATATTATAGATGCAGAGTTGAACTTTAGAACTATATAATGTTACAAAAGTAAACAAAATGCTTAATTTAATCTTTTAAAATGTTTACATTTGTAACACATTGGAAAACACAAATATTTTTTTGGATATAATCCCGTATTAAATTTAAATATACAGGAATAAATATGGCATTTTTAGAAGAATATAAAGCACATGTTGCAGAGCGTGAGGCACTTGGTGTACCGGCTTTGGCACTATCAGCTACTCAAACAGCTGATTTAATTGAACTAATTAAATCTAACTGTACAGATGAGTTACTTGACTTACTTACTAACCGTGTAGCACCTGGTGTTGATGATTCAGCACAAGTAAAAGCTGCATTTTTAAACGAAATTGCTAATGAGAACATTACTGTTGATGCAATCTCTGCTGTAAGAGCAGTTGAAATGCTTGGTATGATGCTTGGTGGATTCAATGTTCTTCCTATGGTTCATTGTTTAGCTTCTTCAAACTCTGCTGTTGTTGATGCTGCTGTTACTGCATTAAGTACTACACTTTTAGTTTACGATGCATTTAACGATGTTGAAAAACTTCATAATGAAGGTAATGCGGCTGCTACTAAAGTAATGACTTCATGGGCAAATGCTGAGTGGTTTACATCTAAACCAGCTATCGCTGAAGAAATCACTGTTACTGTTTATAAAGTTCCAGGCGAAACAAATACAGATGATTTATCTCCAGCATCTGAAGCGTTTACTCGTTCTGATATTCCTTTACATGCAAACTCTCTTCTACAAAGTAGAATGGAAAATCCATTAGATACACTTAAAGAACTTAAAGCAAAAGGTCATCCAGTAGCTTATGTTGGTGATGTTGTTGGTACTGGTTCTTCTCGTAAATCTGGTGTTAACTCTGTTCAATGGCACATGGGTGTAGATATTCCAGGTGTTCCTAACAAGCGTACTGGTGGTGTTGTTCTTGGTAATACTATCGCTCCTATTTTCTTCGCAACTTGTGAAGATTCAGGTGCTCTTCCTATTGAACTTGATGTTTCTGGTATGGAAACTGGTGATGTTTTAACACTTCTACCATATAAAGGTGAAGCAATCATCAATGGTAAAACAGTTGCTACATTTAAGCTGAACCCTAACACTATTACTGACGAAGTACAAGCTGGAGGTCGTGTTCCACTTATCGTTGGTCGTGGTCTTACTTCTAAAGCTCGTGCAGTTCTAGGTCTTGGTACTTCTGATGCTTTCTTAACTGCTGAGCAACCAGCTGATACAGGTAAGGGTTATACTCTTGCACAAAAAATGGTTGGTAAAGCTTCAGGTCTTGCTGGTGTTCGTCCAGGTATGTATGTAGAACCAGAAATGAATACTGTTGGTTCTCAAGATACTACTGGTCCAATGACTCGTGATGAGATTAAAGAACTTGCAGCACTTGGTTTCAATGCTGACTTAGTACTTCAAACTTTCTGTCATACAGCAGCTTACCCTAAGCCATCTGATGCAGATATGCATGCTAACTTACCATCGTTTATATCTAACCGTTCTGGTATTGCACTACGTCCAGGTGATGGAATTATTCACTCATGGTTAAACAGAATGGTTCTTCCTGATACTGTTGGTACTGGTGCTGATAGTCATACTCGTTTCCCAATTGGTATATCTTTCCCTGCTGGTTCTGGTGCTGTTGCATTTGCTGGTGTTACTGGTTCTATGCCTTTAAGTATGCCAGAGTCTGTTCTTGTACGTTTCAAAGGTGAAATGCAACCAGGTATCACTTTACGTGACCTTGTAAATGCTATTCCTTATGTTGCTATCCAACAAGGACACTTAACAGTTCCTAAAGAAGGTAAAATCAACGTATTCGCTGGTAGAATCTTAGAAATTGAAGGTTTACCTGATCTTAAAGCTGAGCAAGCATTTGAACTTTCTGATGCATCTGCTGAGCGTTCTGCTGCTGCATGTACAGTTCTTTTAAATAACGAGCCAGTTATTGAGTACTTAAAATCAAACGTTACTTTACTTGAAGCAATGGTTAAAGATGGTTATGCTGACTCTACAACTATTGAGCGTCGTATTGGTAAGATGAAAGATTGGTTAGATAATCCTACACTTATGCAACCAGATGCTAATGCTGAATATGCTGCAGTTATCGAAATTGACCTTAATGAAATTACTGAACCAATTCTTGCTTGTCCTAATGATCCAGATAACGTTAAACTTCTTTCTGAAGTTGCGGGTACTCCACTTGATGAAGTATTCTTAGGTTCTTGTATGACTAATGTTGGTCATTACCGTGCTGCTGGTGAAATCATGAGAGGTGAAGGTAAACACAACGTTGAAAAATTCTGGATTGTTCCACCAACAAAAATGGATGAGCAACAACTGATCAATGAAGGTTACTACGATGTATATAATGCAATTGAAGCAACTACAGAGGTTCCAGGTTGTTCTCTATGTATGGGTAATCAAGCATCTGCTCGTAAAGACTCAACAGTTTTCTCAACATCTACTCGTAACTTTAACAACCGTTTAGGTAAAGGTACTCAAGTTTATCTTGGTTCTGCTGAACTAGCTGCACTATGTGCTAAGCTTGGTAAAATTCCTACAGCTAAAGAGTATATGGACTTTGTACCTGCAAAAATCGCAGGTAAAGAAGATGCTATTTACAAATATCTTAACTTCAACGAAATCAATAATTATGCACTTGAAGAACGTACAATTGCAGAAGATAAATATGGAATTACTGTTAAACCAGTTTAATCCAAAATCTAAATAACGACGCATTCTCTGCGTCGTTGCCATTCGTTATATACTACATACACTTCCTCCCTAAACTTAGAGACATATAGATTAATAATATTAATATGAAAATTTATCGAATATACAGCTATATTTGTTATAAATCTGCAATAATTTTGATTTGAATACTGGAGATAATAATGTCTAACGATGAAGTAAAACAAAAAACTTTTGAGGTCATAACCTATGATGAAGGGGTAGAGTTTAAATACACATTACCCGGTGAGGATGAAGAACGAACAATTGATTGTGAACTAACTTTAATCTGGGAAGATAGCCTGGAGAAATTTATAGAAGAGCATGGTGATAAAATGCCTTATAAAATAAATACTTTTAAGTATGAAAATCAATATAATTTTTTTCTTCATCAGCTAGAGAGTAGAACTGATCAACAAATAGAAGAAGTACAAGAAGAGATAGCTAACAAAACGAAATTTGGTTTTGAATTTAGTGGACAGTTGCATAACGACGACTAACTATTTAGGTATAGTTACGATTATAAAATAACAACAAGGCTATAGATTGGTATACGATAACATAGTATTAATAGGCTTTATGGGTAGTGGTAAAACTAGTGTAGGTAAAGTACTTGCAAGAAAACTATTTAAAGATTTTGTTGATGTTGATAGCGTGATAGAAAAAGAACAAAACCATAGTATCAACGAAATATTTGATAATAATGGGGAAGAGTATTTTCGTTCTCTTGAGCAGAAATGTATTGATGAATTAACAAAGAAAAAGGGTCAAGTTATAGCAACTGGAGGCGGACTTCCTATTCACAGTTCCATACCAGAGAATTCCCTTGTTGTTTATATAGATGCTGACTTTGATGTTATTCTTAAGCGTTTACCAGACAAAGAGCGTGACAAACGTCCTCTGCTTCAAGATGAATCTAGAGCTAGGTCTTTGTTTGAAGAGCGCAAAGACACGTATAGAGAGTTAGCAACATTTAGTGTTGATGCAAACCAAACTATTCCTACTTTTATACATGTAATTGTAGATTATATATTAGATAAAAGAGTTTTATAGTTTCATTTTTTGTGAAAGGTAATTTGCAGTTGGCGCATCAACAGTATTTACATGTAGAACTATCCACTCAGGTGCATTACGTATAAAGTTTAGTATTTTATTTATGTCTTCATATCTTTTCCAATACTTTATAGCATTCTGAAGCTCTTCTAGAAACATATCATGAGCTGTTTTATGCATATCGTATGATGGAAAATCATACTCTCGCATCAATTTTTCTTCATTCTCAAAATGTTTATGTACATGCTCTATATACTCATTTATTTTTGTTTCAAGTTCTTCTTGAGTTATTTGACCTCTATCACAAAGAATGGCAAGTTTATCAATGTCATTTAAAATCTTAATCTCATTCTCGTGTGTTTCTTGCATTTGCTCAACACTCATATCTTCTACTTGTTCAACGTATATTAATGCCATAGTGATTCCTTTTGATTTATGTATTATAATATGAATCTAAAAATAAAGTGATGATTCATACCAATAATTGGTATAATTCCGCTAAATAAAAAGGTTTTTATGCAATATTATATTTTTGATGAAGTGTCTCCTAATATTGATGCACCATTTTTAGATTTACCAGATGAAATAGATCTCATAGAGTCTATCATGGGAAAGAAACCAAATTTTGATGAACTCCCAATTAAAATGGAAGCTGACATTGATGAGGATGAAACTGTAGTCTATACAGATATTATAAACCCAGGGGTTCCTCTTTTTTCGCCTAAAATGAAGACAGCACTTGAAGAGTGTGGTGTAACAAATATTGATTATTATCCAGTAACAATTGTGGACTATAATACAAAAGATGCTTTAGCTGAGTACTACTTAGGTGTTGTACAAAGTATTGTAGCTTGTATTGACCTTGATAAGAGCAAGTTTGAAGAAGGTAAAATGGGGAAATCCGTTATTACTAAGTTTGCGATAGATGAGAGTAGAACAAATGGTTTAAATCTATTTAGATTTCATAATATACCAGGCTTAATTATTATAAATGAAGAGTTGAAAAATGAACTTTCCAAAAGAGATTTTAATGGAATCAGTTTTAAAAATATTAACGAATACAGTAGAAAAGTTTAAAAGGACAATAGATGACAGAATTACAAGAAGATTTTCTTAGTGAGTTAAAGAGTAAACCAAAATTCTCAGTCACTGAGTATGCAGAGTTATATGCTAAACACTCCAACATAGCTATCGAAGAAGAACTGAAAAATGGTGCAGATAAGTTTAGAGCAAAGGCAATGGGTAATTATTATACTGTAGCTATCTTGTCTAATTTTTTAGATAATGAGAATAAGCTTGCTAGAGTTATTGCTTTACACGAATCAAAAAAAAGTGACTAAGTTACTTTTTTTGAAGTTTATAGAAATGGTTCACAGGTCCATGACCTTTTCCTAAGTTCATATCTTTACCTGTCGAAATTGCCTTGTTGAGATACTCACATCCTTTTATGCAGGCATCTTCTAAAGTAAACCCTAAGCCCGCATATGTTGCAATACTTGAGGATAGACTACACCCAGTTCCATGGGTATTTTTAGTTTTTACACTTTGGTTATGTATTACTGTTGTCTTTTGACTCTCGAAGTTGTAAAGAACATCAGTCATAATATCAGTATGCTCTAGGTGACCACCTTTGAGTAAAACTGAGGTGTGATACAGTTTTGATAAATCTTTACATGTAGTTTCTATATTGCTAATATCTATGGGATGCCCAATAAGAAGTTCAGCCTCTGGTATATTAGGTGTAATTAGTCTTACTTTTGGTAAAAATGCTTTTAGGCTCTCTACTGCATCATCATTGAGAAGTTTATCACCTGAGGTAGCAACCATTACTGGATCAAAAATGATATTTGTTATATTGTACTCATCTAAAGTTTCTTGCACCGCTTTTATTACTTCAGGTGAGTGAAGCATACCTAGCTTAATAGCTTTAAAATTTATGTCATCAAAAACAGCTCTCATCTGCATAATAATATGTTTAATGGGAATAGCATGAATATCTATTACACCTTGAGTGTTTTGAGCTGTGGTCGCTGTTATAACTGAGGCAGCGTAACCACCATTAGCCGATATGCTTTTGATATCTGCTTGGATTCCTGCTCCACCACCAGAGTCTGAGCCTGCTATTGTTAAAATAGGGCAGTGGGAGTTATTCATATCCATGCCTCCTGTTTATATGCGGAGTCCCAAAACATCCACTCTAGTTTTGATGTCTTGATAAACACTTCTTCCATTTTAGCAAGGCTCGCAGGTGAAGCTGTTAAGGCATATGTATCTACGATATCTATAGCTTGTTTAACAGCTAGGGCAAACTCATCACTAGCATATGTTTCTATCCATGATTGATAAGGATTAGAGTCACTATTTTTTTGATTAGCAAGTATAAAGTCACCAACCTCTTTATAGATAGTAAAACATGGTAGGACTGCCGCTGCTCCAACTTCTACAGACTCATTATTAACTATACGTGCTAAGTATGAGTTATAAAGCTCGCATGTAGGAGATGGCTCCGGATTAATATATTTTTTTTCTAAAAACTTTTTATGTAGCTCATCTTCAACTTGTATAATACCTGTAGCTGATTCATAAAAGAACTGAGTATCCTTGTGACGATGGCATTTACTTCCAACTGCTACTAAGGATTTTTTATATTCGCTAAGATAAAGGGAGTCCTGATTAACATAAAAACCAAAAGTATCTTTATCTAGAGTAGCTCCTGTGAGTTCTTTGACAAAATCATGCTTAATAATAGATTGAAAAATCTGTTCTGTTTTAGCTCTCGTCTGTTCGTACCAGTTTTGCATTGTTTATCCAATATTTTATAAGTGAGTTATAATAGCAAATCTTTTATTTTATAATTATCAAGTTTTAAGTTAGTTCTTTAAAAAAAGGTATAATTATGAAAAAAGAATATGAAAAAACATACACTAAGAAATTTAATGCAGAGCTATTCATCTGAAATAGGTGAAGTTAAAATGGATCAAGAAGAGATAGAAAATATCATCAATACTTCTAAAAACATTGAGGTACTAAGAGAAGAAAAAGGGTATATCTTCTTTCAGTATCTAGATGTAAAGATGGAACTATACTCTGATGAAGACTATAATCGAATGAGAGTTATATCTGCTATTACAAAGTACTCAAACCTTGCTCCAAAAATTAAAGATTCTCTTATGGACTCAAACTTTCATTTAGCACTTGATACGCGTTACGGAGTTGCTGATGATACCTTATACTCAGTTTTTATGCATCCCCTTTTTTCACTTACTAGAGATGACTTTGAGAGTGCTTTAGAACAAGTTTATAATCTAGCAAAGAGTTTTGGTAAGACATACCGAAGTGCTCAAATAGAGTTTACAAAAAAGAAGTAAGTTCCTAACTCTGATTCGCTAGTTTACGTCTCCATATATTATAAGTTGAATATGATGGGTTACCATCAACTGTCTTATCGTAAGCGTGTTTATAGCTACAGTTGTTTTTTTCTTTATAATCATTAATAATTTGAACAACCATCTCTTTATCTGCTTGTTTATATGTGCCTCGGAGTGATTTTACTAAATTTATCATCTCCATATGCATATTCATATCCATAAATTTCCTTTTATTTCTAAGAAAAGTGTATACTTTTCCACATTTTATCCAAAGGTTAATCATGGAGAGTTTAAAAGTTGTATGTCCAGAGTGTAGTAGCGTAAGTAATGTCAAACAGGAATCCCAAACAGCTGTATGCTCTTCTTGTCAAGCAGACTTAGATGATCCATTTCCACTAGAGGTTACTGATGCTAGTTGTACTATACATATAGAGGAGAATGACATACCAATATTAGTAGATTTTTACTCTAAAGTATGTGGTCCATGTATGGCTATGTATGATGATTATGAAGATGCTGCTTTAGGCTTTCCAATGAAGGTAAGATTTTTAAAAATAGACGCAGATAAACATCAAGAAGTTGCTAGAAAATATGGTGTGAGTGCTCTTCCCACTATTATTGCTTTTAAAAATGGAGAAGAAGTGAATCGCATAAGTAGTCAACTATCGCAAATACAGCTTAGTTTGTGGGCTCAGGATCTGATTTAATTAAAGTAGCCTTTCTCGATTACTTTATCTTCTTTATTTCTTTATCTTTTTAGTAATGTTTGGATATTCTCTAAAAAAATAAGGATTTCCTTTGAGCGAAAATATTGGATTAATTACTGTAAATGCAAAGAAAGAGTATCATGATTGTGAAATCACTTTTTGTCTTTATTATGAGAGTGATGCGAGTGACTTTAAACTAGATAAAGATCAAAAATATAAAATACATACAACTATAGAAGAAGTGGAAATTTTAAATGAGGCTCTACATGTATATCAAGCTGATGGCTTTAAAAAGATGTTTTTACTTTACTCAGATGAGATAGAACCAAGTAAAAAGTACCCTGAATTTGTAACAAGCTTTGAAGCAGTGACAAAACTAGGTCAGAGCCTACAAAAGCTTGCAAAGGATGAAGATAGTTTAGTACAACTTCAAGAGTATTGCTTAGACACACCACCCACATATGTAGATGACTTTGGTATCAACAAAGATATCGAATCAATCACGATAAATGGTAAAACTAAAGAACTAAATGGTTACCAAGATTTAAAAGACTATTTATCAAAATTAAGAAGTACTAAGTAGAGTATGAGCGTAGACAGTATAAAGCTACAAACTCCTTATCTTAGTCTTGACGATGAGTTTTATAGACTTAGTGAGCCAATACCACTTGAAGAACCATACTTAGTTAGTTTTAGCGCAGATGCTGCAAAGCTTATAGACCTTGATGAAAAGAGTTGTAAAGATAAAAAGTTTATCGACCTCTTAAATGGCACTTTTTTGCCTGAGGGGTCTAAGCCTTTTTCTATGTGTTACGCTGGGCACCAATTTGGTCATTTCAACCCATGGTTAGGTGATGGAAGAGCTATAAACCTTGGCTCAACGCATGGCTGGAATCTTCAAACAAAAGGTAGTGGCGATACTTACTATGCTCGTACAGCTGATGGAAGATCTGCATTACGTTCATCAATAAGAGAATATCTTATGAGTGAAGCTATGCATCACCTAGGTATCCCAACAACACGTGCACTTGGTATCATAGGCTCAAAAACTCAGATAATCCGTAGTAATATGGAAAAAGCTTCCATAGTCATGCGTATGTCTGAGAGTTGGGTTCGCTTTGGTACATTTGAGTACTTCTACTACATGGGAGAGCATGATAAGCTTGAAGAACTATGTGACTACGTTATAGCTGAGTCATATCCACATTTAAACGATGAAGAAGACAAATATTATAAAATGTTTTGTGTGATTTTAGAAAAAACTGCATCTTTAGTTGCTTCGTGGCAGGCAATAGGTTTTTGTCACGGTGTGATGAATACAGACAATATGTCTATTGCAGGCCTAACTATAGACTATGGACCATATGCAATGCTTGATGACTTTAACTATAACTATGTGTGTAATAACTCGGATAGAGTAGGGAGATACAGTTATGGTGAGCAGCCAAATATCTCTTATTGGAATATCACTAAATTCTCTAAAACATTGTCTAAAATAGTCTCACCTGAGCGTATGCAAAAGAAGCTTGATGATTATGGAGATTTTATTTTTCCTAATGCATATGTTGATGTTATGCGTAAAAAGTTAGGCTTATATGTAGACTTAGAAAGTGATAGAGAACTTGTAGAAAAGTTAGTAGTTGCTCTTCATGAATCATATGTTGATTACACTCTGTTTTTTAGAACACTAAGTCGTTACAGTGGTGATAGAATGCCTATATATGACATCGTTATGGAGCCTGTGGTTATAGATAATTGGCTTATATTATATGATGAGAGATTATCTTTGGAGACTATTGCCCAAGCTGATAGACAAGAGCTTATGTTAAAGAGTAATCCAAAATACATTTTAAAAAATTTTATGCTGCAAGAGGCAATAGAACTTGCTCAAAAAGGTGATTTTTCTATGGTTGAAACACTTCTGTATGTCGCAGAGCATCCGTATGATGAACTACCAGAGTATGAACATTTTACAGGTGATACGCCAGAAGAGCATAAAAATATAGGCTTGTCGTGTTCATCATAAAATCAAGATAGGAAGTTAACCATGAATCATGAAGAAAATTTAAAAATTTATTTACAAAAACTAGAGAAGATAGCTTACGAGCGATTAAGAGAGAGAAATTTAACTCCTATTGAGGCGATAAAAGAGGCTGTGAATTATATAGAAGGCGAGATGCAAGGATATTGATTGATATATATGTTATAGTTTCTCTCATAAAAGGATATTCATGGCTTTAGACCTTACAGATACTCTTGTTGTGGGTATCTCGGCAACTGCTCTTTTTGATTTAAGCGAGGCAGATGCTGTTTTTAAATCAAAATATAATGATGATAAAGTTACAGCTATGCACGAGTACCGTGATTATATGCTTGAACGTGAAAATGATCCATTAGAAGATGGAACAGGAATGCCTTTAGTTAAGGCTCTTCTAGAATTAAATAAATATCAACCAGAGAATGAATCACCATTAATTGAAGTTGTTGTAATGTCTAGAAACTCACCTGAAACAGGTATTCAAGTGTTTAATAATATTCGCAAGCATGGATTAAATATCACTAGACATGCATTTACTGGCGGAGAGTCTGTTGTGGACTATCTTGAAGCATATGATGTTGACTTGTTCTTAACCACAAATGTAAAAGATGCACAAAGAGTTATTGATGGCGTTGTTTGTGCTGCAGCCATACTCGAAAAACCTCCAGAAGGTCTTTCAAATGTGGAGCAGGGACAAGTGAGAATCGCCTTTGATGGAGATGCAGTACTTTTTGATGATAGTAGTGAATTAGTATATAAAACAGAGGGAATAGGTAGTTTTTATGCAAATGAAGATGATAAGCAAGATGTCCCTATGGCTGAAGGTCCTTATGCTTCACTACTTAAAAAACTTGCACGTTTGCAAGAAAGACTTCCTTTTAGCGTAGAGTATTCACCTGTCAGAATAGCAATAGTTACTGCTAGGAATGCACCTGCTGAAATGAGGGTTATAAAAACACTTCGTCAATGGGGAATATATGTTGATCAAGTATTTTTTCTTGGAGGACTTGAAAAATCTAAAATTTTAAAGGCATTAAAATCTCATATCTTTTTTGATGACCAGGACCTACATTTGGAAAAGGCTTCTAAGTATGTACCTTCCGGAAAAGTACCATATAAAAGTGATTCAGAACTTAATCACGAATAATATCGTAGTAAAGAGGGAAGTGAGGGGCAAAAACTCTTAGTTGTAAGTCTTGATTTTGTTTCTGGTTTTTAAAGGCTACTTTGACATTATTCTCAAACTCATCAATATATGATATTGATTGTATGATATTATTTATCTCTTTTATTGTGAACTTTGATTTTTTATAGTTTGCTTCATAGGTATTTTGAGATACTTTTTTTGCATTTTGAATCATTTTGAAAAATTCAAAATTTGATTCTAGTTTTTTGATGATAACTTGTTCAATTTCTGGCTCAACTATTGTAACTTTGAAATCATTTATATACACATCTTTTAAAACTGGAGATGTATAGTTCCATTTTGCATATTGAGGCTTCATAGCTGTTATATGCCCACTATATGTTAATACTTTATTCTTTTCATCTGTGATGCTTTGTACAAAGTCTGCCTCAAATGAGTTTATTGTTGTGATAGATGCAAAAGATGAAGTTAAAAGTAGTAAAGTAAGAAGAAAGTGTTTCAATAGATGCCTTTTTTAGAAAATTATAGCAAAGAGACTGTTTACATATTAGTTAATATGATTTTATAAATTGAATTTATGCCATATGTAAATAGTTAGTATGATAAAATAATAAGAATTTAAAACTACTATATAGTAATCTATATAGTTATAAACAAGGTTGCAGATGCTACAAGCATTTTTCGGTAAGATATTTGGTACTTCAAATGATCGTGAATTAAAAAAATATATAAAAATTGTACATAAAATAAATGATTTAGAGAGCAAATATCAGCCTCTAAATGATGATGAGTTGAAATCTTCTTTTTTAGAAATTAAAAGCAGTGTACTAAATGGAGATAGAACTTTAGATGATGTTTTAGTAGAATCTTTTGCAATAACTAGAGAAGCTAGTTTAAGAACCTTAGGCATGAGGCATTTCGATGTTCAGTTAATTGGTGGAATTGTTCTTCATGAAGGTAGAATATCGGAAATGAAAACAGGTGAAGGTAAGACACTTGTTGCAACACTTGCTATTGTTTTAAACGCTATCACAGGTAAAGGTGTGCATCTCGTAACTGTAAATGACTATCTTGCATCTCGTGATGGTAAAGAGATGGCTCCACTGTATGAGTTTTTAGGATTCTCTGTAGGAATTATACTTGATGATATGTATGACCCTGCTGTAAAAAGAGAAGCTTATAATGCTGATATAACTTACGGAACAAATAACGAATTTGGTTTTGACTATTTAAGAGATAATATGAGTTATTCTGCTGATCAAATGGTACAAAGAGAACATAACTTTGTTATTGTTGATGAAGTGGATAGTATTCTTATAGATGAGGCTAGAACACCACTTATCATCTCAGGTCCTACCGATAAAAAAGTACAAGATTTTGATGAGGCTAATACAATAGCACTTCAATTACTTAAAGATGAACATTTTACTGTAGATGAAAAAGACAAGGTTGTTTTAGTTACAGAAGAAGGTAACACAAAAGCTGAAGAGCTATTTAAAGTTGAAAATCTTTTTAGTCCTGCTAATGCACACTTGTCTCATACTCTTGATCAAGCTTTAAAAGCAAACTACCTTTTTGAAAAAGATGTTGACTATGTTGTAAATGATAATGAAGTTGTTATTGTTGACGAGTTTACGGGTCGTTTAAGCGAAGGTCGTAGGTTTTCAGATGGACTTCACCAAGCTTTAGAAGCAAAAGAAAAAGTTGAGATTAAAGAAGAGACTCAAACACTAGCAGATATTACTTTTCAAAACTACTTTAGAATGTATGACAAATTAGCTGGAATGACTGGTACTGCTGAAACTGAAGCTTCTGAGTTTGCTCAGATTTATTCTCTTGATGTTATTTCTATTCCTACAAATATACCTATATCTAGAAAAGATTTAAACGATCTTATTTATAAAACAGAAGCAGAAAAATTTGATGCTGTTATAAACACTATAAAAGAGCTATCTAAAACTGGTCAACCAGTTCTTATTGGTACTGCTTCCATTGAAAAGTCAGAACTTTTACACACGGTTCTTCAAAAAAGTAAAATTGCACACACTGTTCTAAATGCTAAGAACCATGAACAAGAGGGTGAAATTATCAAGAATGCTGGAGCTAAAGGTGCGGTAACAATTGCAACTAATATGGCTGGACGTGGTGTTGATATTAAAGTTAATGATGAAGTAAGAGCTCTTGGTGGATTGTATATTATTGGTACTGAGAGACATGAAAATCGTCGTATTGATAATCAGCTTCGTGGTCGTTCAGGTCGTCAGGGTGATGCAGGTGCTACACAGTTTTATCTATCGCTGGAAGATAATTTACTTCGCATATTTGGATCTGATAAAATCAAGGCTATCATGGAAAGACTTGGCGTTGAAGATGGTGAGTACATAGAGTCTAAAATGGTAACTCGTGCAGTTGAAAAAGCTCAGAAAAAAGTGGAAAACATGCACTATGAGGGCAGAAAACAGATTGTTGAATATGATGATGTTGCAAATGAGCAAAGAAAAATTGTATATAAATTTAGAAATCAACTATTAGATGAAGAGTACGATATATATTCTAAGGTTAACGAAGTTAGAAATGAGTATGTTGAGAACTCTTTAAGCAGCGTTGGTATATATGATGGAGGAGCGAAGGAAGATTTCAATCTAGAGACTCTGTTTAACCACTTTAAAGAGGAACTAAATACAGACTACAGCAAAGAGAATTATGAATCTTTTGAATACGAAGAATTATTTGAGAACATCTTTAATTCTATAAAAACTGCATACGATGAGAAAATGAGTGTTGTTGATGAAGAGACACGTAGAGCTATTGAGAGAGAAATATATCTAAAAGAGTTAGACAAAGCTTGGAGAGATCACTTGTATCAAATGGATACTATGAAAACAGGTATTAGGTTACGTGCATATAATCAAAAAGATCCTTTAGTTGAGTATAAGAAAGAGAGTTTCAATTTATTTACTGAGCTTATTGGAGAAATAAAATTTAATACAATTAAAAATCTTCAAATTATTCAGTTTACTCAAGCTGACCCTGAAGAAGAGGCGAGAATGGTTGCTGAGCAATTAGAACTTCAAAGGAAACTAGATGAATCTAATATGCAGTTTAATCACTCTGATGGTGACTCTGAACTTGGTTCTAAAAAAGTAGCTAGAAATGAGCCTTGTCCATGTGGTAGTGGTAAAAAGTATAAGCAGTGTTGTGGTAAAAGTGGTCCTAAAAAAGGTGCTTTCGCCTCTTGAAAACATCAATAATCCCATATTTAGTAAAAAGATTTTTACGATTCGATAGTGATCAACCGTTTATATTTTTATCAGCAATGCTGGCTTTTTTGGGAATAGCATTAGGCGTTATGGTTCTTCTTATCGCTATGGCTTTAATGAATGGCTTTGATAAAGAGTTTAGAAAAAAACTAACTGTTATGAACTATCCATTAACTGTTATGCCAAAGTTTTATGGTTCTGTTAATCACGACTTGCTAATTGATTTAGAAAATAAGTTTCCGGATTTGTCTTTTAGTCCATATATACAAGCTTCAGTTATGGCAAGAAGTGGCTCTAAGCTGGAGGGTGGCTACCTTTTTGGAGTTGATTTTAAGAGTGAAGCAAAAGTAAACCATATAATTAAAGAAGCTATTGGTGATACAGAATTTAATAAGTTTGATGTTTTAGTTGGGAAATCTTTAAAGGATGAATTCAACCTAGAAATAGACGACAGGCTTATGTATATATTCACAAATGTGGAGCCTGGGGGCTTCTCTGTTACACCTAAGATAAAAAGATTCAAAGTTAAAAGTGTTTTTGACTCTGGGCTTTCCGCTTATGATAAGGCTTACAACTATACATCTCTTGCCGCTTTGAGGGCTATGTTGCATATGCCAGACAATCAATACGATGGCATACATATATCTTCAAGTGATCCACATGCTGATATATTAAGGATTAAAGAATTTTTACCTATGAATACTGCTGTTAAAGGTTGGTGGGAAGATAATATAAACTTTTTTGCAGCCTTGGAGCTTGAAAAGTTATCACTATTTATAGTGCTAATGTTAATTATACTTATCGCTGCCATAAACATTATATCTTCATTGCTTATGAATGTTATGAACAGAAGAAGTGAAATAGCCCTTTTGATGTCTTTAGGTGCTACATCAATGGAAGTAAAAAAGATATTTTTGTACATAGGTATAGTAATCGGTGTTAGTGGTATAGTAGCAGGCGTTGTACTTGGTATGAGTGGATTGTGGATACTAAGCAGTTTTGATATTGTATCTCTTCCTAAAGACGTTTACCCAACATCTACGCTTCCATTGGACTTAAGTGTGAAAGATTTCTTTATGATTGTTATTGGTGCCTTTGGTATTGTTGTTGCATCTTCTTATTATCCAGCTAAGAAAGCTAGTGAAGTAGATATTTTAACTGTGCTTAGAAACGAGTAACTTTTAGTCGTTAAATATATCAAATGGAAGCATAAGCGTTCGTTTGATAATATTTAGGGGTGCGATAGCAATATCTTTTGCTAGTTCAGAGTTTATATCTGGATCATCAAGCTTTCCTGTAAGACTCATAGTGGTAGAAACATTATCTTTTCCAAAAAGTATGTGCCCAACAACTGGTATTTGTGACACTGAACTACCAAGATCTGTCTTTAGATTTAGGTCTACGTCTATCGTGTTGTTTTTTAGACTAACATCACCAGATCCTTTAATATCAATCTCTTTTGAACTCAGTGAAATATCATTCATATGGTATACAGCATCTTTTAAAGAAAAACTAATATAGGCATTATTGGCTTTTAGCCCACTTTGACTATATCCCGGAACCTGAAATGTGAGTAGGGAAGGAACTGTGTTTACAAAGGCTAGAATGTTATTTAGAATTTTATAGTCAACAATAATAGTCTTGTCAACATTCATAATTCCCTTGTATTCCTTTGTTGTACCAGCAACAGAAAAGTCTAGCTTTCCACCTTTAAATCTCGATACACTAAACAAGTTTTCCATAAACTTATCATTAAATCCTTCTCCGTAGAGACCAAAACTATCATCTTTGAGGGCAAATGTTGCTTTTGCATTGGCATGTTTTATCTTGGCCGATAATGTTTGATCTTTATAAGTTAAATCAAGTTTATCAAAAATGGCTTTTCTGGTATCTGAGAAATATATATTAGAGTTTATTGCTTTTAGGGATAACTCTAAGGGTTTATTACTTTTTGGGGCTTTAAAGTCATCAATAAAGCTCATTACTTGTTTTAAATGTATACCTGTATTTTTGGCTTTTACAATGCTTTTATCGGCAACATTGATATCTACCTTATCATTTATGTTAAGTTTAATATCTGAGCTCTCTAAATTAAAGTTACCATCTAGCTTATAGTCTTCAACAGCTTTATTGTTTTGAGATAGAAGCTTGTACCTATATTTACTATCTATATTAAAGTCCACATTTTTACTATGTGCTTTGTAACTTATATTTAGTTGTCCATTATCTAAAAAATATTTCTTTAGAATGGGTGATGATTCATATAGCTTTTCTAGGTTATATAGTTTTAAACTATGTTTCTCTTTATTGGAGGTAAATTTAAGTGCATAATCTTTAGAGTTAACAAGTAAGTATTTACTTGTATTTGAAAAGAAGAGAGTAGCAGTTTTCTTGTCTTTATATATTGTTCCCATGTCCGGTGTGGTTATATCCATGCTCTTTACATGTAGAGAACCATTATTTGTCTTTGTATTGTACCTGGCAGATAGTTTTGTCTTTAGCATATTAGGCATGTTTATTGTAGTGTTGGCAGTGTTTATATAGTTATCTTTAATCTTTACATGTAGAGATGATAGGTCTAAGTAGTTCTCTTTATATTTTAGTTGTATAGGCTCTTTAGATATAGCTCTTGTTACATCAGTATGCTCTATCTTAATGGATTTAATAGGTTTTAGTAACTCTATATCTGAGTATTTAAATTTAGATAGACTAGCCTGTAAATCAATATTTGATTGTTTTATATTAATATTACCACCTATATTTAATTCAACTTTATCTTTTATACGTATAGATGTCGTAGGAATGGTAGCAGATGTTGTAGCTATGTTAAAAGGTATATGTAGTTGATCAATGTTTACTACTTCATTATGTAGGCTCCAGTCGGATTTATCTATATCTATATAGTCTTGATTAGGTGAAATATTGTACTTTACATTTAATGGTTTTTTTTGTGCCATTAAACTCAATGTTTCATTTTTAGTTTGAAGCTTTTGTAGATTAAAATCTAAAGATCCCTTGGACTTACTAGCATAATATATAAGCTCTACATATGACTCTGCAATGTCATCATACTTTGCAAAAAACTTATTTGTTTTGACATTTGAGTCCTTTATAAAAACATAGGTATCTAATATATCAATATCGAGTCCCATATAATTAATTTTGGCACTATCTGTGTGAAATTCTCCAAGAGCACTAACATCAGAACTAATAAGGTTGATTACTAGTTTCAAGTTAGTCTTAAAATTACCCTTCTTTTGTGTTATCGGTATTTCAATTCCATACCTTTTAAGAAGATGTAGTAAGTCCTTGTTTAGCTGCCCGTTAAAATCTAAAATCAAAGTTAATATCTCTTCTTCTTTGGAAAAGTCGATTTTTAACCAACTTTTATCTAGATAAAAATCATAAGTATATGCCTCTTTGGGTGAAATAAATAGTATTCCATCTTTAAATTCTAGGTTTGTATACTTAGTTTTTATAGGTGCTAGTTTTTCATCATAGGTATAGTTTAAATCATTTACGACAGCATTTACATGTATATTTTTTGAAGCATTTTCAAGGTCTTTGTACTCTATGTATCCAGTAGCGTTTAATATCTTCATGCTTGACATATTTATAGCGTCATACATCCAGTATTTTGCTCTTTCGTCAAAGCCAAACATATCCACTATTTCCCTAGAATTAATAATATTATTTATAGAGAAAGCCCTATACGATAATTTTTTAATGTCAGAGTGAGTATATATTTGAAGGATTGGAGAATTATGGACACTTAGTGCAAGTGTAGATATAAGTTCTGGTGCTTTATTTTTTAAAAATATTAGATTTCCATTTATGGAAATATCAGTGCTAAAGTCTCTGTATGATTTTATATGTAAGTTAAGATAACTATCTTTGGATTTAATGGAGCTTTTGAAGATGAATTTTGGAGAGACTAGGACTATATGACCATTTTTATTTTGTATATATTTTATTGATCCACTAATATCATTGTAAAAAATTCTTTGTATATCTATTTTTTTGATGAGAGAGTCAAAGATAACAACCTTATGAATTAGTTTTGTTATTTCTTCTTTATTAAATGGAGCATTATTTTTACTGTTTGTTTGTAAGTGTAGTTCTTTTATTTCTATGCTTAGCTTTTCATCGTATTTAATGTATAATTCTTTAGCATTAAGATTTATAAGAGAGAGATTATCTATATATAGTCCATTTTGTAAAACTATAAACAGTATAGAAAGTATTGCAAATATGAAAGACATAGCACTAATAAGTATAAAGTGGATTTTTGAAATTGTTTTAATAATTATGATATCTCTCATGTACTACCTAAATCAGCCTATAAATTCCCCCAAAGTCATATATATTCCAAAAGGTTCTATAAATAAGATTATATCACAAATGCAGGATAAAAATTATAATGTAAGTAAACTTGATTCTATACTTTTAAGACTCATTGGTTCACCTCAAAGTGGCTGGATAGATATAGGTAAACGTAAACTAACAAGAGCTGAGTTTCTACACAAGTTAACAACATCTAAAGCCGCTCTACAAGAAATAACTCTTATTCCGGGGGAAACTACATATATATTTTTAAATCAACTTGCACAAAAGCTCTCTTTAGATAGAAAGCTATTGGAAAATGAGTACAAACTCTACACTCAAAGAGAAGAGGGCATGTTTGTGCCAAATACATATAAGTTACCCATTGGAGTAACTGAGAGAATGACAATTAGAATACTTCTAAATAAATCAAAGGCAGCTATGCAAAAAATAGCTATAAAAATATTTGGAGCATATAATGAAAAAAAATGGTTTCATTTTGTAACACTTGCTTCTGTAATTCAAAAAGAGTCAGCCAGTGTCGAGGAAATGCCTCTAGTTAGTTCAGTTATATATAATAGAATAAAGAAAAACATGAGACTACAGATGGATGGTACGCTTAACTATGGTAAGTATTCTCATATTAGGATTACACCTAAAAGGATAAGGGAAGATAGCTCAACATACAATACTTACAAGCATAGCGGTCTTCCATCAGCTCCTGTGTGCAATGTTAGTATGGATGCTATAAGGGCGGCAATATTCCCTGCTAAGACAGAATACTTATATTTTATGAAATCAAAAAATGGCACCCATGATTTTACACGTTACTATTCTACACATTTAAGCAATATTAAGCGTGCTACTAAATGAAACAAAAAGAAAATTAACCTACATCTTTTAGAAAACTAATCAAATATTATTTATCTTGATGGTAATATATCATTTATAAAATACTAATCTAAGGATACATATATGTCTAAAATTATTTGGTCAGTTATTGACGAAGCTCCGGCACTAGCGACTTACTCGCTTTTACCAATAGTTAATGCGTTTACTCAAGCAGCAGGCGTTGAAGTAGTTACAAGTGATATCTCACTTTCAGGTCGTGTTCTTGCGGCAATGGGTCTTGCAGAAGACGAATTATCTAAACTTGGTGAAGTTGTAATGCAAGATGATGGTAATATCATTAAGCTTCCAAACATCTCTGCTTCAGTTGGTCAACTTAAAGATTGTATCGCTGAACTTCAAAGCCAAGGTCACGATATTCCTAACTATCCTGAAAATCCTGCTAATGCTGAAGAAGAAGCTATCCAAGCTAAATATTCTACTTGTCTAGGTTCTGCAGTTAACCCTGTTCTTCGTGAAGGTAACTCTGATAGACGTGCAGCAGTAGCTGTTAAGAAATTTGCTCAAAATAATCCTCACCGTCTTAAAGCTGTTGATGATAACTGTCAAGCTTACGTAGCACATATGGGTGGAAAAGGTGATTTCTTTGCACACGAAAAATCTGTAACTTTAGATGCTGATCAAAAAGTAACTATCGCTATTAACGGTAAAGAACTTACTACTATTGATTGTCTTAACTCTGAAGTACTTGATGGTACATTCATGTCAGTTTCTGCTTTACGTGCTTTCTACAAGCAAACTATCGCTGATGCTAAAGCTAAAGGTCTTATCTGGTCTTTACACCTTAAAGCTACAATGATGAAAATTTCTGACCCAATTATGTTTGGTCACGGTTTTGAAATCTTTTTCGAAGAAGTATTCGCTAAATATGCTGATACTTTCAAAGCATTAAACGTAAACCCTAACA
This sequence comes from Sulfurimonas sp., assembly GCA_028044295.1. Lineage (GTDB taxonomy): Bacteria > Campylobacterota > Campylobacteria > Campylobacterales > Sulfurimonadaceae > Sulfurimonas. Next base: position 203,648 of record JAOFSE010000001.1, read on the forward strand.
TGGGTATGAGTGACTTAGAGAAGAAAATCGCTGGTCACGCTCAAGAAGCTGAAATTAAAGCTGCTTTCCTTGCTGCTGTAGAAGCTGATGCTCCTAAAATTGCAATGGTTGATTCAAGCAAAGGTCAAACTAACTTTAATGCTTCTAATGATGTAATTATTGATGCTTCTATGCCAGTTGTAATCCGTGAAGGTGGTAAGCAATGGCAAAGAAATGACGATGCAGAGCAAACTGTAGCTGTTATTCCTGATTCAACTTACGGTATGTTCCACGAAGAGATGCTTGCTGATATCGTTAAAAACGGTCAGTATGATGTTACTAAAATGGGTACAATGCAAAATATCGGTCTTATGGCTCAAAAAGCTGAAGAGTATGGTTCTCACCCAACTACATTCGAACTTGCTGAAGCTGGTACAGTTACTGTAACTGGTGCTAATGGTGTTCTTATGTCTTTTGAGTGTGAAGCTGGTGATATCTGGAGACTTGCTCGTACTAAAGATATTCCAATTCGTGACTGGGTAAGACTTACAGTTGAGAGAACTCGTTTAGAGGGTGTTCCAGCAGTATTCTGGTTAGATGAAAACAGAGCTCACGATGCTGAACTTATCAAAAAAGTTAACGTATACCTAAAAGACCACGATACTTCAGGTCTTGATATTCAATTCATGAATGTTACAAACGCTACTCGTTTTACAAATGCTCGTGTTCGTGAAGGTAAAGTAACTATCGCGGTAACTGGTAACGTTCTTCGTGACCACCTTACTGATATGTACCCAATTCTAGAGCTTGGAACATCTGCTAAGATGCTTTCTATCGTTCCATTAATTGCTGGTGGTGGTCTATATGAGACTGGTGCTGGTGGATCTGCTCCTAAGCACGTTGAGCAATTCGTTAAAGAAGGTCACTTACGTTGGGATTCACTTGGTGAAATCTTAGCACTTGCTGAGTCTTTACGTTTCCTAGGTCAAAAACATGGTGATGCTAAACTTACAGCTTTAACTGTAGCTTTAGATGCTGCTAATGAAGGTTACCTAGATAACAACAAAGAGCCAGGTCGTAAAGTTGGTCAACCAGACAATAAAGCTTCTCACTTCTTCGTAGCTCAATACTGGGCTAAAGCACTTGCTGAAGGTGATAACGCTGAGTTAGCTGCTAAATTTGCTCCAGTAGCAAAAGAGTTAACTGAAAAAGAAGATCAAATTATCTCTGAGCTTTTAGCTGTTGAAGGTAAACCTCAAGATATCGGTGGTTACTTCCGTCCAGATGATGCTAAAGCTGAAAAAGCTATGCGTCCTTCTGCTACACTTAACGCTATTATCGCTGCAATATAGTTTTTTAACTTACCAAGAGAGGTCTCCCTCTTTTGGTTTTGCTTTTCTTGTGCAACTTATTTTAGTTTTATAAGAAAGGCAAAAAGTCTTTACATGATATTTTAATATACTTAAGTTTTTTGTGTTAGCACATTATTTTTAAGTGTATTGGTTTAAAGTATCATAATATTTTTTATATCAAGGAGTTTATATGAGTCAAGGAAAAAGAGTAGGGATAGTTGGTGCTGGTAATGTTGGTGCTACTGTTGCATATTCCCTAGCAATGCAAGGTTCATGTCATGAAATAATTTTACGTGACAACAAAATGGACGTAGCAAGAGGAAAAGCCTTAGATATGTCTCAAGCAGCGGCGGCTATAAGAAGTCATACTGTTGTTAAAGTTGCAGAAGATATGTCAGACTTATCTGACTGTGATGTTGTTGTTATAACTGCTGGAAGCCCAAGACTTCCTGGTATGAGTCGTGATGATTTACTTATGATTAATGCAAATATAACAAGAGAAGTTATATCAGATGTTGCTAAGTATTCTCCAAATGCAATCATTATTATGGTTTCAAATCCTTTAGATGCAATGACGTATGTTGCATTAAAAGAGAGTGGTTTTGATAAAAACCGTGTAATAGGTATGGCTGGTATCTTAGATAGCTCTCGTATGGCAGCATTTATTCAAGAAAAACTTGGATATGGTGGAGGTCAAATCCGTGCTTCAGTTATGGGTGGTCACGGTGATGACATGGTTCCATTACCTCGCTACTCTACAGTTGCTGGTGTACCTTTAACGGATGTGTTAAGTGATGCTGAGATTGAAGAAATTGTAACTCGTACTCGTAATGGTGGTGCTGAAATTGTTGGTCATCTTAAAACTGGATCAGCTTACTATGCACCTGCAAAATCTACTACTATTATGGTAGAAGCGATATTAAAAGATACTAAACAAATTCATCCTTGTGCTGTTTACCTTGAAGGTGAATATGGCTTTAGCGATGTTGTTTCAGGTGTGCCAGTAATGCTTGGTGCAAATGGAGCTGAGAAAATCATTGAAGTAACTCTTAATGATGAAGAAAAAAATATGTTTAAAAACTCTTGTGCTTCAGTTCAAGAGCTTATAGACTCTCTAAATAAAAACGATTTTTTTAAAGGAGAATAGATGAGTACTCGTATAGAAAAAGACACAATGGGGGACATGCAAGTTCCTACTGATGCTTATTGGGCCGCTCAAACTCAAAGAAGTATTCAAAACTTCGCTATTGGTGAAGAGACTATGCCTTATGAAATTACAAGAGGTTTTTCTTATCTTAAAAAAGCTGTAGCACTTGTAAATGCTGATCTTGGTAAGCTTGATGCAGATAAAGCAAATGCTATTGCTGCTGCTGCTGATGATATGCTAGCTGGAAAACTTGATGGTAATTACCCTCTAGTTGTATGGCAAACAGGGTCAGGTACTCAATCAAATATGAACAACAATGAAGTTCTTGCTAATCGTGCTACTGAAATTCTTGGTGGTGACTTTAGAACTGAGAAACTTGTTCATCCTAATGATGATGTTAACAAATCTCAATCTTCAAATGACACTTATCCAACAGCGCTACATGTAGCAGCTGTTATTTCTATGGAAACTCGTGTGCTTCCTGCTATTGCTAAGCTTAAAGCTACTCTAACAGAAAAATCAGCTAAATTTGAATCAGTAGTTAAAATTGGTCGTACACATCTTCAAGATGCTACGCCATTAACTCTTGGTCAAGAGATTAGTGGTTGGGTTGAGATGCTTAATAAATGTGAAAAAATGGCTAAAGACTCTCTAGAGGCAGTTCGTGAACTAGCTCTTGGTGGTACAGCTGTTGGGACAGGGCTTAATGCTCATCCAGAACTTGGCGAAAGAGTTGCTAAAAAACTAAGTGAACTTACTGGTCATGATTTTATCACTGCACCAAATAAATTTCATGCTTTAACATCGCATGATGCTTTAGTTTACTCTCATGGAGCACTAAAAGCGCTTGCTGCTGATATGATGAAAATAGCTAATGATGTTAGATGGTTAGCATCTGGTCCACGTTGTGGTCTTGGAGAAATTGAAATTCCTGCAAACGAGCCAGGTTCTTCAATTATGCCAGGGAAAGTTAATCCTACTCAAGCTGAAGCTGTAACAATGGTTACATGTCAAGTTTTTGGAAATGATGTTGCAATCTCTATGGGTGCATCTCAAGGTAACTTTGAACTTAATGTATTTAAGCCAGTAATTGCATTTAACTATTTACAATCTTGTCGTTTATTAGCAGACTCTATAGTTTCTTTTAATGATAACTGTGCAGTTGGACTAGAACCAGTTGCAGATAAAATTGATCACTTCTTACATGACTCGTTAATGCTTGTAACAGCACTTAACCCTTATGTAGGTTATGATAATGCAGCAAAAATTGCAAAAACTGCCCATGCGAACAATTCAACTCTAAAAGAGACAGCTATAGAGCTTGGTCTTTTAACTGCTGAAGAGTTTGATAAATACGTAGTACCAGAAGACATGATTGCACCTAAAGCTTAATTGCTAAAGTGCCCATTTAAAACAAGGAGAATATATGAACGTACATGAATATCAAGCAAAACAAATTTTTGCAAAGTATGGAGTACCAGTACCTAAAGGTATTATGGTTGAAAGTGTTGACGCTGCTGTTGAAGCTGCAAAAGAGTTAGGTGGCCCAGTATGGGTTGTTAAAGCTCAAATACACGCAGGTGGTCGTGGTCTTGGTGGTGGTGTTAAACTTGCTAAATCTCTTGACGAAGTAAGAGAACTTGCTGATGAAATTCTTGGTATGACTCTTGTGACTCACCAAACTGCTGCTGAGGGTAAGCTTGTTCAAAAGCTTTACATCGAAGATGGCGCTGATATTAAAGATGAGTTTTATCTTTCTGTTGTTTTAGACAGAAAATTAGAAATGCCTTTAATTATGGCATCTACTGAGGGTGGTATGAACATTGAAGATGTTGCTGAAAATACTCCAGAAAAAATCATTACTATCCCTGTTGATCCAGCTGTTGGTTTTCAAGGTTTTCATGGTCGTGAATTAGCTTTCGGTCTTGGAATCAGTGATAAAGCTGAGCAAAAAAAGATTATTGATTTTGGTCAAAAACTTTTTAAACTTTACATGGAAAATGATGCAGAGATGATTGAAATCAATCCTCTTGTTAGAACTGGTTCAGGTGACTTTTTAGCACTTGATGGAAAAATGGGTTTTGATAACTCTGCTCTTGGACGTCAACCAGAAATTTTAGCTATGAGAGACTTAACAGAAGAAGATGCTGATGAAGTTGAAGCTGCTAAATATGGTCTTTCTTATGTAGCACTTGATGGTGAAATTGGTTGTATGGTAAATGGTGCTGGTCTTGCTATGGGTACTATGGATACAATTAACCACATGGGTGGTACACCTGCAAACTTCCTTGATGTTGGTGGTTCTGCTAATGCTGAAACAGTTGCAAAAGGTTTTGAGATTATTCTTAAAAATCCTAATGTAAAAGCAATTTTTGTAAATATTTTTGGTGGTATTGTGCGTTGTGACCGTATTGCTAACGGTATTATCGAAGCTACAAAAATTACAGATGTTAATGTACCTGTAATTGTTCGTCTTGACGGAACAAATGCACCAGAAGCATCTGAAATTCTTAATAATGCTAACATAGCTAACTTAATTGTTGGTGATGATTTAGGTGACGGTGCTGCAAAAGCAGTTGCTGCAGCGAAAGGAAACTAATGTCAATTTTAATAAACAAAGATACAAAAGTAATCGTTCAAGGTTTTACTGGTAAAGAGGGTACTTTCCATGCTGAGCAATGTCTTGCATATGGTACTAAAATTGTTGGTGGTGTTACACCTAACAAGGGTGGTCAAGAGCATTTAGGTCAACCAGTATTTAATACTGTTTCTGATGCTGTTAAAACTACTGGCGCTACTGTTTCTATGATTTTCGTTCCACCTGCATTTGTTGGTGACGCTGTAATGGAAGCTGCTGAAGCTGGGATTGAACTTGCTGTTATTATTACAGAAGGTGCTCCAGTTAAAGATATGCAAGCTGCTAAAGCTCACGCTACTAAGCACGGTATGAAAACACTTGGGCCAAACTGTCCTGGTATTATCACTGCTGAAGAGTGTAAAATCGGAATTATGCCTGGTATGATTTTCAAAAAAGGTAATGTTGGTCTTATTTCTAAGTCTGGTACATTAACTTATGAAGGTACTAATCAAGTTGTTAAAGCTGGTTATGGTATTACTACTGCTGTTGGTATTGGTGGGGATCCGATTATTGGCCTTTCATATAACCAACTTTTACCAATGTTTGAAGCTGATCCAGAAACTGAATGTATCGTTATGATTGGTGAAATTGGTGGAGATCTTGAAATTCAAGCTGCTAAACTAATTAAAGAACAAATTACTAAGCCAGTTGTTGCTTTCATCGCTGGTCAAACTGCTCCTAAAGGTAAAACTATGGGTCATGCAGGTGCTATCGTTTCTGGTAGTGCAGGTACTGCAGCTGAAAAAATGGCAGCTCTTGAAGCAGCAGGTGTTACAGTTGTTGTTTCTCCAGCTGAAATTGGTAAAGCTGTTACTAAGGCTATGGCTAAATAGTAATGTTAAAAACTTTAGAAATGCAAGACCTTAGTTGTGGAGCTTGCTCTGCAACTATAAGAAAAGCTCTTGATATAGCAGGATTTGAGTCTGTAAGAGTTGAGATTCGTAAAAAACCTCATACTGTGACTGCAGAAGTTAAAGATGATGAACATTTAGAACTTATGAAATTAGTTTTAAGAGGACATGGTTATCCTTTGATTGACGATGAAGTTGTTGCTCCTGATATGTCAAAAATAAACTTCTCTTAAAAATATAACTTTATTTGAGGCAGTCTAGTTTAGGCTGTCTTTTTTTTTAATAATCCTATTAATATTATTTAATATTGATATAACTACACTCTAATACTTTCCCAAAAGAACTCTACATGTTTCTCAAACTGAGTTGACATACTGTTTGTTGACCCATTATCAAACCTCATAAGCGTTATTTGAAGTCTAATATAGAATAGGGTGGAAAGAAACTCATATGCTACCATCATTGGATCAGATGATCTAATTAAGTTGTTTTGCATCATTATAAAGAAGGCCTCAGAGAGTACTTTAATGTTTTGTGTATGGAATTCATCCATAAATTGCTCTCTGAGCTCTTTGTTGGCAAAAAGCTCTATCATGAGTAGCCTAAACATGTTCTCGTTGTTCTTATCAAAGGTAAGTAGTTTATACTGCATAGCAAACTTCTGTAAAAAAGATTTTCCCTTGAGTGCTGATTCCTTTATATCTTCATCATCAGTAGAGAAGGGTGAAGTAAATATCTCTTTTGCAACACTCAAAAATATCTCTTCTTTGTTTATAAAGTGATTATATAGGGCACTCTGCTTTATGCCGACCTCTGAAGCTATTTTTCTTACACTTGTACCCTTGTATCCGTACTCAGAGAATAGGGTAGATGATACTTTTAGTATCTTTTCTTTTGTATTAGACATTTATATACACCTTTATTAAACCCCTAAAAGAAGGGGTATTATCAATATGAACAATTGTTAACTTATAAAGTATTATATATGAACACTTGTTAATACAAGCTTATATAAAATGAACACTTGTTCATATATGTATATTATCTAGTGAACGAATGTTCATGTGCTTGTTTGAGCTAAATATAAAGGTATATGTAGTATTATTCTATAGGTACAACAGATAGATACTTGACCTTGTTCAAGAGGAAAGTCCGAGCTGCTATAAGACAGTACTCCATTTAACTAATGGCCGTAGTAATACGAGGGAAAGTGCAACAGAGATTAGACTTCTATCCTTAGGGACAGTAAAGGTGAAAAGGTAGTGTAAGAGACTACCAGTCTTTATGGCAACATAGAGAGCTTGTAAACCCAGTATGGCAGCAAGAAACAGGTGGTCAGCGTCTTATAATGCTACTGTTTCGCTAGAGATACCATGTAAATGGTAAAGTAGATTAATACTATCAAAACAAAACTCGGCTTACGTTGTACCTATACTTCATTAAATACCTTTTAACATCTACATATAACTCTTTAAGCAGTATTTTGGCAACAGTATATTTGATATAATGATATAAATAATCTACATGTAGGTATTTATATTTACATAGGTATATACCTATAAATAGTTTTATACTATTTAATATTAAAGGATTTTTAATGAAAAAAGCAGATGTAACAGCAGTAAACAATGGTGTGAAGATCACATTTAGTGGTGCGGTAGAGAAGCAAAACGTTGTAGAGATGGTTCAAAGATGTCAAACAGGTCAATGTGACTGTATGAGTGACGAATCTAAGCAAAAGATAGAAGCTATGGATATATCTGGTGAAGATGGAAATGTTGAACTTACTATTAAAGGTGACATAGATGTTAATGAGATACAGAATTCCGTGTCCAAGTCACCACTAATCAAGTAGAGTGGCTTAGATATATTTTCAAGAGAATATACATTATGTTAACCAATAAGTATAGATTACCTGCTAAAGTTGCTTCTCTTCTTCTTTTGAGTGACTTAAATGTGTTTTCTGATCAGTCAAGCTTTAGAAAATATCTACATGTAGAAAAGTTTTACACTGAAATAACTCCATGTGTAATTGATGTATCTCTTAAGCACAATATTCCACCTGCAGCTGTAATGGCAATAGCTGGACTAGAATCTGGTTATGGAAGTGGATATGTAGCACAAATTACAGGAAATATACTAAGTCTTGGTGCATTTAAAGGTGACCGTGAACTACCTAGGCTTTATCTACCCTATTCCAAATCTATAAGAAAAGTTATTTACGACACAAAAGACATATCATCATTCAAAGAAGATGATTTAGTATGGAAAAAAAGACCAAAGAGCTTCAAAAGAGACTATAGACCTACTCCGTATGCTGGAACTAATCAGAACTTAGAACTATTGAAATACGATAAACAGCTCAGAGAAGAGGCTATCAGCCACTGTATAAATGATTTTGCTACTCGCTGTATTGTAAGTAGCTCGAAAGTGAAGGTTTTTAGAGAGGCTAGAAAATGGTTAGATAAAGAAGTAACGGATAAAGATTATCCAATACTCTTCTCAGAAGAAATAAACAAAAAATTTATCGATATGATTGGTGGAAAGAAGCACTCTTTTAATTTTAGAGACACCTGGCCTAAAAAAGCAAAACTAATCATGAATAAAGTAGGTTTAGTTAAACTAACAAAAGATATTTATATAAATAAAATGAATTTTAAAAAAGCATGGGATAATAAATGAGCAAAAAACAACTACTCATTGAGGATATAGAGAAACTACTTAATACATACGATGGTATTCATAAAACTGACATAAACCCTTCCCTGTTAGAGTTTATGGATGAAGAGACACTAATTAGCATAATTGATTCTCTTTTAACCCAAAAAGAAGAGTCAAAAGAGCCTGATACTGAGTGGCTTGAACAGTTTAAGAAAGTAGATAACTAATATTTACTTTAACTAATATTGTTAACTTTCGTTTTTTATATTTATGTTTAATAACGTTAGTAACAAAATAATATGGTATAATATCGTCATTATTTTAAGTATCAAGGATTACTATGTCAAACATAGATTTAGTACAATTAACACAACAAACAAAAAAATTAACGGCTATGGTAGTAGAAGACGAAAAAGTAGCAAATGAACTACTTAGCTCTACTTTTAAAAATTTCTTTTCTGATGTAACCTCATGTTTTAATGGCACTGAAGCTCTTAGTTCATATGAAAAAAACAATCCAGATGTTGTTTTTGTTGATATTATTATGGATGGAATGGATGGTATTGAACTAGCTCGCAAAATTCGTGAACAAAATCCAACTCAAATTATTATTGTTATCTCAGCAAGTAATGACATTCAAAAAATTTCTGAATCAATAGAAGTAGGTGTAAATAGTTTTATTCAAAAACCAATCGACACTAAAAAAATCATTGAGCTACTAACAAATGTATCTGCTATTGTTACTAAGAAGAAAAAAATTGAAACAAAAACTTTCTCTATATCTTTACCTCTTGACCTATATGAAGTTGTAAATGAGAATGCTAAAGCGGAAAGTATCTCGAAAAATGCTGTAATTATTAGAGCATTAAGAAGCTTCTACGAATAAAACAAACTTTTTACTGAGTTTCTTTATAGTTTTATAGATTATTAAGATATAAACGAATATAATTTCGGCTCAGTAACCAAGCGTTACTAAGTGGCCCCGTCGTCTAGCGGTTAGGATCCATGGTTTTCATCCATGTTACAGGAGTTCAATTCTCCTCGGGGTCACCACTTACAATAAAATATCCCTACTCTTTATATTATTCTAAAATTTTTGGTTCACTAAAAAGATAGCCTTGAGAATATTCAATACCTAGCTCTTCTATAATGTTTTGTACTTCTGTACAGTGAACAAACTCTGCTATACAAACTATACCAATAGGTTTTGTAAAGTTAACTATAGCTTTAACAATTGCTAGGCTTTTATCATCTTTATGAATATTTTTAATATATCTAGCGTCGATTTTCAAAAAATCTATATCAAGGTCTAGAAGACGTTCAAAATTAGAGTTTTCTGCACCAAAATCATCAATAGCAATTTTAAATCCGAGTTGCTTTAGCTCTTTTAGCTGTATGATATGTTCACTTTTAGACTCACTACTTATGCCTTCTAAAACCTCTAAAACAACACGCTCAGAGTTTATGTTATACTTTTCACACTTTTCTCTAAGGTAATCTGCTAAATAATTAAAGTTCAAATCATCTTCGGTAATATTTAGTGAAAAAGAGTATGTTTTATTTTGCATAACTACAAAACTTTTCTCTATCATGATTTTTGTAAGTTCAGGCAGCATTCCAGAAAGTCTTGCAGCTTCTAAAAAGTGAAAAGGAGATAGTATTTCATCTTTATGTTTAATCCGGATTAATGCTTCAAACTTTCTAATTTCAGATGTTCTGTTATCTCGTATGCCTTGAAAGAATGGTATAACTGTATCATTAGCAATTGCTTGATGAACAATGTTATTTGCTTCTATAAATCTTTCACGTTCATGAAAATTCGTTTCTTCTTCTTCAGTATTGAGTATAATGTATGAATTTCGTCCACGATTCTTTGAATTTTTTAATGCTACAGAAGCGGTACGAAGTAAGTGTTTTTTTCCAAAAGCAACACCAAAAGAAAATGAGATGTACATTGTTATATTATTGACTGTAATGGCATTTAGATAAAAGTAATGTTGAATCTCTTTTATTTTATCCTCTATAGAATCTAATTTATCAAAAAGTAAAATATATTTATCAGAATCTAATTGTGCACTGATGTGCTCACTAAATTGAGATTTCATTACGCTAGCAACTTTTATTAGTATCTCGTTTCCTAGTTCAAATCCATAGGCTTCATTTATATATGAAAAACTGTTGATGTCTGCAATAATTAGAACACGTTCTTTTTCTTCTAAAAGTAGTTTTCGTAAATAAGATTTACTATACAGATGCGTTAAATAATCAAAATTTTCTAGGTTAATACGTTCAAGTTCCAAGGCAATACGAACTGAAAAAAGTTCAAATAGTGAAATCACATCTTTATCGTTGAGTATAGGCTTAGTATGAAGAGCTACGACTAAACCTAGTACATTTTCGTGTGAATCATAGAGAGGAACACCTACGTAAGATTCTATATTCATATCTATTAAAAGCTGATCTCTAGGGTATAAGCTGGTAATATTGCTTGTATGACAACAAACATCTTGATTGGCAACTTCTTCACATGGAGTGTATTGTAAATCATATTCAAAATTATCTACAATTACATTGTTCGCAGATAGAGAGATTGTTGACGCAGTATGTTTCTCTTTGTTGATGGTTGCCACAAAAACATAATCACATTTTATAGCATCAGATAATGATAACGTCATGTTATTAAAAAAATCTTTACCGGAGCTACGCCCAAGTTTTAAAATAATATCTTTTAAACTACGAGATTCTATTGTCATAAATTATCCGTCCTTTTCTTTAAAGGATTGTATAGTCTAATAATTATACCATTTTTTTTTAGTTTATCATTTTAACTTTTGAGCAAGAAGTTCATTTACGACTTTAGGGTTTGCTTTACCGCCAGTAGCCTTTAGTACTTGACCTACAAAGAAGCCTAGTAATTTTGTGTTTCCTTCTCTGAACTTAGTAACGTTATCTGGATTTTTTTCAATTATTTCATCAATAATAGGTGAAATCTTTGAAGGATCACTTATCTGTATAAGTCCTTTGGCCTCAACTATTTTTATTGGCTCTTCCCCACTCTTAACCATCTCCTCAAATACTTGTTTGGCAATTTTATTGGAAATAGTTTCATCGTCAATCATCTTAACAAGCGCAGCTATCTGCCGAGCATTAAATTTAAGCTCATTTATTTGCTTTTCTTTTAGCTCTCTAGCTACCTCATTAGATACTATATTAGCTAGATTAACGGGGCTATTTAGAGTTGCTAAAGATTCTTCATAAAATGATGATAGTTTCTCGTCACGAGCTAATGTGTTAGCAACTTCGCTATTTAGTTTAAGTTCATTTGTGTATTTGTCAAATAAAGTTTGCTCTGTATCACTCATAGCTACTACTTCACCATCTATTTGAACTTTTTTAGCCTGAGGCTTAGGTGTGATTTCCACTGTATTCTTTTTCTTAGCATAAGAGTCTTTAAGACCTACAATCTTGTTAAACACAGGCTTTACATCAGTATAGTCAACAGGGTCAGCGTAAAAATAGCCTTGTCTTTCAAACTGAAATCTTTCATCTGGCTTCTGTGTTATAACCGCTGGTTCAATAAAAGCATTTTTTATTACATGTAGAGAATCTGGGTTTACATCTTCCAGACCTTGGGGAGCTTCATCTTTGAAGAGTCTATCATACACTCTTACTTCAACTTTTCTAGCTTCTTTTATATCTACCCATTGGATAGCACTTTTTACTTTTATACCACTAGTATCTTGCCCGCTTTTTGAATCAGGACTATACTCAGCTTTTATCTCGACGATATTACCATCAGAATCTTTAATTATTTCCTTACATGTAATAATATAAGCATGCTTAAGACGTACTGGTTGCTCAGGTGTAAGACGGAAGTAACCTTTTGGCGGATTCTCTGAAAAATCATCACGTTCTATATAAATTTCTTTTGAAAAAGGTATTTGTCTTGAACCCTCTTTAGGTACATCTTCAGGGTAATAAGAAGCATTAAGTTCTTCAGTACCTTCATAATTAAGAATAGTTACTTTAAGTGGATCAAGCACACACATAACACGAGGTACTTTTGTATTTAAATCATCTCTAATACAAAATTCAAGCTGTGCAACATCTACCATTGAATTTGCTTTTGCTATACCTATTTGATCACAGAAATTTCTAATAGATTCTGGTGTATACCCTCTTCTACTATATCCTGCTATGGTTGGCATACGAGGATCATCCCAGCCATTAACTTGCCCACCATTAACTAGCTCTAAAAGCTTTCTTTTACTCATAACAGTATAGTTGATGCCAAGTCTTGCAAACTCATGTTGATAAGGTCTTAATGATAGCCCAAGAGTATCAAGTACCCAGTTATAAACATCACGATTGTTTTCAAACTCTAGAGTACAAATAGAGTGAGAAACTCCTTCAATATAGTCAGACAGACAGTGAGCAAAGTCATACATAGGGTATACACTCCACTCGTCCCCTGCTCTATAGTGATGAGCATGTCTAATACGGTACATAAGAGGGTCTCTCATTTTCATATTTGCAGCTGACATGTCAATCTTAGCTCTTAGAACATGTTCGCCATCTTTAAACTCTCCTTTTTTCATTCTCTCAAAAAGGTCTAAGTTCTCTTCAACACTTCTATCTGCATACTTACTACGGCGACCAGGCTCAGTGACAGTACCACGAAGGGAACGCATCTCTTCTTCATTAGTGCTATCAACATATGCTTTACCCATTTTAATAAGCTCTATTGCGTAGTTATATATTTGAGGAAAGTAGTCAGAAGTAAAACGTACATTATCTTTCCAGTTAAACCCAAGCCACTCCACAGCATGTTTAAGAGCTTCAACATATTTTGTATCTTCAGTAGTTGGGTTAGTATCGTCCATTCTAAGGTTACAGTGACCATCATAGTCTTTTGCAATACCAAAGTTTATGCAGATAGACTTAGCGTGACCAATATGGGGAAACCCATTAGGTTCAGGAGGGAATCTTGTAACAACCTCTTTATATTTGCCAGACTTTAAGTCCTCTTCAACTATTGTACGTAAAAAATCTTTGCTCTTACTCATTATTATTAAGCCTTTAGGTTTTAAAATTGTATTTTATCAAATTAGTAGGTAAAACTTGATAAAATTCCAAAAATTACATATGCAGGAATATGAATGCTAAGATTTGCGTCCAGCCCTACCCATGATATGAATATTGGGGATTTAAGAGTTGCTATCTACAACTATATCGTTGCTAAGCAACGCAGTGAAGACCTAATTGTTAGAATTGAAGATACTAATAAAGATAAAAATGTAGAGGGTAAAGATCAAGAGATACTTGATTTGCTAGCTCTTTTTGGAATTGAGTATTCTCAAATTATCTATCAAAGTGAAAGCGTTCGTTTTCATACCGCTATGGCTTTGCAACTTATGCACGAGAAGAAAGCATTTAGCTGTTTTTGCTCAGACAACTGGATAGATAAAAAGCGTGAAGAAGCAAAACAGGATAATAATCCTTATATGTATGATGACGCTTGTAGAAATCTTCCTGATGAGTTGGTAATAGATAATATGAGCCCATTTTGTATAAGAATAAAAAAGCCTGATGATTCAAAAGATTTAGATAGTTTTGTCATAATGAGTCAAGAGAAAAAACCTATGTATGACTTTTCTTGTGCGGTTGATGATATGTTAAATGATATATCAATAGTTATATGTGATGAAGACAAGGCTAAAAGTACTTCGAAACAAGAGCTTGTTAGAAGCTCACTTAGTTATGACAAAAAAATAGAGTATGTTTATCTTCCGACTATAGATGATACTACTAGTATTAAGTCTTTACTAGAGGATGGTTTTTTACCGGCTGCCATCATAAACTACATAGTTAATATTGGAAGAAAAGAGTCAAGAGCAATACTTTCAATGAATGAGGCTATAGAATTATTTGATATATCAAAACTATCTAATGCACCTGTAAGCTTTGATATAAGTATGCTTCGTGATATAAATAAGGAGCATTTAAAAGCACTAGACGCTAAAGAGCTATCTAGATATGTTGGATTTGCGGATGAAGAGATAGGTAAACTTGCTCGTGTATACTTGGAAGAAGTAAGCACAACAAAAGAGTTAAAGTCAAAAATAGAGCCAATATTTGCTACTAAAAGTATTCCTGGGGAGCTTAAAGCCTCAGCAGATATACTGTCTAAAACAATTAAAAATGCGCCCTATTTTAAAGAGTATGGTGATTTTGAAAAGTATATCGTGAATGAATCTGCTCTGAAGGGTGAAAGCTTATCTAAACCACTTAGAGTACTTTTAACAGGTAATGAGAATGGTCCGGATATTTCAGTGATATATGAATATATTAAAAACTATATAGGAGAGATTGTAAAATGAGCATATTAATAGAGATAGTTCAAGGGTTAGGTTCAATAATTATTGGATTGGTTAATGTTTATATTTGGGTTGTTATTATTGCAGCACTTTTAAGCTTTGTAAGTCCAGATCCATATAATCCTATAGTTCAGTTTTTATATAGAATTACAAACCCTGCATATTCATTTGTAAGAAAGTATATAAAAACAAATTTTAATGGGCTTGATTTAGCACCACTTATAATAATAGTGGCTCTGCAAGTCTTTATAGTAGTGTTTAGTTCGCTACTACATTCAATATAGGTTAGTTACTCTTTAGTTCTTTTGTATATCACAGAAGATGATTTAGCATTAAGAAGCACTAACTCTAAATCATCACTATTATCTTTGATAAATGACACAAGATAGTACTTATTCCAGTCGCTTATACTAGATACAAGGTTAGAGAATCTGTTTTCTTTTGGAAGTTCTCTAATGTCCATGAAACCTATAGAGTTTAATTGTAAATTTAAGTCAGAACTAGATAAATTTTCACTATCTTTTATGTATGTATATACAAAAAAGTACTCTTTGTCATTGTAAAAATCTGGATAAATATCGTTAAGGTATATTGCAGAAGCAATTCCGCCTATACTTTTCTTAGTAGAAACAATTTTTGAACTCTGTAGACCCGATATACTTACTTGTTTCTCTTTATTCATCTTAAATTCTGAAAATGCATTTTTGTGTGAACATCCTGTAAAAAGCACTAGAAAAGTTGATAGTATAAGTATATATTTCATATTTTATTCCTCTAATTAATGTGGGAATTATATCTTATTAAACAAGATTTTAACGACTATTTTGTATAATCCTTTAAATTTTAAATAAAGAGATAATTTGAGTAAAAGATTAGCTGTTGCATTTACTGGACCATCAAATAGTGGAAAGACTACTTTGATTTTAAAAGTAGCTAGAAAACTTATCCATGACTATAAAAAAGATGTGGCAATAATTAAGCACGATCCAAAAGATAAGGCTCGTTTTGATGTCGAGGGTAAAGACAGCTATAAATTTAGTGATACTGGAGCAGAGGTTATCGTGACCTCTCCTAACAGAACTACATATTTTTCTCATAGACAGAAAGAACTAGATGAGATGATTAGACTTTTTGATAATTTTGATATTTTACTAGTTGAAGGTTTAAAGAACTTACCATTGCCTAGAATAAGCATTTTTAGAGATGAGCTTGACAGTGATTACTTTAAATATATGGATGCTCTGGCAACTGATGATAGTGTAGACCTATCAAAATACGATTTACCATCAAGTATTGATGTGTTAGACATAAACAGTCCAGAAGATGTAATATCTTGGATACTTAAAAACGCAAAGGAAGTTTAAAACAGATGAATGATATATTTGAAGCAATACAAAAAACAGCAATAAGAATTAAAGATGCAATAGATGTCAAGGATATCGGATACTCACAGCAAGAAAATAGCTCAGGAGAGACTCAACTTCAGCTTGACCTTCAATGTGATTTAATTATTGAAGAAGAGTTATCTAAAGTATCATCTGTACATACAATAGCGAGCGAAGAGAAAGATAAAGAACTACTTCTACATAATGATGGTGAGTATTTCATCGCATATGACCCTCTTGATGGTTCATCTTTAGTAGATGTAAACCTTAGTGTTGGTTCTATATTTGGTATCTATAAGGGTGCTTTTGGTGCCCAAAATATGGTTGCTTCATGTTATGTTGTTTTTGGACCACGCGTTGAGCTTGTGTTTGCACAAGACAAAGCAAAACTTTACCTTCTTCAAGCTGGTGAGTTTGAATTTGTTAAAGAGATTCGTCTAAATGAAAAAGGTAAGTTAAATGCGCCTGGAGGAACTCAACAAAACTGGGAACCTTATCATAAAGAGATGGTTGATAGTTTCTTTGCTGAAGGTTATAGACTAAGATATTCTGGTGGTATGGTTCCTGACTTGCACCAGATACTTCTTAAGGGTGGTGGTCTTTTTAGTTACCCTGCTACATCAGATAAACCAGAAGGTAAACTTCGTAGACTATTTGAAGTATTTCCTTTTGCTTTTGTTTATGAAGCTGCTGGCGGTGAAGCTATTAATGGTAAAGAGAACCTAATGTCATTAGGGCATTCTCATATTCACGATACATCACCATGTTTCTTTGGTTCAAAGTATGAAATAGCAAGAGTTAGAGATGTCTACTCAAAACAAGGATAAGTTTTCTATTCATCTTGATGAGATGATATTGAAAGTACAGAAGTGTCAAGATGAAAAGAACTTAAAAAGCTGCAGTATATGTGAGCATTATTTAAGTTGTGAACTAAGATCTGACTATGTTAAGTCAGTTTATAACAGTATGTCAAAAGGCGATACTGGCGGATTTGAATTTTAAAAGGAAAATAATGAGTAAATATATAACAACACCGATATACTATGTAAATGGCGAAGCTCACATAGGACATGCATACACTACATTTATGGCAGATACTATGGCTAGATATGAGAAGCTAAAAGGTGAAGATACTTACTTTCTTACTGGAACTGATGAACACGGACAAAAGATAGAAGAGTCAGCTCAAAAAAACAATAAGCCTACACAAGAGTTTGCCGATGAGATTAGTGCAACGTTTAAGAACTTATGGGATGAGTTTGAAATAGGATATGACAAGTTTATTAGAACTACAGACTCAGATCACAAGATGGGTGTTCAAAAAGCCTTTGAAGTAATGTACGCTAAAGGTGATATATATAAAGACTTTTATGAAGGTCACTACTGTGTTAGTTGTGAGACATTTTTTCCTGAGACTCAACTAATAGATGGTGAATTTTGCCCTGACTGTGGTAGAACTACTACCATTGTAAAAGAAGAGAGTTACTTTTTTAAATTATCAAAATATGAAGATAGACTTTTAAAACTTTATGAAGATCAACCAGACTTTATACTTCCTCTATCTCGTGGTAATGAAGTTGTTAACTTTGTAAAGGGTGGACTAAGAGATCTTTCTGTAACTCGTACATCTTTTACATGGGGTGTGCAAATGCCTAAGTCACTTAATGATGACAAGCATGTTATGTACGTTTGGCTAGATGCTCTTATGAACTATATTACTGCACTTGGATACGGTAAAGATGATGCTAACATGAACTACTGGCCTGCTTCAACACACTTTGTTGGTAAAGATATTTTACGTTTTCATGCTATCTACTGGCCAGCATTTTTAATGAGTCTTGACATTCCTCTTCCAAAACACATAGCTGCTCATGGTTGGTGGACTAGAGATGGTGAAAAAATGTCTAAGTCAAAAGGTAATGTAATTGCTCCCAAAGAGGTTGCAGATGCTTATGGTGTTGAAAATCTTAGATACTTTATGCTTAGAGAAGTTCCATTTGGTCAAGATGGTGATTTTTCTCAAAGAGCATTTATAGATAGAATTAACTCTGAACTAAGCAATGACTTAGGAAATCTTCTTAACCGTATTATCGGTATGAGTGGTAAATATTCTGATTTTGAGATTGATAGTGTTGATGTAGAGAAATATCATGCCAAAGAACTAGATGCGATGAATCAAGCTCTTGGAAATCTTGATGCTTTCATGGACAATATGCAAACACATAGATATCTTGAAGAGCTATGGAAACTGTTCTCAATTGGTAATACAGCAATTACTGAACATGAGCCTTGGGTGAAAATGAAAAATGATAAAAAGGATGAGGCACTTGCTACTGTAGCTCTTGTTGCTAATATATTGGCAAAAGCATCTATTATGCTATCGCCTTTCATGCCTCGTACAACTGAGACTATTGCTGATGCGCTAAACTTCAAGATAGATACGCAGAGCTATAACGAATTGGTTATAGATAAAAAACTATTAAAATTATTCAATATTAAAAAAGTTCCGCCACTTTTTCCTCGTGTTGAAGAGCCTTTAATACCTGAAGCACCTATTGCTCAGCCAAATGCACCTAAAGAGCCACAAGAAGCTAAAAAAGATACTTCAACAGATGATGACAACCTTATAGAAATAGGTCAATTCTTTGAAACATCTCTCAAGGTAGGTGTTGTTATAGAAGCTGAAGAAGTTCCTAAAAGTAAAAAGCTTCTAAAGTTACAAGTTGACCTAGGAGAAGATAGTCCAAGACAAGTTGTAGCTGGTATAAAAGAGTTTTACTCTGCAGAATCTTTAATAGACACTCAAGTATGTGTTGTGGCTAACCTTAAACCTGCGAAGCTTATGGGAATGATGTCTGAGGGTATGCTTTTAGCTGCTAAAGACGAAGATGGCTTATGTCTTATTAGACCAGAAAAACCTAAAAAAGTGGGCACACCTATTGGATGAGGCTTGAAAATCTTCTTGCATTAACTCGCGCAAAGCTCATAAACGAGCCTTGTGTAAATAACTTTGATAACATTATATTTGAGCCACAGAAGGTAAAAAGAGGAGATCTCTTTTTTGCTTTTGACAATTCACATATAGAAGAAGCTGTCAATAATGGAGCATACGGTATTGTCTTTGACAAGCCTACTCAGATTAGTGATCGTGAAATTGCTTGGATTAAAGTAGAAGAGATTAGTGATGCCCTCATAAGACTTCTTAGATTTAGAATGATAGAGAAAGAAGTTATTGCATATGAGTGTAATGAAATTATTTTAAAACTTTCTATGCAGGTTATCACTCTAACAAACTTTTTAGCAGTATATGGTGATTTAAAACAGATATTTAATAGCTTATGGAATATTGAAGAGAAGTGCACAGTACTTTTTAGCTCTTCTACATGTAACAAAAATATTTTTGCTTCAACAAAAGAGTTACCAGAGATAATAGATAACAGTATAGACATTATGGAACAGACTCTGTTTGAAACATCTTTTATATATGAAAACAGTTTTTACGAGAGACAACTTATATCTCCATTTTTTATGCCCTACTTAGAAAGACTACTTTATTTTTTCAAATCCTCTAAAATATCATTTAGTTTGAAGAAATTTACGCCTATAGAGCACTTTGAAGCAGTATTTACAAACAATAATTTTGAGATAAAAAACTTTGGAACCAGCGATAAGGTTCTAATATTTGAGCCAAATGCTAGTTTGATAGATAGCGAGATACTATTTTTACAAAATCAGGCATCTTGGGCAAATACTATTTTTATTGTACCTTCACACCTTAACCTCACGGATGATACATCTGTATATTATTATGATGATGAGAAAGATATACTTAACATCTTAAAAGATACATTATTTAACTTTGCACTTGTAGCTGGTGTAGATAAATCAATTTTGGCTCAGCCATTAAATACTCAAGCCCAATTAACGTTGGAATTTTAGGAGTCATCATGAATAGAAGAGAGTTTATTACAAGCACAACAACAGCATCTTGCGCAGTAGCTTTAGGTGCTTGCAATGATAGTGACCGTCAAGCTATTGACTACTCAAAACATCCAGGAAAGTCTACTGATAAAAGTCTACATGTAAATGTAAATAAAAATAAAAAAACTACTATAAAACTTGCTACTAGCTGGCCTGCACACTTTCCTATTATGGGTACTGGAGTTGAAAAATTTGCTTCAAGAGTAAATACAATTAGCTCAGGCTCATTAGAGATAAAGCTATATCCAAAGAATACTCTTGTCCCTGCCCTTGCAGTTTTTGATGCATGTTCAAGCGGTCAGATTGATGCTTTTCACTCTGGACCATATTATTGGAAAGGTAAAAATTCAGCTTTTTCTCTTTTTAGTGGTCTTCCTTTTGGTTTTACTGCAGAAGAAATAAACTCATGGATGCTTTTTGGAGGCGGACTTGATTTATGGAGAGAACAGTATGCTAAATACAATCTACATCCATTTATGGGTGGAAATACTAATATACAGATGGGTGGATGGTATAGAAAACCTATAGAGTCGCTTGCAGACATGCAGGGTTTAAAAATGCGTATTCCAGGACTTGGTGGAGAAGTTTTTTCTAAAATGGGCGTTAACCCTATTCTTCTTCCTGCAGGAGAAATATATACTTCTCTTGAGCGCGGAGTCATTGATGCTACAGAGTGGGTTGGACCAGCACTTGATATTAAAATGGGATTTCATAAAGTTGCACCATATTACTACTCCGGTTGGCATGAACCCGGTTCTATATTAGAGCTTACATTTAATAAACAGTTTTTTTCTAAACTATCACTTGAGCAACAAGCAATGATAGAAGTAGCATCAAGTGAAATAAACTCAAATATGACATATGAGTTTCATGCCCAAAATATTCAAGCACTTCAAGAGTTAAAGAATATGAATATTTCAATACTTGAATATCCTAGCGATGTCATAGAAGCTGGAAAGATTGCTTTAAAAGAAGTTGTAAGTGATCTTAGTAGCAAAAACAGAGACTTTGAGAAAGTATACGAGTCTATAGATAAACACCTTTCGTTGTCTAAAGAATGGAGTGATGCTAGCTTGAAATACTTTTTAAATAACCGATGAAATATTTAGCATTAATAATTTTTACATGTAGTACTATTTTGCATGCATCATACAGCGCTACTATATTTGATGAAGATACATTAAACCCTATTTTTGAGGCTACCATTAGCGACTCTAGTCAAAGTGTAAAAAGTAAAGATGATGGAAGCTTTCATATTAATAGTCAATCTAAAATTCTGCATGTAAAGGCTTGTGGATATAAGTCTGTGAAAATAAGAACCAATGAAGTAATTAAAGATATTAAACTTACTCCGTTTACTATAAAGGCAGTCTATTTAAGCTTTTGGCATGCCAGTAACAATTCTCCAAGGCTTAAAGATGTGCTAGATCTAATAGATAATTCTGAAATTAACAGTGTAGTTGTAGATATAAAAAATGAATGGGGTTCATTAGTATATAAAACACCTTTAGAAAGTGTAGAGAGAAATGGTGGACATAAAAATAGGACAAATAGAAATATAGAAAAATTAATGTCTACTCTTAAAGATAAAAACATATATACGATAGCTAGAATAGTTACTTTTAAAGATGATATACAAGCTCAAAACAATCAAGAGTATGCTGTCAAAGATATGAATGGAACTATGTGGAGAAATAGTGATAACATGGCATGGGTAGATCCTTTTGATAAAAGAAGCCATGAGTATGCAGTATCTATTGCGGAAGAAGCTGCCAAGATTGGTTTTGATGAGATTAATTTTGATTATATAAGATTTCCAGCTAGACAAGAGCTGTCTTTTTCTAAAGAGAGTAATCAAGAAAATAGAATAGAAGCAATTAATGATTTTCTATCTTTAGCTGACAATAGACTAAGGAAGTATGGTGTTTTTACATCTGTAGATGTATACGGGAATGTATGCTGGAGTCAAGATGATAATAATATAGGTCAAACCATAGAGTCACTTGCTCAACATGTAGATTATATCTCTCCAATGCTTTATCCATCAAGCTTTGCTTCTGGATCATTTTCATTTGAGAATCCATCAGAATACCCTTACGAGGTTGTTTACAGAAGTATAAAAAATTTAAAAGATAGAATAGATCCTATCAGAGTTAGGCCATGGCTACAGCATTTTAAAGATTATGCCCATAGTAAAAAAAGATATAAAAAACTAGAAATAACGGAACAAATCAGAGCAACAGAAGATACGAATACAAGTGGATGGATGATGTGGTCTCCATCTAGCAGGTATTATAAAAAGTATTTTTCTAAACCAAATGAATAGACCTTAGTTTTTTTCTTAGGTTTTGCGAGTTCTCTAGGTAGCTATCTACAAGGGTGTGAAACTTTTTTGAGTGGTTCATATGCACTAAATGTGCCAACTCATGAACTACTACATAGTCTATAAGCTCTTTATCTACTTTAGCAAGTTGAGAGTTGAAGGTTAAAACCTTGTTACTAGAACAACTTCCCCATCTACTCTTCATTTTTTTAACTACAATATCCTTATAATTCAAGGACATAAGATTAGAGTAATATTCAACTCTAGTGGAGACATACTCTATAGTAAACTCTTTATAAAAAATATCATAATTTTTTAGTATATTCTTTTGGCTTGGTACTCTCATTCTGTGAAGTCTATCTCTTAATGATTTTGCCTCATCACTATCTATACTTAACTTTTGAGAAAAAAGTAGTACTTCATCCTCAAGATTAACTTCTATGGGTCTATTTTGCTTAGCCAGAGCTAACTGTTTTCGTATCCATTGCTCTTTATCTTTTATGAGTTGATATATAAAATCATCGGATACCTTTGGGGACTTTAAAAGTACCTCCCCTTTTCTATCTACACTAATATAGGTATTTTTGAGAGTCTTTTTACATATGTGCTTAATGGTAAGGTCATTAAACTTTATCTCATTTGTAATCAATTGGGTCATTAACTCCTGCTAATTTAAAACCATTTAATCTTAGTCTACAACTATCGCAAACTCCACAAGCCTTCTCTTCGTCTTTATAGCAACTCCAAGTAAGCTCAAGTGCTACATTTAATTCAGTAGCCTTAGATACAATTTGAGATTTACTTAGTTCAACTAATGGCATTAATATCTCAATGTTTGTTTCATCTTTTGTGCCAAGATTTATACTATCTTGCATGCTTTTAATGTACTTATGTCTACAGTCAGGATAACCACTGCTGTCTTCTTCTACAACACCAATACTTATAGCCACGGCACCTTCTTTTTCGGCAACAGCAGCAGCCATACTTAAAAATATTCCATTTCTAAATGGTACATAAGTAACTGGAACTCCCTCTTCAATACCAGATGTAGGTACATCTATATTGACATCAGTTAAAGCTGATGCCCCTAGTTGTGAAAAGAAGTCTAAATCAAGTACATATTGTTTCTCTATATTAAGTTCATTACATATTTTCTTAAAGCACTCAAGCTCTTTTTTTTCTGTTCTTTGTGCATAGTTAAAGTGAACTGCGATTACTTCGTATCCACTATTTATCGCCATATATGCACTAAGGGTAGAATCCATTCCACCACTCATAATACAGACTGCTTTTTTATTTACTATATTCATAAAAGGATTTTAACATATTTTTTTAATATTAAATGAAAGATATAGATACTATAATAGTTACATATAGATAAAGGAGCCACTATGGATGTATCATCTTCACAGGGAAGCGGTTCGGTTTCTGCGCAAGTAGAGGTTATGAAAAAAGCAACCGAAGTTCAAGAACGTCAAGTTCTAAAAGTTCTAGAGAGTGCTAACGAACAATCTCAACAAATAGCTGCACATAAAACAGGTGTTGGAAGTCATTTAAACGTTTCAGCCTAAAAAGTTTTTCTAATTAGACACCAATTGTGTCTAATTATGTACATATACCCCTCTCATTAGATATAATTTCCTTCATGATTGAACTAGATAATAGAACTTCACTTAATATTGATACTAAAATAATAGATACCATTTCTAAATCTCTTTGTGATAGGGATATAGAGCTCATAATTACTGATAATGATGAAATTAGAGAGATAAACAAGGAGCATAGAGGTATTGATAAAGATACTGATGTACTTAGTTTCCCTTATGAAGATATGCCTATGTCACCCTTAGGAAGCATAGTAATATCATCTCTACATGTAGAAAGTAAAGCCAAAGAGTTAAGCCATAGCATTACAGATGAATTCACCCTACTTTTTATCCACGGATTACTTCATCTGCTAGGCTATGACCATGAGATTGACAATGGTCAAATGAGAGACAAAGAGGCACAAATCATAAATGATTTTAACCTACCCCAAAGCTTAATAATAAGAACACAAGGACAATAAATAATGGATTTTATAATTTTTATAGCTGCTATGTCTGCTTTAATATATGGAGCTGACTTTATAATAAAAGAGTCTGAGAGAATAGCATTACATTTTAATATTTCACACTTTGTAATAGGTGCAACTTTGGTTGCTTTTGGCACATCACTTCCTGAAATGGCAGCTTCTATGATGGCTTCATCTGTTGGAAAAAGTGATATGGCTGTAGCAAATGTTGTTGGTAGTGTAATTTTCAATATTACCTTAGTTCTTGGTGTAGTATTTTTAATATCCAAAAAAATGAATCCAACAAGAAACCTATTTGCGCAAGATAGTGCTTGGGTTATAGTCCCTGTTGTGTTATTTTTTATAATGATTCAAGATGGACAGATTAGTAGAGTTGATGGTATGCTTTATCTATTGGTAATGGTTTCATACTTAATATTTTTATTTACAAGCTCAAAAGAAGATTTAGAGGGCGAGATAGATGATAGTCTAAATAAAGAGAAGTTTAACTGGATAAAAACTATTATAGTACTTTCAATAGGTTTTGGACTTACTATCGGTGGAGCTAACTTTGTTATAGAGAGTGGTACAAATATAGCTAGAGATTTTGGTATCAGTGAGTGGATAATAGGACTATTCTTAATATCTTTAGGAACATCTCTACCTGAGCTTGTTGTATCCATTGTAGCTGTGAAAAAAGGTAATGCCGAGATGAGTATAGGTAATATTATTGGCTCAAATGTAGCAAACTTCTCCATGGTTTTAGGCGCTGCATCTCTTCTCAATCCATTAAGTGTTGATTTGATTTCTACGAAATTTGATATGCTAATAATGGCAGCAGCATCAATAACACTTCTGTTTATACTTGCTAACAAGATTTATAACAAAGCTGGAGCTATATTTTTACTAACTATTTTAGCACTCTTTATCCAAAATGCAGTTGTCTAGCAAGAAGCTTCTTTAGTAAATACTATTGTTTAATATATCCTAATTCAAGTAGCTTATTGTAGATACCAGAAACGATATCTCCAGACGCTGCTCCACCATGTCCCCCGTGTTCTACAAGAACAAGAACCACATACTGTGGGTCCTTATATGGTCCATAGCTTGTAAACCAAGCATGAGATCTTCTATAGTATGCCATTTCATGCTCCAGAAGACGTTCTTCTATATCTTGTAAAATTCCAACAACCTGTGCAGTACCGGTCTTGCCAGCAATTTTAACTTTAGTTTTGAGATAATTAGTAGCAGTACCTCTTGGATTATTACATACTTCATACATAGCTTTTTGTATTACAGGGAGTTGTTTTATCTCCTCTTTAGTCATTATGTCTTTTATATCTGCTTCAATATTTAGAGGACCGACAGATTTTGCTATGTAGGGTGTAGGTAGCTTAGATGTTGCCATTAGGGCTGTGAATTGAGCAATTTGAATAGGAGTGACAAGGAAGTCTCCTTGACCAATAGAAGTATTAACTGTTTCCCCAATGTACCATGGTTGATTATACTTCTTGCGCTTCCATTCACGTGAAGGAACCGTACCTATAAATTCATTAGGAAGATCTATTCCTGTTTTTTTACCAAGACCATACCTATTTAGTCCATGGCTCATTTTTTTAATACCAACTTTCAAGCTACCTTTGTAAAAGTAGTCATCACAACTTTCTCTAATAGCTTTTTTAAGTCCTGTTTTTCTATGGCCTTTTTTCTTCCAGCATCTAAATATCCTTTTCCCTAAAGGCATTGATGATCGACAGTCAACCTTAAATCTTTTATTAACATCTGTAGTTGTGTAAATAAGCCCTAGTCCGGTCTTTATTGTTGACCCTGGAGGGTAAAGTCCATGAGTAAGTTTATTTGTGAAAGGTTTTTCAAGAGAGGATGACAACTTCGCCCACTCTTTTTGAGAGATCCCATTAACAAAAGTATTTAAATCATACTCAGGAAAGCTACTAGCAGATAAAACAGCACCATCAACACCCATTACAACTACTGAACCAGACTTCTTTTTAAATAGTGACGATATGTATTTTTGAAGTTCTATATCAATATTTAGAGTTAGTTTTCTATCCTCTATCGCATTTTTACTGGATATCTCTTCTACTTCTTTGTTTTGAGCGTTAACTTTTATTTTTCTCTCGCCTGCTAAGCCTTGTAGATAATTATTATAGTATTTTTCTATTCCAGATTTTCCTGTATAGCCAATAAGCTTTTTAAGATTATCATTTTTTATATCTTTTTTATTCGCTTTAGACACATAGCCAACAAGATGAGCAGCTATATTAGCATATGGATAAAACCTCTTTGGTGCTGAAGTTATTTTAATGTTCTCTCTTAGGTTAAGTATAGAGTAAACAGGAAGTATATCTTCATAAGAGACAAAACTAACAACATCAATGTATGAATGATTATAGTAAGAGTCTGATTTTTTATACTTCTTAATAACCTTTTTTTCATCTAACTGAGGCAAAGCCTCCATTAAAGCATTTAACTCTGTCTCAAAAGCGTCTTTATTTTTTTTAGATCTAAGATGTGGTGCAAATTGTATTTTAAAACCAAGATTATTGATGGCTATTGGTCTATTCTTTATATCGACTATCTCACCTCTTACAGGTGCAATCTTTTCTATTTTTATTGTATTGTTATGAGATAACATTTCATAGTAGCTGTTCTCTTCTACCGCTAAAAAAAATATTCTAGTTAGAAGTGCTAACCAAGTAGAAAAAAATATAAATAATATAAATTTAATTTTCATAAAATACTCACTATAAAAAACTCAATTACTATATAGTATATTATATAGTAATTGATCTCTATATTTGGAAGTAGCAGTACGCTAGATAAGATTGAGTAAAAAATAAAAAAACCTAGATATGCCAAAAGAACAACAGATATTTTAGCACATGAAAAACATGCAAAGTTTTTTGATATTTGTGGAACCACATATCTGTAAATAATAATAAAATAAATTATTGTACTAAACAATATATATCCATTAGCAGATTCAAATATTATTAAACACAAAGATGTAAGAAACAAAACTGTTGAATTTTCCCTATCGAGTGCCTTAGAAAATATAAAGTATAAAACAGCAAGCAAAGGAGGCATATAGAGATATATAGTACTTAAAGAAGTATATATTAAAAAAAGCACCACATATACATATGGAGCTATATTGTTTTTATGAGAGATACTTCGTTGCATATTGGAAAATGTTTACATTTAATACAGTCGGCCCAAATTTTATGTTCAGGAAGTGACTCTTTTGGTATTTCTACAAAGCCTAAATTTTCAAAAAAAGATTGTTTGTATGTTAGACTTAAAACTTTTTGTAATCCTAGTGTTTTAGCTTCATCCATAGCTTGATTGATAAGGTTTTTACCTATCTCTTGTCCTCGACAACTTTCTTTAACTATCAAAGACCTAATCTCCGCCAAAGATGATGTATGTATATGTAAAGCACAAAAGCCTACAAGTTCACCCCTGTCCTTAGCTAATATATATGATCTTATATTTGTTGATATCTCATCATCAGTCCTAACAAGTATAACACCAGAGTCAACCTCTGGAAGTACTAATTCTTGCATAGTTGATATATCAGCTAGTGTTGCTTTAGTGATATCAATCTTCATCAGGACTTTCTTCTAAAATTTCATGAATAATATTTACAACTTTGTGCAAGCCTTTCTTTTTTGAACTAGAAACCATAAGAGCTTGAGGGAAATCACGTTTTAGCGCATTTTGTTCTTTTTGATTTAGTTTATCTATCTTTGTGAAAACTTGAATTATATGCTGGTCTTCGCCAACATGTTCGAGTAAAAAATCTACAACAGACTTATCTATATCTAAATGCGGGTGTCTACAGTCTACTAAATGTATAAAAAGCTTAATTTGCCTTCTTTTGGATATATAATCTGTTAAATTCTTTTCCCAGTCATGTTTTATTGACTTTGAAACCTTTGCGTAACCAAATCCTGGAAGGTCAACAAACTTAGCAAACGATTTTTCAGTGGTATCTCTATCAATAAAAGTCACATTAAAATAGTTAATGAGCCTCGTTTTACCTGGAGTAGACGATACTTTTGCAAGACCTTTATGATTTGTTAAGGCATTTAACAGAGAACTTTTTCCAACATTAGAGCGAGCCATAAAAACTATTTCATCTTGCTCTAGTGTATCAGGGGCTCCCATAATATTTGGAGCAGAAGTTACAAACTTTGCATCTACAATCTCAATCATCTATTATTTCTTCTTAGGTAAGTTAAATATCATAATAACAGGTTCTTCATTAGCACCTTTAGCGTAAGCTTTTCCTTCTATAGTTTTAAGCACTACTTCCTCACCAATTATTTCTTTTTTATCATTTATCTGATTTAAATGCACATCCACATAGAAACGGTACTCTTTTTTCTTCGTAAGATAAACTACTTTTTGAGCAGTTCCCTGGTATACATCGCCTTCAAGAGTTTTAAGAGAGAATGAAGCATCACCGTCGGCTACAAATTTAGTAGGTTGCTGCTCACTATCTGTATATATAGTTACTTTTGAAGCATTCAGTTCATCTGTACCTTTTCTAACATTTACTAAGCCTTCAAATACTGACACACCAGTGTTCTGATCTGTTGAAAATGTTTTCGATTTTACTTTTAGTTCTTGTGCACACAAACTAACAACTGTAACTAATGCAATAATTAATATTTTTTTCATTTATCTCTCTTTTAATTTATAGTTTACTGTAACATCTTCTGAATATATTTTACGTGAAGAGTTATTATACTTTAATTTTTTACCTATAGCCCTATTTGTACCACGATGTAGTATGAACTTACCCTTACTTCTGGCAATCCCTGTACTTTTGTTGTATGTACCACTTTGAGACTCAAATGTTAATCCATCCTCTCTAAAATAAACCACATCCCCTTTAAGTAAAACATTATCATCTTTATATGTGCCACTATTGGCTTTCATATTTGAGATAAGTTCTTTAGAATTATCTGTATAATCAATAAAAGAAACGTCCCATCTATCTTTATACTTAATAGCCTCTACGCCATTCATTAGTGTTGTTAGACCTTGTGAATCCAACTCATATATACTAAATTCATTTAGATTAAACAAAGACGTATTTTTTGTTTTAGTATTTTGTACATCAAGCGGTTTAAATATGAAAAAAATCATAGATAATACTAATGCAACTAAAAGAAAAAAAACATTTATTCTCATGCTAAATCCAAACTGATAAAAACTTATCTCTTAAGTCATTTTCATCAACTATTATTTCTATCATCTCTCTAACAGCACCTTCGCCACCTTTGCATGAAAGAGTAGTGTCTACGCAATCTTGAATATATTTAACACCATTTTGTGGCGTAAAACTACGTCCAACTAGGTTTAGCATTTTATAATCATTTAAATCATCACCAATTGCCGCGACTTCAAAAAGTTTTATACCCAGAGTATCAATAATCTCATTTAAAACTCTATCTTTATCTTTTATGCCTTGGTGAATGTGTTGAACACCAAGCTCCTCTGCTCGTCTTTGAACGATGCTTGAGTTTCTACCAGTTATAATAGCCACTTGAAGACCCATTTTTACCCATGTGCTTATGCCTAAACCATCTTTAATGTTAAAAGTTTTACTCTCACTGGAATCACTACTGTAGACAACACTGCCTTGTGTTAGGCATCCATCTACATCTAAAACAAGAAGTTTAATCACAGCACATCTTTAGTGCTAGGTACACCAACTCTTTCGTTGACGGCCAAGGCACGGCGAAGGGATACAGCAAGAGATTTAAATGAGCCCTCAATAATATGGTGCTTATTTTTTCCTCTTAGCATAATTATATGCGCACTAATTCTTGAGTTAAGTACAAATGCTCTGTAAAACTCTTCAACAAGTTCTGTGTCAAACTGCCCTACTTTACCATGTACATCAAGCTCATAGACTAAAAAAGGACGATTACTAAGGTCTAAGTCACAAGATATACAAGCTTCATCCATAACGATGTTTGCAGAACCAAATCTTTCCATATTTTTTATAGGGTAAATAGCTTGAGCAATCAAAGAGCCAAGAACTATTCCTACATCTTCTACACTATGATGGTCATCAATGTGAGTATCACCCTTACATGTAATATCTAAATCAATGAGAGAATGCTTTGAAAAACTCTCCAGCATATGATCTAAAAAACCCACACCAGTGTCTATGTTGCTTTTTCCAGTTCCATTTATGTCTAAAGATACTGTTATGTCAGTCTCTTTTGTTGTCCTAGTCTTTGTAATCATTGTTTTCCTTTTAATCATCTCTAACTATGAATGAATATTCAAAATGTCCAAGTGCTTTATAGTCACGAGCCTCTTGCTCACTTTTGAAGCCAGTAAGCCATACTTTAAACATTCTTCCGTTATTTGTTTGCATATCTTTTATTACGGTTTTGTAACCATCAGTACCGTTATGTTTAGACTGGGTCACTAGTGCGCCTTCTATTTTAGAAAACGATGCTATTTGAATGGCAAACTTTCCGATTTGTTGCTGCTTAGGAGTCTGTTTAAGTTCTTGCTTTGTTGGTATTCTTCTTTTACCTTTAGCATCAAACCCAAGAATTTCAATACTAACGGGAGCTGTCCCGTGCTTAACCATATCAATTTTATGAGCGGCCTTGTTAGAAAGGTCAATTATTCTTGTGGCAACAAAAGGACCTCTGTCATTTATGCGCACAACAGTAGTTAGTCCATTTTTAAGATTTGTTACTTTTACAATTGTGTTCATAGGCAATGTTTTATGTGCAGCAGTCATATCGTACATATTGTACGTTTCGCCATTTGACGTCAACTTACCATGAAAATCTGGCCCATACCAGCTAGCATTACCTCTAAAAACATCACCAACACTAACCACTGTTGGATAGTATTTGATACCTCTAATAACATACGGTCTCATAGTTGGATGAGAGTAGTCTTTTTTATTTATTGTTTGGTTATGAGAATTTTTATTGGACGAATATGTCTTTGTTTTACCAAAATTTTTATATGTTCTCTTTCCTTTACTCGAGCATCCTGCATTAAAAACAACTACCAGTGCAAGTAGTAAAATATATATCTTATTCATGTAGCTTCAACCTATCCCCAGCTCTAATAAAGCTTCCATTTATGCTATTATTTTTCCTCAAGACTCTTATGCTCACTTTAAAAGCTTTAGATATTGACTCAAGTGTATCACCACGTTTTACCATATAGAAAAACTGACTATCAATTTTCTTAATTTTAGCCTTATTATCAATAGGGATAATGAGCTTTTGTTTGAGTTTAAGCCTAGTGTGCTTAAGCTGATTAAAATCCATAATTATTTTATATGAAACGCCGTATTTCTTACCTAAAGAAGAGAGGTTATCGCCACTTTTAACAAAATGTACTTTATATATATTTTTTATTTTTTCTTCAAAATAATTTTGCTTAAATTCTGATAGCTTAATATATGGAATATATATATCATAACCCTTAATGTATGGGGGTACAAAGTCATACTTAAGGTGTCTATTTAACTTTTTCAATTCTTCGATAGGGATACCAACTAGCTTAGATACTCTCTTCAGTGACTCACCCCTGGGTAGTCTAACAGTAGAAATGGAATAAGCATTTCCACGATTTAAAAGGTGCTCATATTCGCTTTTTAGTAAAAATTGTTCATCGTTTCCCATCATAGCAAGTGCTATAATTTTTCTAATGTAAATCCTACTCTCTCTTGGTATATAACGCTTTTTTCTATCTAGCAATACCGAAAGTTCATCTGTTTTAGCTCTGGAAATACCTTTACTAAGTCTACCGCCACCGCAGTTGTAAGCAATAGCTGCTAGATACCATTTACCAAATCTATTATGTAGGTGGGATAAAAATTTAGCAGCAGCTTCAGTTGATTTAATAAGGTCGCGTCTTTCATCAACATAAGAGTCGATTTTTAAGCCATACATCTTGCCTGTATATGGCATAAACTGCCAAAGACCAGATGCTTTTTTAGCAGAGTATGCACGAGTAGAGAAATGAGATTCTGCCATTGCAAGAAAAAGAAACTCTGCAGGTACGTTATATTTTGCAAGTATGCTTTTAATAGCTGGTATAAAAAGATAAGCTTCATTCATAGCTCTAAAAAAGCGTTGATCTTTATAGATAGTCTTTTTAGAATTTTTTAGTTGGTTCAGTACTGGATCATACAAAAAAGAGGCTTCTATATCAAAAGACTCTAGTATTGCGACCTCTTTGTCGTGATTAGATGTGTATGTTAAATTGGCTGAGAGAATAATTGGCAGGAGTAATAATAAAAAATATTTCAAAGTTAAAAGCTCTTATGTTAAATTTGAATAGATTTTATCTAAAAAAAAGTTAAATAGAGTTAATAAGAGTTTGATATTAAGAAATATTAAAGAGTTTTAGGGCGTTTGAAGTAGTTGTTTTTTTAATCTCATCAAGTTCAATATCTAAAAGTTCCGACATTTTATCAGCAACAAAAGTAGTATAAAGAGGCTCATTTCTCTCACCTCTATGAGGAGTAGGAGTAAGATACGGACCATCTGTTTCTATGAGAAGTTTCTCCTTTGGTATTTTTGGAAGTACATTAACAAGCTTTTTTGCATTTTTAAAAGTTAAAACACCGCCTATACCAAAATAAAAACCATTGTCTGCAAGACTTAAGAGCTCATCGTCAGCGTTATAGCAGTGCAGTACTCCACCGACTTCTTGAGCATTGTTCTGTAAAAGTATCTCTTTAGAATCACGAGAAGCATCACGAACATGGACAATTAGGGGCTTTTTATATTTTTTAGCAAGTTCTATTTGTCCTATAAACACCCTCTTCTGTTCTGTTTTTACAGCTTCTTTATCTTCATCTGAGCCTTCGAGCCTAAAATAATCAAGTCCGCATTCACCAATAGCTACACACTTTTCATGATGTACATATTTCTCAAAATTAAGAGTATCAAAACCATTTACATCATAAGGATGAATTCCAACAGAAAAATATACATCATTATAACTTTGGGCTATTTCAACTGCTCTATCAAGCGTAGAAGCATCAGCACCAGGAATAATGAAGCGCTCTACCCCATTTTCTCTAGCACGGTTTAAAACTTGATCTAAGTCATCTCTATATCTCTCGTCATCTAAATGTATATGTGTATCTATTATCATTTTTATATTCCTACATGTAGAAGTTCTTTTGCAAACCTCTTAGCTTCGTTAGTAACGCTTTCACCGCTTATTATTCTAGCTATTTCATCTACTCTTTTGTCGTGTTGCAATTCGCTTACCATTGATTCATCACCACTTTTATGTACCAAGAAGTGCTGATCACCCATTGATGTTAGTTGTGGCTGATGCGAGATAACAAATATTTGAAAATATTTAGATAGCTTTTTAAGTACTTTAGCAACACTCATAGATTCTTCACCACTCAAATTAGCATCTATTTCATCTAACATTAGTATACCACCATTTTTACTCATATGTTCGGACTTAAGAGCTAAAATAGCTAAGCGAAGTCTATTAAACTCCCCTGTACTTACCTTTTGCAACTCTGTAGAGTTTAGTTTTATGGCAATCTCATCGCAACCAAATATTTGATTTTCCACCTCTATAATCTCAACTTCTGCTTCACGTAGATAGAGCTCTTTTAGGTAAGTATTTAGGTCATTTGTAAATGATTTGAGTTCTGATTTTCTCAGTTTACTTAGTTTTTGTGATAAATCTTGGGTCTTTTTATGCAGACTTAGCTCTTTGTTTTCTAAATCACCCTTAGTTATATCAATATTTTCATACTTTTGTAGTTCTAATATTTTTTGCTCTTTATATTTCAGAGCTTCTTCAACACTCCCGTAGCGACGCTTGAGGTCTGAGAGAGATTCTATACGGTTTAAAACCTCTTCTATATCAATATCATCCAATGCGCTAAACTTCTCCTCAGCGCTCTCCATAGTTGTTCTAAGCTCATTCATGGCATCAGAGAAAAAAGAGTTTTCAATCTCAAGAGAGTTAAGTGCAGCAAAAACACTATGTTCATAATCAAAAATAGCATTAGCTGCACCAATGTTTTCTAAAACCTTCTCTTTTTTGGAAAGCTCTTTTTTTATATACATTAGCTCATCGTCTTCTTGGGGTTTTGGATTAATATCTTCTATCTTTTTTATCTCAAAAGTTGCAAACTCTTTTAGTTCAACAATCTTTCTTTGCTCTTCTTCAATCTTAGTAAGCTCTTTTTTTATTTCTTTATGCTCTAAGTAAGCCTTAGAATATTCATCTTTTAACTTTAAAATTCCACTTTTTTTAATCTCTACTCTATTATCTAAGATAGATAGTAAGTTTTCATTTTCAAAATCACTATAATCCTTTAAAGACAAATGTCTAAGGTGGTTACTAGCTAATGTATTCATGGCTTTTTTAGAGATACTTTGGTTATTTATAAAGTATCTTGATTTTTCTTTTTTTATGTGTTTAAATACATTAATATCATCATTTTCTATGCCTATCTCTTCACCATTAAGTTCCCAAGAAACAGTAGATTCACATAAAGAAGCGTCACAAGACTCTGTTCCCAGAGATGAAAGTATAGAGTTCATAAGTATAGACTTACCACTACCACTAGGTCCAGTAAAGACAACAAGTCCAGGCTCAAGATTAAGCTCTACACTTTTAAAACTAAGGTAATCTTTTAAAAAAAATCTCTCTATCATCTTACATAACCTCTCTAATAATCATAAAATTATACTTTTTATTTATTAACTTTGTTATCCTATCGATTTTTGCTACATATAGAGAGTTTTATTTCATTTTGTCATATTATAGTGATATAATTTCTCAAACACTTAGATGTAAGGAATTATTATTTTGAAATTAGCACTTATATTACTTATCTTTATTACTAATCTTTATTCGTGTGCAGTATACACTAACCATGTTCCAATAGCTGATGTTTATGTAAGTATTGATGCACAAAAAGAAAAGACTACATTTACAATTACTTGGGACTTTAAAGAGTTCTTCATAGCTTCTCTGGATGATCATGACTTAAACGAAAATGGAAAGTTTGATGAGAATGAAAAAGAAGACATAAGAGATGAGTGGATTGACTATGCTTTTAAAAACAACCATATCACTGAACTTGTATATACTAATAAAGATAAACGTATAAGAAAAAGTCTTATGAGTAAGATAGATGTACATACATCTAATCTAACAGTGTCAAAAGATAATATGAAGTATGTATACAGTTTTGATACAGATTTCATCATAGAAGAAAACAATAAGATTTTCATTCGTTTTTTAGATGATAATGAAAAGATAAACTTAGCTTTAAAAAGTGTGACTGTAGAGAACTATAATGGACCAAAAACGGTACTTCCTCAAGATATAAGAGCAAATATTTATTTTTACGATCATAAAGTTAAGTACCGCAAAAAAAACTAATTCAACGCCTTAATCTACTCTAAATTTTTATAGTCGCATAATGTATATTATGGAAAAGAAATTAGAAGAGTTACTCTCTAATGATTATGCTCTAGGATTTGAGACTGAAGTTGAGAGTGACGCAGCACCAATCGGACTTAATGAAGATATAATTAGACTAATATCTAAGAAGAAAAAAGAACCGCCGTGGATGTTGGAAATTCGTCTTCATGCTTATGAAAAATGGCTCACAATGATTCAACCAGTATGGGCTGGGTTAGATTTTCCTACAATTGATTATAACTCCATATGTTACTACTCCGCTCCAAAAAAACCACTCAACTCACTAGAAGAAGTAGACCCGCAAATACTAGAGACTTATAAACGCCTAGGTATTCCCTTAGAAGAACAAAAACTATTGGCTGGTATTGCTGTAGATGCAGTATTTGACTCAGTATCTGTCAAGACTACATTTAGTGAAGAGTTAGAAAAATTAGGCATTATTTTTTGTTCAATCTCTGAGGCTATAATTAATCATCCTGAGCTTGTTCAAAAATATCTATTCTCAGTAGTATCAAAATCAGATAATTATTTTGCCGCACTTAATGCTGCTGTATTTACAGATGGAACATTTGCATACATTCCTGAAGGTGTTAAGTGCCCAATGGAACTCTCAACATACTTTCGCATAAATGCACTAAACACAGGTCAGTTTGAGCGAACACTAATTATCGCTGAGAAAGATTCATATGTATCTTATAACGAGGGCTGTTCGGCTCCTATGCGTGATGAAAACCAACTCCATGCTGCCGTTGTAGAACTCATTACACTTGATAATGCTGAGATAAAGTACAGCACAATTCAAAACTGGTACCCTGGTAATCAAGAGGGAAAAGGTGGTATATATAACTTTGTTACAAAGCGTGGTAAATGCTTAGGTAAAAACTCGAAAATATCATGGACACAGGTTGAAACAGGTTCTGCAATAACATGGAAATATCCATCGTGCTTACTCATAGGTGACAATTCAATTGGAGAATTCTACTCTGTAGCAATTACTTCACTTAAACAGCAAGCAGATACAGGTTCAAAAATGATGCATTTAGGTAAAAATACTAAGTCAACTATCATTTCTAAAGGTATCTCAGCAATGAAAGGAATAAATGCCTATAGAGGTCTTGTAAAAGTACGTCCGCAAGCTGATAATGCAAGAAATTTTACTCAGTGTGACTCACTACTTATAGGCAATGAATGTGGAGCACATACATATCCATATCAAGATATTCAAAATTCAAGTGCACTCATAGAGCACGAGGCTAGTACATCTAAAATATCTGATGAACAGCTTTTTTATGCGATGCAAAGAGGTTTGTCACAAGAGCAAGCAGTATCTCTAATAGTAAATGGTTTCTGCAAAGAGGTATTAAACCAGCTTCCTATGGAATTTGCAGTCGAAGCAAAAGAACTACTTAATTTAACCCTTGAAGGAAGCGTAGGATAAAGGCAATATTATGTTAAAACTAAATGACTTAACGGTATCAATAGACAATAAAGAGATTATAAAATCACTTAACTTAGAGGTTAAAACAGGTGAAGTTCATGTAGTAATGGGACTAAACGGTACTGGTAAATCTACCCTGCTTAAGTCCATAGCCTCCTCATATGAGTGTACTACAAGTGGACTAACTGAACTTGATGGAGAAAATGTGAGTGCTTTGAACACTGTACAAAGAGCACACAAGGGTATATTTATGAGTTTTCAAAACCCCATAGAAATACCTGGTGTAAATACCATCTACTTTATTAAGACCGCACTAAATGAACTCAGAGAAGCAAAAGGCTTAGAGCCACTAAAAGCTCCTGAATTTATGAAACTTTTAAAAGAAAAAATGGCCATACTTGGAATGGACTCAGATATATTAAACAGGTCTATCAATGTAGGTTTTTCAGGTGGAGAAAAAAAGCGTAGTGAAGTTTTGCAAATGCTTATGTTGGAGCCAAAACTAATACTGCTAGATGAAATTGATTCTGGACTAGATATAGATGCATTAAAAACAGTTACAAAGGGTATCAACTCACTTAAAAGCAGTGAAAGAAGCATGATAATAGTAACTCACTACAGTAGGCTTCTAGAGTATATTAAACCCGATGTTGTGCATATTTTAGCCGAAGGTAAAATCGTAAAAAGTGGTGATATTTCACTTGCAATTGCCTTAGAAGAAAAAGGTTATGAAGATGTCTTGCACAGCTAGAGAGTACTTAAGTGGCTTAAATAATTTCAATCGTTTTCATTCCAATAAAGAAGAGGCATGGCGATTTTCCAAACTAAATAAGTGGCTAGATAAAGAGTATAAAAACCAAACATCTACAATAAATAAAGTATCACTACCTATAAATGCATCTAACAAGATAACTATACATAATGGTCAAATAGACTCTAAAGAGCTATCTGATAACATAACAGTTGATATAAAAGACACTAAGTTAGATAGTACATTAAATCCATATCTCGAAATTATCAAAGATATAAATCAATCAACCATAAGTCTTACATTTGAAAGCAATATAAATACGCCAATACTTATTCACCATACATACGATGAAGGTTGTGTTCTAGCTTCATCTCTGGAAATACACTTAGAAAAATCCTTACATATTGACATACTAGAGTATTTTGAAGGTGCAAAAGATAGTTTTGTACTTCATTCAAATACTCTACATGTAGGAAGTAAATCATCTCTTCACTTAAGCAGTATTCAAAACCTAGATATGAGTGCTTTTTTTCTAACTCATACACGACAAACCATAAATAAACATAGCAATTTAAAAGAGTTTATTCTCTTCAATGGAGCTAGTTTTCACCAACACTTTTTAGAATCAAATCTATACCAGAGTTCAACTAGGGAGTTAAATGTTCTAATAAACTCTAAAAAAGAGCAAAAACATTTACTTAGTACTACACTAACACATGTCGAGGAAAACACTAGCAGTTTCCAAAGAGCTAAAGAGCTATTAAGAGGTAGTAGTATGGCATTATTTGATGCGCGTTGTATTATATTAAATGGAGCAAGTGGCTCGGATGTACGACAAGAAAACCGTGCTCTTCTTCTTTCAAAACACGCTCATTTACATGCTAAACCTCATTTAGAGATATTTACAGAGGAGTTAACAGCTTCTCATGGTGCAACTGTAGGTGAGCTAGACATAGAAGCGCTAAACTATTTAAAATCAAGAGGTATAAAAGAAAACAAGGCTCATAAAATACTTACAGATGCTTTTGTGGATGATATTTTAGGTACCTTAGATAATGATGACTATATGCAAGTTGTAAAAGGACTTCTTGAAGAGGAGAACAATCATGAAAAACTATAAAAACGATTTCCCTTTTTTTGAAAATGTAAGTGATATATATTTTGATAGTGCTGCAACATCACAAAAACCAAAAGCAGTACTAGATAAGCTAAAGGAATACTACACATCCTACTGTGCAAATACTCATCGTGGATCTCATGACTTAGGTAACAGAGCAACAAGGGAGTATGAAGAAGCCAGAGAGACTACAAGGGAGTTTATAAACGCACAACAAACCGAAGAGATAGTTTTCACAAAAGGTACAACAGAAGCCATAAACCTTATTGCATCTAGTTTTGTTAGTCAAAGGTTTAAAACGCTTATATTATCACGTTTAGAGCATCACTCAAATATTGTTCCTTGGCAACTTAATGGCTTTAAAGAAGGAGAGAATTTATTTATAATACCTATGAATGATGACTTAAGCATAAACCTAAAGGCCTACAAAGAATTACTAAAAGAGCATCCAAATTCATTTGTCTCTGTCACACATGTATCAAATGCTTTTGGTATCATAAATCCAGTAAGAGAGTTAACATACTTAGCTCATAAATATGATTCTACAATACTAGTTGATGGAGCCCAAGCAATAGCTCACATTGATGTAGATGTTAAAGAACTAAATGTGGACTTTTATGTTTTTTCTGCTCATAAAATGTTTGGTCCAACAGGTGTTGGTGTACTGTATGGTAAATATGAATTACTTAATCAAACTAAACCTTATCAAGGTGGTGGAACCATGATAGATGATGTTAGTTTTGAAAAAACAACATATCTGAACCCACCACATCGCTTTGAAGCAGGCACACAAAATATTGCCGGAGTTATTGGCTTTAAAGAAGCTATAAAATATATAAATGATATCGGTTACAACGAAATTGTAAGGCATGATATGCAGCTAATAAGATATGCCAATAGTGAACTAAAAAAAATAGATTCTCTTCGACTATTTACAGATAGTGATAATATATGCGGAAACATAAGTTTTAATATTGATGGAATCCATCACAACGACATAGGAGTCTTGCTGGATAAACAGCACATTACACTAAGAACTGGGCATCATTGTGCCCTGCCTGCTATGAAGTACCTAGGAGTTGATGGAAGCGTAAGAGTTAGTTTTACTATATACAATACTATAGAAGAGATAGATATCTTTATAAAGGCACTTATAAGAGCTATAGGAATGTTAAAATGATTATTAGAGAACGTATTAAAGAGATTAGCAATAACCTTTCGCTTTTTGATGATGTTATGCAAAAGTATGAGTACATCATAGAACTTGGGCATGAACTTCCTTCTCTAGATAATAAATATAAAACTGATGCTTACAGAGTTAAAGGCTGTCAGTCAAATGTATGGCTAAATGCATACGAAAAAGAGGATAAACTATTTTTTGAAGCAGACTCTGATGCTCTTATAGTTAGAGGACTGGTAAATATACTCATAAGTATTTACTCATCAAATAGTGTAGGTGAGATACTAAATAGTCCATCTACATTATTAGAGGAATTGGGCCTAAATGAAATCATTACAGCTGGTAGACAGAATGGAGTAAACTCTATGCTTAAGCGTATATATCAGTTTGCTCATAGTAAAAAAGGAGGAATCAATGTATGATTTAGAGATAACAAAAGAGAAAATCATAAACAATATAAAAGATGTGTATGATCCAGAAATTTCTATAAATATATATGACCTTGGTCTTATTTATTCCATAAAGACACAAGAAGACAATGGTGAAGTTACATGCGATATAGATATGACTCTTACATCATTTGCCTGCGCTGTTGTAGATACTTTGGTTGAGAGAGTGGAGCTAGCAGCTTTAATGGTTGAAGAAGTACAAGATGTTAACGTAAACCTTGTTTTTGAACCACCATGGAATCAAGAGAACATTACATATGAAGGAAGACTAGAACTTGGTCTACTCTAGTTAGTCACCCCAGCCTAGCTTATCTTTTAGTACAGCGGCGTAGTTAAAGTCTTCTTTATGAAGAAGCTTGATGGTCTTTGTAGCTAGCTTAATATGTATACTCTCACCAAGACCAAGCTCATGTACATCTTGTCCATCTATAATAATCAGAGCTCTTTCTTCAGAGGTCTTCATCTCTATAGCAAACTTACCAGGAAGAACAACAGGTTTTTGAGTCAAAGAATGTGGACAAATAGGAGTAAGAGCAAAAACATTTGTCATTGGAAAAAGAACTGGACCACCAGCTGACAGATTATAAGCAGTTGATCCAGTAGGAGTTGAGACAATTACTCCGTCACCATAGTAAGTATTAAATGGCTTTGAGTCAACGAGAGTTTCTACATGTATCATATTTGATACCCTTGTTCTTGTAAGTACTACATCGTTAAATGCGTACATTTTTACTTCTTTATCATCTTTTATTACAGTCGCTTCTAAAAGCGCTCTTTCATCTACCTTGTAGTTTCCATCTAGTATGTCTTTTACAAAGCCTTCAAGTTCATCCATTGACAAATCTGCTAAAAAACCGAGGTTTCCAGCATGCACGCCAAGAATTGGTATATCAAAATCAAATGATTTTCTAACAGTTGATATAAGTGTACCATCACCACCTATAGTTACAAGAAAATCCGATTTTTTGCTCATAGTTGTAAAGTCAGGGCCATTCAAACCAATCATATCAGCACTTTTACTCTCTAAAAGTACTTCTATATTGAAACTGTTAAAAATATCTTTTAGTTTATTGTAGTTATCTATGAGTTTAGGTGTTGAAGGTCTCAGTACTACACCAATAGTTTTTATTAGTTTATTATCCAAAAATGTCTCTTTTTAAAATATTTAGTTGATTATACAATTTTATAGATTAAAAATTAAACTTTGATGTTTAAAGGCTCTCGTGATTTAAGAGTATCTAACTTTATAAGGATTTCTAAGACTTCTTTATTGTTTAACATATTGCCTGACTCAGTAATTCTCTGGTTGAGTTCTGCTCTAGTCTTGTACTCATTTATTAGGTTATGATTTCTAGGTTCAAGCTTACGCGAGTCTAATGTAAGTGTAGCGTGAGCCTGAAGGCTTATTTCTTGTTTAGAAAAGAGCTCTTGAGACATCTGCATAATCTCATTATTACTTATATTTTTAACATTATACTTGTTAGCCATATCGTAAAAGTCTTGAGCTTCTAAGACGACTTTAGGCTTTGAATTTGCACTCTCACTATTAGTATGTTGGTGACGAGTGTCTTTAGTATTTAAGCTTGTAGTTATACTTGGACTAAAGCTACTAACTGGATTCATTCACTGCCCTTCCATTTAATTAGAGAAGAAAAAGCAAAATTTATTCCATAAACACATGAGGAAATGTAAGCTTAACTTAGCTATAATCGCGAAAATTATTTTTAGGACTCTATTCTATGAGAAGTCATTATTGTACAGATTTAAGTGAATCAAATGTAGGTCAAGATGTTGTTTTAGCTGGTTGGGCTAACAACTATCGTGACCATGGTGGTATTGTATTTATCGATTTAAGAGACAAAACAGGTCTTGTTCAACTAACATGTGACCCAGAACATAATGCAGAAGCTCATAAAGTTTCTGATAGTGTTCGTGATGAATTTGTTCTTATAGCAAAAGGTACAGTTCGTCTTCGTGGCGAGGGTTTAACTAATCCACGTCTTAAGACAGGTGCTATCGAGATTATTATCAATGAGCTTATAATTGAAAACAAGTCTGCTCCAGTTCCGTTTGTAATTGGTGATAAAAATGTTGGTGAAGAGACAACACTTAAGTACCGTTACTTAGAACTTCGTGACCCTGATCTTTATGAAGTGTTTCGCCTGCGTTCTAAAGCAGCAATCGCAGCTAGAAATATACTTGATGAAAATGGTTTCTTAGAAGTAGAAACTCCAATTCTT
The DNA here is from genome assembly GCA_028044295.1 of Sulfurimonas sp. Classification (GTDB taxonomy): domain Bacteria; phylum Campylobacterota; class Campylobacteria; order Campylobacterales; family Sulfurimonadaceae; genus Sulfurimonas. The sequence goes on from JAOFSE010000001.1 coordinate 247,066, forward strand.
ACTAAATCTACTCCAGAAGGCGCAAGAGATTATCTAGTTCCATCTCGTGTTCACAACGGTGAGTTCTACGCTCTTCCTCAATCACCACAACTTTTCAAACAACTTTTAATGGTTGGTGGATTTGATAGATACTTCCAAATAGCAAAATGTTTCCGTGATGAAGATTTACGTGCTGACAGACAACCAGAATTTACTCAGATAGATGTTGAGATGAGTTTTTGTAATCAAGAAGACGTTATAAAAGTTGCAGAAGACTTACTAATGGCTATGTTTAAAGCTTGTGGTGTTGAAGTTCAAGCTCCGTTTAATCGTATCACGTACAACAACGCTATGGAATGGTATGGTTCTGATAAACCAGACCTAAGATACGATCTCAAGATGGTTGATGTTATAGATATCTTTGAGAGATGTGACAATGAAATTTTCACAAACATAGCTAAGCAACCTCACAAAAACCGTATTAAAGCGCTTAAAGTACCTGGTGCTGACCTAATCTTCTCAAAACGTGAGATGAAAGGTTTTGAAGACTTCGTACGTAAATTTGGTGCGCACGGTCTTGGTTACTTCCAAATGAAAGAAGATGGTCTTAAAGGTCCACTTATCAAATTCTTTACAGAAGAAGATATAGCTCTTTTAGTTGAGAGACTTGGCATGGAAGTTGGAGATGTTGTATTCTTCGGTGCTGGCGATAAAAAAACTGTATGGGACTACATGGGTAGACTAAGAATTTTCCTTGCAGAACATGAAAAAATGAGCATACTTGATAGAGATGCTTTTGAATTCGTATGGGTTGTTGACTTCCCAATGTTTGAAGTTGAAGATGGTCGCGTTAAAGCACTTCACCACCCATTTACGCAACCTAAAGATACTGATAAGGATGATGTTGAAGAGATAGAGTCTATCGCTTACGATATCGTTCTTAACGGTACTGAACTTGGTGGTGGATCTATCCGTATCCATAAAGAAGATGTTCAAAATGAAGTATTTAAACTTCTAGGTATCGAAGAAGAAGAAGCGCAAGAGAAGTTTGGTTTCCTACTAGACGCTCTTAAATTTGGTGCTCCTCCACATGGTGGTTTCGCACTAGGTTTTGACAGACTAATGATGTTGATATCTAAAAAAGCTAGTATTCGTGATGTTATAGCATTCCCTAAAACGCAAAAAGCTTCTTGTGTACTTACTAAAGCACCGAGTGCTGTTGATAACACTCAACTTCGTGACCTACATATTCGCCTTCGTGAACAAACAAAAGCATAATGAAAAAACTTTTTCTAATTATCGGAGCTCCAGGCTCTGGTAAGACTACAGATGCTGAACTAATAGCAGAGCAAAATGACAATATTACGCACTATTCTACTGGAGATATGCTTCGTGCAGAAGTTGCAACAGGAAGTGATATAGGTAAAGAGTTAGATTCTTACATGTCAAAAGGTCTTATAGTTCCAATAGAAGTGGCTATTAAAACTATCACTAACGCTATCAAAAATGCTCCTACTGATATAATCATCATAGATGGTTATCCTAGAAGTATCGAACAGTTAAATGCTCTTGATGAGTTTCTACATGTAGACTCTTCTTTAGAGCTGACAAGCGTTATAGAAGTAGAAGTAAGTGAAGATACAGCAAGAGATAGAGTTCTTGGTCGAAACCGTGGTGCTGATGATAACACAGAAGTGTTTGACAACCGCATGAAAGTTTATACTGAGCCTTTAGCTGACATCCAAGCTTTTTATAAGCCTAAAAATCTTCTACATGTAATATCTGGTGAAGGTACTATTGAAGAAGTTGTTTCTGAGATGGGAAGTTTTATAAACTCTAACCTATAAAACATTAATTCTATGATAGAATATTTCAATTCAAATCATAGGATGAACAATGTTAAAAACAATCTCTTCAATTTTACTAGTATCCACTCTATCTCAAGCAGGAATGTTTGACAGTGTTGTAAGTAACCTTTCGAATGAAGCTACAAGTGCAATAGCACCTAAAACAACAGCTCCTTCGTCAAATGGACTCTTTAGTTCTTTAACTGACTCACTTAACGTAACACCTACACAAGCGTCAGGCGGTACAGCAGCTCTAATGCAATATGCAAAATCAAAAACTTCTGTTGGTGACTACTCAAAAATGACAGAAAGCATTCCAGGTTTAAAAGATGTAAGCTCAGGTGCTTCTATGCTTGGAGCACTTGGTGGAACGATGGATACTGTCGAGTCTGTAAATTCTGCCTTCAAATCTTTAGGTATGGATTCTGCAATGGTTAGCAAGTTTATACCTGTAATCAAAAACTTTATGGGTGGCTCTGATAAAGGAGAATCTCAATCTATACTGACTAAGGCTCTAAGCGCTTTCATGTAAGTAGTTTTTTATCAAAAAAGTTTTATAGTTTAGTATTTAAAAATCAGATATACTAATACTATGAAACATAATATAGACGATACGGTATTTTCTGTTATAAATGCTATTCCAAATCCAGTTATTGTTATAAGTAATGATAAATTACAAAGTGTAAACAACGCATTTCTAAATTTTTTCTCCATAACATCAATAGAAGAATTCAACAACCTACATACCTCTATAGCTAATCTTTTTATAAAAAATAATGGTTTTTTCACACTATCTGATGTTGACAATGACGAGTTTTGGACTGATTATTTATTTTCTAGACCAGAAGCGAGTCGTATAGTATCTATTATTGATAGTCACAATAATCTAAGAGATTTTGAAATGACTCTAAAAAAAATAGAGCATGCTTCAGAATATATAGTCGTCTTTAATGACATCACTACATATATCTCTGAAAAAAATGAGTATGAATACTTTGCATACCATGATCATCTAACTAAAATATATAATAGGCAAAAATTTGATGAGCTGTTTTTAAAAGAATTTGAAAGCATAAAAAGATACAAAGATAACTTTTCTGTAATTTTAATAGACTTGGATAAATTTAAAATTGTTAATGATACTTTTGGACATCTTGTAGGCGACCTAGTGCTTGTTGCAGTCGTTGGAATAATTACAAAAGAGTTAAGAGTCAATGATATATTTGCTCGCTGGGGCGGTGAAGAGTTTATAATATTATTACCAAGAACAGATATAAATGGTGCATATATTAAAGCGCAGGAGTTACGTCAGAGTATTGAATCTTATGTAAATAAAGAATTACCTCCCATAACAATAAGTGCGGGAGTAACTCAAGTAAACAATTCTGACAGCATAAACAGTTGCTTAAAACGTGTTGATGATGCTCTATATCAAGCAAAAGAAAAAAGAAATGATGTTGTAAAACTTGTATAAAGAGGATATCGTAGAATCCAGAATAAACCTGAATTCTACATGTAGAAAGTGAAAAATTAAGCTAGTTTAGAAACGATACTGGCTTCAACATCAGCTATATCAGCAGTACCATCAACAGTTATGTATGTTAATGAAGCTACTTTAGAAGCTTGTTCTTTATAGTAGCCTATGAGTGGGCTTGTAAGGTCATGGTAAACTTTTAGTCTATCTAAAACTACTTCTTCTTTATCGTCATCTCTTTGAACTAAGTCTTCACCAGTTTCATCATCTTTACCTTCAACCTTTGGTGGATTGTAAACTAAATGGTAAGTTCTACCGCTTGCAAGGTGGGCACGACGACCAGCCATACGAGTAACTATCTCAGAGTCTGGAACGTCTATCTCTATTACAGCATCTATCTCTATACCTGCAGCTGTTACAGCATCAGCTTGAGGAAGTGTACGTGGAAAGCCATCCAAAAGGTAACCATTTGCACAGTCAGCTTCAGCTATTCTATCTTTAACAAGACCTATGATAATCTCATCAGTTACTAGTTGACCTGCATCCATAGCAGCTTTAGCCATTTTACCCATATCAGTACCAGCTTTGATAGCTGCTCTTAACATATCACCTGTAGAGATTTGAGGAATGTTGTATTTTTTAGTTAAAAATTGAGCTTGCGTACCTTTTCCAGCACCTGGAGCTCCTAATAATATTATTCTCATGAGTTTCCTATATATTTTATTGTTGAAATTATATACAAATGTAGTTAAAACTAACTGTAAATCAATATTTAATACAGTCTCTTCCAGCCTCTTTTGCTTTATACAGTTTACTATCAGCTCTCTCTATTACTTTTTCAAACTTCTCATCAGTATCTCTAAATGCTATACCAGCACTTAATGTCAAAGATATATCTTTATCTGTATCCATTTGGCTTACATTGTCTCTGATTCTAGTTGCTACATCTAATGCTTCATCTTTATTATTACACAACATAATGACTAAGAACTCTTCCCCACCATAACGAATTGCGATATCACCTGCTCTGATGGACTTGAGAATAGATTCACCGACAAATGATATAACTTTATCACCATACGAGTGACCATAAGTATCATTGATATTTTTAAATAAATCTATATCTAAAAATATAACTGCTAAATACTTCTCACCATATCTATCATGGTTGGAGACTAAGGCTGAAGTTTCTTGGTACATATAACGTCTATTGTAAAGAGATGTTAGAGGATCATACATTGCTAAATCACTCATTTGTCTTAAGAATTTATTTGACATATATATTGAAATAAGACTTATTATTATAAATATAATTGTGATAATTGAAATTATTTTATAAGCTATAGATTCTATGTCTTTTTCTATATCGTCTACGTAGATTCCTGTACCTATGGACCATCCCCATTGATTAAACAAACTAATATTAGAGATTTTTTTATAAGATATATCACTATTTGGCTTTGGCCAATAGTACTCTACGAAACCACCACCAGCTTTTGCTTTTTCAACAAAGTCAACAAACATATATCCCCCGTTAGAGTCTTTGATACTTAATGCTGATTTACCAACAATCTCTTGGGCATAAGGGTGCATAATAATGACACCCTTAGTATCTATAATCCAAAAATATCCATTAGGCCCATATTTAGCAGACTTTAGGGTGTTTACCACCAAAGCTTGTGCTTCTTCTTGTGTTAATTTATTTTCTTGTTGAAGGGTATAAAAATGATCTAAAATATTGTATCCAGTATCTAAAAGCTTCTCTATATGCATTTCTCTTTCTGCATAAAGACTTTTAGTGATAGAGTTCAGAAATAGTACAAATATAATTGCCATACCAATCATACTGATAGATGTTAATATAATAAGTTTTGGTTTAATACTAAATGTATTAAGTGTTTCATTCGTCTTATTTAACATGCTTCAGTCCCCTTATAAATAGAATACATCTCTATACCAATTATAGTTAATTCAAATAAAAATCATCTTTAAAGAAAAATATTATATATGCTTCTTTCAAAGGCAAAATAGTCTAAAATACATTTAACAAATAACAGGATATTAAATGCTATTTTCCCAACTAAAACTCTCATCATCTATACTTAACAGCCTTCAAAAAGCTAGTATAACAAAGCCAACAGCTATTCAAGAAAAAGTTATTCCTCTTGTGTTACAAAAAAAAGATGTAATGGCAATGGCAGAGACTGGAAGTGGAAAAAGTGCTAGTTTTGTTCTTCCTATCTTAGAGATGTGGTCAAAAACAAAGGGTGAAGGAAAAGCAAAAATCAAAGCACTAGTGGTTACCCCTACTCGTGAGCTTACACTTCAAATAGCAGATGCTTTTAATACTTTTAGTTCAGAACTACATGAAAAACCTAAAGTAGTTAGTGTCATAGGTGGAGAAAGCCTTGGTGACCAGATATATGACATCCAGCAAGGCTGTGATATTTTAGTAGCTACATCAGGTCGTCTACTTGATATATTTACAAAAAAACAGATGAGTCTAGCTCACCTAGAGTTCTTTGTGCTTGACGAAGCCGATAAAATGCTTAACCTTGGTTTTTCGGAAGAACTTGACGTAATACTACAAGAGATACCAAAAGAACGTCAAAATCTACTCTTTTCAGCAACCTACCCTCAAAAGATACTAGATATTGCTTCTAAAATAACTACAGAAGCTACTCGTGTGACAATAGAACAAGAGATACCGACTGTAGAAAGTGTAACACAACGTGTTATAGAGGTAAATAAAGACAACCGTGGACCACTTCTAAGAAAGATACTCGATGATAAAAAACTAGATAGAGTAATAGTATTTATGGCAAACAAAAGAGCTACCGATAATATAGCTGCAAAATTTATCAAATATGGCTACTCAGCAGAGTCATTTCATGGTGATTTGTACCAAGAAGAAAGAATAGAAACTCTAAATAACTTTAAAAGCAAAAAGACGCGTATACTCTTTGCTACAGACATCGCAGCAAGAGGTCTAGATATAAACGATGTAACATGTGTTATAAACTTCGACCTACCACGTTCTCCAACTGACTATATACATCGTATTGGTCGTACTGCAAGAGCCGGTAAAACTGGTATTGCGATATCATTTATAGACCATGACAGCAGAGCCCATTTTAATATCATTGAGAAAAAATGCAAGGTAAAACTTACGCCTGAGCAAATAGATGGTTTTGAGCTTCAAGGCAAAGCACCTAAAAAGGTAAAAGGGCCTGCCCCTGTAAAAGGCAAAGGCAAAAGTAAAAAAGATAAGTTAAGAGAAAAGAACTCTTAGAATTTATACGTTACAACTAAGTCGACATCAAGAACTTCCACAGTTTGTCCACCATAAAAGTATTCACTCTCTTTATATATAAGCCCAGTAAGAATAGTTAAGTTTTTTATAGGATTGTATTTTAGAAGTAAAACTGACTCAAAAGCATCATTTTCAGGTGCACGAACTGCTTCAACAGGTTTAGATGCTACAAAAGAACCAAGAGTTGAGGACTTACCATATTCAGCATGACTTGTAATCAGTTTTAGGTTTTTTAAGATGTCATAATTAAAACCTAATTTATAAGCATCTACATTTGCACGATAAGCATTTTTAGAGAAAAAAGATGAAGTATACGCAGGGTCTCCACTCCAAGGGTTTAGAAGTTTAGCTCCACCAGAATGATTATATGCTGCGTAAAAGAAAGATTTACCATATTTAAGGGTTGCTTTGAGACCATACATATCTGCAGTGTTTGCATCAAGCCAAGCAGAAGCCAAGTTTCTCCCTACACTATCAACACGAAGATATTGAGCCGAAAGACTATATGGTAGATCATTCACTTTATTTTTGTAAATTACATCAGCATAAAACATATTTATAATGTCATAAGCATAAAAATCCCAAACATTAACATTTAAGTTTTCATTTACCTTATGCTCTACACCAAGAACCGTAAGTCCATTTGTCTGGGCAGTATCATCAGCTAAAGTTTGTTTTTCTATGTCTGAAAACGTACCTCTTTTCTCAAGAGCATTTTGTGTAGTACCAGCTGTTCTTGTAGCTTCTCCAATCAGCCCAAATTCAACTGGAGCACGACTACCATATGCCATCTTTTCTACATGAGCAACTGTAATATCAGTTGAATCAAGCTGAGAATTTTTATAGAGAACTGCTTCATACATGTTGGGCATATATGTAAAAATTGCATTCGTAATAGGAGTATCTAGCTTAAAGTGACCTATAATCCCATAATGGTCATCATTTTTAAAATGAAGATTTAACTCACCAACAACTGCCTTACTATCATAGTCAGAAGTGAAAAATCTTCCCGCAGCCATTAAAGTATTTGTATCATCTTTATTATTAAAACCTGTAGAAGCAGCATAATAAACAGCGACTGTAGCTCCAAAGTCAAAAACTGTAGGAGTTGTATACCTTAAATGTCCACCGATAACACTACCATCTACAGCATAGTCTTCAGCGCGTCCACTCTTAATGTATGCAGGAGCAAAAACATGATAAAGTCTAATCAAGCCATCAATTTTTCCATAGTCAACAGACTTGTCTTTTTCTTCCTCATTTGCAAAAGCACCTGATATAAATACAAAAAACATTAACACACTAAGTAAACTTTTCATTTTGACTCCCTTAATATATAAAATGAACTACACAAAGCCTTTTCCCTAGACAACACCTACTTTATCAGATGGTATAGGTTCTCCAATGTAGTAACCTTGAGAATAGTCTATACCTATATCAATAGCTATATCATTAATTTCTTTTGAGCAAACAAACTCCGCTATAGTTTTCATATTTGATATATTAGAAAAAGATACGATGTTTTTAGTTACCAAAAGCATATCTTCATCTTTATCTATGTGCTTAATCAATGAAGCATCTATCTTTACATAGTCAGCTTTTAATTTTAATAGGTACTCAAAATTAGAATAACCTGTACCAAAATCATCAATAGAAAGCTTACAACCAAAAGCTTTTATCCAATCAACAACAGTTTTAACAGCATCAAAGTCTTCTATACCTTGAGACTCAACAACTTCTACAACAAGTCTTTCACCTACATTACTTTCTTTTAATTTATTTAAAAAGTAAGACATAGTATCTGTATTTAAAAGGTCCTCAATCTCAAAGTTTATAGAGAATTCATAATCATGATGACTTAATGCAACTTCAACTACTTTATCAATCATTATTCTAGTGATTTGAGGATATAGTTTAGTTTTAAAAGCTATATCTAAAAAATGAAATGGTGATATTGGGTTTGAATCTTCACCTATCATTCTCACTAAAGCTTCATACTTCTCTATTCTATTTGTAGCATGACTGTAAATAGGTTGGAAGTAAGCAGTAATCCTCTCTTCGTCTATAGCTTTTTTAAGTTTCTTTGTCCATTCAAGATTATTCCTAAACTCCTCTTCAACGGCAAAGTCTTTAGAATAAGTAACAAAATGTTTTTTACTTTTCTTAGCAATTTTCAGGGCAATATCAGCATCAATTAGAGTGTTTTCAGAGCCAAATGCTACTCCAATAGTAGTCATTATTAAAACTTCATACTGCTTAACATTGAAACTATCTTTTACTGCTCTCTGGTTTATATCTAAAATGACTTGTTCAAACTTCTCCTGATTAGTACTTTCAATACATGCAAGAACAAATTGATCAGCTTGAAGTCTATATAGTTTCAAATTATCTTGAGTTGCTAAATTATTTAATCTCTTAGCAAGTTCACCAATAAGTAAGTCACCTATTGTTTCACCATAAAAATCATTTACTTCTCTAAAGTCATCAATATCAACTATTGCAATTGCTTCTACATGTAGCTTCACTATATCTTCTAAAAGCTTACTTCTGTTACTTAAGCCTGTTAGTTTATCTGTTGTATATTGAGAAACTAACTCTTGCTTTTTTTTGAGAAGTAATTTTTCAGTATCAATCCTCTTTGATAGTTCATCCACAAGGTCCTGATGAGAATTGAATAGCTTAGCATATGTGGCGTTTATTACATCAGATAGGTTATCTATTTCATCATATCTAGACGCTGTTCTTTTTTTATTAAGCTTCAACGGTTTAATAAATTCATTAACATCTATAGACTTTGTATACTCCACTATCCTTTTTATATGAACAGTAACAAGCATGTTAAATATAAAAAGAATAAAAAAAGATGTAAGAAATGTTTTTGTTGCCTGAGATAATAATATGAGTGACACTTTATCTACCATATTGTCATAAAGTCTGTTTAAGTCAGCTACAACATATAACTCACCTAATACTGTCTTCTGATTGTTAAACCTATAGGAAAGAGGGATGGATCGTTCCAAATAGTTATCACTCAGGTGTTCACCCTTGTCAATAATTGTATTGTCAGACAAACTTAATTTAACAAACTCCACATCTGGTAAATTAACAATTGACCTTAATTGTATTTCAACCTGAGTTATATCATAAACCCATATGCTCTCATTTAAAATATCAACATAAGATGATTCGACAACAGCAACTTGATCTACAATTTTTTTGTAACCGTTTTTATAGTCAATATAAAGTTGAATAGAGGTAATAACTAATGTTATTAGAGTACTGAACATTAATGTCAGTAGAAGAAGTTTTAAAGATAACTTACTGTTAGTCATATATAGTGACTTTCACTTTATCTTTATGCCTACTCTCTAGTCCATTTAAAAACATGTTTTGTATTTCTTTATATGTTCCATCATCATGCATTGATTGTAAGGCATCTCTTAATTTTGCTATATAAGCTTTGTTTTTCTTGTGTAACTGAGGATAAAGTGGTAGGCTAAGAATAGTTTTTTTATGTAGATACAGAGTATCACTTTTACTATTTTCAAGATTCAAATAAAATTCTATTTTAGCAGCAACAACCACATCTATCCTACCAGATTCTAACATCATCATAATCTGATCATGATTTGTACCAGCTGTAACAGACTTGGGAGAGTGTTTGGCTACTGTTTTTTCAGCTATTTTCATCCCTCTTATAACACCAACATTATAATTTTTAAGATCGGATAAGTCTTTAAAGTTTAATTTTTTATTACTAATTAAAACAAGGTCTAATGAATGAACTTGAACAGGAACTCTAATGAGATTTGGATACATCTTATCTATATTCCAAATACGAGTAGCATCACCATCACTAACACCATTATTTGCATTTAACAAAGAACGTTGGTTAGGAAGAACCTGATAATCAAGTTCAATATTGGCTCTTTTAAACATCTCTGATAATACAGAGTATACTAAAACTGACTCTTTTTCAGAAAAGCCAGAGGATATAGTTAAAGCTTTAGCAGGTAAGCTTAAAGATAAAAAAAATATTGATGTAACTAATAGTATTGCTTTCATGACATATCCTTAATATGTACTATTGTATATAAAAGATTCTTATAGTTGTTTGAAAACTAGAAACTATATGTTATATCTGCAAAAAATCTATCGTTATTTTTAATGGACTCAAAATAAACTTTCTCACCACCAATATAGTCTACCACACCAATATTAGTACTTATAGAATCAGCTATATCGTACTTAAACCAAACTCTACTAAAACCACCATACTCAAATGATGAACCGAACATACTAACTAATGCATTAAGCTCCATAGTCTCGTTTAAAAATGATTTAGATACTCTAAAAGCTGTCTGCATCTCGTCTTTATCAACATAGTCAGAACTCAACTTCATTTGTGATTCATAATCAAAAATATGTCTATTCGCTACTTCAAGTGATACCACTGTATCTCTAAATCCCATATAATCAAAACCAATTAATATATCCAGTCTATCTTTGTCATCAGAAGTTGTGTTGTATCTAACACCACTTAAGTATGCTGCTTCACTCTTAAAAAGCCAGTTCCCAGCAGCAACATTGATTGCAGAGCCTAGCATATCCACCTTTGATACAACTCTATGTATTTGATTTAAAGGAACTGTACCTTGAGTTTTATCAAAATGCCATTTCTGGTCAAGTATATGCGAAGCATAAAAAGATAAGTCCCAGCCAGAAAATGTTCCATTGATAGCTAATGCATACTGCATCTCATTCAAAGAACTATTTGGTCTTCTTAGATTTAAAAATGGGTCTGGTGTACCAGAAAAAACACTATCAACAGGAAAAAACTCACTTCTAGCAGGTGCTTCCATCATGATTCTGCTCTCAGGAATAATCATTGCAGATATATTCCACTCATCAACATAGTAATCAAGCTTCAGCATGCCTACGCTTAGCCTCAAGTCTTCTATATCAGTCATAGCAGGTAGTCTGTTATCAAGTGGACTAATAACATCCGTAATTCTTATGGTGTCAGATTTACCCCAAACAACTATCTGGCGTCCTATTTTTAAATCAATATCAGAAGTTATACTTCCCTGAATATAAGCATCATCAATTCTAATAGCTTGCCTATACTCATCCTTTACATCACTTCTATATGTATTATGATTATAAACATCGTATATAGAGTCATAATACATATTTGAACTAATCTTTAGTTTCCACTCATCTGATAGCTTCATATCTAACTTTAAATCTAGAGATACTTGAGCCTGATTTACACCAGAGTATTCAACTCCATCAATCTTATGTTTTATATACCCAATAGAAGTTTTAAACGACAAGTCACCATTTATAGTCACTCTTTTCTCTTCTATAGGTAAAGGTGGTGTCTCTGCCTCGAGTATATCTTCTACCATAGAATCCTCAAAACCACCTAGATCATCGTTTAACAAGTCATTTGCTAATAGTTTTGAGGAAAGAAAAACAACAATAATATTAAATAATATAAAAGATTTCAAAGGCACTAATTAAAGACCTTTTTCTATAGTTCTCGTACTAAAAAATGACTCTTTTAAATCTTGATTATATTTGATATTTTTAAAATCTAAAATAGTTTTATGAATAGTTTTTTTAGCCTTTTTCGTAACCATTTGGATCTTGGTTGCAGTCCAAATTCCATCAATTTTTTCTAAGCCTGTCACCATCATATATTTTAATTTTTTACCTATATTTACATAGTTAAGTGATTGAATAACAACAAAGTTATCTTGCCTTACAAAGACTATTGATTTTGTATAACCTGTTTCATCTATAGTTTCTTGCGTCTTAGGAGTAACAAGCATTTGCCAAGTTTTATGACCTCTAACTTTAGGTTCTTTCATAATCTTATATTCATAATCTTGAACATTTTTTGACGTCATATCCGAATAAGAAAAATCGCTTCCCATAAATGACGAGCTTTTATCACTTGATGCTATTCTTTTTACTTTTTTAAGTTCTGGCAGATATAGCCACTGGTCATCATCTTTTGAGCTATCTTCGTAGTCATACGTTAAAAAGCCAGTGTTTTTAACATCAGCGGGGCTCATAAAGAACATTAACCTATGTGTATCTATACCTTTATCTTTAGCATAGCTTTTTAGCTCTCTAACTCTCTTATGACCACTTTTGTCTATAAGAGTCATTGTCATGTTCGATGTTATATTATCACCCTCATCTCTATCGTGGACCTTTTGTGCTACCTCTAGCCCCGTGATAGCTAAAAGTGGTGCAAAAATCATACTACATGTAATAAATAATTTAATTATCATTTATTCTCCTTAGTTGTAAGTTTCAATAGAGCTGGAGCAAGTAATATATCTGACAATAGTGCTATTATAATTGCTCCACCAGTAAGTATCCCAAAATGTACAAGATTACTCATAGTCGCAAACATATAGATATAAAATCCTAAAGATAAGACTATTGTAGTAGCTACCATTGCCCAACCCGTACCTATCATAGTTTTCTCTATAGATACTTTTATACTGTCTCCAGCACTATGGTACTTTCCAAAGTTATAAAAATAATGGACTGTATCATCAACAGAAAGACCTATAATTATCGCTCCTACGAGCATTGTAAAGATATCTAGTGGCATATCAGCAAAATTCATAAATCCCAATGCCATAACAACAGGTAAGACATTTGGAATCATACTAATCATTCCAACTTTAAAACTACCTAGTATAACAATCATAATAAGACTAATAACAAAAAATGCAGTTATATAACTAAGTGCCATAGAGTTCATAGCAGCTACTAGAGTTCTTTGAAATAAAGGAACCATTCCTGTAATAGAGACTTCAACATCATCTCCAAGTTCACTTTTGATTAGACTTTTTACTTCATTACCTAATTCACTATATCTACTAGCTTCCATCCAAGGTAGTTTTAGAGTAAGTCTTGCCTTAGAAAAAGAGGAATCAACAAGATCCTCCAAATCATCACTTCCACTGTTTTCAAACAAAAGAAACTCTTGCGGAATCAGAGCACTATTATCTGCTATTTTGTAGTAATCTTGAGAGTTTTCATGTAAAGCTCTATGAATCTCTTTAAGTACTTCAGCCACACTCCAACCCTTCCCAACATAGTAATCATCTCTATTTATCTGTTCAGTTTTTTTACGCAGTAAATCTATTTTGTTTAACAGTTCAGAGTCGTAAAGTCCATTTTCTTTCTTGGTATCTATAATAACTTCCATACTAACAGAACCATTAAGTTCTTTATCTACCAAGTATGTTGCTTTTACAGATGCAGACTCTTCAGGAAGCCAACCTAGAGGGTCATGCTTAAACTCAACGCCAAGAGCAAAATACAAAGAAACTAGAAAAATACTAATACCTATCACAACTATGCTTTTTGCATTCTCATAACTAAAGTTAGCAATAGATAATAAAATTTTGTCCATCAACTCTGATTTATCAGTATGTTTTTCTTTTGCTATCTTTAGCGGAAGTATCGATAAGATTGCTGGCATCAAAATGATTGTGTTAAAGAGGGCTATCATAATTCCAACAGCAGCAAATACACCAAGATTAGCTATTGGGGCTATTTCAGCTGTACTAAAAGATAGTAATCCTGCGGCAGTTGTAAGAGAAGTCATAATAACAGCAAGACCAGAATGACCTAGTGAGAAAACTATAGCATCTTTTCTTGAACCACTTTTATTAAATTCTTTAAAAAACATTGCCAAAATATGCACTGTTGCACCAATTCCAACCGCTAAAAGAAATGAAGGTAAAATCTGACTAGGAATAGTTATTGGCACTCCTGTAAGACCCATTACCCCTATTGTACTTACAAGAGACAGTACAACAATAAAAATAGGAAGAAAAACACCACTAAACCTTTTAAATACAACAAACAAAAATATTAACATCATGATAAGAGCTAACATTACGAACTTTTGCATATCTTTTTGTATAGACTTTTTAATAGTATCATTAACAGATAATGATCCAGCAATATATACATCAAAATTCTCATTATGATACTTTTGTACAATTTTATTTGTACTATCAATCATTTCGCCTTTTGACTTGTCACTTATAAATTCAGCATCTTTTTGTGAGCTATCATCTTCACCAAAGCCTGCTAAGTCATCACCGTTTTCAGAGCTTTCGTATACATTCGGTTCTATAAGTATTGTCGTCATAGTAGAGCTACTGTTTAGTAGTAAGTTTTTATAAAGTTCACTCTCCATTGCTATCTTTTTAATCTTACTCAATTCCTGCTCATTGCGAGGCCAGTTTTCAAATAGATCTTCAACTATAAGTCTATCGCCATCCCCTCTAGTGTTACGAGCATTAATAAGTGAGTTTATATCATTTAAATGTGGAGTATTTTCTTTTAGTTCATTATGAAGACTTTTTAATTTTGTCAAAAAATTAATATCAAAGATATCTTTAGTTTTTATTGCAATCAAAATCATTTCATCATAACCAAACTGCTTTTTAAACTCTTCATATCTGATTAATGATGGATCATCAGCGTGTAAAAAACCTTCTGTAGATGTGTCAATAGTTACTTTTGTGATATTAAAAATGAGGGATGCACTTACTAGCATAACTAATAATATTATTTTTATGGGGTTTAAATATATTTGTAAAGCAATACTCTCTAAGTATTGCTCTGATTTTATACGCCAGTTCATGGCTTAGTCTTCTTCTACGAAACCAAAGTCTTCTTCTTCGCTACCCTTTTGAGCTTCAAGTATATCGTCTATTAATTCTTTACACTCTTCTTCATCTATATCACCACTAGCGATATCATCAAGCACATCTTGCAGATCAGCTTTAAACTCTCTAAGTTCATCTATCTCATCTTTTGCATCATCTGTAGCTTCTTTATTATCAGCTATCTCTTCAAATATTTCATCAAGTCTTTCGTCTAAATCAGGGATAACACTCTTTGTTAACAACTCTTCTAGTTTTTGTGAATGTGACATTAAATACCTCTTATAATTTTTATATTCAATTATACAATAAATAAAATAATTAAACTTATCTTATATATGTCGATATACTCAAAACAAGTAAAAATCAAGGAAATATATCATGTTGGTTTGGTTATTGGTACTATTTTTGCTAACTCTCTCCATATATGTTATTTACAAAATTGTAATTTCTCCAAAAGAGAAAGAGATTAAACAAGAAAATAACAACTACATATTTAAGATTTAAGATTTAAGAGGAAAACATGTCTATAACAAGAAATAGAAGCAACTACGTATTTAAAGGTCACAAGGCACTTCTAGGTAGTAAATTTGTAACTTATGGGGAGATTGAACTTAGTACTAGATACGATAAGTATTCAAAATCAGAGACATTCAACTGGGGTGACAGTAGCTCAAGTTCAAAACAATTAGCATTTGCGATACTTTATCAACTAAGTAATGAAGAGTTTGCTAATGAAAATGTAATTAAATTTACAGATGAAGTTGTAAGCAACCTAAGTTCTAGAGACTGGTTTCTTGACTCTGCTGATGTGCTTTCTTGGATTAATGAGAACTCGGACGAAGATATAGAGCAAAAAGTAGAACAACCTCTAAATGTTAGCAAAGACAGAAAGAAAAGAAAAGATAATGTTGTTAAAAAGATATGTAAAGAGCTTAACATAACTCAAAAAAACCTTGCAAATATTTTGGAAGTACCAGAGGGAACAGTTAGTAGCTGGGCTGTTAAAAATGAAATACCTCGTCTTGGTAAAAAAGCAATAGAGTTTTATATAGAAAAGCAAAAAAATCAAAAGATTGTAGATAGTTACAAAGACTTTGTAGGATTATTAAATGTTTCATAATAAAACACTTATAGTAAAAGGCTCTTAATGCAACCAAAAGATGAAGTAACAAGAAGTTTACTTATAGACAGAGAGACATGGGATGAGTCTATGAAATACTCAAGAAGTAGATATAAAATGAGTCTAAGTAAAGTCATAGAGTCTCTTTTACAAGAATGGCTAACAAAAGAAAAGAGAAAACCTCTTGATAACGAAAAGCAAGGTAAATTTTTTAATTAACCTCAGTTTTTATTAGTAGTTTTTCAGTATAATTCCTCAATTAAATTATATAAGAGAGAATTCATGGAAATTATTGAAACAGCAGATGCTTTTAAAGCACTAATAGACGACATTAAGACATCAACTAAAGGTTATAGAGACCCTTTAGCTTTTGGTATCTCAAGAGTTGACTTAGGTCAGTTAAACATAGAAAAAACTCTTCAATCTACTTACCCACTAATTAACTGGGATGAAAACTTCGGAAGCGCTGCTCTTTTTATCAGAGCATTATCAGAGCAAGGTGTTGAGATAGACTTCACTCAAAGTGAAGTTACATGTAACGTTAATGCAGCATTTCTAAAAAGCTGTCTAAATGCTTTTACACCTTATGCTGATGAGGCTTTTGGTGATGCTCATAAAAATATTCAAGTAGTATCTGCACTATATAACCAAATCATGACTAGCGGTTCACTTGAAGGTGAATTTAGAGTTACATTTATCTTTGATGACGCTCCTGTTGCTAGTGTTGAAGCTGCATACTTAAAACTTTATGCTATCTCACAATCTAAAGTACCGTTAAGAGACATCAACTTAAACGGTGCATTTGGTGCATTACCAAATGTTGCATGGTCAAATGGTCAACCAATAGAACTTGACTATTTAAGAGAGTTTGAAATTGAATTAAAGCTTTCAAATGAGTATCCTCATATTGATTTTGTAGATAAGTTTCCAAGATTTCTTCAGCATATCATCCCTCAAGACAACACTCGTATCTTAGATACTTCTAAAGTTCGTTTTGGTGCTCAACTAGCAGCTGGAACAACAGTAATGCCTGGTGCATCTTATATTAACTTCAACGCTGGAACTACTGGTTCAGTTATGGTTGAAGGTCGTATATCTAGCTCTGCTATCGTTGGTGATGGTTCTGATGTAGGTGGTGGTGCTTCTATACTTGGTGTACTTAGTGGTACTGATGGAAATCCTATCTCTGTAGGTAAAAACTGTCTTCTTGGTGCAAACTCAACATGTGGTATTCCACTAGGTGATGGTTGTATCATAGATGCTGGTGTAGCTATACTAGAAGGTACTAAAATCGGTATCTATTCAGATGAGTTGAAGAAAATTATGGAAGTAAACACAAATGCAAACATGCAAGGTGAAATCTTCAAAGGTAAGCAGTTATCTAACTTTAGTGGTCTTCACTTTAGACAAAACTCTATGACTGGTGAAATCACAGCTTCTCGTTCAACTAAAGAAGTAAAACTAAATTCTGACCTACACTAACTACTTTTTTTAAATAATCATATTTTTAGCTTCTTCGTATTATAATTTAATCATACGAAGGAGTTATTTATGAATATATCATCAATACAAGCTCACCAAACTATGCTAAATACAAGTGCAAATAATATTGCAAATGTAAATACAGATAAATTTAGACCAAACGACACTAGAATAGTGGAAAACCAAAATTCTGTTACAGCATATAACACCAAAGTAGATGATAGTGGCTCTACTAAAAGCCAAACTGATTTAGCCAAAGAGATACCAGATCAAATAGTTGCACAAGATGCTACTTCTGTTAACGTATCAGCTATAAAAACTCAAGATGAAATGTTCGGTACCCTACTCGATATCAAAGCTTAACATCTCAACTCTCCTACTGAGTTAATATATTCATGCTTTTAAGATTTTTAAGAATTTCTGCTTCTTCGTCGTAATTCTTTTGAAATCTACCAAGTTTTAATGTGCTAAAAATTGGTTTACCTATTACCACTCTACCTTCGACACTATCTTTTTTTGTTTTAATGCCCCATACATTATGAAAGACTACTATATCTTCTTCGAAAGTACCAACATATAAAACTATATGACCTTTTTTATATAGTAGCGTTTCAAAAGGAATTGCCTTATCTTTTATGGTTTGTATTTTCTCTTCACTTGACATACCTTCTAAAGAGATTACTAAACCTCTCTTGCTTTGCTGATAAGAGTTTCTAGGTAACCAAATACCAAAGGGCGAGAATAAGTCTCTAAGCATTGATGAGCAGTCTCTTTGCCCATATATACCACCCCAACCATAATTTGTCTTCATAACTTCATGTATTATAGTGCTCAAGTTATCATTATTTAGCTTTAGGGTTTTATCTGTAGCTACAGACTTTGATATGGTAGACTTTCTATATAAAGGTTGTGAATTTGCAGAAGAGCTAACTGTGAGTACAGTAAATTGCTTATCATCTTCTGATATAAGTGAAAACATCATTCCTATTTTAGAGTAAAACATAAATGTACCATACTCATCATATATAGGAACCCCCTCTTTTGTTATCTTAATCTGCTTAGCAGCTTTACATAACTCACTCTCTTTAATTCCCATATATACAAACTCATCTGACTTTATCCAGCCAGATGTAAAACTAGTAAATGCATACGCCCATTTCTTATCTTTTGAATAATGGGAAATAAAAATAGGTTTATTAGCATGAACAGTACTGTTTTGTAAATAATCAAATGGAAAGCCCTCTCCTGCCAATGATGGGTCTCTGAGAAGTGGTTTTATTGTTGGGAATGCTCGTATATTTGTCTCTTTAAGTGTTAAAGCTCTCTTGTTCACTGATGAAAAGTTGTCAAAGTTCGCATCATTATACATATCTTCAAAAAAACTCTCTCGTAGTAACTGAAAGTTTTCTCCATAACTATTTCCATACTTATATGAGAAAAAAGGCCATGTAACAGTCTCTATATTGTCAGGTGGTATCTCTATATTCCAGATATTAAAATAATACTTTTCATATCTATTTTGTATCTCATAAAATGAATCTAAAGTATTTCTTCCATTTAAATAATAAGATGGATTTTGAGGTATATTAAGTAAATCATATATATGAGTCTGTTTTATTGTTAGATTAGTGTCTTTTTTTACTAACTCAATATTTTTTTCTTTTTGAGTACTAGCGCATCCAATAAAGATTGTTGTAAAAACGAGTAATAAAAAATACTTCAAAGTAAGCCTTTTAGTCAACATCTCCAAATCTACTAACAACCCTTCCTATGATCTCTATCTCATTAGGATATAGGGTTTGAGTGGAGTAAACATCATTATCAGACACGATATCAATAGCGCCATCAATACGTCTAACAATTCTTTTTATAAAAAGACCACCTTCAGTGCGGATAGTAAATATACCACCTCTTTGAATATCAGTCTTTGTTCTATTAATAAATACAATATCATTATAACTAAATGTAGGCTCCATAGAATCACCTGTTACATTAATAGCTTCTATATTTTTTAATTCTCTCTCACCACCTAGTATCATAGCAAACTCGTGAGGTATTTCTATTTCTCTGTTTTCTTCATTAACATCACTTGCTCCACCACCAGCTGATGTATTTACATCATCAAAATACTTTATCATGAAAAATTTATTTGTAGCGTCTACTAAACTCTCTGGAGATTGACCATAAAGCATCCAGTTAATAGATATAGATTTTGTAGCACAAAAATCAAGAAGTTCACTAAAAGGGATTTTATTTCTCTTTTTCATAGTAGCAAAGTTCATTTGAGATACTCCAAGAACGTCTGCAACATCTTTGTCAAATATCTTTTTTCCACTAAACTCAGCAGATACTATACTCTTTATCTCTTCTACAATTTCTAAAAAATTTTTCATGGCAATTCTCCTATATTTGTACCATTATAATAATATTTTGAAATTTAGTCAATAAAAATATGACAATTTGACATATTTTTAAATCAATATGAAAAAAAGAAGTAAGATATGTCAAATATTTAAAGGATTAAAGATGGCAAAGTTAGTTAAAAAGACACAAAGTTTACTAGATATATTTGAGAATAGAGTAGAAGAATGGGCAAACAAGTTACTTTAACTCTTCATCCTTTTTTCTTTGAGCTTCACGCTGCGATGATTTTGTTTTATGGTAACCACCAAAGATAAACACCATAAACAAAACAAAAAGAGTAAGCATCATAGCATCAACAAACCAGTTCATTCTAGCTAAACCTCAAATGAATCAAATGTTTGTCTAATAGCATCATAAAGAATAATGCCAGTACTAATAGCCAAGTTTAAACTTCTACCTTCTTTTGTCATAGGTATAGTTATATTTTTATCTTTGTACTTATTGAGAACTTCTTCTGGTATTCCAGCTGTTTCACTTCCAAAAAATATAAAATCACCATCTTTAAAGTCTGTCTCAAAGTAAGGTCTATCTGTTTTTGTAGTTGCAAAATGCGCATTGTTGGTAATCTCATTCTTTTCAAAAAACTCATCTAAAGACTCCCATACATGTAAGTCCAACTTATCCCAGTAGTCAAGACCAGCTCTACGAACTGCTTTTTCATCTATGTCAAAAGCTATAGGCTTTATAATGTGCAATGATGCACCTGCATTTACACAAAGACGCCCTATTGCACCTGTGTTGTTTGGAATCTGTGGATGTACTAATACTAAATTAAATGCCATGTTAAAAAATCACCGTTTTATTTGAATATACAAAAATTCTATCTTCTAGTGCTAGTTTAAGAGCACGAGATAGAACAACCTTTTCTACGTCTTTACCTGATTGTTGCATGTCTCTCCAGCTATATGCATGATCTACATGTATAATCTCTTGAGCTATAATTGGGCCTTCATCAAGATTGTTGTTTACAAAATGTGATGTTGCACCAATAATTTTAACACCACGTTCATAAGCTTGCTTATAAGGATTTGCACCTATAAAAGCCGGCAAGAATGAGTGATGTATATTTATAATTTTATCTTTATAAGCTTCTACAAAATTTGGAGTTAAGATTCTCATATATTTTGCTAGAACAACATAGTCAATATCTTTAAAACTAGACAAACACTCTAAAACCTTAGCTTCATGCTCTTCTCTAGTTAAATCAACATGTGATATCGTTGTAAATGGAATATCAAACTTTTCAACAAAAGATTCTAGGTCATCATAGTTTGATATTACACAGAGGATATTTGCTTCAAGCTCACCTGCTTCGTGACGAACTAAGATATCGCCAAGAGCATGCATCTCTTTAGTAGCCATCAAGATTATATTTTTCTTTTTTGGTTCTATCACTTCTATATTTGCCGAGTCAGGCATCATGTCGGATATTGAGTTCTTAAAACTAGCTAAGTCAATATCGCCATCAACAACACTTCTCATAAAGAACTTATTATTCTCTTTGTCAACAAACTCACTATTTGAGATGATGTTTAAATCATTTTTATAAAAAATAGTAGAGACTTTATGAACTAATCCTTTTTCATCATTAGCATCAATAAGAACCCTGTACTTACCCACTATTTGTTACCTTTATCAATTTCCTGAACTCTTGTATCAATACTAACAAGTACATACTCTAAGAAATTAAGAGTCATATCAACTTTTGCTTCTATATTTGTATTGTTTGGTGCTTGAAAACCTTCAAAAAGTACAAGTAATCTTTCTCTCATAGATTTTAAAAATAGCACTTCATCACCTATTTTTTCGTCTTCATAAACTTCTACTTCAGCTTCAACAACTTCTCGTGTCTCTCGTTGTGGTGCTTTTAGTGGTGATTTTTTCTCTTCAGCTATAGAACTGTCTAGTGGAAGTGTTGTATCAATATCTTTAGTCTGATTAGTATCTTCCATCTCTGCTAGAGTTGATAGTATTACATCTTTTAGTTCCATGACTTTAGTAACCACCTTTCAAATTCGTTAAACTCTACTTCTTCATCCATTTTTAAAAAGAAATCTTTCATCTGAGAGTTTACATGTAGAAACTTTTTTCTCATTCCAGAGAGTCTCCTAATGGCAATTTTTGCATCACTGTTAGAAGGATCTTCTTTTAAGATATCTTTATATATGTCAAGAGCTTCTTCTTTTAGCCCTTGAAGCTCATAGATGTTTGCTAGAGTTAGCGTTTTCATTTTGCCGTGTAATTAGCAATAATAGAACCCATCTCACTTGTTGAGCATACTTCTTTAGCGTCGTATTGAGCTAAGTCTTGAGTTCTATAACCTTCGCTTAGTGCTTTTTTGATAGCAGCGTCTATTTTATCGGCAGCTTCATTTTCACCAAGTGCATATCTAAGCATCATTGATGCAGAAGCAATGGTAGCAATAGGATTAGCTATACCTTGACCTGCGATATCTGGTGCTGAACCATGAATAGGCTCATAAACACCTATCTTATCACCTACAGAAGCAGATGGAAGAAGACCAATAGAACCACAAAGCATAGATGCCTCATCACTTAAGATATCCCCGAAAATATTTCCAGTAAGCATTACATCAAACTGGCTTGGGTTTAGTACTAGTTGCATTGCAGCATTGTCAACATACATATGAGAAAGCTCTACATCTGGATACTCAGCTGAAACTTCAGTTACAACATCTCTCCATAGTTGAGAAACATCTAAAACATTTGCCTTATCTATAGAACAAACTCTTTTATTTCTTTTTTGTGCAATTTTAAATGCATGGTGAGATATACGCTCTATTTCAGAACGAGTGTAAACCATAGTGTTCCACCCTTTATCTTCTGTACGACCTTTAGGCTCACCAAAGTAGATACCACCAATAAGTTCACGAACAACCATAATATCAACACCCTTGATAATCTCAGGCTTTAATGAAGAAGCATTTATTAGTTCGTCGTATACAACAGCTGGACGAAGGTTAGCATATACACCTAGCTCTTTACGAAATCTAAGAAGACCACTCTCTGGACGTTTTTCACGAGGAAGAGCATCCCATTTTTCTCCACCTATAGCACCAAAAAGTACTGCATCACTATTTAAAGAAGTTGTAATAGTCTCTTGAGGAAGAGGATCACCAGTTACATCATAAGCAGAACCACCCATAAGAGCTTCTGTATACTTAAAGTTGATGTCACATATAGAAGCTACAGAGTCTAAAACCTTTACAGCTTCGTCTATAATTTCTGGACCAATTCCATCACCTTTTATTAGTGTAATTTTATATGTTTTCATTTATTTATTGTTCCTGTGCTTTTATTTCATTTTCTGCGAAGTTCATAAGTCCACCTGCATCTATTAGTTCTTGCATGAACGCTGGAATTGGAGTGAAGTTATAAGTTTTTGAAGTAGTTTTATTTGTAATCGTTCCATTATTCATGTCAACGCTTATCTCATCGCCTTCGCTTATTTCAGCACTCTCTGGTAGCTCAAAGATAGGAAGACCCATGTTAAATGCATTTCTATAAAAGATTCTTGCGAAAGTTGGTGCAATAACTGCAGATATACCAGCAGCCTTTATAGCTATAGGTGCGTGCTCACGAGAACTACCACAACCAAAGTTTTCACCAGCAACAATTACATCACCAACACTCATCTTACCAACAAACTCAGGGTCTGCATCTTCCATGACGTGCTTTGCTAGTTCCTCTGGAACTGAAGTGTTTAAATAACGTGCTGCTATGATTAAATCTGTATCGATATCTTTACCGAATCTCCAAACTTTACCATCAATATTTGCTTTTTGCATATAAAATCCTAACAATATTTCTAAATTTAATTTGCGATTATATCTAAAATGAGATTTTATTTTTATAAAGAGCTTTTTAATACTCCTTATATGCAATGTCTAAAAATGATAAATCAAAGAAACTTGTAGACTCTGTGTATGTATACACAGTTAAAAACCTGCCTTTAGGACTTGGTAAAATCATTGTTGCCATTCCTTTTGTTCCTAACCTATAGACAAACTCTCCAGTCTTCATATCAACAACATTTATATTTTTTGAACCTGCAGGAACTATCTCGCTTATTCCAAATGTTCTTTTCTTACTAAAATCTATATAGTAATCCTGAAATAATCTATCAGTAAAAAGTACTGTATTGTCTACATTTTTTTTATCTATATTCCATGTTATTACTTTACTACCATTTGAGACCGGATTAAAAGGGTTAAAGTAAGAGGTTACTATAAGAATATTTTTATCGTCTATTTGTTGTGCATCAATCATATCTTCCAAGCCTGATACAATTTGCTTTTGTATTAATGTAACTGGATCAACAATTGATATATTGGTACTATTTAACAGAATCAACTTACTATCATTAGTAAAATGAACTTTTGTAATATAGTATATGTCAAAGAGTGGATCTTCATCAGAAAGAAGAGTTATATCTTTTAATTTTTTGGCTGTTTTATAATCCCACAATCTTGCGTTACTTGTCATCCATGAACCTTTACCAACCAGATAATTACCATCTGGACTGACTTCCATATAGTTAATATTTTTTAAATACTCCCCTGTATGAAATCTTCTAATAACTTTGTCTTGTTTTATACTATATAGTTCAATATTTCCACCCGTATAAAGAAGTAGACTATCATCGTCTGAACCAAATATTACCCTATTAACTACTTGATCACTCCAGTTAAAACTCATCAGTTCCACTTTTGGCAAGTTTCTCATTGTTTTAATAGTTTGCATTGTATTTATATCTTTTAAATAGCCAGTTTGTTTGCCATTTTTAGTTTGATTCAGCGTAAAGAGTAATGTTTCATCTTTATTTATGGCTGTATATATTATTCTATCTTCATCACTCTCTTTTAGCTCTATTCCAAACTTTACACTATTTAATTTTTTCTCATATACATTATTTAAACCCTCACTAGCTGTATCATGATTGCTACATGCTAAAAACATAGAATGTTGCTTATCTTCTAACACTTTTCTATTGAGCCTTTGCTCTCTTGAGAGTAGTGACTTATTGGAAATGCTAAAACATTTACTACGGGTATAAATAATAAACTAGTAGAGATATTTGTTCCTATAGAAGAATCATGACCACTCTGTATATCAATAGCCTTTTGACCTCTAATATAATGAGCTTTACCAACGGTCTGTATTTCACCTATATTTAACTCAAGTTCGTTAAGTAAACCTCTATACTGCTCAAATGAGGTAACAAGAAAAGCATCTGGTAAAGAGTAGTGAAGAACTTTACTTATCTGTCTTGCTTCACTTGTTCCTAATTGATTAAACGAGTTCTTTACTTTTGTATAGTTATATTTATTGAGTATATCTATCATCTTTTGGTCTACTGGTGTTGTATAAAGAAGCTGTTTAGTTTCATACACTCTCCAAGCTTTTGAGGCTTTTACTTCTGATATCTGTTTGTCAAGTTCTTGTAGTTTAGTTTGGTCTGTAGTTTTTGCTTTTTGTGCTTGTAGTTTATCTACCTCTGTCTCTATATCAAACTTATAAACTTTACCAGTAGCTGTTCCATCTGGGTTATCAGTGATGATTCTAAATGTCTCACCCTGTTTTAACATATCTTTTCTATCTATTGCTACATACTCTGGGATAGATAGTTGTAGTGTTGCTAGAACTGCATTTACTATGTCTTGGTTATCTGTACCACTGCTTTGTTGTTTTGAGAGGTGGTAGTAGGCTGAGTTTCTATTTTTAGTACTGCTTTTTACAGTTTTGTAACCCTCTAAAGTATACATGTTGTTTTTTAGGTCATCAGGATTTATCCATACAGCTAATGTTTGTCCTAGCTTATCCTTGCCATTCCCACCTAGTTGTTGTAGTGTCTGAGTTAGTTTATCTTTAGAATCAAGACGCTGTTCATATACTGCTGTAAATGTCGCATCTTCACTTGAACCTAGTTTGTAAGGTACGTAGTTTATTTTAGAGTATCTTTTTGACATGTCAGAGTTACTAAGTTTATCAAGCAGAGTTTTGTCTTTTGCTATCTTCTTTAGTAGTGTTGCTAGTTTTTTATAAGCCTCACTCTCTTTTTCAATAGGGTTTTTATATACAGGACCTACTATTGTTAATTCTAATGGTTCAGAACTATCATTCCATCTAGAATTTGCATCAAATATCTTTTGAGCATCTTTAAAAGCATTTTGAACTTTTAAATAGTTACTTGGCTTTTTTATCTCTGCTTGATTATAGTTTGCTTTTGGCTGGCCAACACAAGCTGAAAACAGAATCAGGCTTAAAATAGATAGAATTGTTTTATACATGCATGTCCTTTAAAAATATATTTTATTATAACTATTTACAATATTTTATTAAGTTAATAATAATGAATTTAATTCTAATATGCTTATATTTTTAGTATAATTTTTCAACCTTGAACGTATTAAGGAGATTTATAAATGTCAAATGTAAATACAATAAAAGTTTATATTATCTTTTTCCTCTTTTTAATCATTGGATTGCAAAACTTACACTCAAAACAAGTGGAGAATATTGCATATGCATTTGATAATGCAGAAGAAATAAGTGAAACATATTCTAGTTGGTTTAACAGAAATGAAAAACTGCCATTAACTATAATTGCAACAGCATATATTGATAATCAAGCGATTAAAACAGAAGAGTACAAAAAATATAAGCAACTTATACAAAAGATATCTAAAGATAAAACACTGCTAGACAGACTCTCCAACTCTGATATTTCAAGCAAATACTCCACAATAAAATATATAGACTATAAAAAATCATCTCTACATATAAATAAGTTTAATGCTGCATACACAAATAGACACAGCAGTAAAGATAAACTAAGCGATATACTAAAGCCTGAAACTGAACTTCCAAGTCAAGAACTTACGATAGGACTTAATTATAAAGAGTTAAAAAAAGGAAATCTCACTATAGAGGGCTATAAAACAGTAAAAGAGAAATCAAAAAATAGAAACTCCTACTATTACACTTTAAGAAAGACAGGTTATAAAGACTTATCAAAGAAGGATAAAAATGAGGCTCTTGTAAATTCAATTCTTTTGGCTTTACAACTGGATATTCCAGAATACGTATCTATTGATAGAAAATCATTTATAAAAAAGAATGAGACAATCAAATTTGCACGAATCAATAGTGACAATAGTCACAAAATAGAAGTTTGGAAACATGAGGTTGACAGCAGCATAGAAAATAAAATTAGAGAGGCTGAAAAATTAAAAGCAAGCAGTAAAGTCTTAAGAGGACACAACGACTGGATAAATGCAGTAGATATAAGTAAAAATGGAAAATATGCCATATCTGGTGCAGGAGATAATACCATTAGATATTGGAACCTAAAAACAGGTAAGACTATTAAAACTTTAAAGGGTCATAACAAATATATTACTGCTGTTAAAATAAGCCCTGATTCAAAATATGCTATATCAGGCAGTAAAGATAATACACTTATATATTGGGACTTAAAAAGTGGCAAAAAGATAAGCACATTGACAGGACATACTAAGTTAATAAAGTCAGTATGTTTTGATTCAACGGGTAGATATGTCCTATCTGCCAGTAAAGATAAAACTTTAAGATATTGGGATCTTAAAACATCCTCTAGCATAATGGAACTAAAAGGTCACAAAAAGAGTGTTTATCTGGGAAAAATAACAGCAGATGGAAAACATGCATATTCTGCTAGCAAAGATAAAACAATTTTATACTGGGATTTAATAACAGGAGACAAATTAAACATTTCAAACGATAGAAAAGAGCATATTTATGATATACACTCTAGTAAAAAAGGAAATTATGCATTATCTGGAAATCAAGACTATATACTAAACTATTGGGATTTAGACTCAGGCAATGTTTTAAAGGTGTTAAAGGGTCATAAGAAAAGGATTGACACTGCTTCAATAAGCCCAGATAGAACCTATGCACTCTCAGGCGGAGCAGAAAAAAGTTTGAGATACTGGGATTTAACAACAGGAAATACACTTGCCATAAAAGGTCATTCAAATAGTATATATGACATCTCTATCAGCTTAGACTCCAAGCATGTAATATCTGGTAGTGAAGACACAACTTTAAGGTATTGGGATATAAATCAATTCAACAAAAGTGTTAAAGAAATGTTTATGCAAGTTCAAAACACCAAAGAGTCAAGAAAATATAGAGATGATGAAAACAGACAACTTCTACTTACTAGTACGCTTAGCCAAAAAGATATCTCACTAATGTGCCATTATAAATATATAAATATTGACAGAATAAACTTAAAAAATTTAAAACAGATAGAAAGAGCATTAAATTATAGCTACCTAGACCCAATAATCTGCAGTAAGTTTCAACAAATATACAACAAGCATCTAGATGCAAATATACATGTATCTGATAATATTACTTACATAGACAAAAGAGAGATAGGTTCTAATGAGCTTTACTTTAGTTCAGAGCTAGATTTAAAAAAAGCAGGCTACAGAAACCTATACTCCTATATAAATAAAGTTGAAGAACTACCTATTATTGATAAAAGGTACGAAGGTGTGTATGTAAAATCAATCGCTCTCTCTCCAGATGGAAAAAACATTCTATCTGGCACTGGGGATTATAAATCTATAGGAAATGAAAATGTTCTAAAATATACAAATCTTCATACCGGAAAACTGCATAAACTACTAATAGAGCATGAAAATAGTATAAACTCAGTTGCTATAAGTCCTAATGGCAAATATGCTCTATCTGGTAGTGGTAACTATCTCGATCCAGAACACAACAGAGATCCACTACTAAAATACTGGGATTTAAAAACAGGTAAACTAATCAAAGTTTTAAATGGACATCAAAGAGGTGTAACAGCTGTATCTTTTACACCTGATAATAGATATGCTCTCAGTGCGAGCTATGACAAAATGATTAAACAGTGGGACTTAAAAAGTGGTAAATTAATAAAAACACTTAAAGGCCACGTAGCACAAATAAGAACTATGCAAATAAGTCCAGATGGTAAACATATACTTTCTGCTGGTGGCGGTGCAATAGGCAGTGATTTGGGAATAGATTACAGGCTTTTCTTTTGGAATTTAAAAAATGGCAAATTACTTCGCACACTAAAGGGTCATACAACTGAAGTAAATTCAGTTGCCATAAGTCCTGATGGAAAACATGCTATATCTGGAAGTGGTAATATACTAGGAGGTGGTGAGTTATTTTACTGGGACTTAAAAAGTGGTGAAAAACTAAAAGAGCTTAAAGGTCATACAGGACAAATTAACTCAGTTGCTATCAGTAAAAATGGTCGCTATGCAGTCTCAGCAAGTGGTAATATATCTAAAGATAGAAGCATTTATGGTATATTAGATAACACTATCAGATTATGGGATTTAAAAACAGGAAAGAATATAAAAATATTAAGAGGACATAATAAGCCTGTAAATGTAGTCCTAATAACTAAAGATGGGAAACATGCCATATCATCAAGCTCAGACTTTTCTATTAAAAAATGGAATATAGAGATGCTTAAGAGCAGTGACTTTTAGGTCACTACTTTAAATTAATTGTACGGCTGAACCCTACTATAACATAGGGTTTTTTATTTTCATTTTTATTACCCATAGCATCCAACTCTGACATATTATTTGTAACCGATACACTCAACATATCCATTTTATTCATATTATTGTTATGTGTCTGAATGTACTTACTACTCCAAATGTAATAAACAGATAAGTATACTGGATCTGCATTTAATTGTCTTTCATATTTTTCGATATCTTCTCTAGCACGTTTTCTCATCTCATCAGGAAAACGATTACTATTGGCCATCTGCTGTTGAAGACCTAATAATTCATTATTCTGATCAGCTTGTTTAGTCTTATCATATAAAACCCATCCACTGTTATTAGTAGTCATTAATTTGACTTTATCGTATAGAGTATTCATTAAAGTATTACCCTCTATAGTACTCTTTGCAGGATACGTTATACTCACACTAGATATTAAAACAGCGATATTAAACTGTGCCATTTCATTCTTAAGCTCTGATACTATACATTTTTCAGAGCCTTTTGGTGGATTTTTGCACTCCCACGTTTTTGTTCTTTTGTATACATCAATAAAATTATCAAAGCTATTTTGTGCTGCTTCTGCTGTCAGACCAACACTCATCATATCCTGTTTATATGTTGCTTCAGTACTCTTTAACTCAATAAGACCCTCTTTATACTCATCTCTGTCTAACTCATCACCTCTTAAATTTACATAATTCGTATCAGAGTTTTGTAAAAAAACAAATAACTCTTTTGTCTGTTCATCAGAATTTGGATTTAATGTATATGTGCTTGTAACGGGTGGATTACTATTTATATCCATCTTAGCTTTAACTATAGCATTTACCATTGCACCACGACAACCAGTCATCAAAACAGCTACTGATATAGCTACTAAAAACTTTATATACTTCATACCACTTCTTTATATTTAACTATCTTCAAGAGCATTTTATTATAATTTTTTTGAATATAATATTAAATTAAAAAATGTAAAACTTATTATATTTAGTTAAATTATTGATTTCTACATGTAGATTCTATAAATGATGAATATTTAAAATATTTTAGCTTGATATTAAAAAATATCAAGCCTATTTTATGGGATTATTATCTTTTCAGATTATTTGTAGTTTGAAGCATTTCATCACTTGTTGTGATTACTTTTGAGTTAGAATCATAAGCTCTTTGACCAGTGATCAGGTCTGTAAGTTCAACAACAAGTTCAACATTAGAAAGCTCAACAAAACCTTGTCTTAAAATTCCTAAACCTTCAACACCAGGGATTCCATCAACAGGTTGACCAGAACTATCTGTCTCAATATAAAGGTTGTCCCCCATAGAGTGTAGACCAGCTGGATTTACAAAGTTTGTAAGTTCTAACTGACCTATTTGAGTAGCTTCAGTCTGTCCAGGTTGAACAGCAGTAACAATACCATCCGTACCTATAGTAATGTTTGTAGCATCTGGTGGAATAGTAAGACCGCCTGATATAGGGTAACCATCACTATTTACTATAGCACCATCAGCATCAATTTTAAGAGCACCATTTCTTGAATAGACTTCTGTTCCATCTGGAAGTTCTAGCTTTAAAAAACCATTTCCAGTAATCGCAACATCAAGTTGGTTATCAGTCTGCTTTAGAGAACCCTCTGAAAATATTTTATTTATAGCTGTAGGACGAGAACCCAGACCTACTTCTATACCAGTAGGACTCTTTGTTACATCACTAGTAGAAGTACCAGCATACTCCATTACCTTATACATCAAGTCAGCAAATTCTGCACGAGACTTTTTAAAACCTATTGTATTTACATTGGCGATATTATTGGCTGTTGTGTCTATCTGTGTCTGCATCCCTAACATTCCAGTTGAGGCAGTATAAAGTGATTGCATCATAATTTCTATCCTTTTCTTGCTATTTTATTTATTGCGTCGTTGTTCATGTCATCCATCTGAACACTCATCGCTTTTTGGTACATTCCAACTAGGCGATTTGTTTCTATCATCTGAGTCATCATCTTTACTGCATTTACATTACTCTTTTCAATAAAGCCTTGTTTAACTACTGAACTACCTTCTAAGTCTACAAAGTCATTTTCACCTTCGTATCTATAAAGGTTACTTCCATCCTTTTTAAGAAGTGCAAGGTTATCAGGTTGAGCAATAAAAAGTTTAGAACCTTGAATCATTCCTGTTCCACCTGGCTCGTTTGTATACATCTGTCCATCTTTATCAACTTTGATAATCTTGTCTGAAGAGTTAATAGTTATAGGTTGCTTGCCTGCAAAATAATCACTAGGAAGAACTCTGTGACCATCTTTAGTAACAAGCTCACCATTATCATCAGTAGTAAAAGAGCCATCACGAGTTAGTCTAACACCTTGAGGTGTCTCAACTAAGAAGAATGTACCCTCTTTTGTAAGTGCAAAATCTAGTGGGTTACTAGTTTGTTGCATAGTTCCTACAGAGTGGTCAGTATAGGCATCAACTACTTGTGGAGCTTTCGTGATAGTACGGTTAAGAAACTGCGCTGCTTCTTTAGTGTTGTTATCTAAAGGAAGGTTTTCTCTCGCTTCTTTATAGATTCTCATAAAGTCACCAACAACAACATTGTCTTCTTTAAAACCAGCCGTATTTACATTGGCAAGGTTATTGGCAATAGTATCAAGACGGTTAAACTGAGTAACCATTCCTGCTGCTGAAGAGTAGTATCCGCTCTGCATAAAAGACCCTTATTAAATATATATTTTGTAAAGATAAAGCAAAGTGTGTTCCAATATATATATTTTAATTTTTATGCCGATATATCTTAAATAAAATACAAAATTAAGATTATCTCGGTATAATCCATCTTTAAATTAATCTTATACAAGGTGCATATCTATATGACAGCTAAAGAACTAAATAAAGCCATAGATTCATTCTTCACAAATCAAAAACCTAAAGAGTGTACTACTTACGAGTCGCTTATGGAGCTTTTTGAGAAACAACCTACTGCAGCTCAAGCAAAAAATATTTTCAAACTTATAGAAAAAAATAAAACTTGTATATATACAGCATCTGAATACGCAAAACTTCTTAATGATAAAGAAGCCGAAGCAAGACGTACTGCTCAAAGAAAAATGCTTGCTAACAACGAAACAGACAAGTTTGACATACTAAAAGAGCATGAGCTTCTTGAGTGGTCTCGTTCAGACTCTCCTGTTCGTATGTATCTTCGTGAGATGGGTCAAATTCCTTTACTTACTAAAGAAGAAGAGATAGAAATCTCTAAAAAGATAGAAAACGGTGAAAGCATTATCATCGATGCTATATGTTCTGTACCTTACCTTATAGAGTTTATTCTTGACTATAGAGAACCTCTTATCAACCGTGAAAGACGTGTTAAAGAGTTATTTAAAAGTTTTGAAGATGAAAAAGAAGATGGTGATGATTCTGAAAACTCTAGCGATGAAACTTCTGAGGTAAGTGAAGAAAAAACGCTTACAGCAAAAGATAAAACAAGAGTAGAAAAAGTTACTATCAGCTTTAAAGCACTTGAAAAAGCAAAAAAAGAGTGGATTAAACTTGCTGAGAAAGCACCAGAAAATCTTGATGGAGAGTTAACTCAAGAGATACTTCAGTATTTCCTAGGCGTGACTTTCAAAAAAGCTGCACTTAAAGATAGATTACTAGACCTAGGTCCAACTTCGAAACTTATCAATGAACTTGTTAAAGCTATGGAAACTGCACTTAAGAGTGATGATGGTTATGAAAAAGAGCTAAAACGTCTAGAGTATAAACTTCCTCTTTTCAATGCTACTTTAAAAGCTAACCACAAAGTTCTAGTAGACAAGATTTGTGACTTAAACAAAGAAGATATCGCAAACATGGTTCCAGAAGCTACTATGGTTAGTACATATATGGAAATCAAAAAACTTGTTCAAACTAAAGAGGCTTCAAAAAACAGCTTCGATATGGAACCTGAAAAACTTTTTGATATTTTAGAGCAAATCAAGCGTGGTAAGAACATATCTGAAATCTCTAAAACAAAAATGGCAAAATCAAATCTTAGACTTGTTGTATCTATCGCTAAAAGATATACAAACCGTGGTTTACCTTTCCTTGACCTTATTCAAGAAGGAAACATCGGTCTTATGAAAGCTGTTGATAAGTTTGAATACCAAAAAGGTTACAAGTTCTCAACATATGCAACATGGTGGATTCGTCAAGCAATCTCACGTGCTATTGCTGACCAAGCTAGAACGATTCGTATTCCTATTCATATGATTGAAACTATTAACCGTATTAACAAGATTATGCGTAAACATCTTCAAGAGCATGGTAAAGAGCCAGATGTTGATACAATCGCAGGTGAAGTTGGGCTTTCAGTTGAGAAAGTTAAAAACGTTATCAAAATCACTAAAGAGCCTATTTCTCTTGAAGCTCCTATTGGTAGTGAAGATGATGGACGTTTTGGTGACTTCATTGAAGACAAAACATCTCTTTCGCCATCTGATGCTGTACTAAAAGATGACCTTAGAGTTCAGATTGAAACTGTACTTGAGCAGTTAAATGAGAGAGAAAAAGCAGTTATCAAACTTCGTTTTGGAATCATGGATGATGAGAGTGATAGAACACTTGAAGAAATTGGTAAAGAACTTAGCGTTACTCGTGAGAGAGTTCGTCAAATCGAATCAAGCGCTATCAAAAAGCTTAAACATCCTAAAGTGGGAAGAAAACTTAAGAACTACATAGAAGAGTAATAAATAATGACTTTTGAACAACAGTGGATTGAATATGACTATAACCCTTTTATACTATTTGATTCGCGTGGTAAAATAAAGTCTCTAAACTCTGAGGCACAGTTTCTCATAGGTGTAATGAGCGAAAAAGAGTTGTACGAGCTAGCTACAACTTACGCAAATGTAACCTTTGGATTTAAAACTACTTTCATAGAACTTGATCCTGGAAGATACAAATTTTTCGCACTTACTGTAGGCTATGAAAATGATGATGAAATAGGTTTAAAACTTTACCAATCACCATCTTTTAAATTACACAACCCAAAACCAACAGGTGATATAACGAATATATATACTCTTGTTGACCTATGTATATCTACAAATTCAATCAACACTAATATTACATTTACAAAAGAGTTTGACCCTACTATTCCAGAGATTGTTATAGATGCAAATCACTTTGTAAAAATACTAAACAAAATTTACTCATGTTATGAAAACTCTAAAAAAATAAATACAAAAATTTACTATAGAGTTGGAGAGCATATAAAATTTGAA
The DNA here is from genome assembly GCA_028044295.1 of Sulfurimonas sp. GTDB lineage: Bacteria > Campylobacterota > Campylobacteria > Campylobacterales > Sulfurimonadaceae > Sulfurimonas. Next base: position 282,272 of record JAOFSE010000001.1, read on the forward strand.
GATAAAAAGTATTCTCTATTTACTATAGAGGTAGAGGGTGAAGAACAAGATGCTGATCAAATATCTCAGCTAAAGATGTTTGCATCTAAAAGTGAATTCTTCTTAGACTATAAAAAACATATAACCATCAATATACCGATGATTACATCTAACTAATATATAACCTTCTTAGAAGTCATATAGCCAACTACAACACCTAAAAGAATAGATGGTAGATACACCGAAATATCTAGTATATTATTATTTTTCAGAGCAATAAAACTAAGTACTAAAAAAACATAAGGAACGAGTCTAAATGGTGAGAAACCAGCTTTAGATCCTTTTTTAAGGCTTTTAATACTTAGGGTATTAATCTTTTTCTTCTCTTCTTTGACGATCTCTTTTAAGTCTAACTCTTCAGCTGGAGCTTCATTTATCTCAGTCTCGTAAAGTTCATGTGGATCTTCAAGCTCATCGAGAAAATCACGTTTTTCATTTATGTTGTTTGACTCAACATCAGTTATAACCATTTTTTTATATGCATAAGATGAACCAAGTATCACAAAGAAACTGCTCAAAAATGCAAATTGAAGATTCATAAAAAACTCAAAAGAAATTAATTGAGTTAATATTATGAGAGATTCTAAGACTAAAAGAAGTTTAATAGTGCTTTGCAACTTCATCCTCTTCTTCGTCATCATCTTCTAACTGTTTTTTTATAGCATAACGAGGCTCTTTAGCTAATTCTTGAAATGCTTTATATTGTTTTGAGTATGCTTTATATATGTTAGATATTGCAGCTCCAATACCTATAAAAACACCTATCCAAAGTGTCCAAGATACTCCTGTATAGTTTTTAAGTAAAAGACCTATACCAACACCAACTAAAACAGCAACAACTATTGATATACCAAGAGATAAGTTATCAGCAGCTTCTATTATTGGTTTTATTCTAGGTTTTTTCTCTTCATTATCCATTTGTAATTTCCTTGAAAACTTTTGCACTAGCTTTAATAGTCTCTTCTATCATATCATCAGTAGTAGCAGTAGATATAAAACCTGTCTCATAAAGTGAACATGCAAAGTAAAAACCTTCTTTTAACATTCCAGCATGGAATTTTGCAAATAATTCTGCATCTGAGTTACATGCATCTGCAAAGTTTTTTACAGGGTTAGCATTAAAGAAAAATCCAAACATACTACCTCTTGTGTCTATTTGCATTGTAATTCCGCAAGCAGAAGCTTCTTTTTTCATTCCCTCAACAAGTCTAGTTGCACGCTCATTTAAAACTGTTAATACTCTTGCATTTTTCTTTAATTTTGTCAGTGCAGCTAGCCCTGCTGCCATTGCTACAGGGTTTCCACTTAGTGTTCCTGCTTGATATACTGGACCCTCAGGTGAAAGTTTTGCCATTATCTCTTTACTTGCGCCAAAAGCACCAACAGGCATACCACCACCTATAACTTTTCCAAGAGTGACAATGTCAGGTCTTGTTCCAGTAATGGATTCAGCACCGTTAATACTTGCACGAAAGCCACTCATTACTTCATCAAAAATAAGTAGAGCACCATTTGCATCACATAATTCTCTAAGTTCTAATAAAAATGCTTTATCTGCAGGCACTAGACCCATATTACCAGCGATAGGCTCGATGATAATACAAGCTATATCATTAGAGTCTGCAAAACATTTTTTTACACTCTCTATGTTATTGTACTCTGCTAAAAGTGTATGTTTTGTAAAGTCAGCTGGAACTCCTGGACTTGAAGGGTTTCCAAATGTTACAGCGCCACTACCAGCCTCAACTAAAAGTGAGTCACTATGACCATGATAACACCCTGTAAACTTTACAATATCATCACGGCCAGTAAAACCACGAGCTAGACGAATAGCACTCATTACAGCTTCTGTACCACTACTAACAAAACGAATCTTATCTATAGAGTCAAACATAGATATCACTAGTTTTGCTAATTCACTCTCAGCCTCTGTTGGCGCACCAAAACTTAGACCATGTTTTACAGCTTCAATAACAGCAGACTCAATAGATTCATCTCTATGGCCAAAGATTAATGGACCCCAACTTTGAACAAAGTCTACATATTTATTACCATCTATATCTTTTAAGTAACCACCCTCACCTTCAGCAATGAATAAAGGTGAACCTCCAACGCTACTAAATGCTCTAACAGGCGAATTAACACCTCCAGGTATTAACTCTTTTGCTTCATTAAATGCTTTAAGTGATTCTGTATTACTCATATAAATGACCTTGATTATTTTTAATTTTGTTATTATATCCAAGAAGTATTAATCTATATTTGCTACAATCACTAAAAATTTATGATAAATGGAACTGTTTGAACCGCTCACACTTTGCCCTATTTGTAGCACTGTTAATCCACTTACTCTTTCTTATGCTGTTTTGGCTACTTGGAATGATGAGTGTTGAAAATAAAAAGCTACATGTAGAAAAAGACCACCGTATGAAAGTAAGCCTACGAGAGCCTAAGAAAAAAGCAGTTAATGATGGTCAGACTAAAAAAACAACTCCTCGAACTGATATTGCCCCACCAATGCCAAAAGGCTCACAACTAAAAAAGATTGTTAAGTCTAAGAAACAAGACTACATAAAATATGATAAAAATAAAGTAGTTGAAAAGGTATTTAAAACTAAGCCAAAACCAGAGCCTATTGTTGTCAAAAAAGCACCAAGAAAAAAATATATCAAACTCAAAGAGAAAAAGAAACCTCTTAAAAAGAAAGATCCTATGTCATGGTTATATGATGATAAGTCCCATGAAGAAGTTAAAAAAGAAAAAAAGAAAAAGCTTACAGCTGTGGGGCTAGCAAATCACTCGATTAAGGAACTTTATGGTTCAAAATTCGGTGAACTTAGTGCTGGTCAACAGAAATATATACTAGACAATCAAGAAATTATGAGAAGAATAACGCAACAAGTTCTTACTAGAATTGCTGGAGTAAACATAGGAAAAAATATCAATGTAAACAGAATAAATGTAATAGAGTTTTACCTTCATCCAAATGGGGATATGTCAGATTTTAAATTTTTAAAAAACAGTGGTTACAGAGTACTTGATGAGACAACCAAAGAGACTATAAAATTTGCCTATAGTAAGTATCCAAAACCCAGCGAAAGAACACTTATAAGATACAATGTTTACTATAATCTAAAAAGGTATAAATAAGTTATTTTAAAAGTGCTAATGCACCTTTATATATTGGTTCGTCTATAAATCCATACTCTTCATCTACAAAACCTGTAATACCCTCTTTTTGATGCATTTCGAACAGTTTTATAATGGTTTGAGCTCTTAAAATCTCTTTTGACTCATCAATAAAATACTTATTTACATGTAGAGCCTGATCTGGGGAAATACATCCTTTAGCATCATAACCCATACTCTTCTCTAACTCTAACCACTTATCAAACTCATCTAGCTTCTTAAATTCTTGGTAAACAAAAGAGACAGGCTTAACTCCCATTGTTTTACATGTAACCAAAAAGTGAGACAACATATAGAGCATAGTTGGGTTTTCTCTAGTTATTAATGATTGAGGTAATTTAATATCTGCTAATAGGTCTAATACGCCAAGATAAAAGGTAGTAACTTCCTTATCTGTTTTAAGAGAGGATAAGTTGTGCCAAGCATCTGCTGTTTCTATAGATAAATGAAGTTCAATTTTATCATTTAGAAGAGCTCTAACGCTTTTTACTTCTTTTGGTGTTCTAATTTTTGGAACCCTAATAGCATCTGGCATAAACTGGTTTAGATATGTTATTTCATCGTAACCACCATTATCAAGTGCATTAACTCTCACAATTAGTTTTTTGTTAGAACTCTTGTTCTCCATCAAGAATATCGCACATAACACTAATGCGAATGGTTTGTCTTCTTGACTTACACCGTCTTCAAGGTTTAACATAATTGCATCAGCATCTATAGAGTCTATCTTTAAAAGATGATTTATTTTATTACACGATAGCATTAAAACAGAAGAGTAATCATTTGATCTGTTCAGCTCCCTAAAATCAGGAATTGCCATCCTATTTAATGATTCTAAGTCTCTGCTTTTATATGCTTCTTGGATTGTAAGTAAAGTTTCACTTTTCACTTTTACCTACCTCAATCTTTTTTTGTTGAAGAAAAAAGTATAGTGCTTTTATCTCTTTTTCGGTTAAGAAGTATCTTGGCATACCTCTCTTTCTAATACTCAAGGCTCTGTAAAATTTAGAATAGTTTATATTATTTATAGATGGTCCAAAAAAGCTTTTTTTCTCTTTTTTATGAATGTACTGTGCGACAATCTTTCCTTCACCATTTGCACCATGACAATTGTTACAACCTATACCTCTAGGATTTTTATATAGTGATGATGAATACTCCATCGGTGTAATAAAACTACTTTTAGCAAATAGGATAATTGGTAATAATAAAATTAATAAATACTTCATAAACAAACCTTTAACAATAAACGCTATAATAACAAAAAAATAATTTATGGGGTTTAAATGCAATTACTTGATGGCAAAGCACTCTCAAAGAAGATAGAAACTAAAGTCGCAGCAGAAGTGAAACAACTTAAAGATAGTTGTGGATGTACTCCAGGTCTAGCTGTAATGCTTGTTGGTCACGATGAAGCAAGTGCTGCATATGTTAACATGAAGAAAAAAGCATGTGATAGAGTTGGTTTTTACTCTGTAACTCACGAAATGCCAGAAAATATCTCTCAAGAAGCTATTGAAAAAACTATTGTAATGATGAATAATGATTCAAATATAGACGGTATACTAATACAACTGCCTCTTCCATCACAAATAGATGAAACAAAACTACTAGAGCTTGTTGCACCGGAAAAAGATGTAGATGGTTTTCACCCTTACAATGTAGGTCGTTTAACAACTGGACTAGATGGTTTTGTGCCTTGTACACCTCTTGGAGTAATGGAACTACTAGCAGAACACAACATAGATGTTAAAGGAAAGAACTGTGTAGTTGTTGGTGCATCTAACATAGTTGGAAAACCGATGGCTGCACTACTTTTAAATGCAGAGGCTACAGTTGAAATTTGTCATATAGCTACAGACGACCTAAAGAAACACACTTTAAATGCTGACATTATCTTAGTTGGTGTTGGTGTTATAAACCTAATCAAAGAAGACATGGTTAAAGATGATGCAATCATAGTAGACATCGGTATAAACAGAGCTCCTAATGGAAAACTAGTTGGTGATGTGGACTTCGAAAATGTATCTAAAAAGTGTTCTTACATTACTCCTGTTCCAGGTGGTGTTGGACCAATGACTATTGCGATGCTACTCAGTAACACACTAAAAGCTGCAAAAATAAATGCTCAAAAACTAAAAGATAAAGAGAGTTAATGAAAGAGAAACTGCATAAAATATATAAATTTTCAAATTCATGGACTGGTACAATTATTATTGTCTTGTTTGTTATCTTTTTTATTGCTCAAGCCTTTAGAATACCTAGTGGCTCAATGAAAGACTCTCTTCTTATAGGAGATCATCTATTTGCTAAAAAGTTTGCATATGGTATACCTATGCCTCACTTACCTTTTTTAGAAATTTCTATCATGCCATGGAGTGACTCTCTTCGTTTAATTGATGGCGATAAGCCTAATCGTGGTGACATTGTTATTTTTAGACCTCCTCATAACCCTAAGACGCATTTTGTTAAAAGATGTGTAGCAACTCCAGGTGATGAGCTGTTTTTACATGAAAAAGATCTTTACATTCACCATAGTGAAGGTGATGCATGGATAGAGAAAAACTTTAAAGACGCAGAAGTCGTTGTCTTTGCAAATAAACTATGGGTTAAGAATCCATACAAAAATGAGCATAAAGGGATCCATAATGATAAAAAAATCATTAACAATGGCAAATACCCAGAAGCATTGTTTAACTTTTCTCCTATAAAAATTGATGATGACAACTATTTTATGATGGGTGATAACCGTGACCACTCAAATGACAGTCGTTTTTGGGGAGCTGTTCCTTATGAAAATATCGAGGGAACTCCTTGGTTTATCTACTTTAGTATTACAAAAGAGTGGGAAATTAGATGGGAAAGAATTGGAAAAACTCCAACCGATCTTGAAGATGAAACACTTCTCTCTAAAGCAATAGCTGAGAGAATTAAAACAGATAAAGATGATCATGGAATCTATTGATTTACTAAAAATATTAGCAGCTGTTTTAGCCTTAGCAGTAGCAATCATTGGGCATGAAATCATGCACGGATGGGTTGCTTACATGTATGGTGACACAACTGCAAAAAATGCAGGTAGATTAACTATAAATCCAATATCACATGTAGACCTTGTTGGAACTATTATCGTTCCAGCTTCAATGTACTTTTTGCCTATGCTTTTAGGTGGAGAGAGTGGCTTTTTGTTTGGTTGGGCTAAACCTGTACCAATTAATACAGCTACAGTTGTTAGAAATGCAGGCTACAATGGTGCTATGCAAGTAGACTTAGCTGGTATAGTATATAATTTTACTTTAGCAGCCTTTGCTTCTATTGCACTTGTATCACTGAGTCAACCAACTACATCTGATAGTATTGTATATATATTCTCTTATATATTCATACTACAACTTGTTGTAATAAATGTTGTACTGGGAGTATTTAATCTACTTCCAATACCACAGTTTGATGGTGCACATTTTTTAGCACACCTATCTTTAAAGCATAAACTAAATTCAGTAGCTGAATTTTTTTATAAAAATGAGAGATACGGAATTATAATAGTTCTTATAATTCTAATGACTCCGCTTAAAAATTATCTTCTGTTGATGCCAGTACAAACTATACTTGCACAACTATTAAACTAAAGGAAAAAGAGTATGAAATTTTATGTAGCCACTGACCATGCAGGAATTGATTTAAAAGACTATACAGTTGAACTTCTAAAAGCAAAAGGTCATGAAGTTATTGACCTAGGACCATTTAGCAAGGACAGAGTTGATTACCCTGACTATGCTGTTAAGGTCTCAGAAGCAGTTTTAGCCGACAGCTCTTCTCATGGAATCCTTATATGTGGTTCTGGAATTGGCATGAGTATGGCTGCTAATAGACATACAGGTATACGTGCTGCACTTTGTCATGATGCTTATACTGCTTCTGTTGCTCGTGGACATAATGATGCAAATATATTATGCTTTGGGGAAAGAATAGTTGGAAAAGGTGTTGCAGAATCTATACTTGACTCTTGGATAGCATCTAGCTTTGATGGTGGAAGACACACTGGTCGCGTTGAAAAAATAGAAAATATAAACTCTTAGAAAATAAAAGGAATTTGCCTATGTTTTGGGAATGGTCACTACTAACAATACTATCAGTACTATCTGCTTATCTATTTGTAAAGATGTTTTACTTTAAAAGTATTACGAACAAGGAACAAAGAAGTAACGAGTTGATGAAAATGACTCTACAAGAGGCTGAAATACTAATAAGAAAGTATCAGATTCAACTACAGCGTGCTCTTGGTAATGTAGATATACTTAGTGATGAGTTAACAAAACTAAGGAATGAGCTTAAAGTTCTAAAAACTAGAAATACTAAACATAGACATGAAGTAGAACGTCTAAATAGTAAAATTAAATCTCTAGAGAGTCGTATAGACGCTCTTTTATAAAGGAACACACCATGACACTAAGTAATACAGAAAGAAAAATTATTGAAGACTCTATAAGAGACATAAAAGACTTTCCAAAAGAAGGAATAGTATTTAAAGACATAACTACCCTTTTAAATAACAAAGAAGCATACGGTGTACTTATGAATCACCTATATCAACGCTACAAAGAGTATAACCTTGACTATATAGCAGGTATTGATGCTCGTGGCTTTATATTTGGTGCTGCACTTGCACAGATGTTAGGACTTGGCTTCGTACCGATTAGAAAAAAAGGGAAACTTCCATATACAACTATCAGCGAAAAATACGCGCTAGAATATGGTGTTGATGAAATAGAAGTACATATAGACGCTTTTGGAGAGAAAAAAGGTGCAAGGGTACTAATACTTGATGATTTAATAGCTACTGGCGGGACTGCAAATGCAGCGGCAACATTAGTAAACCAAACTGGCGCAAACACTGTTGAGTGTTGCTTTGTAATAGGACTTGCATTTTTAGATGGTATCAAAAAACTAGAAGAAAAAACTCAAGTTTACTCACTTATAGAGGTTAACTAATGTACATCCCATCTGCTTCAAAATACGATCCTGATGAAAATGGTCATTTTGGTATTTTCGGAGGACGATACGTTCCCGAAACACTAATGCCAGCTCTTTTAAAACTAAAAGAAGAGTATGAGAGTATCCGTTTTGATAAAGAGTTCTGGAGTGAAGTTCACTACTACTTAAAAGATTATGTTGGTCGCCCTAGCCCACTCTATTTTGCTGAAAATATTTCTAGAGAACTTGGTGCAAAAATATACTTTAAAAGAGAAGACTTAAATCATACTGGTGCTCACAAAGTAAACAATGTAATCGCTCAAGGACTCATGGCAAAAAGACTTGGTTATAAAAAAGTTATAGCTGAAACTGGTGCAGGACAACATGGTGTTGCAACAGCTACTATATGTGCCCTACTTGATTTAGAGTGTGAAATATTTATGGGTGCAAAAGATGTAGAACGCCAAGAGCTCAATGTATTTCGTATGAAACTTCTTGGCGCAAAAGTTAATGCTGTAGAAAGTGGTTCATGCACACTTAAAGATGCTATGAATGATGCTATACGTCACTGGGTTACAAATGCACGAGATACATTTTATATAATTGGCACAGTTGCTGGTCCACATCCATATCCCATGATGGTTCGAGACTTTCAAGCTATCATAGGTTATGAAGCTAGAGCGCAAATTCTTGAAAAAGAGAATCGTCTTCCAGACCATGTTATTGCATGTATTGGTGGTGGTTCAAATGCAATCGGAATGTTTCAACACTTTCTAGAGGATGAAGAAGTTGAGTGTATAGGCATAGAAGCTGGTGGTCTAGGCCTTGATACTGACAAACATGGATGCTCACTTAAAAAAGGTCGTCCAGGTGTACTTCATGGACAAATGAGCTATACTCTACAAGATGAAGATGGTCAAATAATTGAGGCTCACTCTATTAGTGCAGGACTAGACTACCCTGGTATTGGGCCAGAGCACTCTTTTCATAGTGATAACAAGTCTATAACTTATGACAATGCAACCGACCAAGAAGCACTAGATGCATTTGTATGGCTATCTCGTAAAGAGGGAATAATTCCTGCTTTTGAGAGTGCACATGCAGTTGCATATTTGAAAAAAATGCCAAATATAAAAGATAAGCTAGTTATTGTAAACATGTCCGGTCGTGGTGACAAAGATATGATTCAAGCTAAAAATATATTACATTTTAACTAATTAGAGTCATACTCTGTAAAAATAACTAACGTGTTATTTTATATTAAAGTTTCAATATGTTAAAATAACTTGCAAAGGCTATATAATGATTGCTAATATATTAATTATAGATAAATCAGTAAAACATATCTCTACTGTAGAATCAATGATCGGTGAGTTAGAACTTATTTTACACGTAAACATCATAAGAGCTACCACCGTAGAAGAAGCTAAAGCGATTGGCGATGCAAATGACATTCATCTAATTATTATAGATACAGATATTGGTGAAGAGAAGTTTGAACTCGTGCACTATATACGTACACATAAATCTAACACACCTAACATACCAACCATGTTTATAACTAATGAGTTCAATCCTCAAGAATATATAGATAATAACTATTCTCTAGGTAGGATTGATTACACCATTAAGCCATTGGAAAAGTATCAATTTTTAAATAAAGTAAACTTATATCTTAGACACTACACTAGTAAAAAAGAGTTGATTGACAACGAAAGCAGAATAGACTTAATTAACTCAACGGTAAACAACGCATTAGAAACTCAGCTACAAGATACTGTTGAGTTGATTCCACTAGCAACGGCTATTGTCGACAAAGACTCTATCATAAAAGTTTCTAACTCAAGTTTTAGAGAATTTTCAAACTCTGTTGTTGGTGGTTATCTTGGTAACTGTTTTATAGAAAATGAAGAGTATGTATATGATGATGGAATTCTTGACTGGAAAGAAGTTGCATTAAATTCTGAGGGTCAAACAAAAGTCCTTATTCGAAAATATGATATTGATGTAGAATACTTTGTTCATATTAAAAAAATTGAAGACCAGGATGAAGAACTTTATATCGTCTGCTTTCATCCAAATGATGATATTTAAGTCGTTTTCAATATGATAAATATAATTAAGAGTATCAAAGTTAGTTCTGCTGTTAGCGCCATAAACATTTCAAATGATGAAGTTCAAATACTAGACTCCAACTATTTGCTTAATGCTTATTCCCTACAAGACATGTCTATACTGCATAAGCATATGCTTAGCAAAAAGCAAGACAATAGACACACTTACGATAAGTCGTATGCTCTTAGTGATCACCTTAAAATATATATATCTTTATATGGTGACCATTCAGGCCTACTGTTTACTATGAAAAACAACAAACTAGTTGGTAAGGACTCACTAACCCTACATGAAAACTCTGTTAGTTTTGCAAGTTTTTCTCATAATTCAGGCTTGCTAGCTATAGGTGATGAAGATGGAAAAGCTTTTTTCTATGATTTAAATATTAAGAAGGTAATTCTTAGTTTAGAACCAAGGGCAGACTCTATATCATCTATATCATTTTCACATAATGATAGATATAGTGCAATATGCTCATACGATAAAACAGTATTGATATACGACCTTGACTCTAATAAAAAACTTTCCGACTCAACATTAACTGATGTTATTGAAGATTCCATATTTTTAAATGACACAAATACATTAGCAGGTATTACAAGAGATAAACGTATATTTAAGTACGACTCATCAAGCAATGAACTAGTATATACAGAATTTGAGCTTGATGAATGGCCAAGTAAAATAATAGAACTTCCAGAAAATCACGTACTAGTTGGCACTAGAGGGACAAATTTATACCTAATAAACAGTGAGAATCTTGAACTAGTAAAAAAAATTAGTACTCAATATATCGGTATTAAGAGTATGCTATTTCATAATAACAAACTTTTTATTGGTTATGTGAATGGTAGATTAGAACTTATTAACACTGATTATTTATCAAAAGAGTTTGAGTTAAATCTAAAGCTAGATAAATTCGAAGAAGCTACTAAGCTAATGGAGAAAAATATTTTTCTGCTAACACATAAAAGTGTTAAAAAGTATGACAAAGTTTGGGAACAAGTTTTAGATATTGCTAAAGACAGACTAGTGCAAAACAATGTAGAAGAGGCTCTTAAACTCGTTACACCTTTTTTCTTTGACCATAAAAAAGAAGAAGAGTATAGATTTTTAAGTTCTAATAAAAAAGATATTGAGTACTTTATGCAACTCATTAAAGATGAGAAAGATATCTTAGCCTTCAAATTTGCTGACGATCATGAATACTTAAAAGATATGAAAGAGTATAACACCATAGAACTAAAATGGCAAAAAGTATATCAAGTTTGTAAACAAATGTTTTCTAAAGATGATATGGAGTCTTCACAAAAAGCTATTGATACACTCAGAAGGTACTCTAGTATAAATTCTAAGAAGTCTCAAGTTGACAATCTAATCACGAATTATAAACACTTTATTAGAGCGCAAAAATTAGTAAAAGCTAGAAACTTCAAACTATACTTTATACTTGCTGGTAAAAAGCCTTTTCTAACAGAGGAAGCTCTATTTGAAAAAGTTACTCAACTTGGTCATCAAACATATTTAAAGTTACTAGATTTAGAGCAGAAAGAAGACTTTGAAAAAGCTAAACCAATAGCTACATACTTAAAAGATTTTACACCCTTTAAAGAGAAAGCAGATGATCATTTAGAGTCTATAAAGTCCAAAGAAGATATGCTAAATTATATTGAGGCTGATGATGTAGAAGGTGTATATGCATCCGTAAGTAACAATGTTGAACTTGAAAACTTTAGGTCATTTATAAACTATCATAAAATTTATAATGAAACTAAACAATTTGCTTTAGAGTCTGCAAAAGATGGAAATACTCAAGAAGTTTACAACAAGCTCGATAAATACCTTGTAGTAAACTATTTAGAAGATTCTATTAGCCTTGTATTTAAACTGTCATACCTAATGGAAATGGAAAAGTCTGCACAAGAAAATATGTCAGCTATTCATTGGCCTGAAACTATAAAAAGGTATGTACTTATATATGATTTTGATAGTGAAATTTTGTCTATGATTAAGCAATTAGACATAGAAAGCTTAATCATGAGCAATGAATCTGATTTCAAAAAGAGCACTTTAAATAAAGTGGAGTATTATGATTCAATTCTAGTATATTCATAATATTTCGATACTATCTAAGTCATAAAATAAAATAATGGATTACAATATGAATATAGAACTTTTAAATAAAAATATATCAGATATATCAGCAGATGTAACAGTACTACTTTTGAGCAGTGATGATTTAGAGCTACATGCAGACAAAGAACTAATCAAACTATCAGGATTTAAAGCTGAGCAAGACTCTAAACTTTTCTTACACGAAAAAAGAATTTTACTATGTGGTGTTGAGACCAAAGAGAGTGATGATATTAGGAGCGCTAGTGTAATCGCAATTAAAGCTTTAAAGTCTTCAAACTACACAACTGCCAAGGTAAGCATTATAGATAATGATTCTCTAGCTGGCTTAGTTGAAGGTATAGTTCTTGGTGGATATGAATACAATGAGTATAAATCAAAACCAAAAGAGATAGCTTTATCTAATATCTTTCTTGCTGTTAATGACTTAGATGCAAAATTCATTGGTAAAACTTTTAATGACTCTATGATAATTGCCAAGGCAACATGTTTTACTAGAGATATAGTAAATCAAGCTCCACAAGAACTTAACCCCCAAACTATGGTTACTTTAGCAGAGAAACTTGCATCTGATAATTCACTTGGATGTAATATACTTCAAGAGAATGACTTAGAAAAAGAAAAAATGGGTTCAATGCTAGCAGTTGGTCGTGCATCTATTCATGGAAGTGCTTTGATTCATTTATCATATAAACCAGCTAACCCTAAAAAAGTAATTTCACTTGTAGGTAAAGGCCTAACATACGATAGTGGTGGACTCAGTTTAAAACCTGCAACGTCAATGGTTACAATGAAAATGGATAAAGCTGGAGCATGTGCAGTTCTTGGAATTATAAAAGCAGTTAGTGAATTAAAGCTAGATATTGAAGTACATGCCTTTATCGGTGCCGTTGAAAACATGATAGGTGGAAATGCTTATAAACCTGATGATGTTCTGGTGTCTAGAAGTGGGACAACTATTGAAGTTAGAAATACAGATGCAGAAGGTCGTTTAGTACTTGCAGATGTACTTGACTATGCGCAAGACACCGTTTCAGCAGATAAAATATTTGATTTTGCAACACTAACTGGTGCATGTATGGTTGCTCTTGGACAATATACTACTGGATTAATGGGACACTCCAATAAAATAAAACACGATATTTTAAGAGCAGGATCTAACTCTGGTGAGCTAGTAGGTTCACTTCCATTTAACAAACATCTTAAAAAACTTCTTAAAAGTGAAATCGCGGATATATCTAACACGGCTTCAAAACCTTATGGTGGAGCTATTACAGCAGGTCTATTTTTAGACAGGTTTGTAAGAGAAGAGAATAAAGAAAAATGGATGCATTTTGATATAGCTGGATCTGCATACACTGAAAGCCCTTGGGACTGTAATGGTTACGGTGGGACTGGTGCTGGTGTAAGAATGGTTACCAACTACCTACAAAACATAAAATAATATGACAAAAGAAAGAGAAGGAGAACTACTTATGGTAGGACTCTCCATTATGGAGAGTTGGTTTCCAATTCTTTCCATATTTGCACTTGCTTATATTTCTCCTATGCATTTATATGCTTATTCACTATTTATATCTTTAATTTTTTTCCTTATAATTATGTACAAGAAAAACCTATTTGTTGAACTCAAAAATAGAGATGCTTACAAAGACTTACTACTAACTACTTTTTGGATTACTACCCTCTTCTCTTTAGTCTTTATAGGACTACAATTCACTACAGCAACCAACATGTCTGTTATTCTATTTTTACAGCTCTTTTTTGCATATCTTTACTTTAATGTTTTTGGTAAAGAGAAGATGGACACACTACATACTATAGGTGCATTTGTAATGGCTGTTGGAGCGGTTACTATACTTTTGCCAGAAGAACTCAAGTTAAATAAGGGAGACTTACTGATACTAATTGTAGCTATCATAGCACCTATCGCAAATATGTACTCAAAAAGAGCTAGAAAATTTTGTTCTTCTGAGACAATATTAGGTTTTAGAACTATAGTAGCACTACCAGTAATAAGCTTTTTAGCATATATATTTGAAGACACTTCATCTTATGACGACTTTCTTAATGCACTTCCATATATAGGTATGATAGGATTTTTAATCTTTGGTGTGTCAAAAATATTATGGATGGAAGCACTACATAGAATCAGCGTGACAAAAGTAAGTGCTCTTATAGCCTTAGTCCCACCTATGACCATTTCTTTTGCATATTTTTATTTGAATGAAGTACCTAGTTCTCAACAAATAGTAGGTATATTAACTATACTAGTAGGTGGATATATGCTTACAAAAGAGATTAAAAGTACATAATCTAAGTAACTTTTAGATATTATTACAAAATTATTTCATATGCACAATTAAGGGTTAAAAATGGGTTTAAGTAACCCATAGTAATGCCTCTACAACTCCCAACTATAGGCTTATTTTTAATTTTATAGGGTACTAACTTAGGGTACTTTTATTTACAAATTGTAACATCAGTCTATGATGCAGATACATTTAGAGTAAACATCAAAGTCTCCCCTCCCCTAATAGGTCACCGAATGTCTATAATAGTCAATGGTATTGATGCGCCAGAGATTAAAGGCAAGTATGAGCTAGAGAAGGTATTGGCATTAAAAGCAAAGAAGCAGACTGTATTCATGCTTAGAGGTGCTAAAGTCATTGAACTTCGTAATATGAAGCGTGGTAAGTACTTTAGAATCGTTGCTGATGTATTTGTAGATGACGTGAACTTGTCTTAGACACTTATTGACTCTAAACTCGCTGTTCGGTATGATGGTAGGACTAAAGTAAAGGATTGGTGCAAGTAATATGAACAAGATAAATCATATAAAAAGAATAACACAAATATTAATTGTATATATCACTGGATGGGCAATTGGATTCAAAATCCACTGCCGCAAGGCTTAGGGGTTCAAATCCCCTCTCCAGTACCACCTAAAAAGAGGCACCTAGTATTTATTACCTCAAATTTTAAAACATCTAAACAGTTTTTACTTATATAAATTAAATTAAAGTTCCAAAACCTACAGGTTATTGAATTTATAAATTTACTATTCTTTTTCTTGACAAAGTCTTTATGTCAATTATTATAACAGGCAAGAAAATCTTTAAGTGCTTCTTTTATTTCTGAGCTTTCTTTTAGTAAGTCATCATTGTTATATCTTCCCTCAATATAAGTGGAAAAATGAATGTTATTAAGTGTGTCCCAATTAAAATCATCTCTTGCTTCTCCGAAAGTCTTTTTTAAATAGCGTTTAACATATTGATATAACATTACTCTATCGTATCCTTCAGGGAGTTTCTTATCTCTAAAAATTGATCAAGGTTATCAAAGAAAATATCTATAAGCTGAGGGTCAAAATGTTCAGCTCTCTCTTCTTTGAAGAGGTTAAATATTCTTTCGTCATCCCAAGCTTCTTTATACACTCTATCTGAACCCAAAGCATCAAAAACATCAGCAAGTGCTGTTATACGTCCATATATATGAATATCTTTACCAGCAGTTTTATTTGGATAACCCGTTCCATTCCATTTTTCATGATGTTCATATGCCACTATGGACGCAGCCCTTAATAATGGACGATCTGAGTGATTTAACATATCATAGCCTAACTCCGCATGTGTATCCATAATTGCTCTCTCTTCATCATTGAATCGACCTGGTTTATTGAGTACAGAATCAGGGATGGCTACTTTCCCTATGTCATGCATTGGTGAAGCCTGTTTTAACATTTCACACTCTTTTTCTGGTAGTCCATAGTATTTTGCTAAAAGATAAGAATACTCAGCAACTCTTTTAACATGGTTCCCAGTCTCTTTAGAACGGCTTTCACCAATAGCACCCATAGTAAAAACAACCTCTTTTTGAGTTGCTTCTATCTCTTTTTGTAAGGCCTCTACTTCTGCAAGCTTTTTTTGCAACTCATCATATTCTTTTTGCTGACGTTTATCACTTTGCATCATTATTTTTTCTTGACGTTTTACATCTTTAATCAGCTTATTTGTTGTTTTAGTAAACCTCGTTTGTAAATCTTCAATCTCTGCAATTACTTTATTGTCATGACTTTCCATAGTTGTTCCCTTACTTTTGTACGAGCTTAATGTTTAACTCCTCAAAATCCTCTATAAAATCTTCTCCAGCTTCCTCTGCACTCTCATTTTCTTCATCATAGATCCAGTTGATTTCTATACTATTCTCCGAACTATTCTCTTCTAGTAAGTCAAAGAAATCAAAAAAGAGTTTTGAAGAACTTGAATTAAAATAGATGATTTCCATATTCACAACTACTTTTCTGCCACTCTCATCTCCAAAATACTTTTCTAACCAATCCATCATAGGAGCATAAAATTCAAAAGTATTTTCTGGATATGACTTTCCTACTAAAGATACTGTTCCATCTATATTAAGATTAATTTCCGGTGTGTACTTTGTTGCTTCTAGTCTTAAATTTTCCATTTATTATTTTCCTTTTTTTGTCAATGTTGTGGTTTTTATGTGGAAATAGTATCTGTTTTCATTGATTTGTTTAAAAGCATATTCTATCTCATCACATCTTTTTGCTATCTCATAAAAGCCTATTCCTCCACCCTTTCCATGTGTATTTTGACCACTTTTACGTAATTCTCTATATCGTTTTTTGAGTTGGTCTTTATCTAAAGATTGAATCTCTTCCAACTTTGGTTCTATAATATCTTTATCTTTTTGTGAAACAACATTTTGACTATGTATATGATAGTTGAAGTCGCTATCTTTGGTAACAAGAATTAAGCCATGTGACCTTGTCTTATCACTATCAATCTCTTTTGAATAATTCATCATATTTTGAGATAGTTCTATAAATATAGTAAATATGTTGTTTGATTGGGTCATGTTTATACCATTGTCTTCCGCTTCTTTTTCAAGAGCTTCTGTCATACCGGTTATTAAGGTCTGAGATAGATAACCACCATAGCTTAAAAAGACAATCCCATCTTTATCCACCATCTTCTGTACTTCATGTATGTCCATTATCTATCCCTTTAACTGTTTGTGTATTTAGTATAGAGGTCACAACAACAACTTTAGCAGTATTATTATAACCTCTTATTCGTTTAAACATTCCTTTCCTTTTAAATCTTAAACCCAACAACAGCCACATCATCATTTGTCTCTTCATCACCTTGATAAGCCTCTAATTCATTGAGAAAGAACCCTTGCTGATCTGCCATACTCTCAGTGTGATACTCTTCTATGATAGCTTTAAATCTCTTCTTACCAAATGGGAAACTTTTCTCTCCGCCATTTTGATCAAGGTAGCCATCTGTTGTAAGGTAGAAGCTCATATTCTCTCTTGTCTCTACAATATGATCTTTAAACTCATACTCACTGTCTGAAGTCTTATAACCTATAGAATGGCGGTTTCCTTTTATCATTTTTAGTTCTTCATCTTCTATATAGAATAGTGGTGTCTCTGCACCTGCGAACTTAAGAATGTTTTCTTTCTTGTTAAAGTAGATAACTCCTCCATCGAAACCTGCATTTGACATACTCTCTTTGTTGTGTTGGTTGAGAAGCTGTTTCATCTTTCTGTTGAAGTATGCAAGTATCCATGCTGGACTCACTTCTATGGAGTGATCATTGTTTATCTTAGCAATTATCTGTCTCTCTATAGCTTTTACAAGCATGGTAACAAAGGCTCCTGCTACACCGTGACCTGTACAATCAATTACCATCAGTAAACACTCATCACTGTCTCGTAACTCTTCAAATAGATAGATATCCCCACCAACAACATCTTTTGGATGCCAGATTGCGAAATAATCTTGAAAGTAGTTTTTAAATGCTGTGTTGTCAGGTATGAGTGCACCTTGTATGAGTGATGCATATTCTATGGACTCTTGAGTATGTCTATGAATATCTTCAATCTGATTTTTTGCATCATTAATCTCTATTTCGTTTTCTTTCTGTTTTGTTATATCTCTAGCAGTGGTCATAACTGCAATAACATCATCATTGTCAATTTCTGGAAATAACATCCAGTCTATCCAAATTCCACTTGGTAGTAAGAATTCAATTCTATGACTTTCTTTTGTTTGGAAAACTACATCTATCGCATCATCTAATGTTTTACAAAAATCTAGAGGAAAGCCCATCTCTTCATGCGTTTTACCTAAGAATAGTTCAGCAGGAATACCTGTAAGTTCAGCAGTGGCAGGATTTACATAAAGATGTCGATATTCCCCGTCAAATCGCATTATTGAATCTATAGAGCCTTCTGTTAAAGAACGAAACTTTTTCTCTTCTAAGGAGAGTTCTGTTTGAGCTTTTTCCATATCAGTAATATCTGTAAATACTGCTGATTTGAGTCCTTCATTACCAGATAGTTTAGCTGCAGTTACAGAGAAAATAAAATCATTCCCATCTCTTGTTATCATCGCTTTATGTATTTCTCCAAATGAGTGAGATATAACATAATCTATCCAAGTTTCTCTTCCCATTTTAACCTGCAGATACCCATCAGGAGCATTTGTATTGAATGTGTCACATATGCATCTCGCATCATAACTTTCCATGAACTCATTCACATCATCTACTGCAAAGAAATCATAAAACCTCTCATTGGCCGTAACAAGTTCTTTACCATTTGTTGTTATTATCATCTGGTGTTGAGTATCTATGAGGGTTTGTGTGAATTCTTTTTGCTTTTCAATTTCTACTTCAGAAGTGATATCTAAAACAACTCCAGTAAGACCAACTACTTCCTTATTGGTATAAATTGGTGAGTAAATTGCATGATAATGATGTACTGAACCATCGATTTTTTCAAAACTACCTTTACGTTCAACTTTATAACCTTTCAAAGCTCTTTTATAATACTCTAAGTTATCATGAAAGCCTTCTTCTCCAATTATATCTCTTATATGTTTACCTATAGCCTGCTCGAGAGTAATATTGTGAATTTTTTCATAGAATGGATTTACATATGTTGTTATAAAGTTAGAATCAGCAGCCAGGCAAAGTACAGGTGCTGATTCTACAAAATTTTTAAATGTATAATCAAAAGGTTTATCTAAACTATTCATTACTTCATATCCAAAATTTATATTATAAAGTATATCATAAATAATATGTAATCAAAGTCAATCTAACTGTTGATTCATCAATATATGAGATATATTGTATCTTACAGTTTTAGACTGATTTAGACCATTTTTCGTCAAATAATGATTTTATTAGTCTGAATCTAGAAATGTTTTCCAAATCTCGTCTTCTTAGCAAACACAAGTATAGTCCTTTCCCAACTTCTCTTATATTTGGAACACCTTTTTCAGCTGTCTCTAAAAAAGAAGTAAAAGTTCCAAAACCTACACTTTGTGCAACTTATGAAGATTCTAAACCAAGACTCGCTATGTTTCTGATGGATAATTTATATGACAGTTGTACTTACTTAACATTTCCTAAAACACATAGGAGAAAGCTACACTCTACTAATGTACTAGAGAGATTTAACAAGGAGATTAAACGCAGAACTAAAGTGATAGGTGCCTTTCCAAATAAATGGTCAATATTAGTACCATTTGCCATTGACACTAATGCAAAATGGCTTGAGAGAAACTATGTTCCGTTTGATAATTTGGCACAATGTCAAAAAGCTGAGGATGAATTTACAGAAATATTCTGACGCTATCCAAAGTGATGATGTAACAGTTTTAGGACTGAAGTTTTAAATATTTGAAAACTTAACTCAACTTTCGCACATAAAACCCAACTCTTTTTGAGTATAAGCACTGAGTACAGCGATAATCTGTAGTAAATCTTTATTCTCCTTGACAACATTTCCTATTTCAGAGATTTTAGTAAGTATTTTTATAAAGAGTTGCATAGATATTGCAAGAGTCTCAAGTTCACATTCTAAATCTCTAAAGAGTTCTCCAAGGGTTTGAGGCTCATGTTTTATACGGTTGATATAGCTTACAAGATTGTAAGCGAACATTGAGAGTGTAATCTTCGCAATCAAAGATTCATAGATACGATTCTCTTCTTTTCCTAAGCCGAACAGGTTTCGTAAATCTTTATATCCTTGTTCTATATTCCATCTCTTTTTATAAGTTGCTAAAATTTCTTTAGCTGATATAATTATGTCCGTAGAGATAAAAACAAGTAAGTCTTTACCTGTGTGGAGAAACACTAATTTTACTTTCCCAAGAATATCATGTTCTACAATTGCATCGAAATATTTGTAAGATATTTTTCCATGTTTACCGCTCTGCTTGTGACGAATATTTTTTAAATTTTCGTAGATTGAATTAAGTGTTTTATGTTTAGCCTTAAAATTCCAAATAAGTTTATTGTTTGGAAGTCTGGCAATGACAGGCATTCCAAGTTCATTAGCTTGATTTATGAAGTTTGGTTTAGCATACCAGCTATCTACGAGCAAGTAGTCTGCATCAACACCGCTATCCAAAGCTCTTTCTAGCATCTCAATAGCTAGTATATTTTTTCCTTTAGTAATTTCACTTTTTCGATAATATGCATTACTTCTGTGATGTAACTTTGTTGTGAACTCCGAAATATCTTTTCTATTACTATCATTCATTTTTATTGAAAAATCAAGCTGAAAAGTTGAATGTGTATCTGCATAATTTAGAGATACAATATTGAGTGCATTGATACTTCTATGTTCTTTATTACTCCAAATATATTTACAGCTTCCTTCAATATATTTACCTCTTTTAGCTTCTACTGTATCATCAATAAATAGTAAACGATGTTCACCATCTTTATGTAGTGATTTTATTTTTTGCAAAAGTGTAGTAGTACTGAGCATTAAAAACTTTCTCCAGTTGTAACGACTCTCTTTTATAAATCTGTAATAGGAATCTTTACCAAATGCACTATCGCTCTTTTTTATAAATGTTGACTGGCGTTTTTGCATCACTAACATATAAACGAAGTGTAAGATTATTTGAAATGGTGGATAGCCAACATCTCGTTTAATGAAGTTGCTCTGCTTGAGTATTTTTGTGATTTTTATCTCTATTAACACTTCAAGTATTGGATTCTTTAATATGCTTCTCACTGCAGTTTGTATATAATTGTCAAGTTCCATAAAATAACCTTGTATTTTTGATGTTGTGGTCACAAAATTATACTTAAAAGTGGCTATTTATGGGCTTTAATAATCAATTTAAGTTCGTGGATTTAGTGGAATCTATGTGCGAAAGTTGAGAACTTAATTTAATATTAGAGTAGATATTGCACAACTAAAGGAAAGATATGGATAAAACAGCAAAGGTTGACATAAAAAGTTTTAACAACCCAGATGAAGTACGAATATTTCCAAATGGAAGACTGGAGCTTATAAATGTAGCAGGTTCTGAAATTGGTCGTGCTATATTTGAACCAGGTTGGATTTGGTCAAAATCAGTACAACCTCTTGTTCAAACATGTAGTTGTGAGGCACCTCATTTTCAATACCATTTGTCTGGACAGTTAGCTTTTAAAATGGATGACGGCAAAGAATATATTTGTAAGCCTGGAGATGTTTCATGGTTTCCTTCAGGTCATGACGCTTGGGTTGTAGGTGATGAAACAGTCGAAGTTGTTGATTTTAATGGTATGTCTGACTATGCAAATGAGCTCAAAGTTTTAGTTAAAGAACATGCTGAACAAATACGCACTTCTGAAGAACAACGTAAACTAATTTTAAGCTCAGTCAATGATGGAATAGTTGGATTAGACAATGATGGAAAAATAACTTTTATCAACCCTGCCGCACATTCTATGCTTGGATATACAGAAAAGGAGATGATTGGTAAAGAGATGCATTTATACTTACATCAAAAATATCCAGATGGAATTGTCCTTCCAATGGAGGAATGTTCTATGTATAAAACTTCCAAAGATGGAATTTCTCGAACAGTTGACAATGAACTCTTGTGGTGTAAAGATGGAAGTACGATTACAGTTGAATACTCAACGACACCAATTATTCAAAATCAAATATTATCAGGAGTAGTTGTTGTTTATCGTGATATAACAGATCGTAAAAAAGCAGAAAAAATTTCACAACAACAACAACACGAAATTGATCAACAAAAACAATTTGTTCAGACTCTTTTGGACTCACAAGAACAATTAATCATCACAACAGATGGAGAGACTTTAGTAACAGCAAATGAAACATTTTATGACTTTTTTGCGATTGATAGTATTGAAGACTTTATAAAAGAGTATGAATCTAAATGTATATGTGAAACCTTTAATGTAAATGCACCTGAAGAATATTTACAAGTAAAAATGGGTGAAAATGGTAGGGAATCTTGGATAGATTATGTTATATCACGATCATATGGTCATACGCATAAAGCTATGATAAGCATGGGAAGTTCAGACTTTATATTTTCTGTTACTGCAGCTAAATTACCTGGAGAAGAAGGACTAAAGTCTGCAGTATTTACAAATATTACAGAAATGGAAAAAGCAAAGCAAGAGATTGAAGCTGTCAATAAACATACCCGAGAATCTATAGAATATGCCTCTTTAATTCAAGGGGCACTTATTCCTGATAATAATGTATTTAAACATTACTTTGCTGATTATTTCACTATATGGCAACCAAAAGATATAGTTGGTGGAGATATATATTTGTTTGAAGAGCTAAGAGACAAAGATGAGTGTCTTCTTCTAGTAATAGACTGTACAGGACATGGTGTACCTGGAGCATTTGTAACCATGCTAGTTAAAGCAATAGAAAGACAAGTCATAAGTAAAATCGAAAATGATGAAAATATAGATGTAAGCCCAGCTTGGATACTAAGTTACTTTAATAGAACTATGAAAAAGCTTCTGCAACAAGAAACTGAAGAGAGTGTCTCTAATGCTGGATTTGATGGTGGAATTATTTATTACAATAAAAAAGAGAACATAATTAAATTCGCAGGAGCTGAAACAGCTCTTTTTTATATAGAAGATGAAGAATTAAAAACTATAAAAGGGAATCGTCACTCTATTGGATATAAAAAGTCTGATGGGAACTATGAATTTAAAGAACATATCATAGAAGTAAAAGAAGGAATGAAATTTTATTGCACAACAGATGGATACCTTGACCAAAATGGTGGTGAAAAAGGTTTTCCAATGGGGAAAAAACGTTTTGCAAGTTTGATAATTGAAAATCAACATGAAACATTTGCAAAACAACAAGAGTTGTTATTATATAAACTTCAAGAGTATCAAGTTAATGAAGAGACTAATGATGATGTTACTGTTATTGGGTTTAAAATTTAATTTTTATTAACCTCTTATATTTGGA
>JAOFSE010000010.1 GCA_028044295.1 Sulfurimonas sp.
CTCTTAAAAAAGTAAAACAAGAAGCATCTAAAGAGATATATGGTGAGTCAATTGCGTCTGAAACTGTTATGGTTAATGGTAGAGTTTTAAATGATGTAGTTAGTCAAAAATCTGGTGGTATTATTCATGTTAAAGATGAACCTATTTTTAAAAATGGTGAAAAATTTGGTGAATTAGTAGTAACTATTACAGCTTATGCAACAGATGAAGATTTATTAGATTATTCCTTAGATAATGTTAAAAAAACTTCAACTAAAAAGAATCTTATTACTCAAAGCACTATTAGCACTTCACGTGAGCAAATCAAGAAGGTAAAACGTGGTTTTTACGGTCAATGGAATGGGTTTATCATGCGTTCTAATGGTGGTAGTGGAGATGTTAATATTGATATAGAAGATAGTGGACTCGTCAGTGTTAATTATAACTCTTTAAATTGTGGTGGTGACCTTATAATCCAAGAAAAGGGTGCTCGTTTAGTAAAATTTAAAGAGAGTCTTACATATGGTAAAAATAAATGTGTAGATGAGCATTTTGTTGAACTAAAAAAGATAAATAATACACAACTTCTTTTTATGCAATTTAATAAGGATAATGTGGAAGTTGCAAGGGGCACTCTGTATAGAGATGAGTAATATTTATAGTTTACTTTTACTTACCATAGTTTATACTTTCACAGGTTGTACGGCTACTGTTAGTCCAAAGGTAAAAACCCCTGAGGATCTTCCAAGTTGGGTAAATACACTTGATACAGCCTATGCAGTTGGTTCTAGCCCTGTGAATTTTCAAGGTATCTATACTCAACACATATCGGCTGTAAATCAGGCAAAAAATGATTTGGCACATAATATAAAATCATATATTACCTCTTCATTTGAAAATAACTTAAAAACAAGTGAAAAGACTCTTACAAAAAAACAATATAGTAAAATTACAACTCTATCAGATACTCTTTTAAGTGAAAGCTACCAACTAGATGCATATTTTACAAAAGATCGTAGATTGTATGTTCTCATTCATAGTCCTCAAGCACAAAAAGTTATGAAAGATGCACTTATATTACCTACCTTCAAAACTACAGCTTTTGATAAGTCCATACTTATGAAAAGTAGATGCTATTCCCCAACTGTATTGGAAACTATCAATACAAAATCAGATCTTTATCAAAATAAGCCTATATGGTTTTTCCGTCCTAATCAAAATCAAATGTATGGAAGTGTTGGTATTGCAGAAAAAGAAGAGGGGATGAGTTTTGAAGAACAAAAAGAAATTGCTACGTTTTTAGCAAAATCATCACTGGCGAAAAGAAAAAAAGTAAAACTAAATTCTGAATACGAGTCATTATCGATATTAAATAATAATACTACTGGTAATTTATTTGAACGATCATCAATAACGAAAAGTGAAAGTAATGTTGAAGATAGTGACATAAAAGATATTTGGCTTGACCCTAAAAGTTGTGAACTTTATATATGGAATGTCTTAACATTATTTAATGTAAATGAATAGAATTGAAACACATTCTAATTTAATATACTAGAATCCATTAAAAGACATGTTATATAAGCAAAAAAAAGTATTATAAATATAATTAAAATTTAGGGATGTAAATGAAATCAAAATTAGATGTGTTTAGTAAAGTGACTAGAAATGTTAAATATGTAATACTAGGTGCTATAGCTCCTTTAGTTTTTACAGGTTGTATATCAAATATGACTGCAGCAATAGGTATCGATAGTACAAATGCTAAGGCTCAAGATGAAAAGTTTATAGCTGGTGCATATGGTGAAGCTGCTGCTTTAGCATGTGAAGATAAAGATAAAGAAGCAAAGCTTGATGAGGCCAACTTACTACCAACTCTTTACGCGGGAAATAGTTTATTATTTGACCATAACTATACCGGAAGTCTTGCACTTTTAAATGAATCAGAAGAAATTATAAAATTTCATCACGAAGAAGCAATAGCTGGAAATATAGCAGACTATATCGCAAAACTTGCTATTAATGATGCTGCAATTGACTATCATGCGACAATTAATGAATCTATCATGGTAAATACGTATAAAGCTATTGACTATATGGCATTAGGAAAGTTTGGTTCAGCTCGTATTGAATTAAATCGTGCAATAGATCGTCAAAGACGTGCAAAAAATACTTATGCTAAGTTAATTGGTCAACAAAAAAAAGCGATAAATAAAAAGAAAAAAGAAAAAGAAGTAAAAGGAAAAGATGGTAAGAAAAATACTGGATTTTCTAAAACACTTAGTAATGCAAAAATTAAAGATGCTCTAAAGAAAAATTATTCAAATCTAGATCAGTTTAAAGCTTACCCTGACTTTGTAAATCCATTTACAACTTACCTAGCAGGTTTATACTTTGCAATTCAAGGTGACTATTCTAAGTCATCATCATTACTGAAACAAACATATGGAATGACAAAAAACAAAACTGTAAAATCTGATTTTAAAATGGTTGAAAAAGCATTATCAGGCAGAAAAGTTAGAGATAAATATGTTTGGGTTATCTATGAAAATGGACTAGGACCAATAAAGTCTCAATTTAAAATTAATATCCCTATGTACTTATTTCCAAGTGCTAATATTCCATATGTTGGTATAGCATTACCAAAATTAGAAACAAGAAACCAAGCAACACCTTATCTTAGTGTTTTTTCTCAGAATAAAGAGCTTGCAAAAACATCTATTGTTGGTGAGATGGATAGAGTTGTAAAAACTGAATTTAAATATTCATATAATGACGTGCTAACACGTGCTGTACTTTCTGCAATCATTAAAGCATATGCGCAACATGAACTTAGTAAACATGCAGGAATTATGGGTAAAATCGGTGGTGGTATCACAACTTTCTTAACAACACAAGCAGATACAAGAAACTGGATGAACATGCCAAAAGACTTTCAAGTAGCAAGAGTTAAAATGCCTAAGAGTAAAAAACTTACACTTAAAGCTGGAACTCAAAACTTAGATGTAGAAATAGGTAAAAAAGCTAAACATGCTATCGTACATGTAAGAATACCAACAGCTGTTTCTAAACCAAGTGTTTCAGTAATAAACTTTTAAGGGCAGTAGATGAAATTAGTATGGATTAGTATTTTAACTCTAATTGCATTTTCAGGGTGTAACAAATCACCTGAACCAGAAAATGCAATAGTTAAAGTAGTTAATGAATGTGGTAATAGTGATATATCTATTACTGACATCAAGGGACGTAAAAAATCTGATGGTTTTATGCAGGCACAAGTTATTGGTGAAAATAGTTCTGGAAAGTATCAAACTTTAGAATATCGTATTGCATGGTTTGATAAATCAGGGTTTAAGATTGATAGTATTCTTTCTAACTGGAGAACTTCACCTGCTTATGAAAATCAACCGTTTCACTTAAATGAGACATCACCAAGTACAAAAGCGAGAACATTTCGTTTATATATTAGAAAAGATAAGGACATAATATGCAACAGACATTACATTGGGCAATAATAATAGGAATCACAGCTACTTTATTTAGTGGTTGTGCAACAAAGACTACTAACATTGATTTAAACAATGATAGAGGTGAAGCAGTAATGGGTCTTGATTATCGTGATTTTCAAGGTGCAGCTCAGGATATGATAGGCTCTTTAGTGTCTTCTGGTGCTGTAAGTAAACCCGGTGGTGGTCGTTATGTACTTGTAGTATCGAGAATTATAAACGACACTATGCAACATATTGACACTGATCAGTTAGTTAAGAAAATGCGTGTTGGACTACTGCGTAGTGGTAAAGTTGTTGTTACAACTGCAGTTGGTGCTGGTGGTGCAGAAGATAAAATGGCTATGCAAGTGAGAAAAGATCTTCGTAATCATGGAGAGTTTAACCAAAAAACTGTTGCTGGTAAAGGTAATATGATTGCACCTGATCTTAGTCTTTCAGGGAAAATTCTTCAGCGTAACATCCGTGTAGATAGTTCAACTCAACGTGTTGAATACTATTTCCAAATGTCTTTAACAGATATAAATACTGGTCTTGCTTTTTGGGAAGATGAACGTGTGATTGGTAAGCGTGGTAGCAACAAGTCTGTTGCGTGGTAGTCTTCTTTGAGTAGTGCATGTGCACTCACTCATAATAATTTTTTTAAATCTAAATATTAAACACAAGGAATATAAATGTTATCAAACTTAAAAAAAGTCATATCTGTTGGAGTAGTAACTTCTACTTTACTAACTACTAGTCTATTCGCTGATTATCATGCAATGATAAATAATCAACAACAAGGACCATTCTCTGAAGCAAAGCTTCAGCAAATGGCAGCTAATGGTTCTGTGACTTCAGATACACTAGTTTGGCAAGCAGGTATGGCTGGATGGGAAGCAGCTGGAACTCAACAAGGTTTACAAAACTTATTTGCAGCAGCTACACCTCCACCACCTCCTGGAATTGGTATGCCACCACCAGCACCATCTATTCCAACTCCTCCATCAGTTGCAGGTCAAGATGCTCCAGTAGCACAAGCGGATGTTAATGAGCAAAACGAGATGTCTGATCCTAAAACAGTTCCAACACCATCTGCTTCAGATAGTGTAGAAGATTGGTCAGAAGATGTTTTAGCAAAATTTGGACTTTCAAGTTTTGGTGAGCATAATGGTAAATTTGTTTTATTTGCTCAACAGTCAGTTTCATTAAAGCCAACAGATCCACAATATGGTGATTCTGTAATTAATGCATTTGATAAAGCAATGATGAATCTTCAAGAAAAATATATTATGGTTCGTTTTGGTCAATCAACTGTAGAAAAAGTAAGATCTATGTATAGCGATAGATCTACTAATGCTAAGCAGATAGAACTACCAGAAATAAAACCAGGTTTCCTTGGGAAAGCCCTTGCAATGTTAGATAAGGGTATGCAGTTTGCAGAAGCAAAACTTGATCAAGAATTAATTGGTATGGGTGTTTCTCCAGAAGATATTCATGCAGCTACTCCTAAGGAAAAGAAAGATTTATTTAGAGATAAATTTGTTAAAAACAATATCAGAAAAGCTTCTGGTAGCGTAGCTGGACTTGTACCAGTTCAAACAACAATTATTAGAGATAGCTCAGGTAATACAGTTATAGGTTTAGTTGCAGTAGCATCACCTAAAACGCTACAGATTGCTAAAGATATTACACTTCAAAGAGAATCTATTATAAGAGGAAATGGAAAAGATATATCTTCTTTATTACCTAGTTCTAATAAAGAGTATTTAGGAACAATGGGAGTAAGATTAGTATACGACCTTGATGGTTCACCAGCTATCATGTCTTATGGTATGGGTTCATATGTACCTGATTCTGGAGACGACTACATCAACGATGAGCTTAAAGTAGAAGCAAAAAATGCTGCTATAGCAAATGCTGATGCACAAATTGCTGAGATGATTAATGGTAGAATGAATGCTAAGAATGAGCGTAAAAATGGTGAAGAGACTAGAAAATATGTTGAACGTGAAATGAAACCTGATTCAGATACGATAGAAAAAACTATCAAAAACATTATTAAGACTACAAGCAAAAACTCTAAGAGTTCTGCAAGTGCAAAGCTTCAAGGTATTTCTACTGCAAAAACTTGGAGATATACTTCTAAAAGTGGTTTAAAAATGGTTGGAGCTGTTCGTGTGTGGAAGTACAGTACTCTTAAGTCAATAAATAGTTTCAACAAACCTAAACCTAAGCGTAAAGCAAAAAATAGTAACACTGTTCAAAAGAAACAGAACTATAATCACTTTCAACAAGCAAGTTCTTCAGTAAATACAATGGATGATTTCTAATCATTATGCGTAAATTACTATTAATTTGTATCTTTTGTTTACCAGCTTTTTTAACTGCTGGTGAACAGGTAACAGTAGTAGAAGTAAATGGTTTTGGTATATCAAGAGATGAGGCTGTGCAAAATGCTTTAGTTGAAGCATTAAAACAAGCCAAAGGTGTATCTATTGACTCAAAGAAGATGTTCTCAAAAAATATAAGACAAAATAGTGTTTCTCAAAACGGTGAAAGCTCTAAAAATCTTGATATTGCTTCTATGAGTCAAAAAAGAGTTAAAGAAGCAACAAAAGGTATTATTAACGAATATCGTATTTTAGATACTAGAAAAATCAGTGCTTCTGAATACGAAGTAGATTTAGCGGTTAAAATACTTAAGTATAAAAGTCCTGGAGCTTCAAATAAAAACAGACGTAAAATTGCTGTAATGCCATTTGTTATCAAGACAAATAGTTCTACTCCAAGCTCAAATATATTTAAAGCTAACTCTGCAAGTTTGGATAAAGATATATTATTACTAGATACTAGTGGATCACTTAATCATGCGAACACAGTGTCAGAAATCAAGAGAATTACTAAAGGTTATTTAAAAGATGGAAAATCTATCATTGGTTTTAATGATAATGCATACCCAGTAAATAGACTTCGTGATCTTAAATTTGGCGGTGGAACATCTACTTCAAAGGCTCTTAAAGCAGCTGTCGATGGAGATTACAAATATGTAGTACTGATAACTGATGGACAAGCAAACGATAGTAGAAAAACTGAATTACAAGCGAGACATTTAAAAAACAATGGTGCAAAACTTTGTTCTGTATTTATATCTAACTCTGGTAAAAGTATTCCATCATCATTAAACAAGATGTCAGATCAAGTTTTCTTGAGTAGTAATGTATCTTCTGCATTTAATATGTGTAGTGGTAAAGTAAGAGAGAAGCTACTTGGAATAAGTGCAGCTAAACCTTCTAATAATATCTCAAGTATGATTACACAAGCTTTAACTACAAACATAACTCAATCAAGAAAATTTGCTGTAGTTGATAGAACATACATGAGAGAAATGGCATTTGAAATGAACTTGATAAACTCTAATCAAGTTCCCCTATCTGAGAAAGTTAAACTTGGACAAAAGTTAGGTGCTGACTACCTTTTAGTAGGAACAATAAGAAAAGCAGATATCCATAATGAGGTTACACATAACCAATCATTAGGTACAAGTAGTTCTAAAAATATAGCTGAGTTTATTGTTGACTATAGAATCATTGTCGTGGGTTCATCACAAATAAAGTGGTCTGATACTCTAAAAGCAACTATAGATATGTCCAATAACAATGGTACATCTGCAATGGTTATGCAAGATGCAGTTGAAAAAGTATCTGCAAATATTACGAACTCTTTATTAGGTAATATATATCCAATTCGTATTGCCCAAATTACAAAAGATGGACATATAGTACTTAACCAGGGTGGAAACACTGTAAAAGAGGGTACACGCCTAGATGTTATGCGCTTAGGTAAAAAGATTATTGATCCATATACTAAAGAGTCTTTAGGACGTACAGAGAGTAAAACTGCAGAGATAGAGATAACTCGTGTTACTGCAAAGCTATCATATGCTAAAGTTGTGGATGGAACTGTATCAATGCTTAAGAAAAATGATGTATGTCGTAGAAAGTCTACAGATACATTTGCTAATAACAGTGTTGAAGTAGATAATCCGAACTGGAAAAAGACAAATATTAAAGTTGATGATGGTGGTGGGGTAAGGCTACCATTTGACTAAACCTCTAGAGATCTTCCTCTAGGGCACTCTATAATAATATTTTTAAATTTAACTCTCTTTAATGGAGTATTGAATATATTTTAACTACAATAGTAATAATTTCAAAACAATATAATATGTATGATAAGGACTAATTCTTGAATAAAAAAATAATCTTATTATCAGCGAGTATATTTATTTCATTAAGTATATCTGGTTGTGCTCAAAAAGTTCGCATAAAAGCTTTGAACCCTGCTGAAGTTGGTGAGATGGCTTCTAAGAAAAAAGTTGCTATCACATCTTTTAAAAGAGACACTGTAGGACTATCTGGAAAGATAGAGTCTAAAATAGCAAAGCATAAGCTAGATAATAAAAAATATTTTACAGTTCTTAGTAGAAAAAATCTAAGTAAAGTTATGAAAGAGCAAAGACTACAATCTTCTGAATTAATGGATGAGAGAACTACTTCAAGAGTAGGAAAACTCATCGGTGCACAAGCAATTATAAATGGTGAGGTTTCCTCAGCTGGTGCTGTAACATCTTCATACCGTGAAAAAAAGAAAAAAATGTTTAAAGTATGTTAAGGATGAGGGATGTGTGAAGTATCAACATTACACTGTGAAGTGTAACACTATTAAAGCTAATGTATCCGCAAACATCAATATAGTAAATATTGAGACAGGTTCTCTTATATATGGAGATAGTATCTCCAAAGAGTACAATGGTGACTCTTGCCATGGTAATAAGTTTCTTTCAAAGTCACAAGCCCTTAATAGATTGTCGTCTGATATAGCTCATAACTTTGTTTACAAGTTAACTCCTAATTATTCATATTTTAGTGTAACACTTTTAGGCTCTATTGAACTATCAACTGCTTCGAGTGAAGATAAAAAAAGACTCTCAGGTGCATTAGAGTACATCAAAGCAGGTAGAATGGACAAGGCTGAAAAAATCTTGACTACGGTAATGGACTCAGTTGATGGACAGAGTTATGTAGTAGCATATGATTTGGGTGTAGTTAAAGAAGCTCAGGGTCAACTAGATGAGGCTAAAAAGTTTTATGCAATGGCAGATGACTTAACTATGTCTCCAGTAGAAGAAATAAATGCTGCAGTTTTAAGAATAGACAAATCTATAGAAAAAAACCAAGAGGCGAGGGAACAACTAAATGCTAAGTAGAACAGTCTTAATTACACTAGTTATTTTTATATTTAGTGGGTGTGTTAGTGAACCATCACCAGTTGAGCAAAAAGCTCCAAGGCCTGCATGGGTAGATCAACCAGTACAGTCTGATGATGTATATATGTATGGTATCGCTATTGGGGAGAATAGAGAAGATGCAGTTAAGTTAGCTTTGTCTGATATGGTTTCAAAACTTGGAACTAGCATAGAGTCAAAGTTCCAAAGTAGTGAAGAATCTCAGGGTGGTTACTATAAGGCTACACATAAGAACAGTATCAAAGCTGATGTTGCAAAGATAAAGATAAATAACTACGAAGTCCTAAAATCACATCGAATAAGCTACAGAGAGTTTGCTGTTATAGTTCAAACACAAAGAGATAAGTTTATAATAGGACTTAGTAATTCACTCAAAAAAAAGGCGAGTAGTCTAGAAAAAGAGCTTAAGCAGCTAAATACAAAAAGTACTATAGCGAGATATAACCTGAGTAAAAAACTTTATGAAAAGTCTAAGTCACTATACTCTGATGTGATTATAATATCTGAGGTAGATCGAAGGTTTAATAAAACTAAATTTATCAATTTCATAGACAGTATTAGGGATAGGTTCTATAAAGAGAAAAATTCTTTAAACTTTATAGTACGTGGCGATAGAAACTCTCAAAAGTTTGTTAAAAATATAGAAGAGTTTTTAGCAAACAAAGGCTTTAATGTGTCTAGTAGAGTTTCAAGTTCAACCATTAACGTTAAGCTGAAAACTAGTGCAAATATAGATAGTGATGATTCGATAGCTGTCTTTAATATTGATATAAATGTAAAAAGTAGTATAGATAAGATAGGTGGAAATAGTATAGTTTTAAAAGAACGTTATAAAGGTTCTAAAAATAGTGTTTTTAAAAATGCTTCTATACATTTTGAACAAGATCTAAAAGAGCAAGGAATAAACGAAGTTCTAGGTATTAGCTTAGATTTGGAGTAAGTTTTACTAAATATTTACTACTCATTGATATACTAACACAACTTTAAATATAGGTATTTTAATGATTAATAAACTAGTAGAGATTAAAAAAGAAGTAAGTAAGGTAGTTGTTGGTCAAGAGAAAATGATAGATTCTCTTTTAATCGCATTTTTATGTGATGGACATATTCTTATAGAGGGTGTTCCAGGTCTTGCAAAGACTACAACTGTAAATGCACTTGCACAGAGTTTAGGACTTGATTTTAAACGTGCACAGTTTACTCCAGATTTACTTCCTTCAGACATTTTAGGTGCTGAGATTTATGATCCTCAAAACAATGGTTTTAAAATCAAAAAAGGTCCCATCTTTACAAATCTTCTTTTAGCAGATGAGATTAACCGTGCTCCAGCAAAAGTACAATCAGCTCTTCTAGAAGTTATGCAAGAGAAGCAAGTTACTCTTGGCGATGCAACTTTTAAGATAGACCTTCCATTCTTTGTAATGGCTACTCAAAATCCAGTTGAGCAAGAGGGTGTTTACCAACTTCCAGAAGCTCAGCTTGACCGTTTTATACTAAAACTTGTAGTTGACTACAACACTAAAGAAGAAGAACTTGAAATAGCAAGACGTATTTCAAAAGGTAACCTTGAATCTATTCAAGCTGTAGTAAATGAAGCTGATATAAACACTCTAAAAGAAGCTATCAAAAATGTACATGTAGATGCTGAGGTTGAAGAGTATATGATAGAGCTTGTAAATGCTACAAGAAATCCATCTGAGTATGGACTAGACGACATAAAAGACTACATCCAGTTTGGTGCTTCTCCTCGTGTAAGTATAGATATGTTCAAAGCTGTTAAAGCAATGGCATATATGAGAGAAAAAGACTTTGTAACTCCTGTTGATGTGGCCTACATAGCAAAAGAGCTTATGCGTCACCGTATCGTTCTAACATACGAAGCAGAAGCTGAAGGTATCACTACTGATGAGATTATTCAAAAAGTTTTAGAGACTGTAGCTATCCCATAGCTACTGGTTGCTAACAACACGCTTACACACTTATCACTCTCAACCCTTTTTGATAATTATATCTTATAGGTATATAATTATTATTTTTATATATTTATTAAGTATTTAAGCATATAATATGTCAAAAGGAATCACATGAAAAAACTAATCTTGATATTTACAATGATATTTAATATGAGCCTATTTGCTCTGTCTGATAGCTATATGGCTGATCAAATGTGTAACAACGGTAAGATGGATGGCTGTGCAATGCTTGGCTATATGTACTTAAAGGGTGAAGAAGTTGATCAAGATAAAGAAAAAGCTGTAGCTTTACTCACTAAAGCTTGTGATGGTGGTAGTAAAAAAGGATGTAAATTCCTTGGAATTATGCATGAAAATGGCAATGTCGTAAAAGTAGATAAAACTAAAGCATTTGAATTATATACAAAGTCATGTAAAAAAGGTGATTCTGACAGCTGTAACCGTTTGGGGAAAATGTATACTAAGGGTGAGGTTGTTCTTCAAGACATCGACAAGGCAGAGTCTCTTTTTTCAAAATCTTGTAAGGGTGAAAATGTAGAAGCTTGTTATAACCTAGGTGTGATTTACGGAAAAACAAATAGGGCAGAAGAAGCTAAAAGCCTTTTTGTAAAAGCTTGTGCAGCTGGAAATATGAGTAGCTGTAACTATCTTGGTGTACTTCATTATAATGTGAAAAAATCAAAAAAAGATGCACTGAAAGCAAAAGAGTTTTTCACAAAGGCATGTGATGGCGATAATACTGACGCTTGTTATAATTTAGGTGTTATCAATGACTCGAAAGCATCTACAAAAAAAGCTGCTTTACCACTTTTTGAAAAAGCATGTGAAGGTGGGAATATGGAGAGTTGTCATATTCTTGGTTTAAGATATAACACTGATACTTCATCAAGAGACGATAAGAAAAAAGCAAAAAAACTTTTTGACAAATCATGTGAAAGTGGAAATATGGATAGTTGCCATAACCTAGGGCTACTTTATAACGAATCACCTAGTGGTAGAGCTGACAAGCTAAAGGCAAATCAACTTTTTTCTAAGTCTTGTTCTAGCGGAAATATGGAAAGTTGTAACTACTTAGGTGTTATGTATGATAAAGGTGATGGCGTTAAAAAAGACAAGGTCAGAGCTAAAGAGCTTTATAGAGAAGCTTGTAAAGATGGGAATATGGACAGCTGTCATAACCTTGGTATTTTATACTTGGATGGTGTAGACATAAGACAAGACAAAGATCATGCAGTTGATCTGTTTTTACAATCATGTGAGAATGGTAAAAAAGAGAGTTGTTACCTGATAGCATCTATGTATGCAAATGGTACTGATGTTGACAAAGATAAAGAAAAAGCTAAAGAACTCTACGGAATGGCTTGTGATAATGGAAGTTCTCGTGCTTGTAAAGAGTATAAGAGACTTAACAACATAACACCAGAAGAAGAAAAAGTTGTAAAAAAATCTAACGTAAATATTAGAGATATAGATGTTTTTAAGAAGTCATGTGAAAATGGAAATATGAGTAGCTGTAATTATGTAGCACATATGTATCTTAATGGTGACAGAGTTAGACAAGACAGAGAACTTGCAAAAGAGCTATATGGTAAGTCATGTGATAACGGTAGTGTCGAAGGCTGTAAAAACTACAAAATGTTAAATCAACCAGAAAATAGAATCATTCAAACAAACAAACAAAATCTTAGTTCATCATTATCAGAAGAGTGTGACAATGGTAACCTAGACCAATGTCATAAACTTGCAATTATGTACAGAGATGGTAATAGAGTTAGACAAAACAAACAAAAGTCTAGAGAACTTTTTGAATCTACATGTAACGCTGGAAATATGGAAAGTTGTAACTACCTTGGTAACATGTACAAAAGTGGTGACGGTGTTAGACAAGACAGAAGAAAAGCAAAAGACTTTTTTGGAAAAGCATGTGACAACGGAAGTGACAAAGGTTGTACAAACTATAAAGTTATGAACGAGAAGGGTATTTAATACTCTTTCTCTGTTACATCTAAAAAGCTAGTATCCCAAACTTTAATACTGCCGTCCATACTAAACTTATGAACCATTGACATATCTTCTATATTAAGCAGGCATTACTCTAGCACTACAACTCGCTAAAAAAACTAATACTGCAATAAGTAAACTAACATTTATTAAATTTTTCATTTCTTTCCTTTTTTTATTGAGATACATACTCTTTATCGATAAAGTCTACGATACCTAGTTCCCATACTTTTACACTACCATCAGCACTTTGAGTTACTGCTATGTCCTCTCCTGCAACCATTCTACCTATTACACCGTTGTGTTCATTGAAATCTTTAATTAACTTCATATCTTTTAATCTAAATAAGAAGGCTTTACTCTCATCTGTATTTACTACAACATAATTATCTTTTACAAACTCTATATTAGATACATTTCCTAGTGAATCAATAGTAGCTTGAATTTCCTTATCTTTTATATTGTACAAATGAAGTTTTGAAAATCCGATAAATGCATATTCTGATAAAAGGCAATACCCAAGTGCATAATCACAAGTACCCTGGTTCATAACAATTCCATCGATTTTAATTTCATCGATTTTTTCAGTTGTATCTTTATCAAAAAAGTGAAGTGTTGTATATTTACTCTGTGCTGTATTAGCTGCTCTTTTAAATATATTAGTTTCATCTGTATTTTCTAAAACACCAACAACTTTTTCATCATTACTCCAGAGTGTGTGAATCTCCCTTCCATTTTCGGCATCAATCACTAATTTATTTGTACCATCATTTTTTCTAAGGTAACATTGGTTTGGAGCATCATCTGGTGAATACAAAAATGACTTACCATCATCTAAAGCGTATACTATTGCATGAGGATGAGGCTTACCTACAGTAATTTCTTCTTCATTTATATCAACACCATTAGCATTAATAACTGTTCCATCTTTTGTGTTAATAAAAAATGTTTTTTCATCGTTAAATATATTTCCTTTTGTTACTATGATACTATATTCATCATCCAGTTTTGATGTGTGAATCATAGGTCTAGATAAAAATCTAGTTAAAAAGTTAAAATCTCTAAATTTCACTTTATTTACAAGGACACCATTATAATCATACATTAGAAGTTCATCATGGTCTGTTACTGCTAGAACTTTTTTGTTTTTAGAACTCACATACAAGTATCGTACTTCATTATTAATATTTTCTATTGTAGTAATATCCTCATAAGTTTTCGAATCCTTTAGAATTATGTCATTACCATCTAACCAGTATATAACTGACTTGTCTTTAGATATACCTAAAGAATATAAAATGTTTCGAGTTGCGACACCTGCTGTCCAAGACCATGTTTTAGGTGAGTGTGATATTCCATTTATGTGGTCTGTATATAAAATTTTTAAACCACTTTCTTTCATACTAGATCCATAAGTTCCATAAAGTTTTGTCTCTGGTATAGGCTCATCCACATTATCAATTGTTAATGCTAAATTATAATTAAAGTCTTTTGGTAAATTTAAAACACCCCAAAAACCAGCATAATCCATAACGGTGTACGTAAACTCCGTAAATAACTCTGAACTATCAAGTTGAAGGTTTAGAGCTTTTGAAGCTATTTTTGATTGTATCTCCGCATTATAATTAGCTTTTCCTCTAAAGTGAAATCCCTTACCAGTTTTTTCAATTGAGCCAATACTTATGCCTAATGTATTTAAAGTGTTATTGTATATATTTAACTGGGTCATTAAAAGTGTATCTGGTAAACTATTTTTTAAAGACAAATTAATTTCTTTGGCTTGACTAGGTGTTAGTTTATCAAATATATAGGCTTTAGATATATAAGAGTTTTTATATAGAACATTTATTGTTTCTTGATTTATAGGCTCTGTATAAAGAATTTGTTTTGTTTCGTATTCTCTCCACTGTTTAGATGATCTAACAGATTTTATCTGCTGATCAATCTCTAAAAGTTTACGAGAGTCTTGTGTCTTGTCTTTTTCTTTAATTAGTTTTTCTATCTCAACCTGTATATTATACTTATATACTTTTCCAGTAGCAGACCCATCATTGTTATCAGTTATAACTCTAAACTCTTCATCTTCTTTTAACATTTTCTTTCTATCTATAGCTATATATTCTGGAATCTCTATCTGTAATGCACTAATAATGGCATGGATAATGTCTTCGTTATTTTTTCCATTACTATTTTGCTTTGACAAGTTATAATAAGCGGAATTTCTATCTTTCAAAGATGACTTAACTGTTTTAAAACCTTCTAATGTATATATATTACTTTTTAAATCTTCAGGGTTTATCCATATAGCTAATGTTTGACTGGCTTTATCATTACCGCTATTGTCTAATTTACGTAGCATTGTAGATAGATAAGATTTATTTTTTAATCTACTCTCATATATAGAAGTAAACTCAGCATCTTCCTTAGATGCTAACTTAAAGGGTATATGTTTAATTTTTGAATATTTACTTGATATATTTAGTCCACTAAGCTTATCTAAAATAGTTGGATCTTTTGCCATCTTGCTTAAGAATGATGACATCTTTTTAAAAGCTATAGAACTTTTTTCAATCGGATTTCTATATACAGGACCTATTATAGTTAGTTCTAATTTCTCAGTTTTGTTAAACCACTTTGAATGAGTTTCAGAAATCTTTTGTGAGTTAGTGAATGCGTCCTCTATTTCTTGTGAATTTGCCAGTTTAGTTATTCTACCTTGGGAATAATCTGCTTCT
The DNA here is from genome assembly GCA_028044295.1 of Sulfurimonas sp. Classification (GTDB taxonomy): domain Bacteria; phylum Campylobacterota; class Campylobacteria; order Campylobacterales; family Sulfurimonadaceae; genus Sulfurimonas. Next base: position 15,482 of record JAOFSE010000010.1, read on the forward strand.
TGTGGTTTTGCGCCACAGGCAGCAAACAGAAGTATCATTAAACTATATATTATTATTTTATACATGTAAACACCTTTTAATAAAAAATTATTATATTAAAAACTATTATAATATATGATTAAGATGATATATTATAATTAGTGTATAATATTTTCCAATAAACTGTAGGGAGCTTTATAAGTGCAAACCAGTAAAATCATACTAAAACTCCTTTACAAGTCTTCTAACTGGCTTTTAAAATTATCTTTTTTAGCACTACCTATTGCACTTTTATTATCTATGTCTTCTTATCTGTTTATTAGTAATGTTTTAGATAGTTATGAGAACTATCTTGTAAAGTCTTACATTGGTATTCAAGGTCGTGTAAGTATTGAAAGTAAAGATAAAAAATTTATTGATGATGTAGTAGAATACTCCAAAAAAGAGGGTCTTACTTTTTCTACAAAAAAAGAGCTAAAAACATCACTTGTGTTTTTAGGAGATAGACAGATTCCTAAGTATGCTAAGTTTATAGTTCTTGACTTAGAGTATTTAAAGAGTAAGTTTAAAAACTTACATGTAAAAACAAATACCATCTTTGTAAATAAAACTTTTTCAAACTCATTAGGTTCTTTAGACATAAGCAGTTTTAAACAGTGTTACTTTGATGACGAAGAGAACGTTTTCGATATAGAGAGTATATTAACTGTCGATACAGGTTTTTTAACATCAGAACCAGTTATATTTGTAAGCTCAGAGTTTGCAAGAAATATTTTTGGTGATACTAAAAGCTCTATGGTTAAAGTTGAATTTTTAGAATCTAATGAAGAAAGTATCACGAAAATTAAAGACAACTCAGAAGCGATTGCTAAAAAGAATAATACCATGGAGTTTAAAATCCACGACCTTATAGAAGATACCAAGAGTACAAGAGAGTTCTTCGAAAAAGTATCGCTCATTCAAAATGCGATATCCATACTTATATTTATACTTTCAATGGGGATTATTCTTCTGAGTATATCAATCTCTGTAGAGTTTAAGAAAAATTCCCTTAAAACACTACAGCTTATTGGAATGAGTGCCCGTGATTTGTCTTCTACTATTAGCTTAAGTATCTTTAGCATGATTATGGTTGTTCTTGTTCTATGTGTTTTTATGCAAAAAATATTTCAAAGTATGTTTTTAAAAGCTTCGGGTTTTAGTAATGGTTTTTTTACACCTCTCGCTCTTGAAAATATATACTACATAGTTTTACTAGCATTCATACTGTTGTTTATAAATAACAGTATAACTAGATACGTGTTTTCGAGGTAACTATGAGACTCTTTAGTATACTTGTTTTAATCATATGCTCTTTAAACGCTTTAGAGTTAGAAAGAATCACTATAGAGTCTAGTGAAAAAATATCTATCCCCCAGTTACATAATACTACTTTAGAAGGACATACTTTTTTTAGTGAGTATGAGGTACTAAAACCTTTTCAAATAGCAAAGTATGAGTTGAGGGTAAAAGAGTATATAGACTATTTAAAAGTAACTAAACAAGAAGGGCTTTTAAAGTCTATATTGTCTTCGGATATTGAACAAAATGAACCTGTCACAAACATAGGTTTTAACCAAGCGAAAGATACATGTATATTTTATGGAGGAAGGCTTCCAAGTGAGTTAGAGTGGGTAGTGTCAGCAAGTATAAAACTAGCTCCTTCTAAATGCTATGAACATTTAAAAACAAACACATTTCACACAACAGCAATAGATAACTTTTCATCTACATGTATGTTAGAAGAAGATGATGAGTTTGAAGCTGAACTAGTAGGTAGTGAACTTTTAGATGTTGATATGTCAGTTGAAAATATAAATGGTACATATGGAATGTACGCAAACGTATGGGAGTGGGTTGACTCTAGTGTAAAAATTTTTAGAGATGAGTATAGAGTTATAAAAGGTGGAAGTTATGCCAACTTTAAAACGCCAGAACTATTTGACTCAAGAGTAACAAACTTTTTAAACGAAGATGCCAAGCTGCAAAACGTTGGTTTTAGATGTGCATGGGATATAAATAGAGATGAAAAGAGTACTAAATGATAAACGCAAAAAGATTAACTAAATCATTCAAGAGTCATGATGGTAATGATGAAACTATATTTAAAGAGTTGGACTTTCATGCTAAGGCTGGAGAGTTCACAGTTATACAGGGTAAAAGTGGAAGCGGTAAGACAACTCTACTAAATATCATATCTACCATAGATGATGTAAATAGTGATGCTCAGCTATACATAAACTCTCAAGATATAGGTATTTTAAACGAGCATGAAAGAGCTAAGTTTAGAGCTAAAAACATAGGTTTTATTTTTCAGTCTTATGCTTTGATTCCAGAGTTTAACCTAATTGAAAACTGTATCATCCCTCTCACGATGGCTGGAGTTGATAAAGGTGCTGCTATAGAACGTGCTAAAAAGATTACAAGGGAGCTTATTCATGACGCAGATGATGCTTTTTGTTTAAAGTACCCTACACAGTTAAGTGGTGGACAACAACAACGTGTAGCTATCGCTAGAGCACTGATTCACGAACCTAAAATCATCATTGCAGATGAGCCAACAGCAAACCTAGATGAAGAGAGTGCTACAGAGGTTAAGAAGTGGCTTCAAAAGCTTGCACATGAACAAGATATATGTGTAATAGTTGTGACACATGAAAAAGATTATTTAAACTACGGAGACACTCTTTATGAGTTTGTTCCAAGTGGAAATGATGATATAAAATCAACGCTAAAAGAACCTAAATGTTTGCAAAACTAAAAATAGTCCTTAGACTTTTTAGAAAGTCCTTTGCTTTTGTTGGGGTGCTTTACTTTATAGCTTTGGTAATGTTCTTGAGTGTTATAGAGTTAAAAGAGAGCTATAAGTTAAATCTCCAAAATGAGTTCGCAACAAAACAGCCACATGTAAAAGTAACTTTTATAGATGACAATACGATGGCAGATAAGTTGAAGGTAGATAAACTAAAAAATGAAATTATTTTGATATCTAGTCTGATTGAAAAGGTTTCGGAATTTGTAAGTTCGAAAAAGTTTTATAGTTCTGTTGGGTCAAAAGAGGGTGGAAACTCTCAGTACCAAGGAGACATCAAAGTTATAGGCTTAAGCAGTACGGAGTTTGTTTATGACTTCTTTGAAGCAGAGTTTACTTCACGAGCTCCATTTACTGTACCTTATACTCCTGTTGAGTTCTTGTATGCTTTTAAAAAAGAGAGTAACAGTGTAGTTTTTAACAGTGCGCTTTTTAACTCATACTTTCCAGCCATAGCTACTATGGAGAATTTTTACTTTGTAAATGGGTCTGTAAAAATAAAAACAAAATCTTTAGCACGTTTTGATGACTATGATAAGCAACCCATTTTATATACAAATATTGACATGGCAAATAAGATGTTAAATAACCCTAAAAATAAGATAGATGGTTTTTTCGTAAATGCTAAAAATTTAGAAGATATAGATAAACTGACAAAGATACTTAAAGAGAGACTTCCGAGTGATACTTACATAGTTAAATCATGGCTAGAAGATAGACAAAAACAATTTATGATGTTTAACATATTTGAGGTCTTGTCGTTTGTAATAGTTGCTATAATCATTTCCCTATCTCTTCTGTTCATCATGTTGATGCTTTATGACGCGATAGTCAAAAAAAGTTACCATCTCTCAGTACTGTTAACTATAGGTTTTAGGTTAAAGAGGGAAATATTTACTTTCATAGTTCTCATAATGCTTATAGACACAGTGCTGGTTTTGAGCTTTATAAACTACACTTTACCAGAGTTGACAAGCTACCTTAGTTTACCATTCTCTCACAGCATGATTATAGATAGTAGTGTATACTTAGGACTTATAAATATTTTCTTTTTAGTAATAAGCTATATACTAATAAACAGTTCGTATGGACTAAAGGCTAAAAGTATTTTTTAAATCAAAAAAGGAATGGGTAATGATTAAAAGTTTATTTATAGTTATAGTAGGAGCATTTATAGCGGGATGTTCTGCATTGAGTCCATTTCCAGAAGTCAACAAAATAAAAGGGGCAGAATATAAAAATGCCAAGATTTCCAAGCCATCAAACTACAAAGAAGTACAAAATGCTTTTAAAACATCCAAGCTTACACATGAGAGTTATTCAAGATGGTATGACAGGAAAGAGAAACTAGAACTTACAATAGTAGGCCCAGTTTATAAAAACCCATCTGAAAAAGAGTCAGAAGCATATACTAAGCTCAATAGTTTTTTAAAAAAACTGTCTCCTGAACTTTTAGAAAAACTTGGAGAAAATGAACTAGCTTCTCGTTACTCAAAAATAAACTATGTGCCATATAAGCTAGGCTCTAAAGAAGACACAAAGTTTGAAGCAGTGTATGCTAATAAACTAGAGTCCAAAGATAAAATAAGTGATATTTTACAAAACATAAACTCTCAAGGAGTAGATACTCCAGAGCAGTCTTTAGCTATATGGATTAATCCTAAAGATCTAAAAAATAATATTTATACTCTAGAGGGGTATAAAGCAGTTAAAACAACTACAAAGAAAAGAAACTCATACTACTATCAACTTTCAAAACAAAACTCTAAAGGTGTAGAAGATGAAAATATACTAAATGCAGTCTTAGCCATTCTAAAACTTTCTATTCCTGAGTATGTAAGTATTGATAGAAAAGATATGCTTAAAAATGGTGAAACATTTAGAATCATAACAGATAATGATGAAGGTGGAACAACTGGGGAAGTATATAAACTAGAAGCCGATAGAGATATAAGCGAGTTAAAAAGGTTGAAAATAAAAACAAAAGATGTTGAAAAACTTGCTGAAATAGATAAAGAGATTAAAGCTGTTAAAGAGTCAAAGAAATGGAGAGAGTATGAGACAAAACAACTTATTTATACGTCTGCAGTCTCACAAAATACGATCAACACTCTGTTTAGACACAAATATATTTCTCAAGCATATAGTCATAATACTTTAGATATTACACAAGCTAAAGAAGTTGGTGAACCTATACATATGTCTTTAGTAGACCCATTCTTAATGATAGCTTTTGAACATTATAGAGTAGTTCTTAATGAACTTGGGATTAATGTTGGAACAATTAAAAGTATTGGAAAAGCTTATTATCTATTAGGAGAAAATAAGAACACTAAGTATAAAGATAAAAAAGTTAGTGGTGATGACTCATGGAAAGTTTTTTTCCTGCCAGGATTTAAACAAGCAATTATAGATGCTTCAAAAGAAGATGGAAAAGTAGAAGAGCTAACACAAAAAGGTGTGTTTTATGGAATGAGTACTCTAACAGATGAAAATGCTTATAAAAAAGTTCATAAAAATGAGTATGTATCATTTGGAGTAGAAAGTAAACATATAACTTCAACTAAAAATGACATCATAGGACTTGGTGTTGGAAGCAATCTTATTAGTTACTATTTACAAGAGTCAAAGGAGATTAAGGTATGTGATTCTAGGAAAGGATTTGAATGTATAAGTTATCCTATTGGGAATAGCTTACGTGGTAAAGACAACATTCTTACTGCTCTTTCATCTGATGAGTCTAAAGTGATCATATATGCTGATAAATTAAATAGTGACTCAATCATTCAAGTGCTCTCACTAGATAGTGGAAAAATAATACATCAAAAACAACAAATGACAAATCAAGGTTCATTTTTAATAGTCTCAGATGATGGAAGATACTTTGCTATTTCAGGAAATGAACAGATAGAGCTTTATGATGCTAAAACGTACAGATTATTACATACATTTAAAGGAAGTACAACTCCTCCTGTTTTTAGCGATAAAGGAAATATCATTGCAATAGGTGGTTTAAGCTTAATTAGCCCAAATATGATTATAGAAGGTAGTCGTAAAGACTTTAAATTGGATATATATAGTACTGATCAGTACAATCTGATAAATAGTTATGAAGTTCCAAATGCTTACAGAAGAATTGTTGATAATATGGCTATTACAGTTACATCAGCTTTTACATTACCATTTTATATGCTTGAAGATGAAAAAGTGCTCTATTTTGGAATTGGTGCTAGTAGATGTGTAAAGTGGAATTATGAAACTGGTGTTAGTGAACAGAGTGACCAAATTCCAGGACAACCTATGTATGGAGCAATAGCTTTTACTATTCCAGGTCCTAACAAAAAATACCATCTCATAAATCATGTTTCAACGTCTAATGGGAGATTTTACATATACGATAGAGATTCAAAACAATTTGATTTAAGTTACTTTTATGAAGGTATGGGCGTCCCAATATTTATGAAAAATGGTAGATATATCGTTTTGGAAAATAAAACTTTCAGGACATCGACAGAGCTTGTATCCACAGCTATTAAAGTTTATGATACTGCTATTCTAGATGTAGCGAAAGGGGAGTTCTAATACTTCTTATTCAACTCTCTATACATATCAAAAAGGTACTCATTAAGTTCACTAGGACTTGATTCGTCGTGAAGTATTTTTATACGAGAGCCATTTTTATATAGCTTTGCTTTTATTTTGTATGTCTCTATAGTTGTTTCAAGTTGTTGAGAGTAGCTAGTGTATTTTTTTATATCAAATACTAACTTTGTGCTACTCTCTTTACTTACGACACCTTTTGACTTGAAGTACTTTGTGATGTTACTTCGTTTATCTGAGTTGATCACTAGCTTGATTGCTTTAGCATTAACAACATTAGAGATTTTAAAAGGGACAACTTTTTTAGTACAGTCACCTTCACCTAAGCATCTCTCAATCACATCTTGATACTTACCAGTTTTGCCAAATATGTAAATGCCCTCAGAAGTCTCATCACTTAAGCCTTTTAAAGCTAGGTTTTTCTTGGATGCAATAATGTAAAACTTCACAGGTTTGTTCAGGTCTTCTTCGTAAGCCACAATTCTGTCTTCATCCTCATTACCAAAAGACAGGAGTTTCTCTTTTTTTACAAATGCTACTCTATTTGACTCATTTGGAAATATCATCTCCACATCAGAGCTAGTTTCATAAAAAATATACATGTAGCCATCTTGATTGAGTGAAGCTTCTAGTTGTATGTATTCATCTGGCATGTAAATACTTTTGTTTATCGTTAAGTTGGAGAGTATGAGTCCATTTATAAGCTTCTGGAGTCTTGTTTCTATTTTTTTGATGGTATCGTCTACAAAAGCGTTTCTTTTACCTTTAGCAAGTTCTAGGAAGTTTTTTGCTTTAAAGTACTCTTTATTCTCTATAGCTTTTAATGCCTTGTTTTTTAATGCTTGAAACTCTTGTTTGTCTTTTAACATTTCTCTTCGGATTCTATTTTCACCAACTCTATCTAAAAGTATAAGTACGTGTAGTCTAAAGTTCTCTTCGCTTTCATCTGACTCTATGAACTCTTTGAGGGGTTTCATATCTAGCATTAGCTGGTTTGTTTTTGCTTTTACATTTGTTGTAGTGTTAAGTGTTTTTTGATTATTTACTACTTTTTCATTCATTTCAAACGAAGAAGCTATGTTTACACCAAAGTACTCAGAGACAAAAGAGTAAGCGTTATGCATAGCATCCTCTTTTGCTAACTTTTCCATTCTAGCGTCATTAGTTACATACCAAGAAGATGTACCTCTAAAGTATTTTCCTTTTGTGTCAGGGTCTTTGATTATCCATTGTGGCATCTCATTGTCTGCACATAAAAGAAGTGTAAATAGCATAAAAAATATTGTACTTTTCAATCATAATCCTATTAAAATATTTATTTGTTATAATAACACATTAAATTTTAAATTGTTAGGAATTAACTATGATAAAAAAACTTTTTCTTATAACTCTTACTAGTATTTCTATACTGCACGCTAGTTACTACACATCTTTGGATAGCCGTTTAAGCGAAGAAAAAGTACTAACTTTTGAAGATAAATCAACTTTACATGTAACTTCTAATGGTGTAGAACTCAAGTCGTTTAAAGATAGTAGTTGGCTAAGCAACTCTAGTGAAATAAAAGAGTTTAGAGAGATACCTGATGATGGGAAAAAATATAGTGTTTATAACTTAGCATATGTTTTGAAAAATATAGTTTCAAAGAAAAAGTTTATCCTTAAAATTCCATCTGGATATCTAAGAGTTAAAACAGACCTTGATACAAAAGAGATATATTCACCATTGTTATCAAGAGATGTAAAAACAAGGTCTTATAGCTATGAAGTTGAAAAAGCTTATGACTCAAATGGAAAAAAGATCAAGATAAAAAATGACGACATACTTACTAAGTACTTAGACAGAAATGGAAACCTAGTAGCACTTGAAGTAATGGATGAGGGTGTTAAAGGTGTAAAGAAAGTTTACTCTAAAGAGATTGCTCAGTATGAACAAGAAAAAGAGAAAAGACCAGTGTTTGCAAACAAATTTGATTTTGCTAATGAGACACTTTATCTAACTTACGTAAGTAAAGACGAGACATCTACAAAAAGAATGAATATCTCATATGAGATGAAAAAGAAAAATACAAAAGTAGTTTTAAAAGCTCCTATCTCTCTTTTTGATCCAGAGTATAAAGGTACGAGTAGCAGTGAACACGTTGGTCTTTTTAGAGATACGAAAAAAGCACTCTTTGAGATGAAAAAAGTTCAAATAGTTGATGGTGGTATAGAACTTTCATGGTTGAACCATCCAAAAAAGAAAGTCGTACAAGTTCAGTATGTAAGTAATGGTGAAAAAGATAAAAAACTATTATCAAAAGTATCAGGTCAACAGTTTTACTCTGTGGAAGGTATCATATATCTCGTTAGTTGGATGCACCTAAGCAACAAAGATAATCTTGTAGTAACTTTTATGAATGGATCACTTCCATTTGATGTAACTATGACAAAGACATCTGACAACTCTTATGAGATGCAGAAAAAGGGACAAACTATCTATGCGTATACTGTAAATAAAAATGGATTTGTAAAAAGCATAGACTACCCAGCATATAAGATAAACATAATGCTTGAAGATGCTCAAAATGACACTACTGTTGCAAATAAAAAGTACTTAGAAAACTTTGTAAGACAAAACAGCATTCACTATGTTAAGGATTAGTACTTTGAGATTTTTACATGTAAGTTTATTTATTTTGATAGCTACTCTTTTTATAGGGTGTCAAAAAAACTGTTAAACCAGCTTCAAACAAGGCAGTCAGCACTCAAAAAGTTTCAGAAATGTCTGTGATGAGTATTTTAGATGATGCAGATGAAGAAGAAGAGACAGAATCTGACGACGGGAAAGAGTTGTATTTCTCAGACACTAAAGGAAAAGTCTTTTATACAAAACATAGTGGAAATAAAACAGAGTTTAGAACTCAAGTACTACTAAATGCACTATTTAGTGAAGCAAAAAGTTCTCTTCCAAAAGTTAGCCGTAAAAAGAAACTAAACATATCACTAGAAGTTGGAAAAAACTCTGTTTTAAGAGATGACATTTTAAATGCTGCTCAAAGCTTTATACTAAAAAACAGAAGATATCAACTTGCTAACACGGACTCAAAAACTATGAAGATTTTAAGGCGTGTACTTAAGAGTGAGAAAGACAGTATCTATAACGGCAGAGCTTCCATAAAAACAAAGAAAAAATCTGACGTCATACTTTTTTTAAATGCTAAAAAGACTAAAGAGAAGATAATTATTAGAGCTAAAATTATCTCTAAAAAATGGAACTATCCTAGCTAAAAGAATTAATGAGAATTACATCACAAACAGTGTCGCAAAAAACAAAGAGTGGGTAGAAGTAAATGTACCAAGAAACAATGGAGCAACTCAGAGCTTTGAAGTACTAAGAGATGCTGTTTCACTTACGAAGTACTCTGGAGTTGTTTCTAATAAATCTGTATCTAACGTAGCATTTGTTGCTGCTAGTAGATACTGTCAAGAAAAACTTCAGTCTCAACTTATGACTCCATATGTATTTGAAAACTCTAGAAAGTCTCTTTCTATCTCTCGTCCAACATCCCCTATTACCGTAGAGATAATTGCACCATACGATGAAGATGAAGAAGACATATACTACATAGCTGGTGATAATATTGATGGCGGAGATTCATCTATTATTACTTACCACTGGAACTCTGAGAAGTACTTCTCAGTATCAAATCTTTTTAAGTCTAAAAATGCAACTTTTAGATGTATGAGGGCAAAATAATGAAAATATTTTTAACACTACTAATGGTCTTTAGTCTCTCAAGTGCGAAAGACAATATCTCTCTCTCCAAACTTTTAGTGAAGTTTCAAGGAAATGAGTTCAACCTTCTTTTAGCACCAAAACATATTGTAATGTCATCTAAAAAGAAAAAGACTAAAAAGGCTGTAAACAAAGGCTATAAAAGAGCAGTTTCAGAACTTATAAGACTAGTAAAAATAAGAGACTTAGACCTAAATATAAAAGCTTTTAAGCCAAGTGGCTCAAACCTGCAACAGTACTTAGATGAGGATTCTCAAACATACTCAATACTAAAAGAGATGCTCATAGCACAGGTCACACTCAGTGAATCTTTTAAAGAAGATGAAGAGTTGTCATCAGTTGCCGAGAGTGTTAGTACTCAAGTAGATGCTAGTGATATAGATATGGACATGGACTTAGGTGATGATGCATTTGATATTACAGATGACAAAGCTACAAGTGGTTCTATGGTAAATGTGTCTCCTGCGGAAGCTTTTAAGACTTCATTTGTGGAAATGAGTGAGCTTTACAACCAAGAGGTACTACAACTAAGCCAAGCACTACACCCTTTTAATGTAAAAGGAAAGCCAAAGATGAAAAATATTCACTCCGTTTTTGGTATGGCATTTTTTCCAACTAAAAAAGGTGCTATAAAAAACATGAGAATTTACATAGTTCTTTGTAACATAAACACTGAACAACAACAAAGTGCACAAATAGTAGCAAAAGAGATAAACACATTTAGATGGGACAGAAACCATCTCTACATCTCAGGTGCAACAGGAAAGATACTCAGACAAGTAGTTTCTGGTGTTTTAGGTGAGTCGTTTTTATAAAATATACTAAGGAATATCAATGAAAAAATTTCTACATGTAAGTTTCATAATCGCAGTTTTATTAACAATAGTAGGCTGTGGAGGTGGTGCCCCTAAAGTATCACAACAACAAGCCCAAATAAAAAAACCAGCAAACTACGAAAAAGTACAAGCAGCTTTTAAAGACTCTTTGAATGTTTATAATTCTCATTCAAGATGGTATCAAGACAAAGAACAACTTGAACTTACTATTGTAGGACCCGTGTATAAAAACCCTATTGAAAAAGAGAGTAAGGCTTACAAGAAACTAGCAACACTACTTAAAAAAATAGCTAAAGATAAAACTATACTAGATAAACTAAGTAACTCTGATATTTCCAAAAGATACTCTAAAGTAAACTATGTACCTTACAAGCTTGGTTCACAAGAAGATGCAACCTTTAGTGCTGTGTATGAACAACGTCTTGACAGTAAAGATAAACTAACTCAAACGCTTCAACAACTTGGGGGTAATGGTGTAGACAGAGTAGGACAAACATTAGCTATATGGATAAATTCTGATGATTTAAAAAACAACATGTACACTCTTGAAGGTTATAAAACTGTAAAGAACTCAACAAAGAACAGAAACTCAGCTTACTATCATCTATCTAAGGCAAAAAGTAATGGTACAAACAACCAAGAGATAATAAACGCTGTTCTTGCAACTCTACAACTTAGTATCCCAGAGTATGTAGCAATAGACAGAAAAGATATGTTAAAACAGGGTGAGACATTTAGAATCATTACTGATAACCCAGATGGTACAGCTACTGGTAAAGTATATAAGTTTGATATTGAATCTGAAGTTGATAATCTAAATGAAGAAAAAGCAAAAACAACAGATCTAAATAAACTAAAAGAACTTGATCGTCAGATAGTAGCAGTAAAAGCCTCAAAAGCATGGCGGGAATATGAAACAAAACAACTTCTTTATACTACACCAGTTAACCAAGAGGATATAAACGTATTAAATAAATACAAATATACAAATACAACTAAGACATTTAACCAACTCACAACAACTGATGCAAATGAAATTAGTAAAGCACTTCACTATGCATTACCAGACCCATTTTTAATGGTTACGTTTGAGCAATATAGAATGTTACTAAATCAACTTGAAATGAATATAGGTGGTATAGATAACGTTCTAAAGGCCCATTACATTAGAGGAATTAATGCAAAAGAATCAAAAGAAAAACTTTCAAATAATGTTTCAGATGCTCTATACGACTTTTCTCTAAATATTCCTATAATTCAATACGTAACAATTGGGCATATGGCATATGATGCTCTTGACGATGCTGAAGCGGTGAATAGGATAGTAGAAGATAAACAGTACTCATATTTCTTTGGATGTAGTAAACATAATGTCAAAAATGAAGGTTTACAGCTAATAAACAAGGTAAATCTTGCCAATATAGACTTTGGTTTAGTTCTTAGAGAAAATAATAATGATGAATTTATATACACAGCTATCAATAAAGATGAAACACTAATCTTTACAGTAAATAAAAAGAAAAACGGGCAACAAATAGGTTATTTAAAAGATGTTTTAACTATGAGAACCCTTCAAGAGTTTCATAATTTACCAAAAATAAATCGGGTTTTTGAATTTAAAACTTTCTCAAGAAAAATGTATCAAAAAATTCAGTTTGGAGCTAATAATCATACTGTACTTTTATTTACAGGTAGAAATATTGAACTATATGATTTAAAACAAAATAAAGTAGTGCGTACTTTCAGTAATGGAGGTGAAGATGTTAAATTTATGAAGGTAAGCCCTAATGGAAAATACCTGTTGGCAGGTTTATCTGGAAAAATAAGGCTATGGAACTATAAAACAGCACAACTTTTAAAAGAATTTTCTAAAGACACGGATATAGCAGGACTTTTCAAAAAAACTTTAATACCATCTGGGTACTTCTTTACTTATGGTCTTCTTGAGGATGACCCTCAAGACTATTTGAAAGCTAACTTTACCAAAGATAATGAAATTTTATTTTTTGGAAACAAAATTTCATTAATAGATCCAGAAACATTAAGAAGAAGTGTACTCGTAGAAACTGATAGTATGTGGCAAGATGGTTATATAACAGATGAAAATATATTAAAAGCACAAAAGATTAATACTACTATGACAACTAAAAAACAAAGTAAAGGTGCTTCTCAAACAATTTCCTTTGACATGAAAACAAAAAAAACCATAAAGTCTATGGACTTGCCTGGTATTACTGTATATGATTTCTTTTTAGATTCAAGAAATGAAAGAGCATTAACAATGGATGAAGGAACTATGGTGGGAAATGGTGAAAATTTAAATATTATAGATATTAAAACTGGAGAAATAATATATAATATTTTACTTACTGGATATCCAAATATGGTTATACCAAGTTCAAAAGGAAGATTTTTAACGGTATATACTGATGAAAGTACAAGTTTTTTTGACCTTTCATTTTTAGATATTGCGAGTAAAGAGTATTAAAACTATATATTTCAAAAAAGGAAAGTAGAAATGAAAATAATACTACTTATTATAAGTATTTTAGTAGCTTTTAGTGGCTGTCAAAAGACAAATGTACAAGCTCCTAAAAAGGTTATAGTTCTAGAACCTAAAGAACAAGTAGATATGAGTAGTCTTTTTGAAGCGGAAAAAGAAGAAGAAGACGATAGTCTTTACTTTCAAGGTTCTAAAGGCAAGGTTTATGATGCTAGCACATCATCATCACAGCTAAAATGGCTAAGAGTGAGAGTACCTCACACTAACAGTAGAAATGGCACAACTTTTAAAGTAATGTCTAGAGTAGTTACAAAAAAAGAGTTCTTGGGAAGTGGTTCAACAAAAGAGCCCATGACAAACATAAGCTACGAAGCTGCTAACAACTTTTGTAGTGTGAAGTTTGATGGAGCAGTTCTCTCAACTCCATATGTGTTTGAACATGCAAGAAGAAATAGCCTACTTAAAAAGCCGAAAAACAAAGACTTCATCGAGATGGTAGCTCCCGTAGACTATGAAGACTTTGATGATACTTTTAAGAGAAAAGGTGATAAGTTAGAGTCTTCAGATGAAGATGTGTCTACTATGATTATATTTAGATGGGACACTCAAAAGTATTACACTATTTCATTAAGCTATAAGTCATCAGACATGGGCTTTAGATGCTATAAGTAGTGACCATTCATTAACCACTAATTGTTATACTTTTGCCAATGAGTAAATTACAAAAAATATTAGTTCGTGCGAGACGTCAAGTCTTTAGCGAAATGGTCGGTAACAATCCTTCTATCTTTCAAGGTGAAGGTTATGATTTTATAGAACTTCGTGAATATATGGCTGGTGATGATATCCGTCATATTGACTGGAATATCACAGCTAAAATGCAAAAACCATTTATCAAAATCTTTCGTGAAGAGAGAGAGTTAAATGTAGTTGTTGTTTCTGTACTAAACGGAAGTGTTCACTTTGGTTCTAAAAAATTCAAACAAGAAACCATTGCAGAAGTATCCGCACTACTTTCGTTCTCAACTCTTAAAAATGGTGACTTGCTTTCATCTTACATATTTACAGATGAGATGGTTTCAAATTCAAAACCAAGCAAAAAGCTACATCAAATTCAAAAGAATGTAGATGATATCTTAGAGTTTGACGCAATAAATAAAAAAGTAGATTTTAAAGTAATCGCCGATACACTTTTTAAAAGACTAAAAAGAAAATCCCTAATCATAGTTATTGGGGATTATTTTGAGATACCAGACTTTAAACTACTTGCTAAAAAACATGAGGTCGTTTCTGTAATAGTTAGAGATAAGTTAGAAGAAAACCCTCCTCAAATGGGATTTGCATCTTTAGTTGACCCTGAGAGTGGGGCAGTTCTAGAAGGTGACTTTAACGCTTCTAGTGTAAAGAGTTATGCAAAGAAGGTTCATGACCATGATCATAAACTGTATGAAACTCTTCGTCGTGACCAGATTAGATTTACAAAAGTATATACAGATGATTTTCCTAGTGTAAATCTTCGTAGACTTTTTGAGGGTAGATAGATGAAGGCACAACAAACTCAAAGTTATACAATTCCACTACATGATATAAAGCCTTTAGTAGATGTTGAAGACTATTCGCTTTACTATTTTTTAGCTACTTCTGCATTTGTATTACTTCTTACATGTAGTCTGATTTATCTAGCATATAAATGGTACAAAAAGAGAAAAACTTTTAACATAAGACGTTTACATGTAGAACTCATAAACGAGCTCGACTTGTCTGATACAAAAGCTACTGCTTATGCTATTACTAGCTATGGACTTACATTTAAAAACGATAGCGATAGACATCAAGAGATGTATGAAAACATTACATCAAGACTAGAAGAGTACAAGTATAAAAAGGCGGTTGAAAGTTTTGATGAGGAAGTGCTTGGCTACATAGAAGTATATAAGGGGATGATTGATGTTTGACGGACTTTATTTTGAGTTCCCTTACTTTGGTTTAATCCTAATACTTTTTATAGTTTGTTCTTTAGTTTGTAAGATGAGACTTCCATCTATATACTTTCCACATACTGGTAGTTTTATTCAAAATACGGTGTCAGCTTCCAAATTTCTGTTTCTTTTAAAATGGATTGGTATTGTTATGCTCATAGTAGCATTGATGTCTCCTGTAAAAGATGAAACATATGAGTTAGAACCTAAAGATGGTTATGAGATAGCTCTTATCCTAGATACATCAGAATCTATGAAAGCACAAGGTTTTGACGCTAATAATCCATCTTTAAACAGGTTTGATGTGGTAAAGAGAATAGTTGGTGACTTTATTCAGCAGAGAAAAAATGACAACATAGGTCTTGTAGTATTTGGTCAGTACTCTTTTATAGCATCTCCACTAACTTACGATGAGAATATTCTCAAAAAAATTGTATCGCAGTTCTATATAGGTATGGCTGGAAAGTATACAGCACTCAACACTTCACTAGCTCAAGGTGTTAACCTACTTAAAATGAGTCAGTCAGGTTCAAAGGTGGCAATACTTCTTACAGACGGTTACTCCACTCCTGCTATAGATAAAATTCCACTAGATATTGCAATAGAGATGGCTAAAAAAGAGGGTATAAAAGTTTACCCCATAGGCATAGGTAGTGCCAATGAATACAATAAAAACACACTACTAAAAATAGCAGATGGTACTGGAGGAATGGCTTTTGGAGCTTCGAGTTCAGCAGAGTTAAAAGAGGTTTATAAAAAGATAGATGAGTTGGAAAAATCAGAGATTAAAACTGAGAGTTTTACAAACATAAACTACTATTTCTCTTTTCCTTTATTTATATCATTTTTATCGTTGATGTTATATGTATATTTTAGAAACAAAAGGGGTGGGGCATGAGTTTTTTACATCCTGAATTTTTATACTATATGATAGTCCCGATGCTCATACTTTTCACTCTTTTACTGACTCAAAAAGAGCCAACGAAACATTTTTTCAATGAAGAGGTTATGAAAAAGCTGATGGTAAGTTCTGGAAGCCTGAGTTTACGGTTTAGAAATACTCTTTTCTTAATCATAGGTTTGCTTATGATAGTTGCACTAGCAGAACCAGTCATAAAAGATGGAGTCGTCAAGATAAAAGCTAAGAGTGCTGACATTATGATAGCACTTGATATATCTGACTCAATGCTTGCAGAAGATGTATACCCAAACCGTCTAGAACTAGCAAAACAAAAAGCGCTTACCCTTTTAGATGAATCTCCAAATGAGAGAATAGGGGTAGTGGCATTCGCAAAGAATTCGTACCTTGTTTCTCCTCTTAGTTTTGACAGTAGTGCTGTTGCTTTTTTACTTAAACAGTTAGATACTTCATCTATAACAGAGAAGGGAACTGACTTTTTGTCTGTCTTAAATGTTGTGAGTAAAGCACAAGCTAAGAAAGAAAAAAAGTATCTTCTTATCCTCAGTGATGGTGGAGATAAGAATGATTTTTCTGCTGAGATAGAAATGG
This sequence comes from Sulfurimonas sp., assembly GCA_028044295.1. Classification (GTDB taxonomy): domain Bacteria; phylum Campylobacterota; class Campylobacteria; order Campylobacterales; family Sulfurimonadaceae; genus Sulfurimonas. Next base: position 32,515 of record JAOFSE010000010.1, read on the forward strand.
CTAAAGATGAAGGTATAAAAGTGTTTATACTTGGAGTAGGTACTAAAAAAGGAGCACCTATAAAACTTAGTGATGGAAGTTTCATAAAGCATAAAGGTGACATTATAGTTTCAAAACTAAATAAAGCAATAGTAGATCTAGCAACAAAAACTGGTGGTGTATATATACAAAGTACTACATCTAGTGAAGATATAAAAACAATGTTTAGAGAGATTACAAGACTGAGTGATGAAAAAGAGTTAAAGAGTGAAGAGATTCCTAGATATACTCAGCTTTTTTACTACCCTTTAGGTTTCGCACTTTTTTTACTACTTTTTGCCCTTAGTTCATTTAGAAAAAAATCTTCACATACTTTAGCTATTACACTTTTGTTAGTGAGTTTTTCAGAGTTACATGTAGAAGCATCAATGTTGGACTTTTTGGACTTGAGTAAGGCAAAAGAAGCTTATGAGAATGGTAACTATGAAGAATCTGCAAACCTTTATAAAAGCTATGCAAACGATACTTCAAGTGCTGAGGCAAATTATAATACTGGTAATTCATACTATAAACAAGAAAAATATGATGAGGCACTAGAAGCTTACACTAAGGCAAATTTCTCCTCAGCTGAGCATAGAGCTCGGAACTTCTCTAACATAGGTAACACGCATGTTAAAAATGCCAAAGAAGATAGTCTTCAAAAGGCAGTAGAAGCTTATGAAGAATCTTTAAAGTTAAAAGAGGACAAAGAGACTAGAGAGAATTTAGAAGAAGTGAAAAAGCTTATAGAAAAGCAAAAGGAAGATTCTAAAGACGATAAGGATCAAGATAAAAATAAAAAAGATGATAAAGAGAATCAGGATAGTAAAGATAACAAGGATTCTCAAGACAAAAAGCAGTCTGAAAAGTCAGAGGATGAGAAAAAAGATTCTGATAATAAAAAAGAAAATCAAGACCAAGACAATAGTTCAAAAAAGTAAAGAAGATAAATCTACAGAAGAAAAAGAGAAAAAACCTGAACAAAAACAAGATAAACTTGATAAGTTAGAGAACAAAGAAGAGAAAAACAAAGAAGAAGAAACTTCATCACAAGCTAAAGAACTTAACCAAGATAAAATGAGTGAAGCAGAAGAAAAGAAGTGGATAGATAAGCTAAACTCAAAAAGTAATACTTACATGTATAAACTCAATGATACAAAACAAGAAGCTTTTAATGAAGATGAAAAACCTTGGTAGAGAAGAAAAGGATAAAAATGAATAAATACTTTACATCACTAATATTATTACTAACAATTACAATGACTACTCATGCAGATGTAAGAGCCGAACTTGATTCAAATAGCGTAGAGTTAGGTGACATGGTTACTTACTCTTTAAGTGTTTCTGGTGAAAATATAACAAGACCAACTATTCAAAGAATATGTGATAGTGATGTTATATCTACTGCTTCTCAAACTAGTATGCAGGTTATAAACGGAGCGATAAGTAAAAGCTACATCTTAAGCTATAAATTTTTACCACAAAAAAGTTGTAAGATTGATCCTGTTGAGGTAGATATAAATGGAGTAAAAGAGTTCTCAAATGCGCTTGACTTAAAGGTAAATCCAGTCTCTGCAGCTAAAGACAAAGATTTTATTCTAGAACTTAGTAGTTCTAAAAAAAGTGTTTATGTTGGTGAACCATTTGAAGTGACTCTGAGATTCAAACAAAAGCAAAATTCTCAAGCAGTAGATAGTAAGTTTACTCCGCCTGAGTTAAAAGGTTTTTGGGTTAAAAAATGAATCTAAACCAATCAGAGAAGAAGATGGCGAATATGCTGTGACAAAGCTAACTTACACACTAGCAGGACAAAGGTCTGCAAAGCTATATGTAAACAAAGCTCAGATGAGAATAGCCTCAAGAAGTAACTCAAGAGCAAACTGGAGCTCCTTTATGCCTGCAGTGAAGTGGAAAACATATTTTTCAAATGAGTTAGAAATAGATGTCAAAGAGTTGCCTTCAGGTGTAGAGCTCATTGGTGATTTTAAATTATCTGCAACTACAGATAAAAAAGAGATAAATGCGAATGAGGTTGTAAATGTTACCTTAGAGATAATAGGTGAAGGTAACTTAGAAGATATAAAAAGTTTTAAACCTTATGTTGATGATGTTAGTGTATTTGATGAAAAAATTGAGATACTTGGTAATACACTCACACAAAAGATAGCTTTTGTCGCTGAAAGAGATTTTACAATACCAAGTTTTACCCTTAAATATTTTGATTTAAAGAGTGAAAAGGTCAAGACTCTTTCAACTAAAGAAATTGTAGTAAAAGTAAATAACGCCAAACTAAAAGAGAAAATAGAAATACAAAGAGCTGAGGAATCAGTAGAACAAACCCCAGTGAGTGTTACTAAAGAATTCGATAAATTAACACTAATTATTACTTTTATATCGGGCCTATTGTTAGGTATATTGATTATGTTATTTAAATCGTATAAGTTTAAAAAGAAAGATAAGAAACTCTCTATAAAAGACCCGAAAAATCTTCTTTTAAAGCTTGTAAATCATTCAGATGACGAAGATGTGAAGATGATTGTTGATAAGTTAGAGAAAAGTATATATGCTAATGAAAAACTAGAGATTGATAAAAAGATTTTAAAAGAGGTATTGAAGAGATACGATATTAGTTAGTCTAAAATATCGTGTAGCTTTGTACCACTTTCAATGTTCTTATGAACATTATCCCAGTTCTCATCTTTAATATTTTTCTTTAAAAGTTGTAGCTCGTCTTCAAAGAGCTCAATGGCTTCTAAGAGATTATCTTTATTTTGTCTAAAAATATCTTCCCACATATTTGGTGAACTTTTTGCTAGACGACTCATAGATCTAAAACCACCGGCTGCAAGTGCTAAAATGTTGTTCTTATTTTCTTGATTCATTACAGTGTTAGCAATAGAATATGAGATAGCATGAGGCATATGTGATATAAACGCAGCATGACGATCATGCTCATGCGCATTCATGAAAGATTTTTTCATACCTAGTGCTTTAAATATTTTTCTAGCAACACTAGCTTGAAGTTCTCCACTATCTTCTAGAGAACATAAAACTACTACACTTCCTTCATATAGACCCTCAACTGCAGCTGATGGTCCAAAGTTTTCTGTACCTGTCATAGGATGAGCTGCAACAAAATTTTCTCTGATTTGTGGGGGAACGGATGAAATAATTTTAGACTTTGTACTTCCAAGGTCAATTACTGTAGTATTTTTTGGAATATTTATTAAGTTTTTTAAAGATGCAATGACACCATCAACAGGAATGGCTAAAAATACAACATCATAATTTTTTACTTCTTCAAAAGTTATGATTTTCTTTACAAGGTTTAGTTCTAAAGCTTGTTTTTCATGCTCTTTATTGTGGTCAAAGCCAACAACATCTTCTATAAAATCTAATTTTTTAAGACTAAGGGCAAGTGACCCACCCATAAGACCTAAACCGATTATCGCTACATTCATATATTATCTCTATGTTAAATTACCAAATTATACATAGTTTACTTAATATTAACCTCAAAAAAGGTAGAATCACTTCTTATTTTACAACTATGGATAATGAATGAAAATATTTTTAGCAACATTGCTAACACTACTGGCCGTCAACTCTTTCGCATATACAATTAAATCTATTAATTACAAGGGTATGGTTCACATATCGCAAAATGTTGCAATCAGAATGCTTGACTTTGAAATTGGTGATACAATTGATGATGATATGCTTAATAAATCTCTTAAAAAATATTATGAACAGGGTTATTTTGAGGATGCTTGGATTGATATGAGTGATGGTCATTTGACTTTTAACTTCAAAGAAAAACCTCTTATCTCTAAAGTTCAGTTAAAAGGCTGGAAAGAAGAAGACGAAGAAGTTCTTGGAATGATTGTTCAAGTAAAAAGAGGTTCTCTTTACGATGAGAAAAAACTTGAAGCTGCTAAGAAAAGAATTATTCAAGCTCTTGCTCAAGAGACAAAGATCGACTCTATCGTAGAGATTGAAAAAGAGTATTTAGAAAATGGAAGTATGCAGGTTACTTTTGTTGTTAGTGAAGGTGAAGAAATTATCATTGAGAGTTTAGTTTATGATGGTGTATTTGACCTTGATAGCGAAGAGTTCAATGAAGTAATAGCTAATAAGCAAAGAGAGTTTATGGGTTGGTTTTACGGTCAAGAAGATGGTAAAATGAAACTAAATGACTTGGGCTATGATAACCTTAGAATCAAAGAAGAGTATATGAAAAAGGGCTACTTAGATGCAGATGTAAGAAGACCATTTGTAAAAGTAAACTTTGATAACTATACTGCAAATATGAGTTACCAAATAGATGAAGGTAAGCCATATACAATTAGTGCTATAAAATTTAATCAGGAAAAAGAAGTAATTGATGATGCATTGATTAGAGAGGTTGTTAAGTTAAAAGTTGGGGAGTACTTTAATATTGAAACATTTCGTAAAGACTCTGAAAAAATCAAAACTCTTATATCTGATTTGAGTTATGCTTTTGTTAGTATTGTTCCAGACTTGAGAAAAGATAAAGAAAAGCAAACAGTTGAAGTTGTTTTTAGAATTGTTCCAGGTGAGAGAGTTAAAATAAGAAACGTTATTATTTCTGGTAATAGTAGAACATTAGATAGAATAGTAAGACGTGAACTTTATTTAGGGCCTGGAGATATGTACTCTTTAACTGACCTAAAAGACTCTAGAAACTCACTTGGTCGTCTTGGTTTCTTTGAAGAAAATACTATAGAAGAAGAGAGAGTAGATGAGAGTACTATGGATCTTGTTGTTAAAGTTAAAGAAGCTCCAACTGGTAATATTCAAGTAGGTGGTGGATATGGAAGTTATGGTGGGCTACTAGTTAGTGTTTCAGTTGATGATAGAAATATATATGGTTCAGGTATTAATGCAGCTTTAAGTGTTGAACAATCATCTTTAACATCTAGTTACTCATTTAGTATTTCCAATCCTAGACTTAATGATAGTGATTTTAGTGGTAGTTTTTCGGTATTTGCATCGGATTACGAGTATAATGATTATACTACAACATCAAATGGTTTTGGTTTAGGACTAGGACATAGATTATCAAGATATATGAGTGCTAATGTTGGTTATAACTTTTCAAGTAATGATTACGATGGTAATATCACAACTAATACAGCCACTTCTATATTTTATGAGTCATACTCAAAGAGTTCTATAACATTTGGGATAAGTTATGATAATACTGATGATTACTATCTTCCAAGAAATGGTATGACATTTCAGCAAAGTATAGAGTATGCTGGTGTGGGTGGAGATGCAAACTTCATAAAAAGTAGAACGGAGTTTGCAGTATACAAGGGTCTAGAAGATTGGTTAGGTTTTGATATTATCGCAAGGTATAAAGCTAGACTATTTTATGCACATGACTCAGGTAATTTACCAATTGCAGAAAGATTTTATATGGGAGGAATAGGTAGCATAAGAGGTTATGAAGCATACTCTTTATCTCCTGAAATTGATGATGATAATAATGTTTCAACTCCTGCAAGAAGGGTCGGTGGAGAGTACACAGCTTCAAATAGTTTTGAACTAAGTTTTCCAATGATTCCAAAAGCTAAAATGCGTTTAGTTGCATTTGTAGATTATGGTCTCATAGGCGCTACAAGCGATCAACTTACAAGTAATAATGCTCCAGGTATTGATTATATAGATAAAAGTAATAATATAACTCGTGGTGGTTATGGACTTGGAATAGAGTGGTTTTCACCTGTTGGACCAGTACAGATAATGTTTGCTAATGCTGTTGGAGAAGAAGAGGGTGATAAGACATCAACCTTTGAGTTTAGTATGGGTCAGAGGTTCTAATTAGAATTTTTCTCTTTCGGTGGAGTTAATCTCCACTGTCCTTCTATATTTGCTATTCCAAACTTATGAGTTACTTTTTTATCGTACATCACTGTTACCTCGGCTTGGGCTTCATCTTTAGTAACATTTAAAATCACAGTCTTTTCAACTTTAATATCTTTGTATTCTTCTATAAGGCATAGATGCATTAATTCTAAATCATCACTTTTATACTTAAGTTTGTCTACACTACAGTTTTTCAGAGCACGAGCTGAGTAAGCTTTTGAGATAGGGTATGTAGTGTTTTTCATCAACTTTGGAAAGTGACCATACTTTAATGCATCAAAGGTGTTAGTAACTGCACTCTCTGGAGTAGAACTACACGCATTAAATATAAGTATAAGCGATGATGTTGATATTATTTTTATTAAGTTCATAAATTATCCTTTAATTCACATTAACCCAAGAAGCTTGGTCTTCATCCCAAATCTTAAGTTCTTTTGTAACAGCATCTGTATCATACCATAGTGTTCCCTGTAGTGGATTAGTTGGTGCATCTATTGACATTATTGCACTGTTGTATCCTCTGGTTTCACCGTTTATCTCAGAACTCTCATAAAGTTTGAAATGGTTTAACTCTCCGAGACCAATTTCTAGCATTATGTCATCATTCTGGGCTGTACTATCAGTTGATGTCGTGTCGAGTTGCATATCCTCTCCTGAGCTAATTAAACGCCCTGCTATATTTGAATTTGGGGATATAGAAGTGGTAGTATCTGCATAGGGTGAGTTAGTACCATCTGATACACCTAAGTCTATAGTGTAATAGTATAGTCTTTTAGCCCATGCATCTGTACCTAGGCCTACACTCACCGGTAGTGTGCTATCAGATTCCTCTTTTAAAAGTTCAAAGTATGAGTCAGCATCAGGATCTTCCGCCGTATAAAGTAAACGACTTCTAACAACTTCCAAAATTGTTTTCGTATTTTGCTGCTTTAAGACATTCCCTTGAATGTGAGTATAGTAATTCATAGTTGTAAATATTGCGGCAACAATGCCAGCAATTATGACAGCCATTAGGGCTTCTATTAGCATGTATGCATTTTTCATCCGAACCCTTTTAAGCCTTTAGAAGCATCAATAAGACCTTTTTGTATAAGAATTTGAGTAAGTACAACAGTGTAAAATTCTATAAATACAGCAAAGGCCATCATAAATATCGATATTAAAGTGACCATTCGAAAAAACTTTGTACTGAGTACCATAGCATCACTTCTAGATCTACTACTGATTTCAGTTAAAACTTCACCAATTTGCTTAGATGAACCAACACCAGTGAGTAGAGCTCTTTCAACATTGTCATATAGATAGTTATGATATACAAGTTTACCATCATGTTTTATAGTGTATAGGGTTTTTTTAATTGCATGTTTAAATCTATATACAGTTGTTGTATTTAATGCAGAAGACATAGAGTTTTTAAATGAGATTCCACTTTGTAGCATCTCTCCTAGCATACTAAAGAGCATAAACTTTTCAAATTTTAAAATAATTTTTGATGTAAATGGTAACTGCAGAGATATTGTCTTCGAAACAGTTTGAACAGTTCTTGATTGTCCAAAAAGTGATGTGAGTAGTATAAAAAAATAGCTAGCAAAAACAATTAAAAAAATAAAAAGAGAATCAGTAAATATCTGAGCTAGCTCCAAGTGCCCACTTATAAGTTTAATCATCTCAGGTGAGTAACCTGCTGCTTTTTCCATCTGCATAGGTATAGCATAAAACTTTATCCCTAGAACTACTAATGCTGATATCGTTATATATATAAAAGGAAGTGAGGTTTGGTCACTAGATTCTCTTTGAAATCTTTCTTTCACTTCTAGATATATTATGATTTTTTCAAGTGCATTTTTAAAACTTACACCTTTTTCGGCCATGGAAATAAACTGTATTACATCTAACGTGCCTATTTGATGCTTTGACAATGCCTCAGAAAATGTTTTACCATCCTTTAAGTCGTCATTTATTTTTGTATATATTTTTCTATCTTTTTTAGTATCTGCAGTAGAAGATAGTAGTTCTATACCACTAGATAAACTTTTACCATTCTTTATAGTAAAAAGAATAGTTTTTAGCATTCTATAAAGATCAATTTTCATCTATATAACCTAAGGAAAATAGTTCTGAAGATAATGTGTCATAGTCACATAATCCTTCTTGAAAAAGGTATTGTGCTGACTGGTAATAGCTGAACGTTATAAGTTTATCCCAAGCCTGTAGAACACTAGAGTTTTTAAGTGCTATATAAAAAGAGTATTTTGTTTTCATATCTGGTGGTATAAACACCATATCAGTTAACAAAACTCTTGTGTTATAGCCTGTAAAGTTACATTTTACACAGCCATTTTTTTCATAACCTTTTGAAGATGATTTGAAATAGTGTTCACCTTTATGATCTCTTGCAGTAACTTTACACTCACAAAGTTTAGGAACAAGTCTTTGAGCAACAACACCACTGAGTGAATATGCTAAAATAAAGAGATCACCACCTTCATCGCGTATTCTTTCTAATGCCATATAAGCATTTGTAGTATGCAGAGTTGAGAAAACCATATGTCCACTATGTGCAGCTTTGAGAGCTATATGTATACTCTCTTTGTCACGCATTTCCCCTATAACTATTACATCAGGGTCTTGTCTCATAATAGACTTCATAGCAGTACCAAAGGTAAATCCAACATCTTCATTGACTTGATACTGTGTTATAAAGTCAATCTTATACTCTATTGGATCCTCAATAGTATAGATAATCTCATGTAGTCTGTCACGCTGAGTTAAAATAGCATTTAATGTAGTTGTTTTACCACTACCCGTCGGACCTACAGCTAAGAAGAAACCATTTTTTTGATTGATATAGTGAAACATATGCTCTGCCATGGGGTGTTCTTTTGGAAAGAGGAGGTCTAATGATTTTATATTGTTAGATTTATCAAGTATACGAATTACAATATTTTCACCAAAGTTTGATGGTGCGATTTCTATACGAAAATCTATTTGATTGTTGTCTATTTTATCTGTAAAACCAGCTGTTTGCGGGGTCTGTACATTTACAAGGTCTATGTTTGATTTCTCTTTTATTATAAGGGAAAATCTTTTTGCTAACTCTTGATTTAATATGTATTTTGCATGTATCTTTCCATTTTGTCTATATCTTAGCCAGTATAACTCTTCATAGGCATTTATATGTATATCGCTTACATTGTTTTTTACACCATGTTGTAAAATCATTCTAAGGAGCTCTAGTACTTCAGTATCATCAGAGTCAAAAGCATTAAACTGCTTAATCTTTTTTTCAATCATATCAGGGTCAATGCTTATAATTGCATTGAACTTATCGTTAAATTCTCTAACAGGAATTGTTTTTTGGATTACTTTTTTACGTAGACGTTTTTCAAGTTCTAAAAGTCTTTTAGGACCTATAAGCTCTTTACACTCTACATGTAGGCTCGTTTCATCTTCATTAACAAAAATAACTTGATATTTTTTTACTAATTCTAAACTGTATGGGAGGTCTGTTTCTTCATTCTGAACGAAGTTATGTTCTAAGGCTATTTGTAAGATATTTTTTTGAATGCCTAAACGTTGGTAGTAAGACTTTTCTTGTTCACATATTTCTAACTGTTTTGGTGTTAAAGTCTTTTTTAGATTCATGTCGTCTTTTTAATTTAATTATACCATTATATTTAACGAGATAGATAAAAGTTTAAACTAGTAGTAGTTGCATCACTTGTTAGCTCATACTGATTTGCTGAGTAAATAGTCTGTATCTCTTGTAAAACTTCATCATTGTAAGAGTTTAAATCTACTGAAGTGCTAAAGTAAAATTCACTACTATTTTGTGTAGCAGTATACTCAGTAAAACCTGTCAATGCGGGTGGTATAAAACTTCCTTTTCCACCATCAAGTGCATAAGGGGTAGTTGTATTACACTCTAATGTACTAAGTAAAGTTGAACTTGCAGTTGAACCGTCATTTTGTAGAGGCATTATGTTTGTAAGGTCTTTACATTGCAGTATAGTTGCCGTAATAATGTTGAAGTGTGATTGAAGTTGTAGTTTGATGTTTTCTTTGGAAAGTGTTTCTGTGTTTAAGTAGTTAACCATTAAAGCCGTCATAATCCCAGCTAGGGATATGACGATCAGTAGTTCTATAAGCGATAACGCTCTTCTCATTAAAGAGGATTTAGAGTTTTGATAAATGCTAATTCGTATGTATCAGCTACACCACCAGTTGCGAAACAAAAACCATTAAAAGATTGAGAAGCATAAGCAGCTTGTACATCAGCACCTAAACCTGTAACTGCAGTGTCATCACTAACGGTAACATCCAGTGACCAAGTATTATCAAATGTATTTGTTAAGATATTACAATACTCAAGTTTATCAATTTGAGCTGCAGTACCATCAATCTCATATTGAAAGTATATATCATTAGCCGCTGTTGTACCACCATCAATCTCAACTTGATCTTGGATTACCCAACCAGTACCTGTAATTTCTGGAATTGGATCTGGTATTTTAAGCAGTTGTCTATCAGCAACTAACTCAGCCATTGTAGTTGGTACTACACCATTTTTAACTGTGTATAAATCATGAGCACCAGAAATTTGTACTGCTTGATCCATAATTACATAAATTTTAGCTTGTTTTGCTGCAAAAGCAACATCATAGTAAATTTTATAGTAGTTATAACTAATTGTACCAAGTAATCCTAGTAATACAATTGCCATTAGCATTTCAAGTAGTGAAATACCTTTTCTCATTCCTTTGTGACCTCTAGTCATGTTACTTCCTTGTATCATGTCGTATCCTTTTCTCGTTCTAAGTTATAGTACATATCGACACTAATCATTTTAACTTTAGTAAATATGGTCTAAATTTGATAGAAAATCCATAATTATCTTCAGTACACTCTTTTCCAACACAAACTTTTATTAGATTTACCTCGTCATTCTTTATTATGTTTAGTAATTTCTTAAGTAAAATATATGAAAAACTGTTGTGAATGGCACCTTTGACTATTATTATAGTTCTATCTACTTCAGCTATAGCATCAAGGTTTAGCTCCGTAATTATTTGATTGTATTCAAGAGCCTTCTCTTGTATCTCATCTTTATTGGCATATTGAACTATAGGTTTTCCAGCTATTCTTTTTAAATCATATAAAGACTCAACATCTTTTTTTACAAGCTTATCTTTATATATAATGTCTAAGTAAAAAAAGTAACTTGATATACTGATAGTGATTAGTATAAGGATAAAGAGTATGACTAGGTTATATTGTTTCATGACAGTACTGTACTATACCTTTTGTTTTGTCTTTTTTCTTAATCGTAGTATTTTGAGGTAACATCATCAAAAAAGGCTCCATTTGTGAAGTTATAATTTTTACACATATCTTTTTGTCAAAATACTCTACTTGGGCTAAAGAAGATTTTGTAGCTTGTGTTAACCTTTCTACATCTTCGAGTGCTTCAACCATATTTATCTTATGGACAATTTTTTCAGATTTTTGAAATTCATTTTTAACTATTTTTCTATACTGGTTTGTTAGCGAGACTTGATTCTTTGTATTTATCTGTGTATCTTTCATATAGTAAAAACCACTATAGAAGATTGTACTAGTTAGTAGTATGGTAAAACCTAAAGAGAGAAAACCAGCTTTTGTAGAACGATTGTTACTGTCAAGGTTAAAGGACACTAGCTTTACACCTTTATCATTGTCTACAAATATAGTTCTATATCCTCTTTCTTGAGCGAACTCTTCTGGTTTATCTAAAATATAATCAGTTATCCTTTTGTATTCGCATACTACACCAACATGTTTATAATCCAATTCAAATACTATGACAGTTCTCTCATCACATTCAGAAACTTTTTTAAGTATATTCTCTTGAATTATTTTGTCTTTTGGTAAGAAGGCTATAAAGTTTATACATGTAGAAGACTTTCTCACAGATATTTTCATAGCAGGAGAATCGAGGTCATGACGAGCTAGGTCATATATCTTACCACGCATCTTTTGCGCGTTACTAGTTGATTCGATACATCCTGCTGTAAATATTGCCATTAGTCCATCACTTCATTACATACTTAATAACTCTAGGAGTTACCATGATAACCATTTCAGTTTTTTTGTTACTTTGGTATTCACTACCACCTAATACTCTTGCGCTAGTTTCAGCAAGTCCTGGTATCCCTTTATAGCCTTTATCTATTTTATTCCTAAATAGACCAGATATCACTATTGGAATACCAGGCTGAACCCTCATACTGCTATTAATATTTTTTGTGTGAATCTTAGGTTGATTATAATTTACATCATTTACTTTAAAATTACTGTATCCAATTATGTCATTGATCTCTAATGATATATCTGTCAATACTGTTCCATCCATTATATTCGAGTTTAGAGTAACCTTAATACCACTTAATGCAGATGCACTAACTGTAGATGTTTGAGCAGCATTATCACCTATTGCAGTAGTTTTAAGCTCTTTTATATAAGGCTCGTCGAGACCATCTACTAGACTCACATCTGTTCCAGCTATTCCTAAAAGCTTTGGTCTTTGAATGCTTTCAACCTTTCCAAATTGCGTTAATGCTTCAGCTATCATAGATCCATTCATAGCAGGAGAGTTAAAAAGCATACCTATACTAGAAGTGGTCGTAGTCGCAGCAACAGAACCTAAGTTTGATGAAGTTGTTGTAGTTAAACCACCAGCACTTTCTGACCCTGGAACTAAACTCCAGTTTATCCCTAAGCTATAGTTATCAGATAACTCTACATTATATATAGCAATGTCATATTCAATTACATAAAGATTGTTTCTAAGTATTTCAAGATATTTCATGATGTCTAGATACTCTTTTTCTCTTGCCGTAAATGTAACAGATGATGTAATAGAGTCATGAACAACATTTTCAGCTCCAAGAGTTTCAAGTGTTTTTTGTAACTTATTTGCAAGTCCATGAAGTGATGGAACCTTTAATGTAATAGTTTTTGTATACCCTAAGTAGTATGTGTCATCTTCGTATCTAATGCTTAGTTTGTCTCCAACAGCTTTTTTTAGTAATCTTCCAAAACCTATATTTGAAGCAGAAACATATATTTTTGATTGTTTTATTTGTAGTTCGTCATTTGTTTGATATGAGTCTTGATTAAACTGTTGGGTATTTACATTGTTATTAGAAATTCCATTTCTTAAATTATTATTATTCTCTTGTAACTCAGACTGTAGTTGAAATATAATATCTTGGTCTGTAGCTTCAGTAATTAATGTAATAACATCACTTAATTGTGCACCCATTACTTTAATTCGTTTAATTTGTTCTTTATCGGGGATATCGATTGCTGATATAGAAAAGTTTTCTGCATTAACTTCAACGATTTCTATAGCGGGCTTATTTAGAATTGTATTGTTAGTATCACTAAGTTCAGTTCTTAATTCTTCAACAAGAACCTTTTCTTTGTATTTACTACTAGATGAACATCCTGAGATAATAGTAGCTATTAAGACAGTGAAAACAAAAATAATCTTCTTATACATCATCTTCTATTCATTTCTGAACTAAAATAAACTGTTTGTGGTCTCGAATACCTATCTTTGAACATAATATAATTACTTGTTATTTTTTGTACTTTGAAGATCTGCTCATCAAAATATAATGAATCATTTTTTTGGATTACGATGTTTTGTAAGTTAAAACTAACAAGAGCAAATTTACCTTTTTTACTCTCAATAAACCCAAAATAGGTCATATTAACGTTCTTTCGCTTTGGGATAGGTTCTGATATGATTTGTTGAGTTATAACTTTATTGATTGTCTGAGGTTGGGCTGGAATTTTTTCATCATTAAAAAATGGGTTGTATGCTGCGTGTAAAAATGAAGATAATATAACAAATATTACTAATATTTTTTGCATTCACAAATCCCTTTATGATAATTCTTTAATATTATTAGCAAAAAGCGTACCAAAGGGGATTTGGAATATGTTTTTTAATATTTATTAAGTAATTTTAACAGTTAAATTATCTAGTGGGTCTATTTTTTTTATGCTCTCTTTTGCTAAATATAAACTTTTTTTTGTCGATATAACAAGCTCATTTTTTGCAAATTCTAGTGAAAAATCTATATTTTTTGGTTTATGTGCAAGAAGAGATATACTAAGTGATAAAATATAACTAAGTGTGTTTAAAGTAGGTGAATCAGGTAGTAATGAGCTATATTTTTCTACATGTAGGTTTGAAGGTCTTTTTCTTTTTGCATATTTTACAAGAGTTGCTATGAGGGTTGTTTGCTTATGGGTAAAGCCAAATTCAAGAGCATCTTGAATAAGGTGATAACTATGTTTATACTCAGAATAGGTATGGATATTACTTCCACTCATACATATTTTAGCCGCAACCCCAAGTTCATACCTATATTTTTTATCTATATCAAGCTTTGCATATGTGATGTCAAATATCTGTTTTACAAGTTTATTTAAGTTATTTGAGTATTCCTTATTATCTACATGTGAGTCTAGAATATATCTAAGTGAGGTATTGTAGTTTACTGGCATTTTATCTTTAGAATTTCGCAGTAAATCATTTAAGTAAACACCTTCTCTTACACCTACACCACTTGTAATAAGGTTATTGACTTTAAACTTTTTCAAAACTCTTTGTAATATCAATGCTCCAGGTTTTATAACATCAACTCTACTCTTTTTTATACCAATCTCTTTTAATTCATCTTCATTGGCATTTAATATATCTTTTAAAAGATTTTTAAATTTATCTGATGAAGATTCATAAGCATGAAGTTTTTTTAGTGGGTAGTTTTCTCTTGATAACAATATCTCTGAAATTGCTCTAAAGCTACCACCAATACCAATGATTGTAGATATATTTACATTATCTAAACTATCTAGCTGTGAGTCGATATACTTTATTGCACCATCTCTATCTTGTTTATCGAAAAAAAGTTCTTTGAGTCTTACTGTACCAAGTTTTAATGATAGATTATTATTAATCTCTTTTTTGTTGATTAAAGAAAATTCAGTAGAACCGCCACCGATATCAATACTAAGTGCATTTTCTTGTTCTGGCAGAAGATTTGCACAGGCAACAGCCCCAAAGTATGATTCTTTTTCACCATCAATTATTTTTATTTTTAGACCAAGGCCAATTCTAACTCTATCTAAAAACTCTTTTTTATTAGGAGCATCTCTTAGTGCTGATGTCGCTACACAGAGCGTCTTTCTAGCTTTGTATGATGATATGATAGATAAAAATCCTTCAAGAGCATCATATGTTCTTTGCATAGGGTCAGTTTGTAGATTATTTGAATTTTGATAAGCATTTTCTGAAAGTCTTACACGACTTTTAATTTCATGGAGGATGTGGAATGCAAAACGAGATGTTTTTTCATAGACAACCATTCTAATTGAATTAGAACCGATGTCTATTACTGCGACTCGTTTTGCCAATGGCTATTCTTCTTCTGCCAATAGGTTTTTATATTTAAATTGAAGTTCTGCTATTGATTCAACATTGTCTTTATCTGGCACAAAACAATCAACTGGACATACAGAAATACATGCAGGTTCATCATAAATACTAACACATTCAGTACATCTATCTGGGTCGATATAGTATATTGGATCACCCTCTTCAATAGCAGTTGTTGGACACTCTTCTCGACATGCATCACAAGCTATGCACTCGTCATTTATTAGTAAAGCCATTTAGTAAAACCTTGATAAATTATTTATACTCGATTTATATCTAAATAAAGCTTTAGTATTTTTTAAACGATTATTTTAGTATTAAATTTCTATTTTCTATTTGGTAAAATACATGATAGTTTTGAATTTAAATTCAGTGACGCGACTGTCCCACTATGACCATCTTCTCTGTTTTTTATACTGATTTTTGCACCTAATGCATCTGATGCACTTTTTGCTAAAAATAGCCCAAGTCCAACACCTTGTTTATTACCTTGTCTTTTAAACGGAGCAAATAAATCTACACTATCATCTATCCCACAACCCTCATCAATGACTTCTATCAATAAACCATAACTATTTTGAGAACTTTGTAGGGTAACACTACTATTTACAGGAGTAAATTTTAAGGCATTCTGTAAGAAGTTTTGTATGATTTGATTTAGTAGACCAACTTGAAGAATAGCCATAAAACCATTGGGTTCAAAACTCATAAGAAGCTCTTTGCCTTCATTTGCTGCTAGTAAGTCAAAATCATCAGCTTTTTGTCTAAGTATCTCTATAACATCAACTTCTATAGGTGTTTCTAACTGAACTCCTTCTTGACGACCAATATTTAAAATATTTGAAACTATTATATTCATTTCATCAATAGTTTTATTTGTTATATTTATAGCGTCAATATATTCTTCAGGAGTTCTCTTTTTGATAAGTGTAACTTGATTTTTTAGTTTAATAACTGCGAGTGGAGTTTTCAATTCATGCGCAGTACCAATAAAGAGTTCTTTTTGATATTTTACAAAGTTTTGTATTCTAAGTATTAGATGGTTTAGAGTTTCACCAAGCGCTTCAAACTCTTTTGGTAACTCTTTTACCTTTACTGGTCTCATTAGGTGTTCATTCATATTTGAGAGTTTATTACTAAGTGTTTTAAGTGGTTGGACTAGCATTTTAGATAGAGTAACAGCATATATGACTACAAAAAAGATACCAACAATATTAATAATATAAAGATAATTCAAAATATCATCAAAAAGCATTTTTGTAACAGTGAACTCTTTTGTTATTTTTAGATAGCTTAAGTCGTCTAGGTTAAGTGGGTATATGATTGTCATAAATGTTTTGTTGTTTATAGTAGTTTCATAAAACTCATCGTTACTTTGAGCTTTTCTAAGATAGATAACTTCAACATTAATACCTAAGTTAAGACTAGGGCTTAGAGTACTTCCATCAAATATTGCTTTGTCCTGAGCTATATTTTTTGCATAACTGAGTAGTTCTTGATGTTTTCCTTCATAAATAGAACGCTCTATAAAAAAGTACATAAAGTATGAAAATATAAATAGAAGAGATGATGATGATAAAATAAGTTGGATTAAAAATCTTTGACGGATACTTTTAGTTGAAAACATTTCTCACCTAAGCAGTTGATGTATGAAGAAGGGAAGAACCCTTCTAAAATTTAAATTAGTTTATTTCTTTTGGAAAACAGAAACGGTAACCACGACGACGAACAGTTTCGATAGTTGTGATTCCTAATGGTTTATCCATTTTTTGACGAATTTGGTTTATAGCAACTTCAATTACATTTGGAGTAACAAGTTCTGGTTCTTCCCAGATTGCATCAAGTAATTGTTCTTTAGAAACAATTTGATCACGGTGACGAGCTAAGTGAGTAAGAACTTCAAAAGGTTTACCTTTGAGCTCTATATCTTGCTCTTTATAAGTGATTTTTTCTTCTTCAGGGTTAATTGTTAAATCTTCAATAGCGATAATGTTACTACCACCAAAACGAAGACGAGCTTCGATACGAGCAAGTAAAACATCAAAGTCAAAAGGTTTTCTAATGTAATCATCAGCACCAGATCTAAGAGCTTCGATTTCACTGTCGTTATCATCTCTCGCAGAAAGAACAATTACTGCAGTTTTTGGAGTATTAGTTTTTATATCACCAATAATATCAACTGAGTTTCCATCTGGAAGCATCCAGTCCATAAGTACTAAATCGTAGTTACGGATATCTAAGTAGTACTCACCATCTTTTAGTGTTTCTACTACATCACTTTGGTAACCAAATTCTTTTAGTCCCTCAGCAAGCATTTTATTTAATGTTACTTCATCTTCAATAATTAGAATACGCATTTAATTCTGTCCTATGTAAATATTTGACGGAATGATATCATAATTTTTAGGAAACTTTAAAGTTTTTTTCAATTTTTTTTAATAATTTTTTAACTAAATTTTAAGATTAGGATTTGTAGGTATTACTTACACTGACCTTGCAATCGGATAAAATCGATGGTTTTGTGATCTTTAAATCAAGGGAAATGATGCTCGTAAATTCTTTAATTAACTTTAAATTTATAGCTTCTAGAGCATCTTCTATAAGTTTAAATTCATTTTCTATCATTAAATCTTTGATGATTTGAACGACATGGGCATAGTCTATAAAAGCATTTTCATTTGAGTAGAGTATATTTGCATTGACAATGACATCTTGTTTTTTAATTCTCTCAAAGTCTAAAATCCCAATGATACATTGGAACTTTAAATCTTCTACATGTATAGTCACTAAACTACTCTTTTCTCTTCACCATTTATAAGACGGATTATATTTGGTATATGTTTATAAAAAAGTATAAATCCAATGATGAGTACTGGTGCATGAGCCATCTCTGGGTGAATAATAAAACTTGCTATGACAAGTGCTAGTAGTGCTGTAAGTGATGAAAGAGATGAAATACGGATGATTTTCGCTCCAAGAGCCCAAACAACTAAAGCTATAACTGTTTCAACTGGAAGCATAAACATCATTACACCCATACCAGTTGCAACTCCTTTTCCACCTTCAAAATTCAAGTAAGGTGAAAAACAGTGTCCTACAACAGCTAAAACAGATATAGCCCACATCGTAGAATCACTCGCGCCAAAAAAGTAAGCTATAGTTAAAACTACTACACCTTTAATTGCATCAAGTGCTAAAGTTGCAGCCCCAAGTTTTTTTGCAAGAGCAGGGTTTGTTTCTTTTACAACTCTTAAAACATTTGTTGCCCCAATACTTTTACTACCACTATCTTTAATGTTAACACCTGCAAACTTTTTCGCTAGTAACATACCAAAAGGAATACCACCAACTAGATAAGCAGCTATGAAAAACTGAACATTTGAGTTAAATAAAAAATCCATTTATTACCTTTAAATTAATATGTGATTCTACTTTAAAAATAATTACAAGCATATAAAATTTTTCGATATAATTACGAGAATATATAAATAAGGACATTTTTTTGCAACTTACAAATGAGCAATTAAAAGATAAAATTAACGAATATAAAGAGAAACTAAGTGTAACTGTTGTTGCACATTTTTACCAAAGAGATGAAGTTTTTGATCTAGGTGACATTACAGGTGACTCACTTGAACTGGCTGTGAGAACTAGGGATGATGATGCTGAGTTTGTAGTCTTTTGTGGAGTTGGTTTCATGGGACAAAGCGTAAAAGTTCTTTCTCCAAACAAACGTGTTCTTATGCCAAAAATAGCTTGTTGTGCAATGGCGAGAATGATTGATGGTACGGCATATGATAATTCTGTAAAAACTTTAAACAATGCTGGAATATCAAACGATAATATTTTACCAATTACTTACATAAACTCTAGTGCAGAAGTTAAAGCAAGAGTAGGAGAAATGGGTGGATTAGTTTGTACAAGTTCAAATGCTAAAGTTATAATCACGGATGCTTTAAAAGTTGGTAAAAAAATACTTTTTGTTCCTGATCGTTGTTTAGGACAAAACATAGCAAACCAAATGGGACTTAAATCTTGTGTTGTAGATGACGGATCTAATCCAGCTGATGCAGATATTATCTGTTTTGATGGCTTTTGTTCAGTTCATCAGCTTTTCTCTCTTGATGATATTAAGTTTTACCGTAAAAAATTCCCAGGTATCCTTATAGCTGTCCACCCAGAGTGTGATCCTAGTATTTGTGATGCATCTGACTTTGTTGGTTCAACTTCACAACTTATTAAGTACATAAAAGAGTTACCACCTGAGCAAAAGATTGCAGTTGGTACTGAGTTTAATATGGTCAGTCGTTTACGTCCTAACAACACTTATATTCTTTCATCAACAAAACCAGAGTGTCCAACTATGAATGAGACAACTCTACAAGATTTATATGATGTATTAAAGTCTATTGATGATGGTGAACCACTAAACGAAATTCAAATAGAAGAAGACACACAAAAGTGGGCAAAAATTGCATTAGAGAGAATGTTGGCTTTATGATAGAAGATTTTGTAAAAGCATCACTTGATCAAGATGTAGGTCGTGGTGACTTGTATGCACTTGTTGAACCAAGTGTAGATGCAAGCGCAAAGATCATTGCAAAGAGTGATGGTATTGTAGCGGGTGTAGAGTATATAAATGTACTATCGCGTCTTGAGAATTTTAAGATTACGTGGAATAAAAATGATTCAGAGAGTTTTGTTAAAGGTGATGTGTTAGCTACAATAAACGGAACTTCACATGTACTACTTCGTATAGAGAGAACACTTTTAAACATGCTTTTACATGCAAGTTCTATCGCAACACTTACAAACAAATATGTAAAACTAGTAGAGCCTTATGGAACTAAACTATTAGATACTAGAAAAACAAGACCACTTTTACGTGTGTTTGAGAAGTACGCTACAAGATGTGGCGGTGCAGTGAACCATAGAATGGGTTTGGATGATTCTCTCATGATTAAAGATACTCATTTAAAAACTATTAAAAACTTAAAAGATTACATATCTAAGGCTAGAAAAAAGATTCCTTTTACTTCTAAAATAGAAGTAGAAGCTGAGAGTTTTGAAATAGCAAAAGAAGCTTTTGATAGTGGATGTGACATCATAATGTGTGACAACATGACTCCTGAGCAAGTGAATGAAATAGTGAAATACAGAAATGAAAATTATCTACATGTAGGTTTAGAAGCAAGTGGAAATATTTCACTTGAAACGATAGAATCTTATGCTAAAACAGGTGTAGATGCAATAAGTTCTGGCTCATTGATTCACCAAGCAAACTGGATTGACTTGTCTATGAAAATGGACTAAAACTCTAACTTATGGCTGACGATCAGGAAAAAACCGAAGAACCCACCGATAAGAAGATTGAGGACGCCAGAAAAGAAGGTAATGTCCCCAAGTCTCAAGATGCTTCAGGGGTAATCACACTCTTTATTGCTCTTCTTTCTTTTTTACTACTCTTTCCATATATGACGTCACATGTTATTTTTCTTTTTAAATATTATTTCTCTTTACTTGGCACTCATCTAGACAAAGCTCTGATGGTAGATATCGCGATTGTGACGATTAAAGAGACTCTCTTAATTGTTATGCCTGTTTCGATTGCTGTTGCTATTGCTGGTGTTATTGCGGCTTTAGCTCAGTTTGGTTTTTTGTTTACTACGGAAGCAATAGCGCCAAAGTTTAGTAAATTAGATCCTATTAAGGGAGCTAAAAACCTTTTTTCTGTTAAAAAAATTATAGAGGGTATCAAAGTGACTTTTAAGTCATTCACTACATTAGGGGTAGGGTTTTTCTTTTTCTTCATTTTTATTACTGACCTTCCTACTGTAGCACTTTTTAGTTTACCAGACCAGCTTGTTTGGTTGCAAGAGAAAATACTCATTATCGCCTTTGTGATGCTTCTGATTATTTTTGTATTTGCAATAATAGACATTATTATAGTTAGAAAACAGTATTTTGATGGTCTTAAGATGAGTAAGCAAGAAATAAAAGATGAGATGAAAAATATGGATGGAGACCCACTCATAAAAGCAAAAATCCGTCAGATTCAGATGCAAGCTGCTCAAAAGAGAATGATGAGTGAAGTACCAAACGCTGATGTAGTTATAACCAACCCAACTCACTACGCTGTTGCTATAAAGTATGATGATCAAAAATCTCATGCACCAATAGTTGTTGCAAAGGGTATGGACAATATCGCTCAACAAATTAAAAAAATTGCTCGTGAAAATAATGTACATGTAGTACAAAACCCACCCTTAGCAAGAAGTCTTTATGCTCAAGTGGAAGTTGAGAAGCCTATACCAAATGAACTTTTTGCAGCAGTAGCAGAAGTACTTGCCTATGTTTATAAGATGAATCAAAAGTAAAGTTGTTATGTTTAATAATTATTCGTTAAAAAAAGGAATTAAAATGTTAAAAGTCATATATATAATACTAATCGGATCAATGTTTATAGGATGTACAAAAGATGTTGAAGGGTTAACGCCAATACAAGTTAATAATCATAAATTCTTTTACAAGACTAATTATGATTTTAGTTGTTCTTTTGGACATATATCATTATTTTTTAAGAAAGGTGTTATATTAGCACCAGTTTCAGTTGGGGGTATTGATTATGGTGATCATAAAGAAAGTATTAAATTACCAGAACATACATTGGGGCTTGAAGTTCGTAAACCAATAAGCGGACAGCAGTATATATTAATATACCCAGATGGAAGTTTAGTTAGCGATAGGCCTCTAGCAGTTGCTTTTAAAGCAGATTATATGGTTGAAGATATGTCTACATGTAATAATCAGAATAAACACCCATTTAAACGAATAGAAAATAAATAAAGCTATATTATTTATCTTTTAATCTTTAATTTAATGAATCAAAAATAGTATATAATTTTAAAAACAAAAAGAGATTTATGAACACGCTTATAGAAAAAATTGATAGTGCAAAACATGTAGTTGTTATTTCACATGTGAACCCAGATGCAGATTCTATTGGTAGTTCTAGTGCTATGTATACATATCTACTTCAAAAGCATAAAAAAGCCTCTTGGTACTGTAAAACTAAAGACTTAAGTAATAATTTTAGCTTTATCCCATGGTTTGACAAAATCAAAGACTCTTTTCCAGTCTCAGCTGATTTAGCTATCTCACTTGATTGTGGTGATGCTAAAAGACTTGGACTTGAATTAGAATGTGACCTGATAAACATAGACCATCATGCATCGAATAAAAACTATGGAACTATCAACCTTGTTGATTCTAATGCTATTAGTACATCAGTAGTCTTGTATGACTTTTTTAAAGCTAACGATGTAAAGATAAATGCAAAGATGGCTACAGCTATATATGCAGGACTTTTAGATGACTCAAATGCACTCATGAGTGATGATGTTGATGGTACAATATTTGCTATTGTTAGAGACTTAATTGATAGTGGTGCAGAACATAAAGTTTGTAGTAAGTACATCGTAAAAAGTATGTCATTGGCAGCTCTTAGACTCAAAGGTAAGATGTTTACAGATATGTCTTTAGAGTATGATGCACAAGTATCGGTGTTTTGTGTAAGCAAAGATGATATGAAATCGACTGGCGCTCGTGGCGAAGACTGTGAAGAAGCACTTGAAGAGTCTGTGTATCTTCCACATGTAGAAGTGGCACTTCTTTTAAAAGAGAATTCAAATGGTTCCATAAAAGGCTCTTTACGTTCCAATGGTAAGGTTGACGCTGCAAAGATTGCGTCACAGTTGAATGGTGGTGGTCATAAGAGTAGGGCAGGTTTCTCCATAGACGCGGGTGTAT
Source organism: Sulfurimonas sp. (assembly GCA_028044295.1). Lineage (GTDB taxonomy): Bacteria > Campylobacterota > Campylobacteria > Campylobacterales > Sulfurimonadaceae > Sulfurimonas. The sequence goes on from JAOFSE010000010.1 coordinate 55,724, forward strand.
CACTGAGTGATGCAAAAGAAAAATTATTAAGTTTAATAAAGAAGGAAATTTAGTTTGAGACAAAAGAAGAATTCATCGTTTACTGGACTAGTGTTTTTTGTAGCACTAATTGTAGCAATTATATATGTTTATAGTTCAAAAACATTTGAGAGAGATATACCAAATATCACAATGAAAAATAATGGTTACTGGAACTTTAAAAAGCCATTAGCTATTTCAATAGAAGATGAAAGTGGATTACAATCGTATAGTATTAGTATAAAGACTAAAGATGATGAGTCGGTTTTAGAATATGAGAAATTTATAATAGCTAAAGAGTCTATGTCTATAAAACTTGCAGCACCTAAAAATGCTTATGCTATAAAAGATAAAGAGATTGTCATATCTATCAGTGCAAATGATGCAAGTAAATGGAATTTTTTAAATGGCAATAGTATAGTTAAAGAGTATAAGTTAAAAATAGATAGAAGAAGACCACAGTTAAATAATGTGGCTAATTCATATAAGATTAAAAAGGGTGGTGCAGCCCTTGTTGTTTTTAAAGCTAGAGATGACAACATGCAAGATATATATATAGAAACAAACTTTGATAAAAAGTTTAAAGTACAGCCATTCTATAAAGATGGTTACTATATTTCACTTTTAGCATGGCCTATTACTGAAAAAACTTTTAGAGCAACTATAGTTGCCAAAGACTTCGCTGGAAACATATCTAAAACGCAAGTTCCACTGTATTTGAAAGACAAAGCATATAGATTGTCAAACATAAAGCTTAGTGATAAGTTTTTAAATGGAAAGATAGCTCAGCTTGCTGAAGAGTTTGCAGAGACTCAAGGTGTTACTAACTCTCTAGAGCAGTTTAAAATAATAAATGAAGATATTAGAGCTAAAAATGAAGAGCTGATTCATCAGATAACATCTAAAATTGATGATGAAATGATCAGTGATTTCAAGATTGATAAAATGTACCCACTAAAAAATGCAGCTATAGTAGCTTACTTTGGTGATCATAGAAAATACTCTTATGATGGGGAGTTTATTAGTGAAGCGTATCATCTTGGACTAGATATGGCTAGTAATGCAATGGCTCAAATAAAACCACAAAATGGTGGTAAGGTAGTATACTCTGATTACAATGGTCTGTATGGGAATATGCCTATCATACATCATGGACTAGGTCTTTATACACTTTATGGTCACTGCTCAAGTACGAATGTAAATATTGGTGATGAGACTAAAGAGGGTGAACACATTTCAAACACAGGTAAAAGCGGATATGCTATGGGAGATCATTTACATTTTGGTATACTTATTCAAGGTATAGAAGTTCGTCCAGCTGAATGGATGGATAGCACATGGATAAAGTTAAATATTAATGATATTATAAAAGATGCTAAAGACATTATAGATAGAAGCTAAGGAGACAAAGAAATGTATCAAACAACTATTAAAAAAACTGTTGAGTTAGTGGGGATTGGTCTTCATAAGGGTTCTGCAGTAAAGCTGATCCTTGAGCCATTAAAAGAAAACAGTGGTATAGTGTTTTACAGAAGTGATGTTGATGTAGCTATACCCCTCACACCTGAAAATGTAGTGGATACTAAAATGGCTACAGTTATTGGTAAAGATGGATATGTGATATCTACTATAGAGCATATGTTGTCTGCTGTTTATGCTTACGGTATAGATAATCTAAAAGTAATTGTAGATGCCGATGAGGTTCCTGTTATGGATGGAAGCAGTGCTAGTTTTTGTATGCTTTTAGATGAAGCTGGTATACAAGAGTTAGACTCTCCTAAAAAAGTAATGAGAATTAAAAAAGACATTACAGTACAAGATGGTGATAAGTATGTAAAACTATCTCCATCACCAGATTTACAGTATGACTTTACGATTAAGTTTCCACATCCTGTTATACAAAAGCAAGAGTATGTACTCAAGTTTACAAAACAGAGTTACAAAGATGAAATCTCTCGTGCTAGAACATTTGGTTTTTTACATGAGGTTCAGTATCTTCGTTCAAAAGGACTAGCTCTTGGTGGCTCATTAGAAAACGCGATTGTGTTAGATGAGAAGAAAATTTTAAACCCTGAAGGTTTAAGATTTGATGATGAATTTGTTAGACATAAAATACTAGATGCGATAGGCGATATGGCACTTATAGGTATGAATTTTGTTGGTAATTATGAAGCAATGGCTGGTAGTCATGACTTAAACCATAAGCTAACACTGGAACTATTAAAAGATCCAGAAAATTATGAAGTTGTTGAGTTACTTGGAGAAAAAACTGTGGAGTTAGAAAAAGCTTATGCTTAAAGAAGTTGATCTTCTTTTTATAACACTCTCTTCACCTATACAAATAGGTGTATATGAGAATAGCAAACTTATAGATACAATCTCTAGTGATGAGAAAAGCTCGGATATACTACCTATAATATATAAAGACCTTACATCTAAGTACGATATCAAAAAACTTTTTTATGCTAATGGACCTGGTAGTTTTATGGCAATAAAAGTAGCATATATATTTTTAAAATCTATGAGCGTTTTAGAAAAAATACCACTTTTTGCAACAGATGCATTTAAATTTAATCAAAATCAACCAATAAAAGCCATTGGAAAGTTGTTTTTTGTTAAACTCTCATCAGAAATAAAAACTCAAAAGTTAGAAACAGTACCAAGTATGGAATTTAAACTTCCTGATGTACTAGATTATAATGAGTTTAGCACAACAAGCACACCACTTTATAGTATAGGTGCTGTTGGATAGGATATAAGTGACAATAAGTGTACCAGCAACAAGTGCAAATCTTGGACCAGGTTTTGATTCTCTAGGTTTAGCAGTTGATTTAAGAAATAGAGTTGAGTTTCATCCATCTAAGTTTTTCAGTGTAAGCATAAAAGGTGAGGGTGAAAATAATCCAAGATTAAAAGGCAACAACCTTTTTGTTAGTATCTTTAACGAACACTACAATCGTTTAACTAAAAAAAGACAAAACTTTAAATTCACATTTTACAACCAGATTCCAATGTCTAGAGGGCTTGGCAGTTCATCTGCCGTCATTGTGAGTGCGATTGCTAGTGCACATGAAGCAGCTGGCATAAGAGTTTCTAAAAGAAGAATACTTAACCATGCATTAGTATATGAATCACACCCTGATAACATTACGCCAGCGGTTATGGGTGGGTTTAATGCCGCTACAGTAGAAAAAAATAAAGTTTTTTCTCAAAAAAAACATCTACCAGACTATATAAAAGCTATAGTTGTTATTCCAAATAAGCAAATGAATACAGCTAAAGGACGAACTCTTCTTCCTAAATCATACTCAAAAGAGAATGCAGTTTATAACCTTTCACACACAGCTTTAAGTGTTGCTGCATTTTTTAATGAAGACTGGGAAATATTAAAACTTGCTTCTCAAGATAGGTTTCATCAAAAAGCTAGAATGAAAACACTTCCTGAACTTTTTTCAGTTCAAAAGATTGCTTATGAGAGTGGTGCTTTAATGAGTACGCTATCAGGTAGCGGTTCTACATTTTTTTCAATGGCTTATGATGAAGATTCAGCTATGATAGCTAATAAACTAAGTCAAAAGTTTCCTGACTTTACTGTTAAAGTATTAGACTTTGACAATGATGGACTTATAGTAGAGAAATAACTTCTCTATTTCTTCTTAGAATCAAGGAACTTTTAGGTATAATGGCGGAAAAAATTAACCAACCTCTTAGAATGTGTATATCTTGTAGAGATAGAGATGTACAAAGCAATCTAGAAAGATTACAGTGTGAAGACTCACAACTTAGTCTTTATAGAGGACATGGAAGAAGTTTTTATATATGTAAAGTTTGTCTTGAAGATCAAAAAAAGGTCTCCAAAGCACTAATGCGTCAATGCAGAAGTGGAGAAAAAGATAAACTTGTGAACAAACTAAAGGAGATCATCACTGATGACAGAAAAAAGTTAGCGTTAAAGAAATAGCAGACGAGCTAGGAATTGCTTCTAAAGATGTTTTAGAAAAAGCCAAAGGTATGGGTATTGAAGTAAAAGCTGCACAGAGTAAAGTTACTATGGAAGAAGCAGAAAACATTGCAAACTATATTATGAATGGTGAACCCGCTGAAGCTCCAGCACCACAAAAGAAGACGCCTGCTAAGTCAAAAAGTGATACTCCTAAAGAAGAAGCTAAGAAAAGCGAAGAGAAAAAAGATACTCCTGTAAAAGAAGAAACTTCTAAAGAGACTAAAGTAGTAGAAGAAAAAGTAGAGGTTCCAGAAGAAAAAACTGAACCAGAAGCTAAAGAGAAGTCGGAAAAAACAAAAGATGCTACTTCATCTATTAAGGTTGTTGAACCTAAAAAGATGCAAATTAAAAAATCTGGTCTTAAGATTGTTAAAAAGAAAAAGCCAAAAGTTGAAGAGACTTATTCGGCACCTACTAAAAGTACAAATGTATCTTCATATGGAAAAATGAGTGCAGAGGCTTTAGAAGAGTTGGCATCTAAGAAAAAGTCAAAACAACAAGTATCTAATGCAAGAAAACAAGAGCATGGTAAGAAGATAGATATCTTCGGTGGTTCTATGAGTGATGTATCTATGGATATGGATGATCAAGTAACACTTCTGGACTTAAATGCTACAGAGCGTCGTGAAATGATGCCAGAACAACCTAAGAAGCCGAGAACTCCAAAACCAGCTGGTAGAAATGCTAACAAAAAAGCAGCTCCTAGAGGCAGAAAAGTTTCTCGTGATAAAAGAAAGAAATATGCTAAATCTACTCAAGAAGATGTAGTTGTAACTCATGTAGAGATTCCTGAAGATATTCGTGTTTATGAATTTGCTGAAAAACTAAACCGTCCAATGTCAGACATTATCAAAGTCCTTTTTGACCTTGGTATGATGATGACTAAAAATGACTTCCTGGGTAATGATGAGATAGAAATTCTTTCTGAAGAATTTGATGTTGAAGTAACTATTATAGACCCTAAAGATGAGTTTACTCATGATGAAGAGGATATTGAAGAAGATCCAGATGCTACTGAAAGACCACCTGTAATTACAATTATGGGTCACGTTGATCATGGTAAAACTTCACTTCTTGATGCTATTAGAAATGCTAAAGTTACTGATGGAGAAGCTGGTGGTATTACTCAACATATTGGGGCATATACTGTTAAGCATAACAAAAAAGACATTACATTTATAGATACTCCTGGTCACGCAGCGTTTTCACACATGCGTCAACGTGGTACAGATATTACAGATATTATCATTATTGTTGTTGCTGCTGATGATGGTGTTAAACCTCAAACAGAAGAGGTTATTAAACTAGCTCAATCTTCAGGTGCACCTGTAATTGTTGCACTTAATAAAATGGACAAAGAGACTGCACAACCAGATGTTGTTAAAGGTCAAATGGCTGAGCGTAACATGAACCCAGTTGATTGGGGTGGAGATATAGAATTTGTTCCAGTTTCTGCAAAAAGTGGAATGGGTATCGATGACTTATTAGAAAACATTTTATTAACTGCTGAAGTTCTTGAGCTTAAAGCAAATGAGAACGCTATGGCTAAAGCTGCTGTTGTTGAAGCATCTCTAGAAAAAGGGCGTGGACCAGTTGCAACTGTGATTGTTCAAAATGGTACGCTTAAAGTTGGAGACTATGTAGTTTGTGGTTCATCATATGGTCGCGTAAAAGCACTTATCGACGAAAACAATAAACAAGTTAAAATACTTCTTCCATCTCATACAGCTCAGGTTGCAGGACTTAGTGAAGTTCCAGCATCTGGTGAAGTTATGACAGTTATGGGTAGTGATAAAGAAGCTAAAGAGTATGCTCAAAAACGTCATGAATATGACAGACATAAAGAACTTTCTCACTCAACTAAATCAACTTTAGAAGATATGACTTCTATGATTGCAGAGGGTAGACTTAAATCTCTTAAAGTTGTTCTTAAAACTGATGTTCATGGTACACTTGAAGCATTAAAAACATCACTTTCTGAACTTAGAAATGAAGAAGTTAAAATTGATGTAATTTCTACTGGTGTAGGTGGAATTACTGAAAATGATGTTGAACTTGCATCTGCTAGCGATAACTGTATACTACTTGGATTTAACATTCGTCCTACTGGTTCAGTTAAAGCTCTTGCTAAACAAAGAGGGATTGAGATTAGAAACTATTCTATTATCTACCAACTTCTTGATGATGTAACTTCTATGCTTACGGGTATGATGGATACTAAGTATGATGAAGAAAATACTGGTCAAGCTGATGTTAAAGATACTTTCAAAACACCTAAAGGTATGATAGCTGGTTGTGTTGTTGTTGATGGTAGACTTATCCGTGGTGGTCTTGTTCGTGTTATTCGTGAAGGTGTTGTTATATTTGAGGGTGAACTTACTTCACTTAAACGCTTTAAAGATGATGTTGAAGAGATTGGTAACGGTTATGAATGTGGTGTTGGTATCAAAGGCTATGACGATGTTTTAGTTGGAGATGTCATTGAAACATTCAAAAAAGTTGAGCAAAAAGTTTCTCTGTGACCGAAGCTCAGATTAAACTAAAAAGGACGGAATCACTTTTATTAGAGTTGATTCCAGAAGCTCTTGGAAGTTTAAATGATAAGAGATTGCATGAGATAAATGTAATTGAGGTTAAATGTTCACGTGGAAAGAGTGATGCTAAGGTATATATCGATCCAGCATCACTAACTGAACAAGAAAAAAGAGACTATTTAAAACTTCTTCGTAAGGCTAGACCAATAGTTGAAACTTTTTGTATGAAAGATCAAGGCTGGTTCCGTTCTCCCAAATTAACATTTGAATTTGATGAACAGTTGAAAAAAACACAAGATTTAGAAGAACTATTTAAAAAAATTTCTAAGGATTAAATATGAGTTTAGAGAGCGATATTAATTCACTAGTTCAATCTGTTGACTTAGAGCTATTTGATACATCAATAGTTTCTGAAGGTGAAGAGACTATATATAGAGTAGGTGTATTATCTACTGAAGTTGAAGATGGAAAAAGAAAACCTGTATCACTTGATGCGTGTGTTGAACTAACTCACCTTATATCTCCACTGTTAGATGTAACTCCTCCAGTCTCTGGTGATTATAGACTTGAAGTTGGAAGTCCAGGCATAGAGAGAAAGCTTACTTCTATTAAACAGTTTTCTATGAGTACTGGTGAAAAAGTTTCACTTCTTATGAGTGACAAAAGTAAGATAAAAGCATTACTAATTAAAGTCGAAGACTCAAAAATCTTTTTAGAAGTTGACGGAGAAGAAAAATCTGTTGACTATGGTGAGATTACGAAAGCTAAAACATACTTTGAATGGTAGTCGACTTTAGCTTTTATATGTCCTTAGCCATTAAAGAGGCTTGGAAATATCAAGGTTTAACATACCCAAATCCTGCAGTTGGATGTGCAGTTGTCTCTAACTCTGGTGAACTCCTATCTGTTGAAGCTCATAAGAAGGCTGGTAAACCTCATGCAGAAATTGAAGCTCTTAAGAGTGCATACTATAAACTTACTGATGATAAATCAATACTACATGTAGAAGACTCTTCTGATATTCATAACTTTCTTTTAAAAAATCATAACAACTGCTTTAATGATGTTTCACTATACACTACGCTTGAGCCATGTTCGCATATAGGTAAAACACCTTCATGTGCAACTCTGATTTCAAAACTAAATATTAGCAAAGTATATGTTGGTTCATGTGATACTAATGAGGAAGCTTCATGTGGTAATGAAGTTTTGAGAAAGTCAGGTCTACATGTAGAAGAAGATATTCTACATGTAGAGTGTGAAAAGTTATTAAAACCATTTAAACTTTGGCAAGAAGAAAACTTTATTTTTTTTAAATGGGCTCAGAGACTAAATGGAACTGTTGATGATGGAATTATTAGCTCACATGAGTCAAGAGAACATGTTCATGCTCTAAGAGATGTTTGTGACTTGATTGTTATAGGTGGTAATACTGTTAGAGTAGATAGACCAACTCTTGATGCTAGGCTAGTTAATGGAAAAGCACCTGATGTCCTTATAATATCAAAAGGCAAAGAGTTTGATAGAACTATACCTCTTTTTAATATTGATGGACGAGAAGTTATAATATCTGATAATTTTTCTACATGTAAAGATTATAAGAACATTTTAATTGAAGGAACTTCAAGTATGTTTGAGTTGACAAAGTCAATTGTTGATTATCATCTATGTTATTTAGCACCAAAGTTAGGTGGTAGAAATGTATTTGATAAATCTAATGATAATTTTGAGATTTTAAATACAGAGCAAGTTGGGAAAGATATAATTATGTGGATGAAAAGGGAAGTTAAATAATGGAAAAACAAGAAAAAATCGTATCAATGTTTGATGACATAGCTCCAACATATGACACAGCGAATCGTGTTATGAGTATGGGTGTAGACAAAAGCTGGAGACGTAAAGCATGTGATTTAGCTTATGAGTTCAGTGCTAAAGATTCACTGGATAAAATAGTTGATGTAGCCTGTGGTACAGGTGATATGATGGACTTTTGGAGAAGTAGAGCAGAGATAAATGGAATTGCTATTGGCGATATTGTTGGTGTTGACCCCTCAAATGGTATGGTTAATGTTGCGCGTGAAAAGTATCCTAAGTTTAATTACCATATCTCTAAAGCCACTCAAATTCCATTAGAAGATAACAGCTCAGATATTTTAAGTATTACGTATGGTATTAGAAATGTTGTTGAGAGAAAAGAAGCTCTTGATGAATTTAACAGAGTCCTAAAGAAAGATGGTTTAGTAGTTATTTTAGAATTTATGAAAAATGAAAACCCATCACTACTTGGAAAAATAAGAGATTTTTATATGAATAAAATTTTACCAAAAGTTGGTGGTTTTATATCTAAAAATTCAGAAGCTTATGAGTACTTGCCAAATTCTATTGAAGACTTTTCAACTGTGGAAAATATGCAGAATGAACTCGTAGCAGCTGGATTTGAAATGCTATATACTAAAAGCTTTTCTATGGATATCTCAACACTTCTTATCGCAAGAAAAAAATAACTTTTATAGATAAGTAAAGCTTTGAATATTTTAAATGTTTCATCACTTAATGAACAGATTAAAGGTTTACTTGAAGAGAGTTTTTCAAGAGTCCTTGTAGAGGGTGAACTCTCTCGTATTACTTTTCACAACTCTGGACATATATATTTTACTTTAAAAGATTCATCATCAGCTATTAGTGCTGTAATGTTTAGAGGTAATGCTTCAAAACTAAAGTTTCAACTCAAAGAGGGTATGAAAGTTATTTTAGATGGGGCTATAACTCTTTATAAGCCTCGTGGTAGTTATCAGATTAACTGTTTTTCAATTGAACCATCTGGACAGGGTGCTTTAGCTTTAGCATATGAGCAGTTAAAACAAAAGCTATCTGAAAAGGGTTATTTTAATCCAGAGATAAAAAAAGAACTTCCTAAATTTCCAAAAAGTATTGCACTTATCACTTCTGCTACTGGTGCCGCACTTCAAGATATGCTAAGAGTTGCAAATCTAAGATACAGAGCAATAAGTATAGATATATATGATGTTCTAGTTCAAGGTGATAGTTCAGCCCAGTCGATAGTTAATGCTCTTATATTAGCTGATAAAAAAAATTATGATATTATAGTTGTAGGTCGTGGGGGAGGAAGTATAGAGGACTTATGGTCTTTTAATGAGGAGATAGTAGCCGATGCAATTTTTAACTCAACTACTCCTATAGTATCTGCAGTAGGGCATGAGATTGATTGGGTTATTAGCGACTTCGTAGCAGATTTAAGAGCGCCTACTCCAAGTGCTGCCATGCAAATGACTCTACCTGATTCTAATGAGTTATACCAGTATATAGATTCCATCTCTAGTACATATGAACAGTATATAAATCAAAAATTATATAGTGCAAAACAAGAGTTGAAGCATTTGGCAAGTTCATACTCGCAACACTCTATAGAAAAAAAGATAAGACTTAAAAAAGATGAGATAAAATCTTTAAAAGATAATCTGACTCAAACAATGTTATTTAAACTAAATAATTATCAAAAGTCATTAGAGTCGGTTAAATCAAGATTTCCAAGTCTTATTGACTCTAAGGTAAATATGGCCAAAAATCAAATTAAATCTTTAGAGAATATGTTTGAATCTAATCATCCAAAGTTAAAAACAAAAAGAGGCTTCGCACAACTCTCAAAAGATTCAAGTGTCATAGACATATCATCTTTACATGTAGATGATGTTTTTGAAGTTCAAAGTGATGAAGTGAGTATAAGTGCTAAGGTGATACAGGTAACTGAGATATCTTAGTAGGAAAGATTTAAGTATAGTCTACTTTAAGACTATACTTGGAAAATATGTGTGAAGAGTTACTGCTGTTTGAGCTGATAGTTTTTTCATGATTTTGTCTAATTTATTCTCTTTATTCCATACAGGATTAGTAACTCCACTAAGCTCTTCAAGTCTTTTTTTAGCGTCAAAACTCACACCAATTGAATCTACTAAACCAATCTCTTTTGCTTGATGTGCTGTAAATATATGTGCATTTGCAAAAACATCTCTTTTGTTTATATCTAAGCCTCTTGCACTTGCTACATCTGAAGTGAAAAGATCATAAGTAGAGTAGATAACTTTATTTAGTTCATTTCTTTCATATGCAGTCCACTCTCTATCACCAGTTCCAACTTTCTTGTATTTACCAGCTTGCACGCTTTGTGTTTTTATACCGACTTTATTCATTAGCTCACTCAAGTCTGCACCTTGAATAATGACACCAATGCTACCAACCATAGAACCTGGGTTTGCAATAATCTCATCTGCCCAGATACTAGCATAGTAACTACCACTAGCTAAGGTACCAGATGCATAGATTATGGTCGGTTTTTTCTCTTTTAGTCTTTTAATAGCGTATGCAATTTCAAGTGATGGTGCAACCGCTCCACCAGGAGAATTGACAGATATCATTACACCTTTAATATTGTCATTATCATATGCTTTCTCAATCTGCTCTACAACTTCTGTGACTTCCATGATCGGACCAATTAAGTTTATTTGCTGAAGATTGTTTGTAGTAAAGTCATCATCACTTTGAGGAGAAAATAATAAAACTAGTATTAAGACAAAAACCATTGCTTTAAAATGGTTTTGAATATAAGACAGAGTAGATGTAATAGGTGAAAAAAGTTTTTTAATAAAATCCAATATGTATAACCTTTATATTATGCTTTAGCATTTCTTACAGCTGCTATAAGCTCTTGGAAACCTGTTTCACTAGAGTTTTCTACATCTGTTATTCTTGCTAGGGCTTCATTAAGTTTATGATTGTTAAATAATTCAACTGTATCTTTTAAACCGACATGTACATTTGAATGATGCTTATTAACACTGTTAACTGCCTGAGTACTATTTTTTAAGATACCTTTAGCTGCTTCACCGAACCATTGACCAAATGCACAACTATGCTCATCAACAATATCTGCTGATTCACCATTAAATATAGCTTTATAGGCTTGGAGTTTCATTTTTATATGATCGATTTTTCCATTGTTAACATTTATTTCATTTGTCAGGTCTTGAGTTTTATCTTTGATATTTGCAGAGTTATTCATAACGTTATCTACGTTTACATTAAAAGTATCAAGAATCTCCATAACTAAAGTAGTTTCATCTATAAAAGTTTTACTGATTTCCATCATAGAGTTAGAGTTTTGTTTTAGACCATTGATGTTGATTTCTACTTCTTGAGTGGCTTTTTGAGTTCTCTCTGCAAGTTTACGTACTTCATCAGCAACAACTGCAAATCCACGACCATGCTCACCAGCTCTTGCTGCTTCAATAGCTGCATTAAGTGCAAGAAGATTTGTTTGGTCTGATATGTCTTTAATTAAGTTTATAATCTCTGCTATAGAAAGTACACTGTCATTTAATGAGTTTGAGTCATCTCCAAGTTGGTTTGAATACTCTTGGATAGTATCTATTTTTCCAGCGATATTTGAAGTTTCAGATTCAACTTCTATCATTCTAGTTTCTGTTTTTGCATTCAGGTCATTGATATCGTCAAGCATAACTAAGTTTGCAGATATATTGGATTGTATAAAGTTAGAACCGTTTACATAACTTTGTAGAAGTACTTTTAAGAAATCATCTTTATTATCTTCTTCATTTTCTGTAAGTTCTGAAATTTCATCTCTTAATGAGTGGATAGTATTGTTTAAAGATGCATTTTCAGCTTCTAGCTCGGCTACTTTTAAACTATATCTCTTTTCTATTTCTTCAATTTTTGCCTTCGATCCAAACATGCAATAACCTTTAATATTTAATTAAACACATTCTATTACAACTTTACTTAATTTAAATTATTTCACCATTAATAAAAATATTTGATATGTTGTATTGTTTTAGTATAAGATGAATCGCTAGTTCCTCTGTAGGCTCATGATCTAAGTCTAGTACAATCATATCGGCATTTTTGCCTTCAGAAATCTCACCAGTATTTAAACCAAGAGCTTTAGCTGCATTAATTGTAACACTATCTATAAGTTTCTGGGCTAAATCTAATAGTGGAAGTTCTGAGTGCATAAATAGCGCGGCTTTCATCTCTTCAAATAAATCTAATTTATAGTTTGAACTAAGACCATCAGTAGCCGTAACAAAATTTATATTTTTATCATTAATTTCTTTTAAATTTATAGCACCATTTCCTAAAAGTCTATTTGATATTGGACAATGTATTACGGTGTGTTTAGATGATGATATTGTGTCTATTTCACTTTCTGTCGCTTTGACAACATGAGTTAGAAGCGTTTGTATATCATTAAAATTTTCTAAAAACTCTTTAGAATCACTTACGCTAGAGCTCTGTTTTAGTAAGTTTTCAAAGAATTCTTTAAATTCTCCTTCACTGTTATCAAGCCAATCTCTTTCAGCTTGACTTTCCATGAAGTGAGCTGTCATTTTTAAGTTTTCATCTTTAGCTATATTAATTGCTTTTTTTATTAATACAGGGTGAACAGAGTATGGTGAGTGAATTGCAATAGCAGGATAAAAACCTTCTCTAGCTACTGCTTTTGAGGCATCTAGTCTAGATATAAAATCACCAAAAAGAGCATCAGCCATGGTCGCTTGTGAACCTATGAGTTCATTAAAAAACACAACATTCTGTTTTGCTTCTACGCATGCTTCTAAGTCCATTGCATGTGAACTTACAGCTCCAAAAGTAGTTATGCCAGAGTGAAGCATATTATCTATGGCTTGACTCATACATTCTTTTGAACATCCATTTATTAGGTCCTCACGATTTTCAATTACACTATATAACCATGAAATAAAATCACCATAACTAAGCTCAGTTTTATTCCCACTAAACTCTACATGGACATGTGAATTAATGAGTCCTGGCATTAGGAGAGAATGTTTCTTTAAAACAGTTATTTTAGCATCTGGGAACTCTTTTTTTAATTCATCAAGTGGTGCTATCTTTTTGATAGTTTTATCAAATGCAATAGACATATTAGTAAGTAGTTCTTTAGGTGTTAAGATATAATTTGGAGATATGATTTTCATAGTTTTTCTTTGAGTATTAATTTTACATAATTATACACTTTTTTTATAGTTGCAACTCTTTTTAATATTACTTTTGATAGAATAACCCTTAAAAGTTAAACAATTAAAGGTAGAAGATGAAGATAGTAGTTATTCAAGGACCAAACTTAAATATGTTGGGTGTAAGAGAACAACAAATTTATGGCCCAATGAAGTTAGAGCAAATTCATGCTCAAATGAAAGATGTAGCAACTCAACATAAAATTGATATAGAGTTTTTTCAAAGTAACCTAGAGGGTGAACTTGTTGACAAAATTCAAGAGTGTTATGGTGAAGCGAATGGTATTATTATTAATGCTGCTGCTTATACACATACATCTATCGCTATTCGTGATGCTATTGCTGCTGTAAATCTTCCAACTATTGAAGTTCATATTTCTAATATTCATCGTCGTGAAGAGTTTAGAAAAGATAATATGATTGCTCCTGTATGTACATCTTCAATTGTTGGTTTTGGCCCTTTTGGTTACCACTTGTCAATGATGGGTATGATCCAGATTATGAATGAAGTTCAGGCTGCACAAGAAGCTCAACAACAAGCTAAGTAGTCAATGTATATAAAACGTAAGATAAGTAAGAGTCTTATGACTTTTAAAAGTCTACGTTTTGGAACTACATGTAGAGAAAATAAATCATATCGTTACTCAGCAACTGTCGGGGTTGGAGGTAATGTAGGTGATGTAAAAAGAAGACTTGACAGACTTTTTGTTTATTTTAAAAGAGATACGAGAGTTGAATTAGTTAGTACTTCGTTGATTTTGAAAAATCCTCCTTTTGGTTTTAAAAACCAGGATGATTTTTTTAATTCAATTATTGTTTTAAAGACAAATATGCAACCAAATATCTTTTTAGATTATTTGATGAGAGTAGAGAAAAGATTTGCACGCAAAAGAAGTTTTGCTAATGCTCCAAGGACACTAGATTTGGATATTATTTTTTTTGATAACAGAGTTATAGATTTAGAAAAACTACAAATTCCACACCCTGAGTGGTCTAAGAGAGATAGTGTGTTGATACCATTGATGGATATAAATAAATGAAAATACTTACTTTTACAGGTCGAACTCCATCCGAAGCACTAAAGAAAGCTAAAATGGATCCAAACTATGATGATATGATTCACATAGATACAAAAGAAATTCAAAAAAAATCTTTAGGCCGTGAAGCAATTTATGAAATTGTTATGGGTATAGAGAAAAGTGAACATGATACTTACCAACATCCTCAAACTAGAATGCCCAAAGATGAAAGACCAATAAGTCAAAAAAGTGCTGATGTACTTTATGATATATCTAGTGCAGCACAGCAAATTTCACAAATTTCTGAGGTTAAGGATCCATTGTATCAATACCAAGACAAAACAGTTGCTAAGAACTCTTACGAGCCTAAAGAGTTAAAAGATATAAAGTCAGAGATATCTAAATTAGGCGATAAAGTTAAAATAATTCAAAACATGTTTTGGGATGAAAAGTCTCCAGATATTGAGAGTGCAATTCCATCTGAGTTTGCAGAAATTTACAGACTGGCATCTCAGAGTGGTATGAATAGAGATCATCTTGATGGAATCATGCAAATGACGTTAGAGCATATGCCTTTTAAAATGAAAGAGAATTCTTCAACTGTCAAGAGATATTTTCAAACACTACTTAGAAAAATGGTTCCAGTTAGAAGAGAGTCTAAGCCATCTGTTGGAAATAAAAAAGTTATCATGCTTGTTGGTCCAACGGGTGTTGGTAAAACTACTTCTGTTGCAAAGCTAGCTGCAAGGTACTCATACCTTTTAGAAAAGAGGTATAAGGTAGGACTAGTTGTATTAGACACATATCGTATAGGTGCAGTTGAACAGTTAATGCAGTATGCTAGAATGATGAAACTTGGAATTGAAACAGTTGTTGATCCTGTTGATTTTGCATCAGCACTTGACTCTTTAAAGTACTGTGATTACATTTTAATAGACACAATGGGTTCTAGCCCTTATGATAAAGATAAAATTGAAAAAATATATGAATGCTTAGATGGTAATGAGGACAAGTATAATATTGATGTTGTGCTTGTAATGCCTAGTTCTATTAAGTATGAAGATTTAAAAGCTACTTACGATAATTTTTCTTCTTTAAACATAGATACGTTAATGTTTACAAAATTAGATGAGACGAGAGGTTTTGGAAATATATTTTCATTAGCTTATGAGACTAAAAAGCCTATTAGTTATTTCTCAGTTGGTCAAGAAGTTCCAGAAGATTTAGTTGCTGCTAGTAGTGACTTCTTAGTAGATTGCTTACTTAATGGATTTAACAGGAGTAAAGCATGATGGATCATCAAGCTAAAAAACTAGAAGAACTGGTAGCATCATCATCTCCTAAGAAAAAATCTAAAAATACAAGGTTTGTTGCCATTACAAGTGGTAAAGGTGGAGTGGGGAAGAGTACTATTAGTTCGAATTTAGCTTATGTACTTTCACAAAGTGGACTAAATGTTGGAATATTTGATGCGGATATCGGTCTTGCAAACTTAGATGTAATGTTTAATGTAAAGATTAAAAAGAATATTTTACATGTACTAAAGGGTGAAGCTACAGTATCTGATATTTTAATTCCAATAACTCGTAATCTTATATTGATTCCTGGAGAGAGTGGTGATGAGATATTAAAGTATTCTAATCAAGCACTTTTTGAAAGATTTATGGAAGAAGCAGAAGTACTTGATAAACTAGATATTATGATTATAGATACAGGTGCAGGTATAGGTGAGCATATTCAAATGTTTGTTGATGCAGCAGATGAAGTTGTAGTTGTAACAGTCCCAGATCCAGCAGCCATTACAGATGCATATGCAACTATAAAAACAATTGCTGGACTCAGAGATGATATTAGTGTTATAATGAATCAAGTTAAAAGTGAAAAAGAAGCAGTTGGAGTCTTTGAGAAGATTAAAAAAGTTGCACTTGCAAATATTGGTAATCAGTTAAAGCTAAAACTGATTGGAAAAATTAACCGTGATGAAAAAGTATCTGCATCTGTTAAGCAGAGGGAACTCTTTAGTGCTATGTACCCATCATCAGTTGTTCATAAAGACATTATGGCCATTGCAAGCTCAATAAGTTCTAATTTGGAACGAGATGTGCTAGTTAGCTCTAGTGAAAGCGGATTATCAGGACTTTTTAAGCGCTTGGTAAAGCATTTTTAAATAAATTTTGGGACTATGTATATGTTAGGTGAAAATTTTGTATACTTTTTTACTGTTCAGGGTTTTTTTGTTGGAATAATTTTCGGCATATTAAAATCATTTGATGCAGCGGGCTTATTGACATATACATTTTTTATAACTGCATTTTTTTATCTTTTTTCTCATGTAATAATCGCCTTTTATTATAGAACAGCAGTAGTTAAGACTTATTTATTCCCAAGGGATATGCACGAAAGAGATTTAGACATATTTGTAAATGAAATTACTAAACGTGAGAAACTTATAGATTCAGCTGTAAAAATAACTGATGCAGCTATTCAAATGAATGCACTCGATAATGAGGAAAAGTCATGATTTCTGCATATACTCAAGATATAAAACATCAAGAAGATGAACTGGCAATACAGTACCTTCCAGCTGTTAAAGCTATGGCCTTTAGACTTAAAGAGAGACTGCCGAGTTCTATTGACTATATGGACCTGTCAGCTATAGGAACTGAAGAATTAATAAAACTTGCAAGAAGATATGATGAAAAATTAAATGATAATTTTTGGGGTTATGCAAAGAAGAGAGTTTATGGCGCTATGCTTGATTATCTTAGAAGTTTAGACATACTCTCACGTGCCAGTAGAAAACTTGTAAAAGCTATAGATTATGCTATTGAAGAATATAGGGTAACAAATGAAGAAGAACCAACAGATGAAGAGTTGGCAGAGATAATCGGTGAAGATATTGAAAAAATTCATGATGCAAGAATTGCTTCTACAATATACACTGTAATGCCTTTGCATGATCAACTTCAAGTTGGTGATGAAGGTGCAGCACTTGCTAAAATTGAAAAAGAAGAGCTTATCAATGTTATAAAAAAAGTTCTTGGTGATTTTGCCGAGAGAGAGCAGTTAATAATACAGTTTTACTATTTTGAAGAGCTTACTCTAAAAGAGATTAGTGATATCTTGGATATAACAGAGTCAAGAATTTCTCAAATTCATAAGTCTGTTATTCATAAAATAAAAGAAAGTGTAGGAGCATAAAAAATGGCTGATATACTTTCCCAAGAAGAGATTGATGCCCTTTTAGATGTTGTTGAAGATGAGGGTGATGATGTCCTTGAATCTGGAGATGATGGACTAGGTTCACAAAGACAGGTTACTTTATATGATTTCAAGCGTCCAAATAGAGTATCAAAAGAACAGCTTCGTGCATTCCGTGGTATCCATGATAAGATGGCAAGGTCTTTAGCCTCTCAAATATCTTCTATTATGCGTTCTATTGTTGAAATACAACTTCATTCGGTTGACCAAATGACATATGGTGAATTTTTAATGTCTCTTCCGAACCCTACTAGTTTTAATGTTTTTTCTGTGAAACCATTAGAAGGTAGTGGAGTTATAGAGATTAACCCATCTATAGCATTTCCAATGCTTGACCGTTTACTTGGTGGTAAAGGTGAGCCATTTGATGCTTCTCGTGAATTTTCTGATATTGAGTTAAGTCTTTTTGAGACAATTCTTAGAGTTATGATGAGTACTTTAAAAGAGGCTTGGGCACCAGTTATGGATATATTTCCTACTGTTGAGTCTAAAGAGTCAAGTCCAAATGTAGTTCAGATTGTTGCGCAAAATGAAATTGTTGTAATGGTTGTTATGGAGATTATTATAGGGCAGAGTTCAGGTATGATGAATATTTGTTATCCTGTTATAGCACTAGAACCAATCTTACCTAGACTTGCTAGTCGTGACCTTATGTTAAACGAGACAACAAGTACAAAAAAGAGTAGAAATACTGAACTTCAAGTGTTACTTGGTGGAGCTAAAGTAGGTATAGAAGCTATACTTGGAGATACAGAAATATCTTTAAAAGACATTTTAGAGCTTCAAACTGGTGATATAGTTAAGCTTAACAGTCCAGCTAATGATATAGTTACATTATGTGTTGATGGTAAGGCTAGATTTAAAGGTAAAATTGGTCTAAGACGTTTTAGAAAATCTATACAAGTCTCTGAAGTTGTATATACTGAAAAAGATGCTGTTAAACGAGCGCTAGAGAATTTTGAGACAACAAGACAAGAAAAAATATCTGGTGTTAAACAAATTATAGAAGATGAGAAAAAGATGCAGGGTGAAGGATAAATATGAGTGATTTTATAAAGCTATTTCAAGATGAAACTATTGGTACAGTAGAGGCATTAGTTGGAGAAGCACCGACTCTTAATTTAAAAGAAGAACAAGAGTTAAGCATAATATCAAATATTGTTCCTCCCATAGTTCTTCTAAAAATTAGTGTTACTGGTGATGTTGAAGCATCAGCAATGGTGGCATTAACACCTAATCTTGTAACTACATTGTCTGATATGATGATGGGTGAAGAAGAGAGTAGTAGAGAAGATGTTAGTGATGATGATTTAGATGCAGCTAAAGAGATAGTGTCTAATATATTTGGTGCTATTGGAAATAGTCTTTCAGCTCAAAAAGAACTACCAGTTTTAGGGTTTAATATAGATAGTATTGAATCTGTTGGAGAAGGTGCTGAAGTAGGCTTAGCTGATTTTGTAAAGATGTCTATATATGATTTTACTATGGGCAGTTTAAATTCATTATTAATGTTAATAGTAGATGAAAAGTTACAAAATGCAATATCCGGTGAATCACCTGCTGCAGATGTGAGCGATGATGTAAGTTCATCCGCATCATCTTCTAATTATAGTGAAGAATCTATTTCATTAAATGATGATGAATTGGGTAACATATCACTAATAATGGATGTTAAATTACCAGTCAAAGTTAGAATTGGTAAGAAAAAAATGTTATTAAAAGATGTTTTAAATATGGATATAGGTTCTGTAATTGAACTAAATCAGTTGGCGAATGACCCCTTAGAAATACTTGTTGATGAAAATGTAATAGCTGAAGGTGAAGTTGTTATTGTAGATGGTAACTTTGGTGTTCAAATTACCACAATTGGTACTAAGCGAGAGAGATTGGCTCAACTGAAGTCATAAATTAATCATGAAAAAAACTAAAAACATAAAAGATGAAATAGCAAGAAAATATATAAAAGATATAAAATCTGCTGACGTATGGAGTGTTTTTAAAATACTAGCTGATTTTGTAAAAGGTTTTGACGACCTTGGTGATTTAGGTCCTACTGTTACAATATTTGGTAGTGCTAGAACAAAAAAAAGCAATTTTTACTATAAAAAGGCTCATAAACTATCTAACATGTTAGCAGAGAATGGTTTTAATGTAATGACAGGTGGTGGTCCAGGAATTATGGAAGCTGCAAATCGTGGTGCATTTGAACATGAGAGTGTTGAATCTATTGGATTAAATATCGATCTTCCTTTTGAGCAGTCAACAAATCCATATACAACAAAAGAGTTGAGTTTTGATTACTTTTTTTCTAGAAAAGTAATGCTAGTAAAGTACTCCATTGCTTATGTCATTTTTCCTGGTGGATATGGAACTCTAGATGAACTTTTTGAAGCATTAACTCTTATACAAACAAGAAAAGTCACTGGTGTAAAAGTTTTTGTTGTTGGTGTAGATTTTTATAACCCACTAGTTGACTTTATAAAAACAAAACTTCTTTCAAATGGTATGATAGATGAAGATGACGTTGAATTGATATGCTTAACAGATGATTTACAGATGGTTGTTGATGATATAGAGAAGTCTTTACTTCATCAAATTAAAACATTAAAAGAGGTTGGACTTGGAGACACAAGTTATTATAAATCTCTTTTAGAGTTCACATTAAATAAAAATACTAAATAATGAATAATAAAAAAGTCTTAATAGGTATGAGTGGTGGAGTAGACTCTACGATTTCTGCACTGATGTTGAGAGATGAGGGTTATGAGATTGAAGGAGTTTATATGAAACTTCATACAAACCCTGGTTATCATGAAATTCATCAAGCGCGTGCCCAAAAGGCAGCGGACTTTGTAGGAATGAAACTACATATATTAGATTTACAAGATACATTTAATAAAGAAGTTTTTCAGCCATTTATAGATACTTATGCCGAAGGTAAAACTCCAAATCCATGTGCACTGTGTAATAGAAATCTAAAGTTTGGTGAAATGATTAATTTTGCAGATAAAATTGGAGCTAAGTATATAGCGACTGGTCATTACATAAAAACTGATGGTAAGTATTTTTATGAAGCTAATGATGATACAAAAGATCAGAGCTATTTTCTATTTTATGTCAAGCAAGATGTATTACCTAGGTTGATTTTTCCATTAGGTGATAAAAAAAAGAGTGATATTAAAGATTTAGCTGCTTCTATTGATGGATTAGAATCATTCGCATCTCAGGGTGAGTCCAATGAGATATGCTTTGTTGATACTACATATACAGATGTCTTAAAAGATTACGTTGATGTAGATAAAGTTGGAGAAGTTCTTGATCAAGATGGTAATGTAGTCGGTGAGCATAAGGGTTACATGCATTATACAATAGGAAAAAGAAAAGGTTTTACTGTAAAGGGTGCACATGAGCCTCATTATGTGACTAGTATAGACTCTAAAAATAATAAGATTACAGTAGGTAAAAAAGATGAACTTACATGTAAGCATGTAGTACTCGAAAATTTAAATATGTATACTGATGAAAAAGAGTTTAATACAACAGTTAAACTAAGGTTTAGAACTAAGGCTATAGAGTGTAGTGTAGTCATAGATGGTGATAAAGCTTATGTTACTTTATTAGAGGGTGTTTTCGGTGTTGCAACTGGTCAAGCAGCAGTTTTTTATGACAATAATAAATTAATTGGTGGAGGATGGATAGAACAGAACTAAACGAATAAACACTAATATCCTC
>JAOFSE010000011.1 GCA_028044295.1 Sulfurimonas sp.
TTTCTTTAAGCCTAAACTTGCAAAATAGAATTCTTTTTCTTAGATTTTAATAATATTGTTTAGATATACTCTCACAATTATAACAAGGAGACCCAATGCCTTATGAAACAGTAGATAGAGCCGAAATAGAACATATGGTTCATGAGTTTTACTCAATAGTACTTAAAGATGATATTCTAAGCCCCTTCTTTATTAAAGCCTTAGGTGATGATTTAAAAGGTGGTAAGTGGCATGAGCATCTAAATACTTTATATAACTTCTGGATGTTAATGATGGTAGGTAAAAGAGTTTATAATGGTGACCCATTCCCACCACATGCATTTTTGGGACCATTAGGACCTGAAACATTTGAGAGATGGTTAGAGCTTTTTCACGAAGTTGTCTTTAGATTATTTACTGAAGAAATAGCCCAAAGATTTTATAAAAAAGCTGAAATATTAGCTGAGCAGTTTCAATACAATCTATCAGACGATGATGATGATGACGACTGGGATTAAGAGTTTATCATAGAGGTGGTTATTATCCCATCTCTACAGAATCAATCTCACTCTTAAACTCTTCGATGGAAAAGGTGATTTGATTGGCTGTTTCTTCAGCTGTACCTCTAAGTGCTGTGCTACCTAAACGAATTTTACGTGTTGGTTTATTATAGGCGCTAACTACATATGTTACTAATATGTATGGGTCATCTGCGTTAGGTTCACAAAATTCTATATCTATATCAGGGTCAGCCATTGCATTACTAACTTTTGCGACAACCTTATCTAACTTTTCATTCATCTCTGTCTCACGAACAATCGATTCTCGACCATCAAGTAATAAAACTATTTTTTCTAGTTTCTCTTTAATCTCTTTTTCCAATACTACAGTATCTGGATTGTTCAACAATGCTACTATATCTTCTAGTTTAGTTTTGAGTAAATTTTTCATAACAATCTCTCCTGTGCTATAGAGGATTATAACTCTATAGCAAAATATTTATTGAGCGCCATATTGACGTGAATCTATCTCTTCCATAAATCTCTCTAAAGAAAAGGTAACTAAATTTGCTAAATCTTGTGGTGTTTTTTCTAGGTAACCATGCGTCAAAGGCATGTGCTGTACATGAGGGTCTGTCCCGCTTGATGTATTATATGTGAACTGAACATATGCTCCTCCAGATTCACCACTACCATCTGCATTTTCTGTAACCTTAACTCCCGGGATGAAATAATCTATTTCAACATCAGGGTCTACAGAGATTTTGTCAATAATTCCAACTGCTTCTTGCAATCTTTCTCTTTGTTCTACTAACATAATATCCTCCTTTGAGGACTCTATTAATCAAAGTTTATTTTAAATATACATTTATAAATAAGCTTGGCATATACTGGATTGAGATATTCTCCTAAATATCATTATCAATCACTATCTTATATATACTACCTAAATAAGTTTTACTAATAATATATGATACAAAATCAATAAAAATAATTCAGAATAAAAGAAGTTTAATTAATCTTAATAAAAAAGTGATATATTGTAAAAAAATAAAGAGACTATATAAGGAATAAATATGAGTGAACAAGCAAAAATACTAGAAGACATGCAAGAGTTAATCATGGCTATCTTAAAAAAAGGTGCTGCAACAGAAGAAGAAGGGAATAAACTTGATGAGCTTGAAAATTTAATGCTTCAACAAAAATGTTATAGAAGCGTTGATAATGAAAACTATGAATGTCAAGGGGAAGAGATTACCTCTCTTTTATTTAATAAAAATATTAATCAAGCAATCGATAAACTTATCGAGTATGAAATCACAGCTGAAGACTTTTTTGGATTTGCTGAGTACCATTATGATGAAGATGACGAGGCAGAAATAGTAGCTATCTTTACTGATGAGCTTATTGTAAATGTAAACAAAATGTATAAAGATAAAGCCAACACTTAATCTTTAACTGAAGTTTATTTTATTTTTCAACTTAAATATTTAATTACTAATTACCATGATTTAATGATAAAATACGAAAAAATAT
Organism: Sulfurimonas sp.; assembly: GCA_028044295.1. Lineage (GTDB taxonomy): Bacteria > Campylobacterota > Campylobacteria > Campylobacterales > Sulfurimonadaceae > Sulfurimonas. The sequence goes on from JAOFSE010000011.1 coordinate 2,016, forward strand.
AATGGGAAATGACAATGGATGAACTAAAAGACTATCTTAAAGAAGGTTTTTCAGAAGATAATAAGAACAAAGCTGCCAAAGTAAAAGACACGAGTGCGACTGATAAGAAAAATATTGAACTGGCAAAACTTTATGAAGATACGGCAGAGTACGAAGCAGAACTAAAAGTTTTTGAAGAAGAGTTAGAAATTATCAAAGAAAATGAACTCAAAGATATCCCAGCTGAGTTCGCTAAAAAATTTCCTGATGAAGATAGAGATTATGAACAAGAGTTGCAAAATATCTTATCAGCTACTTGGTCTCACTTAGCAGAGGTTAAAAAAACACACTCATCAGAGTATTTAGAACTTATAACTCAAACACCTTTTTGTGATGTTTTAGAAAAATTCAATGCAACATATCCTGAGTATGATAGAAACTTTGAAACTGAGGTAAGAAATATTTTCGTACAAAGATGGGAAACTCTCATTTCAATTAAAAAAGAACATATCAAAGAAGAAGAAACCGATATGAAGATAGCAGGTCTAAAACCAAGCTTTGTTAAAAGAATATATAAACAAATACATGGATCAAAGTAAATTATTTATACTTTGATTTATCTATTTTACTTCAAAATTCACTTCATCTAAATCAAAATCTTTTAACTTCTCACTAATCCATTGAGCTACATTAGAGTCTTCATTAAAGAAGAAGTAAATACTTCCCCCATCCTCATCATTTTTTATAAGTATACTTTCATTGGAATTTGCTTCCCACTCAGCTAAAGATTCATACTCTACATACTCTTTTTGCATAACATAGCTCTGTAGTGTTATCTCTTTCTCAAGAGAGTAAAAAAGAAATCTTTTAGAAGAGACATCTTCTACCTTAACAGGTGTAGGTGAGCTCAAGTGATGAAGTTTGTATCCAAACTCTTCTAACATGTCTAAAAGAAATTCTTTTGACCATGTAAGAACTTGCTTCATACACTTCTTGGTAGCTGGGTCTGTGTTGTCTCTATCCAAGTATGATGTGTTATAGTCCTTACATATATTACTATAGTCTATTCCAATACCAACTATTTTCATATTAAGCTTCTTTAATAACTTTCACTTCATTACCAACAGCGACTTCACCGTAAGCAACAGGCTCAATAATAAGTCCACGGTTACCATGAATAAGTTCAGGTAACTCTGGTGCAATAGCATATAAGTAACGGTACGCTTCACATGGTCCAGTTACTTCAAACTCTGTTTCACCTATTTGAATTATTGAACCAGCTTTTAGATGGTATAGGTTAACATCAACATAAATGCTTTCCATTAAAAGACCTTCGTCAATAACAAGTTCTGCTTCTTCAATAATATCGTAACTTTTTTTACAAACTAAAACTATTGGAGAATCTACACCCTCGTCATAGTCTCTACTTCCAACGATACCATTTGTATCACAATCAAAGTCTTCACACTTCATACGATGTCCAGCACGCACCATATCTGGCATAGTAATATATAATGATAATACTTTTCCGTTTGTCATTTTTCATCCTTTATTATAATAATAAAAATTTTTCGTGATATTAGCATAATTTCTCTGTAGTCTTATCGCTATAATTAAATAATGATAAATTAATAAGCTTCTATAAATATTATTCATTTTTATCCGATATTAACTACATGAAAAAATTAATCAAAAAAATATTTAGAAAAAAGCAAAAAAATAGCGATGAAATTGAGTACCTAGTGTATAACTTTCATTTTGGACTAGTTAAATAGAGTCTACTTCAACTTTATTTCTACCACCATCTTTAGCTCTATAAAGTGCTTGGTCGGCTCTATTAAGTATTGAGTTTAATGACTCTTCCCCATTTAGTGCAGCAACTCCAAAAGATGCTGTTCTTTTACCTACATCTAAAAAGTCCTTAGCTCCTATAATATTTTTGATTTTATTCGCAGCTTCTGTTGCTTGTTGAAGATTTAACTTTGGAAGTAGGATTAAAAAACTCCTCTCCACCCCATCTTCCAACTGTGTCAGTATCTCTCAATGAGTTACTTAAAATACTAGCAAACTCTTTTAAGAAGTTATCCCCAATATTGTGCCCATATCTATCATTAATGGTTTTGAAGTTATCTATATCTATTAGTATAATTGAATAGTCTGTTTCATAACGCTTAGCTTGGTTCTGTTCATACTCAAATAATTTTTCTAAATGATGTCTATTATAGAGATTAGTAAGCTTATCTGTTATAGATAATTCTTCAAATTTATCTTTTTCTTTTTTGAGTTCATCAGTTCTTTTACTTACTAAATATTCCAAATTTTGATTGAGTTGTTCTAGCTCCTGTGATTGAGTCTCTTTTACATATTCGTATATATTTAACATTGTAAATATAACAATCACATATAATGCTGTTGTATATAGATCAAAGTTAGAGTATTTTGTATCTATGGTGTCACTTAATTGCATAAGTGTTATTAAAAGTACTATAAATATAAGACTGTATAAACCTATTTTCTTACCCTTTAAAAAATAAATACCATGTCCAAGTAAAATAAATACTATTATTCTTGTTGATTGCTCAGTAGCATATATAAATGTATACATACTTAAGATAAATGCTATCAATAAAAGTGCTGTTGATATTCTCTCTATGTGTCGTTTGTCTTTTCTAAGCATTACTAATAATCCTATAGCAACAAATGAGAGTCCTATTTCTATAGAGCCTAAAACACAATGATCATTGTAAAGTCTCATAACTCCTATAACTGATGTAAATATTATTGCTAAAGTAGCTATATAGTTTAAATAAATAAATTTATATTTTATGTTTTTTTCATCACTTGTAAATACGTGTCCACTATGTATATAGTTATGTTTTAATTGTTTCATGGCGGTATGATACATATTATAAATGGATTAAAAATGGATTTTTTGTTAAAATGTGTCATGAAATTCCTAATTATTGACACAAATAAAAAATACTCCAAACAGATTCAGAGCTACTTTCAATTAAAAGACATAGCTATTGATGAAGAAAATAGCTATGATAATATCTTAGATAATCAAAAACATATTAACCTTAATAATTATGATGCTTTTATTTTCTCTATTAGCTATACGGATGCAAGTTCATTAGATATTCTTGATTATATGAAATTAATCAATCTTGATACCCCTGTTATACTTATAGATTATGACAACTCAATAGAGTTATGTAGTAAAGGGTTTTCCAGAGGGGCTGAAGACTATTTACATACTCCCTTTGATATAAAAGAGTTAGAGTTGAGAGTTATGAAGTCAGTTAGGAAAAAGGTCTCCCAACAAGATGAAATTCAACTACCAAATGATTACTCTTACATGTACAGCGACAATGTAGTGTCACATAGACACCTAGGGATTGATTTAACTAAAAAACAAAAAGCTCTTTTATATCTATTTATGACCCATAAAAATTCTATGGTAACATATGAGATGATTCAAGATTCAGTATATGACGGGAAGTTTTTTACAAACAATGCTATAGCAACACATATAAGAGATATAAAGAAGAAAATAAAAGGTATTCCTATTAAGGCCGTGAAGGGTGAAGGGTATATCTTAAAAATCTAAGATATACTAATTCTACATGTAGAGTTAAATTATTCTATCACTTCCACCGTCTATAGCTACTTGTGAGCCAGTAGTTTTTGAAAATGGTTTTCCTGCCATTGCACATACTAATTCTGCAACATCACTTGAACAGATTTCAGTTTTTAGGACATTGTTAGTTTTGTACTCTTGGACTGAAATTCCATGAGCTTTTGCACGGTTAGCTAAAACCTCATCAGTCCAGATAGCTGTGTCAAAAACAGCATGAGGATGAAGAGTGTTTACGCGTACTCCAAACTCTCCTAGTTCAAGAGCTGCTATGCGAGCTAGTTGCGTCTGTCCAGCTTTTGCAACCGAGTAAGCAGCAGCTCCTTTACCTGGTGCTGGAAAGTTTTTAGAAGCTACCATAACTATAGCCGAGTCAATTCCCAGTTTCAAAAATGGTGCAGTCTCTTTTATAAGCTTTTGATGTGAAGTAAGATTTATATCCATACTTCTTTGCCAGTTCTCATCACTTAAAGAGTCTAGATTTTCACTAGGTGTAAATATACCAGCATTTGAAACTACTATATCTATCCCACCAAAACTCTTCACCGCGATAGCTACAGCTTCTTGTATATCTTCGCAACATGTAAGATCACATTTTACACCTATCATGTCAGGTTTATTAAAAATGTTTGTTATTTCAGGATTGATATCAAGTGCTACTACAGCAGCTCCGCGAGCATTTAACATCTTAGCTATTGCAAGACCGATTCCACTAGCAGCTCCAGTCACTACTGCAATCTTACCGTTAAACTCAGGTGCACTTCCAGCTTTTTTCAGCTTTGCCTGCTCTAGTGACCAGTACTCAACTTCAAATATATTAGCAGCACTAAGTGCTTTATAGCCACCAAGTTTCTCAGCTCTTAAAATAGCCTCAAATGTATGATCATTTATATCTTTAATGATATTTGCTTCTTTAGCATTTTTACCAAAAGAGAGAGTTCCACTGTTTTTTAGTATTGCAAAGTTTGGCGCTGGATTTAGAAGAGTTTCATTTGCTTTATTATCTTCAAAATACTGTTTATAATCTTTTATATAAGACTCTAAATCTGCATTGAAGTCACTCCCAAAAATTGCAGGAGTTCTTTTAGTTCTTATAACATGGTCAGGTGTAAGTGGACCTCTCGTTGCAATTGTGTCTACATCTGCTTGTGAGAAATTAACTGCTTCATCACTATCATTTAATATAGATATAGTTGCATGACCTTTTACTTCTGAGATTTTAGCTCTTATTTGTGCTAAGTTCATTAGGTCTACATGTAGCTCTTGTTTTTGAACATGTAGAGATGCTCCCTTGTCTGCTAAGTACTTCTCAGCCCTGTCTACAAGCTCTATAGTTTTCTCATAAGATTTTTTAGCATCATCATTAAAAGTAAAAAGACCATGATTCATAAGAACCATACCTTCTAACTTAGTCCAATCAACATCTCTAGTCATATCATAGATTAGTTTTGCAAGAACAAAGCCTGGCATAATGTAAGGGATAATGAGAACTTTATCACCATAAAGCTCTTTTATTTTATCTTCTCCACCCTCTGTATTTGTGATAGTTACAACAGCATCAGTATGAGTATGGTCAACAAATTTAAAAGGAATAATTGCATGAAGGATAGCTTCAACAGAAGGGTTTGGAGCTGATGGATTTGTCATAGCAAGTCTTTGGTACTTAACCATATCTGGATCATTAAGTTCTTTTAGTTCTGCCATCTTTAAAAGCATTTCCATCTTAACAGGAGCAAATCCTTCTCCTTCTATAGTAGCTAAGTCCCAACCACTACCCTTTACCAGTAGGATGTCTTCCGTATCACCAAAAAGATTAGTTGCAGTAGACTTTACAGATGTATTTCCACCACCATGTAAAACTAGAGACGCGTCACGTCCTAGTAGTCGCGATGTATATACTCTTAAATCTAAATCTGTTTTAAACTCTTTTGCTTCATTGTCTTGCCATAAACTTGTCATACTATTAGCCTCTAAATTTTTCTTGAATTTTATCGAAGTCTGCCTCGCAAACTCCTTTGTTTGTAATAAGTCCAGTTATTAACCTAGCTGGTGTTACATCAAACCCATAATTAATAGCCGGTGAGTCTTTTGGAGTTATAAGAACTTCTCGTACAACTCCATCACTATCTACACCTCTCATATACTTAACCTCATCTTCACTTCTTAACTCAATTGGTATCTCTTTTACACCATCTCTTATATCAAAGTCAAAAGTAGAAGCTGGAATAGCTACATAAAAAGGCACATCATTGTCATCAGCAGCTAATGCCTTTAAATAAGTTCCTATCTTGTTTGCTACATCACCATTAGCCGATACTCTATCAGCTCCAACTATTACCATATCTACTTCACCACTTTGCATTAGATGTCCACCAGTATTGTCAGCTATGATAGTATGATTTACACCACTTTGAGTGAGTTCCCAAGCAGTAAGAGATGCACCTTGGTTTCTAGGACGAGTCTCATCAACCCATACATGTACATCTATTCCACGGCGAAGTGCTTCATAGATAGGAGCGAGTGCAGTTCCTTCATCTATAACAGCTAACCATCCAGCATTACAATGCGTTAAAATATTTATCTTCTTCTTATTTTTTTCTACCAATATACGCTCAATAATATTACATCCGTACTCGGCTATTTTTTGACTTTCTAAAGCCTCGTCATTATTAAGTTTTATCGCATATAGCTTTGAATCATTTACTAAATCAGTTGAATCCTTTAAAAGCTCCAACATTTTATCAACTGCCCACATAAGATTTACTGCTGTTGGACGAGACTCACGAATAAGTAAAGCTTTTTCCTTTAACTTTTCATAGTCATCATCAACTTCCATAGACGCTATGTATATTCCAAAAGCAGCAACACTTCCTATAACTCCAGCACCACGCACTGTCATATCTTGTATTGCAGTTGCAACTTCTTGTGTAGTTTTTAAAACCTTCGTCTTATACTCAAACGGTAGTTTAGTCTGATCTATTACTTCTAATAAACCATCATCATTTAACCATAAAGCTCTATATTTACCTTGCACTTTTTATAATCTCCAATATCTCATCAGTATTCTCAATGCGCTCATAATTCATAACAAACTCTCTTGCAATTCTAAGTGCCATAGCTTCAGCTTCACGTCTTAGAGTTATATCGTTTATACCTCTAATCTCCTCAACTCCCGCAACACCATAAATTCGTCTCGCTATCTTACAACCAGCAAAACCTACACTGTCTTTGAGAATATTCTTAACAAAATTATTTTTATAAGTATCTAATGTTTCAGAATCTAAGTATCCATCTACTAAAAGTGCTGTCTCTTTACTCTCTGCCCAAAATTCTAAGAACTTTTCACTAAATTTTTCTAGAGTATCTTTTATTACATGTAGAAGCCATTTTTGAAACTCTTCATCTTTTGTAACAATGGAGTGATGTATATAGTTATTTACAAGATTAGCTAGTAATGCTCCAACATCAAAACCAAATGGTCCAACAAAAGCGAACTCTGGATCAATCACATAAGTCTCATCACTATTTATCATAATAGAGCCTGTATGTAAATCTCCATGTAATAATGCATCACTTTGTGTCATGAATGTATACTTTAATCCTAAAACTTTTGCCTTAAACTTTCTATCTGCAAAAAGTTTTTGAGCGTTTTCGTTTGATTCTACATTTGCATTATCATTTGTTTCATGTTCCATAAAAGCAAAACTAAAAACCAAATCTTCAGTAAGCTTACACAGTTCAACATTTTGATTAAACTTTGCCATCAAGTCTCTTTTATCTACACTACTTAGAGATAATGAAGATGTGTAAAAGAGTGTGGCTGCCATGTATGTAGATATGTGTTCTGAGAAGTTTTCGTACTTGACTCTGTTAATAAGTCCTTCACGCATAATAATATGATTGGACAAATACTCCATAGCAACAAGACTCATCTCTTCACTAGAGTAATATACACGAGGTACAAAATTTGGAAATATAGAGTAAAACTTATCTAATGCTCTTATCTCATAAGTCATTCTCTCTCGAGAGAGTGGAAACTCTTCACCAACACATCTTAGATATGGAACAGCCTGCTTTACTATCATAGATTTTTCTGGGTTATCAATGAGACTTACTAGATAAACAAAATTGAGATTTCCATCGCCAATCTCTTTAGCCTCTATTTCCTCTGACTCAAAAAAGTTCTTAATCTCTTTGATCTCTAGCAGATACTCAATTACACTGTTTTTATCTAATACTTTGTAGTCCATTGTATATTCCCAGTTTTAATTTAATCTTTCGTAAGCTTCATCAATACTCTTAGCTTTATCAGCTACAAATATATAAATTGCAGCATGAAGCTTTGCTAATTTCAGTAGTTCATCTGAAGGATTGTTTATTGCATCTAGAGACTCTTCAAGAGTCATCTTATCCCATGTCTTAGTTGAAGTAATGCCATAATACTCAGGGTCTATGATAAACTCTTCTACTTCTTTACAAGAGTCTGCTATCCATAAATGACCTTTTTTGAAAAGTTCTGGACTACCTTCTGTTCCTTGGATAAGCGCAAATCTTTTATATCTATTTGAGAAAATTTCTACATACTTTTTCACATATGGCTTATGAAACAGCCCTGTAATAGCATAGTCACTACTTGCAACATGAGGAAGCTTCTCGATAGTATTTAAACCTGTACGAACTCCAAGCCTCATGCGAAGGTCAGTTAACTCATGCAGTTCATTAAAAAAATCTGCTCTATCATAGTAATGCAGATTAGAACCTAAGTCTATTTTTGTACATATGTCTTTTATGGTAATACCTGATTTTGCAGGAGTCAGTTCATCCCCAGAAACAACTAAATTCACATCTGAGTCTTTGAGTATTTTTGAGACAAGAGGAAATGTATATGGATGTTTTGCTTTTCCATCAAATGAGTAGCCAAGTTCTATAGAATTTTCAATTTTTGTCTTTGTTATAAAAGAGTCACAAGCTTCTAGTGCTCCTATATACTCCTCTATAGTTTCAGGTTTTAATCTCCATCCAAGTAAAAAAGCGGATATTTGTTCCCCATGAACAGACTGATTGAGGATTTGAGTCATCATATCTTGTGATTCTTCAAAAGTTAAATCTCTGTTACCCTTAGGTCCAGTTCCAACTGCTTTTATATACTTCTTAAAATCCATCTTTAAACCTTAGATTTTTGTATCTGATCAACCATCTTTACAACAACCAAATCAGAAGTCACATTTATGGATGTTCTTGCCATATCTAAAATTCTATCAACTGCAACTATTAATGCGATGTACTCTACTGGAAGACCTATTTGGTTCAGTATTACTACCATCATCACAAGAGATGCACTAGGAAGTGCTGCAACACCAACACTCAGTGCGACAACCGTAATCCCTAGTAGAACTTGATCCATAAAACTAAGGTCCACTCCAGCTAAATGAGAGATATATAAAACAGCTATTGTAAGATAAGCTGCCGTTCCATCCATAGATACAGTTGCACCTAGTGGAAGAACAAATGAAGCATGCTTTTTACTCACTCCGCCTGCTTCTTCCACGATACGCATAGATACAGGAAGTGTAGCTGCACTTGATGCTGTGGAAAATGCCATAATAGGGGCTTCACGGACATCTGATATATACTTATATGGATTTATTCTTCCTATAAGTCCTAAGACTGTTGGGAGTGTAACAAAGGCGTGAATTACTAAAACTGTGATAACCATAAGCACATATTTCCATAATCCTAAAACCACGTCTATACCCTGGTCTGCTATAACATAAGATATGAGAGAGAATACACCAATTGGTGTCAGTTTTATAATCCACTCTGCCATAGTTAGCATAGCGTTTGTGACTCCCGTAAAGAACTCTAACATCAAAGCTTGTCTATCTACATGTAGATGCATAGAAGCAATCGCAAAAAGAATGGCAAAAACTATAATCTGCATCATAGCACCATCTGATAATGAAGCAAAAATATTTGTCGGAATGAAACTAAGTATCATAGCCTGAAGTGAAAAAGGTGCAATAGCTGAAGCCTTCGCATACTCCAAACCCTCAGATGATACAGCTTCACCTATCGGAGCAATATTCATAGCTATTATTGCCAAAAGTACAGCTAAAGCTGTAGTAAGAAGATAGAGTCCTATAGTTCTAAGACCTATAGTTTTTAAATCGTTAAGACTTCCCAACCCCATGATAGCAATATAAATACTTGAGAAAACAAGAGGAACAACTAACATTTTTAAAAAGCTTATAAAGATTTGGCCAATGACCTGTTGTTTTAGAGCTAATTCTGGTAAAAAACTACCAAATAATACTCCAAAAATAATTCCTAAAATAACTAGAGTATTTGTAGTGGAGTACTTTTTGAAAGTATCAATCATCAAGAGTCATTATCTTTAGCATCTTGAGTTTTTCTCTTTTGCTTCATTTTCCATTTTGCAAGCTCTCTCATATCTGCTGTTGTATCACTTTCATCTATAATCTCAATACCCAAGATAGTCTCTACACAATCTTCAAGTGTAACAATACCCTCTGTCTGGTCATAATTATCCATAACTAGAAACATATGGTCCTTTTTTGAGATTAACAAATCTAGTGCTTTACTTACTGGTATATTTTCATTAATTGAGAAAATATCTTTTTTAATTGACTTCAGAGTAACACTATCATCTTGAAGTGCTTGTTTGAAAATTTTCTTTGTTAAAACAATACCAGTAACGTCTTCTATGGAGTCTTTGTAAACCGGTATACGAGAAAATTTAAAAATAGCTTCTTTTGTCTCAATGACTTCTTTTATTGTCATAGTCTCATCAAGAGCAAAAACAACACTTCTAGGTGTTAAAACCTCACCAACTTTTATGTTATCAAGATTTAAAATATTTTCAATTACATCAGACTCTTTTTCATCAATAACACCCTCATCCTCACTAATAAGCATACTTTCAAGTAATTCTTCTTTCGTAAAAGAGTGCATATCTTTATTGCCTTTAGAAATCTTGTTTGTTACAAAAAGCGTTGTCAAAATAATAGGGTATGTAATCCATATAAACACTCTTATTGCTTGTGCTGAAATTGGAGCTAATTGTTTCCAGTAAATTGCACCTATTGTTTTTGGAATAATTTCTGATAAAAACAAAATAGCGAAAGTCATAATCATAGAGATAATAACAACAGCATCATTTCCAAAAAGTTTTGCAGCCTGAGCACCAACAGCAGCGGCACCTAGTGTATGAGCGATAGTATTTAAAATTAAAATAGATGCAATTGACTTGCTAATCTCATTCTTTTGAATTTTTAAAAGCTTCCCAATTTTTGGTTTTTCTTTCTCAAGGAGAGAGATATATGACATGTTAATTGAAAGAAGAACAGCCTCTAAGACTGAACATATAAATGATATTCCTACTGCTAGAAAAAAGTATAAAAGTAATAAGTCCAAGTTTTACAAAATCCTTATAATAATATATATGTTGCTAGTGCTAAAAAGCTAAAAAATCCAACAACATCTGTAACGGTAGTAAGTATAACAGTACTACCAATAGCTGGGTCTATATCCATCTTTTTCAATAAAAGAGGAACTGAAGCCCCAAAAAATCCGGCAACAAAAAGGTTAATAAGCATACTCAGAGCTATAACGACTCCAAGCATATTTATATCAAACCATAGTGCTGCTACTATACCCATAATTATAGCAAAGAAGACACCATTCACCAATGATATAGATACCTCTTTTTTTATAATCCTCATTGCATCACCCTGAGAGATATCTCCAAGGGCCAATTGTCTAACAACAACTGTCAAGGTTTGAGTCCCTGCATTTCCACCCATTGAAGCAACTATTGGCATTAAAATAGCAAGTGCCACAATACTCTCTATAGTCTCAGCAAATAACCCTATAATCAAAGAAGCAAAAATAGCTGTAAAAAGATTTATGCTAAGCCACGAAGCTCTTTTTTTACCAGCCTTAAAAACCTCATCATCTTCTTCTGCCTCATCATCAACACCAGCTAGATTATACATCTGTTCTGTTGCATGTTCGTTGATAATGTCATATATATCATCAGATGTAATACGACCAACTAAAACACCATAAGCATTTACTATTGGCATAACAGAAAGATCATACTCCTCAAAATAGTGAACAACATCTTTTATGTCTTCTCTATCTTCTGCGGTTTTTGGTTCAAAGCTATCGTTACTCTGCTCAATGTTTTCAAGTATGCTCTTGTCAAAATCAAAAATAAGTAAATCATCAAGACCAACCGTAAAACGAAGTTTATCATCAGAGCCTATAATAAAAAGGTTTTGAATATTTTCAATAGTTTTCGCTTTTCTTAGTTCACCAAATCTTTTTATAACATCATGAACTATCTCTTCTTTACCAGCTGTAAAGACTTCAAGTTGCATATACGCACCAGCTTCATCTTCTTCATAAGTTTGAAGTTTGGTAATTTCCTCTTTATCTTCTTCCTTAAGAGTCTTAAAAACTTCCGAAGCAATGTTTTCATCATGTTCTTCAAGTTCTTGCATAAAGTCGACTTGATCATCTGACTCTAGCTCAGCTACAGCATGACTTAACTCATCTACACTTAGGTTTTCAACTACATCATCAAAATATCTGTCTGGAAGTGCTAATGTCACATCACCAAGTAAGTCTTTTGGAACAAGCTGAAGTGCATCAGCAAATTCAGATTCATCTAGCTGTTTTAGTATCTTTGCTATATCTGATGGGTGAATTTCACTTAGAGGGTGAGAGTTTAAATACTCTTTTAATTTATCCATATTTATTTGTCAAAACTCGCTTGTATATTCAAGTCAACCATATCATCAACACACATAAATAAAAGACAAGGCATTTCTATACCGTAGTCACTAAATTGCATACTAGTTGTTGCATTTATAGACATACTATCCATCTCTTGTACTATTTTAGCTTCAGCAACTAAATCTTTATCTATGCCCTGAAAACTAAGTACTCCATTAATCTCATAAATATCTTTTATCTCTGTTTTTGTAACACTAAAAATTTTATATATAGCTAACTTGTGAACACTAGACTTTATACTCTCGTGCATAGCTTCATCTCTATCACTCTCATCACTTGCGAACATGTTCATTTCAACCCAAAAAACACCCTCTATAGTTGTTAAGTCATTCTCTCTTATAGTTAGATGTGCATGTAGATTTTTATTGATAGGGTCTATATTTGAGTCCATCATCATCTCAGTATGAGCTTTTAAAACACCATTTTTGATATTTAAACTATCTGCCACCAAAGCTATACTAAAACATAAAACCAATAATAATTTTATCATAAACAATTCCTTTAACTAAGTATACCTGATAGTGCTGTTAGAAAACCTAAGCCAGATGCTATCCAGCCTACAAACAGCATTATTAATGCAAGTTTTTTTAAGCTCATCTCTTTAGATAGAGCTGTAAATATAAGTACATTATAGTAGGAAACAGTAAAAGGGTAAAGCATAGAGACTAGAAGAGCTAGTTTTAGGTAGGATACAAGGTAAGTTGAGAAAAATAAAATAGCGATAAAAATATGCACTTTTTTATCATCTAGTTGTATGAAATATGCACTAATGAGACCAATAAGGTGAAAAAGAATTATTACTAAAGTATAGTTTGTCCATATGTCCAAGCAAAGATGTCTCGAGAGTGTTTCAAATAAATTTGTATCTAAAAATACCCATAAAATAAATATTGCATAATAAATAAATGCATGGGTGTCTGACTTTATACTCATCTCATAGTTTCTAATAATTAAACTACTCAAAAGAGCAACAGCTGAAAAAACAACCGCTAAAATAAATCTAATATCTTCACCTGAAGTAAAATAATATGTACCTACACTGTATGCAATTGCCAAAGCAATAAGAAGCTCTTTTAACTGTTTCTCACTATAGATATAAATACTAAGTGGCGCCATTAAACCAACTGAAACACCTAATAATACTAGCGTAGCCATATTATAATTTGGATAAAAAAAAGAGAGTATAAGTTGAATTGTTAATGCAAATATTATTTTTTCTATTGGTTTAGATAGTACAATCCATCTTTGCCCTGCAAAATAAGTACCAAAGACTCCACCTAAGAATATAAAGATGAGACTAGAAATATCTGAGTTTAAATGTGAGACAATACCTGTTTGAACAATAAGTAAGTAGTAAGACAGCTCAAACCCAAGCAGTAAAGATAAAGCTATAGAATAAAGCATACGTTAAATTCGTCCATCTACCAATTTGATTGTACTCGTAGCATACTCTTGAAGTTTCATATCATGTGAGGCTACAACCACTGTTGTTCCTTTGGTAAAACTACGACGAAGTATCTCATATACGAGTTGAGAGTTAGTAGAGTCTAAACTTCCCGTAGGTTCATCTGCAAAAATAATTTTAGGGTTATTAATAAGTGCGCGGGCAATTGCAACCCTTTGTCTCTCTCCTCCTGAAATCTCATTTGGATATTTATCTGATAAGTCTAGTATGCCAAGCTCTTCGAGCAAAGAGTTAATCTTTGTCTTTTTATCTTCTAATGCAGCCAAAGCGATATTATCATACACACTAAGATAGTTTATGAGATAGTGAAACTGGAAAACAAAACCAATGTTTTTTTGACGGTATATATCAATATTTTTATATCTACATGTAGAAATATTTTCTCTACGGACTTCTCCAGAACTTGGTTGTAAAAGAGTTGAAAGAATTGATAGCAAAGTTGATTTTCCACTACCACTATCTCCACTCAAAAAAACAAACTCACCCTCTTTAATCTTAAATGATAGGTTATGAAGAACTTGTTCAGATCCATAACTATGTGAAACGTTTGTTACTTCTATCATGAACTACCTTGGTTAATAAGAAGAACAGGGTCTGTCTTAGACGCTATAAAAGCGGGGATGAGGGAACCCAAAAGTGCCATAACAATAGTAGCAATGAGTACATTTATGGATGTAGTAAATGATAAAGACCCATTTACATAACCTTGAAGCATATCAATATGCGGAATTATAGATAAAACAATCAAGCTAATAATCAATGCAAAAATATATGCAGATGTACTCAAAAACACAACCTCAAAGAAAAGATTTTTCATAATAAAAAAACGGCTCTTTCCAATAGCTCTCATAATTCCAAACTCTTCTTTTCTTGAATTTACTATCATAATCATAATGGATAGAATTCCCATTAATCCCATAGCAAAGGCAAGAGCTGAAATCACCAAAGAGGAGTTCTCAATAATCTTAAATTGATTGTACTCTTTTATAAAACTTTTTGTTGTTTTGACTTCTATATCTTTATCTATTTGAGAGATAGTCTTTACGAGATCTTTTATCTTATCACTCTTTGTAGTTGATACTAAAATATAAGAAGCTGAGCGAGAAAATAGCTCTCCTGCATCTTCTATATTCATCACTACTCCACCCTCTTCAAAGCCTATATCACTATTAAATAGACCACTTACACGAAACTCTTTATTACCTATATTTACTTTTTTAGATTTAATCTGTCTAGACAAATTTGCACCTAAAATAACCTCACCTTTTTGTGGGTATTCTCCACTTGAAAGCTTATAGTTAGAAAAATGATTAGACGTAGTTCCATATATACCTGCGATTGGAATGTTATTTATAGGAGAAGCTCCAACAATCATGGCATATGAAGATTGAACTCCATTTATATTGTCGATTTTTTTCATTAAGGATATATCTATATTTGAGAAAAAATTATCGGCAATACCTTTTTGTGTGATAATAATATCTCCATCTGTCTTTATCATTTTGGAGTACATACCAATAATGCCATGAGAAATTGAAGTGATTAAAAAAATCGCCATTACAGAGACAGTAATACTAGAGAATATCAAAAAACTTTTAAATCTGTTTTTTCCTATGGCTTTTAAAGCAATCACTTTTCTATAGCTGCTATTAGTTCTTTTTGAGTTGTTACAAATGATATATTACTTATTTTGTAATTATCCACATGTAGAAGAGTTAGAGTGCCTTTTTTCACAGGGAAACTCTTAGAAAACTCTTCATTATAATTAAGATATACAAGATGTTCATACTTTTTCATTTGAGGAATTGCAATCATCTTTGTAATTGCTGTTGGCATCTTACTTATATCTGCTATGAATGTAGCATCATTTTTTAGCAAGTAATATGGATCTTTAGTCTTTAAATACTTATTTACTAAATCGCCAGTAGATTTTTCAAAGGCAACTACAATAAGTTTTTGCATTCTAGGTACTCTCATATCTCTACCATGTGGTGTTTCATATTTGTAATCATTTAAAGCGTTCAAAGCACTACCTACTCCTATGTCAGAAGCATTTAAAAAGGTAAAACTAAAAGCTAGTATTAATAAAAGTTTGTTCATATCTTGTCCTTTTAGTTACTAAGATTTTTCTCAAATGTTGTGATCCAACTATCGAGAGATGGCTTAAGGTTTTTAAATTCTATTTTTTCATTAACAAGACTAATTACAAAGTCTTTTTGGATACTCCTAGTTCTAGTAAAAACTTCACTACTCCATGAGTCAACTAGTCTACTCTCTCCTAAAAGGCGGACAGATTCATCTCTATATGCATTATATGAAACAACGTCCATACCTAGTGACACAGGAGTATTATTATTCCATTTTTCATCTTCAAAATGTACTTCAACTGCTGATATTGCACTTTCAAGTTTTAGAGAATGATCTGATTCCTCTTCAACAAGATTATACATCTTGTTAGAATCAACCACCTTTTTTAAAGCTAAGGTTAAATAATCTGAAATTTCTTTATACAATTTTTTTTGTGAATCAGTTTGATTTTTTTTCTCTACATTTGATACAACAATAACTGGCGATACTAATATGTCTTTATATTTGTAAACTTCTATTTTTTTCGATAAATCTAAATTTTTATAATCATTGAAAAAGCCACTGTTGTTTGCTTTTATAGGTCTATTTGAACAACCAGTCGTAATAAATAACAATATCATAAAAGGAAAAAGTAAGATATAAAATTTCAAATAAACTGCCTTATATTTTAAGTTATTAATTGTATCATAATTTTATATATTCAAATAGATCTATATATTACTCTTATTTAAAGGTCTAAATAAAAAAAACAATTTATTATGTTTAACCATTGTTTATGTTATTTTAAGTTTTATTTAGAGATGATTCATTCGAATTTAAATAAAACTCAAGGAATTTAGAAATGACAAAAAAAATTATTATTGCTTCAATCGCTACAGCGGCTGCACTATCAATGAGCGGATGTGCTGTTAGCCCACACACTGGTGGTGTTATTAAAGATCAAATAGCTCCAATGAATGCTACAACAAGTACTAAAGCTACTAAAACAGGTAGATCTGATGAATGTAAGTCTATCTTAGGACTAGTAGCTAGTGGTGATTGTAGTGTAGCTAACGCGAAGAAAAATGGTGGTATCACAAACGTATCTTCAGTAGATTTTGAGAGTCATAATATACTTGGTGTAATCCATACTGGTGTTACTATTGTAAAAGGGAACTAATCCCTTTTACTTTAACCTAAGTAATCTCTCCTCAGGCTATCAGTATATTATTACTAACAACTGATAGCACTCTCAAACAATAATTCAAAAAACTATAATTATGAGCTCGAATATACAAAGCTACATTCATCCACTATTTTAATAAAAATATAATTATGCTATCATGCATTTTAATATTTAACTAAAGGTCTTTTAAAATGAAAAAACTGTTACTTACATTGAGCCTAGTATTTCTTAGCATTATGTTTTCTGGTGCATGGTCAGGTCAAAGTGCTAAAGAAGAGAGACAAAAGAAATTCCAAGAAAAAAAGAAACGTCTACAAGAGAATCAAGAGACTCTTAAAATGCTATACAAATATGCTCCAGAATCTAGAAATATGCTTTTACGCTCTTATGCTTATGCAACTTTTACAAATTTCAATATTTATCTTTTTTTAGTATCCGCTGAGGGTGGTCATGGCGTTGCACACAATAATAGGACTGGGAAAAATACATATATGAATATGGCTTCTGGTGGTATCGGTCTTGGACTTGGTGTAAAAAACTTCAGAGGAGTATTTTTATTCAAAGATAAAAGAGTATTTGACAACTTCATCAATAAAGGCTGGGAAGCAAATATTCAAGCCGATGCTGCTGCAAAGTTTGGAAATGACGGAGGGGCTGTTAATGCTGCTATGACAATAGCTCCAGGTGTTAGACTTTATAAAATAACAGAAAATGGGTTAGCTCTAGATGCAACTATACAAGGTACTAAGTACTGGAAAGATGAAGATTTAAACTAGTGAAGTTCTAATAGATATCCAGCATCAATTTTTTTAGTGGCGTATCTATAAATACCATCAAGCTCTATAACAGTTCTATAGTATCCATCATGATTTCCTACTCTGATCTTTTTAAAAATGTATGTAGAAAGATTTTTTGTATAGCTTTTCATATCACTTTCTCTTTTAAAATCCATAACTATTCTATGAGGATTAACTAGTAGAAAATTTCTTATCACACTGTCTTTTGTAAGAACTTTCAATTTTTTACCTGAAGAGTATAACTTTATATATTTATTAGAAGCTATCTCTTTATAATTATCTTTCTTTATTCTTTGTGATATTTTTTTACTTTGTGGTTTTTCTTCTTGATTATTATAACTTTGAGATATAAATACTGGTAAATGCCAATCAACACTATTGTCTAAGTCAATACTTTTACTTTCAAGTGAACCATCTAAGTTTTTAAATTCTATAGTTACTTTTTGGATAAGTCTTGCTTGAGCTGGTAGAGATATGGTAGCTCTCTTAAGGGGGGTTTTAATATCAATTTCATTTGATGTGAATGGCGTATCTTTTTCACCTATAGAAGCAAAAAAAGGATTTTCTCTAGCGTCTAGAGAAATAAATATAAGTAGTGATAAAAGTAAGAATCTGAGCAAAAGTACACCTAATTTTTAAAGGTATTATAGCAAGATAATTATCATTTTAAAAACTATTGTGCGGAAATCTCTTTTAACTCAAAGTACTCACGTTGTAGTTCAGCATTTTCATCTTTGAGTCTGTATATCTCATCTTTTAAATACTCTTGATAATCTTGGAGACCAAAAAGTACCTCAAGGGAGTTTGTACCATAGAGTAAAACACCGAGATATATTCCAGTTATCAGTACTAAAGAGACAAGAGTTAAGAACTTGAATAAAGATAGACCTAGGTATCTCTGAGTAATACTCTGAGTTTCGTCTATATCTTCAAAAAGTTCTTCATTCATAAGCTTTTCTCTTAGTTAAAAATTGCTGATCCTAAATACTCACCGTATACAACTTCATTCTCAATCTCTAAAAGACGGTTATATTTAGCAGTTCTTTCACCACGAGCAGTAGAACCAGTTTTAATTTGACCACAGTTAAGTGCAACAGCAAAATCAGCTATAAAAGCATCTTCACTCTCACCTGAACGGTGGCTCATTACACATGTATAACCATTTCTTTGAGCAAGACGAACAGTTAACATAGTCTCAGAAACTGAACCAATTTGATTTGGTTTAATAAGAATAGAGTTTGCAATACCTTCATTGATACCTCTTGCCAAAATATTAGCATTTGTAACAAAAAGATCATCTCCAACTATTTGAACTTTATCACCAAGTTTCTCAGTCATTAGTTTAAAACCATCCCAATCATCTTCATTAAGACCATCTTCTATTGACACAATTGGGTACTTAGCACATAAGTCTACATAATAATCTACTAATTCAGCAGATGTAATCGTACGGTTTTCAGACTCTAATCTGTATCCACCGCCTTCAGCTAAAATCTCAGATGCTGCAACATCTAAAGCAATACCAATTTGCTCACCTGGCTTATAACCAGCTTTTTCTATTGCTTCCATGATAATCTGGATAGGCTCTTCATTTGAAGATAAATCTGGTGCAAAACCACCTTCATCTCCAAGTGCAGTATTATGCTTTTTAGCTTTTAGAATTGCTTTTAAGTTATGGTAAACTTCAGCAGATGCACGTAAACCTTCTGCGAAATCTTCAAATCCAACGGGAACAATCATATACTCTTGAAAATCTACAGAGTTATCAGCATGTGAACCACCATTGATAATGTTTAGCATTGGAGTAGGAATAGTCATAGCATTAGCACCACCAAGGTAACGATAAAGTGGCATACCAAGAGATTTTGCTGCAGCGCGTGCTACTGCCATAGAAACACCAAGTACTGCATTAGCACCCAAGTTACCATAGTTTTCAGTACCATCTATCTCTTTCATAGCAGCATCAACCGTTGCTTGATTAAATGGGCTCATTCCAATAATTGCATCAGAAATTTCATTATTTACATGTCCGACTGCTTTTAAAACACCCTTACCCATGTATCTATCGCCACCATCACGAAGTTCAAGTGCTTCACGTTTACCAGTACTCGCCCCTGAAGGTACGATTGCACTCTCAACTGTTCCGTCACTTAATTCAACCGTTGCTTTTACAGTTGGGTTACCACGAGAATCCATTACTTCTATTGCACTAATATTATCTATAAACATATAATTTGCCTTTATACTACTTTAATATAGTTTTATTTTTGGCATTCTAGCTAATTTAGTGTTAAATAAGGGTTAATTTAATTACTCTGTATCAGCATCTGCAATCTCAGCAGCTTCCATAACATTTACATTGCTAACACCCATTGCTGCTTTAATCTTTTGCTCTATTTCAAGTGCTAATGCAGGGTCATCTTTAAATGTTTGCTTAACATTTTCTCTACCTTGACCTAGCTTTTTATCTTCATATGAAAACCAAGCACCTGCCTTATCTACAATGTCTAGTTTAACACCATAATCAACAAGCTCACCCTCTTTAGAAATTCCCTCACCAAACATGATATCAAATTCTGCTTGACGGAATGGCGGAGCAACTTTGTTTTTAATTACTTTTGCTTTTACACGATTACCAATTTGACTTTCACCTTGTTTAAGTGAAGCTATTCTTCTTACATCTATACGAACAGAAGCATAAAATTTAAGTGCATTACCACCAGTTGTAGTTTCTGGTGAACCATAACCCATCATCCCAATTTTCATACGAATCTGATTAATAAAAATAACAGTACAGTTCATCTTAGAAAGTACCCCCGTAAGTTTACGAAGAGCCTTAGACATAAGTCTTGCTTGTACACCTACATTTTGGTCTGACATTTCACCTTCTATCTCAGATTTTGGAGTAAGTGCAGCAACGGAATCTACAACGATTAAATCAACTGCTCCACTTCTAGCAACAGTCTCTACAATATCTAGTGCTTGTTCACCATAATCTGGTTGTGATACTAAAAGATTCTCAACATCAACACCAAGATTTTTAGCATAAACAACATCAAGTGCATGCTCAGCATCAATAAAAGCACATACGCCACCATTTTTTTGACACTCTGCTGTAATTTGTAGTGCTAATGTTGTTTTACCCGAACTTTCAGGACCATAAACTTCTACAACACGGCCTTGTGGTACTCCACCTATTCCAAGTGCTAGGTCAAGTCCAAGAGAACCAGTACTTATAGCTTCAATTGGTGTAATTTCTTTATCACCTAATCTCATAAGAGCACCCTTACCAAATGCCTTATCAATTTGCTTCAGTGCTAAGTCTAATGATTTTTGTTTATTTGCGTCCATCTTTGGCTCACTTATGTTGAATTTTCAGTATTGTATGTCAATTATATTTTTTTTATTTAAAATATGTCAAATTGTCATATTATGTTATTAATTTATCTGCTATGGAAAATATTTATTTCCAAATTGGTGTGATTTTATCCATATTTGGTTAAAATCTCTCTTATGAAAAAAACACTAATTGCACACTCACCTGACGCCGACGATATCTTCATGTACTACGCTATTAAATTTGGCTGGGTAGACATGAAAGATACTAAGTTTGATAATATCGCTGAAGACATTCAAACACTAAATGAGAAAGCCTTAAGAGGTGAGTATGAAATTGTTGCAATTAGTTTTGCTCTTTATCCACATATAAAAGATGATTATGCGCCACTTCGTACTGCTGTTAGTTTTGGGGAAGGTTATGGCCCAAAACTTATCAAGAAAAAAGATGTTAAGTTAAAGCGTAATTTCAAAGTTGCACTGAGTGGTGAACACACTACAAATGCAATGCTATTTCGTATAGCTTACCCTGATGCACGAATTACTTACATGAATTTTCTTGAGATTGAACAGGCTGTACTAGATGGGAATGTGGATGCTGGTGTTTTAATCCATGAATCAATTTTAACTTACGATGATGAACTAGAAGTAGAACGTGAAATGTGGGATATTTGGCAAGAACTTGCAGGGACAGAGCTTCCTCTTCCTCTTGGCGGGATGGCAATAAGTCGTTCCATTCCACTTAATAAGTCTATAGAGTACGAAACAACTCTTACAAAAGCTGTTCAAGTAGCCAGAGACCATAAAAATAAACTTTCAGAAATGTTACTTGAGAGAAATTTAGTCCGTATTGATGCGCCTACACTTGATAAGTACCTAGAGCTTTACGCAAATGATGAATCTATCACGCTTAGTGAACTTCAATATGAGGCGATAGATAAACTTTTTGAACTAGGCTATAACCATGGTTTTTATGATTCACTAGTAAAAGCCAAAGACTTTATGATACCTACAGAGTATAAAGAGTTGAGGAACTCATAAACTTATGGAAGCAAAACTAATCTCACTTGGAATAGAAACGTTTAAAATAGCACTTATGCTAGCTCTTCCAGGACTACTTGCCGGTATGCTTATAGGTCTTGCTGTAAGTATATTTCAAGCTACTACACAGATCAATGAGATGACTCTATCTTTTATCCCTAAAATTATTGGTGTTGTTATTGTTATCATATTAACAATGCCTTGGATGTTAAATGCTATGACTGACTTTTCATTAAATGTATTTAATATGATTCCAACATTTGTTGAGTGATGACAACCAAGAGCATAAATTTTTCAAAATTCTCCTCTTTTAAAATTGGAGATACTATTGATGTTTTAGTTCTAGATGATTGTAAAACAATTCCAAAAGACTACTATCTCATTGGTTCATGTAACAACGTACTCATAGGTACTCAACCTCCTACTCTTATTAAGCTAGATAAAAAATATGATTACATAAAAGTAGAAAACAATACCCTAAAAGTTGGTGGGGCTACACCATCAGGAAAAATTGCCTCTTTTTGTAAAAAGCATGACATTGGTAACTTTGAATTTGTATCTCACCTTCCTGGGACTCTTGGTGGATTAGTGTACATGAATGCTGGACTTAAAGAGTATGAGATATTTAACAACCTCATTAGTATTTCTACATGTAGAGGTGAATTACTCAAAGATGAGATTGAATATGGGTACAGATTTACAAACATATCTACACCTATTTTAGAAGCTACATTTACTCTTACATGTAAGTTTGATATAGATAGAGTAGAGATGTTTAAAAACATGCGTTCAAACCAACCATCAACTCCTAGTGCAGGTAGCTGTTTTAAAAATCCAAAAGGTGATTATGCGGGTCGTCTTATAGAAGAAGTAGGTCTTAAAGGGGTTATGAAAGGTAACATGTGTTTTAGCGAAGAACACGCAAACTTTCTAGTAAATAATGGAAATGGGAATTTCGAAGATGCTGTCTTTTTAATACAAGAAGCTCAGAGAAAAGTTTATGAAAAATTTGGTGTTTGGTTAGAGTGTGAAGTAGCTGTTTTAGATGTTAGATATATGGGAGAGGATTCACCTCTACTAAATCCATATAATAAATAAATCCTAAAGAGGATTTATTTAGATTGGTAATACTCTGATTTTATCAGAAAGTTTCTCTTTAAGAGTAGACTCAATTGCATAAAGAGTACCAGTTGATGAAGAAGCACAAGAATTACATGCACCTAAGTATCTGATATAGATATCTATAAACTCATCATTTGTTTTAATATCAACAACTTCCATGTCACCACCATCCATTACTAGGAATTGACGAACACTTTCATCTACAACAGAGTCAACTGCTTTGATTTGTTGAACAAGAGTCATTGCTGTGAAGTCACCAGTGATACCAGCATCAGCGGCTGCTTTCATCTTCTCTTCATCCATCTCTTTACGAGTGTCAGCTAAGATATCAACTAAGTAGTAATCCATTGCTTCGTGACCACCTGGTTTGATACATGACTTACAAAAACCACCAGCTTTTGTGTAGTCAGTAATCTCTTCAACAGTTTTAAGGTCATTTAATTTGATAACTTCTTGCATAGTACTTAAACTAACACGAGCACATTCACATACAATAGTTTCAGTTTCAAAACTCTCAGCGTCAACACCTTTGTAAAGTCCTGCAGCTTTTTTAATAACATCATAAGCCATAACTGAACAGTGCATTTTTTGCGGTGGAACAGCTGGAGTCTCTGGGTCGTCACGTAGAGCTAACTCAACATCAATATTAGTAATTTTTACAGCTTCATCAACTGTTTTACCAATACAAAGTTCAGTCATTACATCTGAAGATGCGATAGCAGTACCACAACCAAAAGATTTAAACTTTGAGTTTATAATTTCATCATTTTTAGGGTCAATTTCCCAGTAAAGACGAACTGCATCACCACAAGACTCTGCACCAAAATCAGCAACAATTAGTTTGTTACCTCTTTCTTCTGCCTCATTTTCAAAGATTTCACCTTGATGCTGAGGGTTATTCATTAATGTTGTAACTTTATTTGAATACGCGTCCCATAAAGACTCGCTTACCATATCTGCCTTAGCCATGTTATATCCTTTTAATAATTATTTATTTTTAGTGATGGTGAAGTTCGCATTCTTGAACCTCGCCACCTTCTGTTGGTTTTTGTTTTGCAAATGAAGAAGAAATGTTTCTAAGTCTTCCTACTGCATCTTTAAAATGTGAAATAGTATAGTCAATTTCTGTATCTGTTGTAAAACGAGAAAGACTCAAACGAATACCAGTATGAGCTAGCTCATTATCAGCACCAATAGCCAACATAACTGTATTTGCTTCTAGGTCTGCAGACGCACAAGCTGAACCAGTTGATGCACCTATTTGACCATTGTTTAAGTCCCATAGCATACCTTCACCTTCAACACCTTTTATAGATATAAGAATAGTGTTTGGTGTACGATTATCTCTGTCGCCAACAACAAAAGTGTCACTAAGCTCTAAGATAGCATCTTCTAGACGATCTCTTTGGGCTCTAATTTTAGATATTTTTGCTTCCATATCAGTAGTAGCAATTTCCATTGCTTTACCCATACCAATTATATAAGGAACATTTAGTGTACCTGAACGACGTCCACCCATATGCTCACCACCATGCATCATTGGAGAAAGTGCTTGAGAATCTTTAATATAAAGAGCCCCTATTCCTTTTGGTCCATGAAATTTGTGTGCTGACATACTCATAAAGTCTACATTTAAACTTTGCATATCTACTGGAATCTTTCCAACAGCTTGAACACCATCTGAATGGAAAAGAACACCTTTTTCTTTACAGATCTCACCAATTTCTTTAATTGGATTAATCATTCCTGTTTCATTTGAAGCCCACATGATAGAAACTAAAGCTGTTTTATCAGTAATGAAACTTCTTACAGTATGTGCTTCTACAACACCTTGCTCATTAACTGGAAGGTAAGTAACCTTAACACCTTGCTCTTCTAAAAACTTACATGTAGAAAGTATAGATGGGTGTTCAACTTCTGTTGTTACGATATGATTTTTGTCACCATTAACAACATGGTCAAAATAAACAGATTGTAAAACCCAGTTATTTGACTCTGTTGCACATGAAGTAAATACTATATCATCGTTATCACTTGCATTAATTGAAGTGTAAACTTGATCTATTGCCTTACTTATAGCCGGATGTGCTTTTGTTCCAAATTTATGTAGTGAGTTAGGATTTCCATATAGCTCACCAAAAAATGGCATCATAGCTTCTACTACTAATGGGTCAACCATTGTAGTAGCATTATTATCTAAATAAACTTGCATATTATCCCTTGTTTTCGAGTTATTTTTAAATCAGACAATTTTTGTCTTGTTTTAGTATTGACATGATAATAGCTTTGTGATTATGACTAGCTTAAGAAAATCTGTATTTATGAATGGTTTAAGGTATAATTATATTTACGAAAATAATATAGTTAATAATATAGGATTATAAATGTACAATTTTACTAAACAAAATGATGATACTAAAACACTTTTACATGTAGAGCTAACTAAGGCTGCAGAGTCTATAGGTGGGTTAAACTTTTTACTCATTCTTCTTGAGTCTATGAAAGAAAAAAAACCTAATCCTTTAATGTTTAAAGGATGTAAGATTGACTCTAAGGAAGCAGTCATAACATGGAATAAAATAGTTTTTAAGGATAAACTAGATGTTTTAGAAGACGTTATAAGAACACATAAAGACGCTGAGTCTTATGATATAAACGTGCTAGAAGCTGATAGTGATAAAAAGAAAAAGAAAATTTTAAATATGGCAAAAGCCTTAGCGCCAATAGAGTTTAATGTAAAACCAATCAACAAAGAAAATGGCTCTGGTTTTAGTTTTAAAATTTTCGACTCAGTGGAAAATGGAGAAGCTAAACTAAGCCCTCTTTTTGTGGCAATGTTTTTTTGCTCAACTGAGTATATTAAAAAAGCTATAAAGTATAGTGCTTAAGAGTACAACTTAACACAATTTCTACCACTATTTTTTGCTTGATAAAGAGCTTTATCAGCCTCTTCTATTACTTCACTTAAATTAGAATGATAATCTCCGTTGCTAATCCCAGCTGAGATTGTCATCTGTTCTTCTAAAGATTCAAATTTTGTATTTTCTATTATTCTTCTCATAAAGTCAACTTTATCAAAAACTTTTTGTTCAGAAATTTCTCTAAATATTATAATAAACTCTTCGCCACCATATCGAAACACTTTATCGCTTTCTCTTGTTAAATCCATTAAAATAGATGATACATCTTTTAAAATAAGATCACCAACCATATGTCCATGAGTATCATTTATAGTTTTAAAAAAATCTAAGTCGATAAATGCAACAGAAAAACTTTTATTATCTCTATATGAAACATTAAAGTTGTCAATATAATATGACAAATAATGTCTATTATATAATCCAGTTAAACCGTCCGTATAAGCAACTTGGTTTATTTCTACAACATCTGTCTTTCTCTTCTTGTATAAAAAGTAGCAAATAAAACCAAAAATCATGATTGATAAAACTGAAAAGAGTATCTCTTGATAAAGAAAGTATTTTATATCTAAACCAGACTTCATGCTTTCATGTGCAATAAAAACTCTTATACATGAGAGAATAATCAAGACTATTAGGCTAATAGTTATAGTTTTTAATACAACTTTAGCTTTATAGTCTTTTACCATTTTAGATATCTCGATTTTCTACAATTAAATTATGTGCTTGAAAGACTTTAAACTCTCCATCATCCACTTTAGATAAAATTTCACTAGGTGATACACCAAGAAATTTTTTAAAAACCGAATTCATATGTGAGCTATCACTATAGAGGTAAGGAAGTTCTCCTAATGTTTTCTTTTCATTAATATACTCCACTAATGTCCTACAAAACTTTGACACATATATAAATTGCTTAGGTGTAAGACCTATCATCCTTTTAAAATGTCTCTCTAATGTACTTCTACTGTAATTAAACTCATTCAAAAGATCCTCTACATTAATTTCTAAATGATAATCACTAGCTATTCTATTAATGACGTTTTCTAAAGGAAAATGCGAATGATTATGAGAATATTCAAGCTTTCGAAGAGACTTATCTAAATATTTTATATCTTCTTCTATATTTGAATGAGCATAAAGATCCGAAAAATATGTATTAACTATTTCTTCGTCTATCTCTTTATATTGATAATCTACTAAAGATAAGTCTTGATTAAATAATTTAAATAAGCCTAGAGGCAAAAGTTCTACTATAACCATGGGGAAACTATCAATCTTATTTTTGTATTTAGCGTCAAAAATATATTTTACTTTATTAGTTTTAAAGCCTACAGAGTAACTACTTGGTATGTCATAAACATCATCTTCCGTATACAACTTAACATTTATGTCAGTTCCTCTATTAAAAATCATGAAGTTACCACCATCTGGCAAAAAAATCATTTTATGTATATCATCTAATGATTTGAGTACGATAAAAATTTTTACAATGCCCTCTAAGCCTCTAGTTGGTTTAAATACCTCTATATCCATATATCCCAATTCTTTATTATTATTTTTTGTTAATTTATTCTAACAAAAAACACATAGATTCTACTTGTATTTAATCGTCAATACTCTTAGAAATGCACATGTAAAAAATAAATCTACATTAATTTTAAAACTTAAATGGTATAATCGCACCATTATATTAGATACTAAAAGGTTTATTATGGCTCAAACAATAACTGAAAAAATATTCTCAGAGCACGTTGGCAAAGAGGTTTTTGCAGGTGAAATTATCCGCTCAAATATTGATATGGTTATAGGAAATGACATTACAACTCCTATCTCTATTTCTGCTTTTAATCTTAGTGGTGCAACAAAACTTGCAAATCCAGATGGATTTTCTATAGTACTTGACCACTTCATTCCAGCTAAAGATATTGCATCTGCGAATCAAGCAAAAATATCTCGTGAATTTGCAAAAAAACATAACATGAAAAACTTTTTTGATGAAAAAGACATGGGAATAGAGCACGCTCTTTTACCAGAAAAAGGTCTTATTGTTCCTGGTGATGTTATCATCGGTGCAGATTCTCATACATGTACTCATGGTGCTCTTGGAGCATTCTCAACTGGTATGGGTTCAACGGACCTTGCTTTTGCAATGATAACTGGTGGTAACTGGTTTAAAGTTCCTGAGTCTATCAAAGTAGTTCTAAGTGGAAAACCAGGTAAATATACAACTGGTAAAGATATTATCTTAGAAATCATTCGCCTAATTGGTGTTGATGGTGCACTTTACAAAGCTTTAGAGTTCACAGGTAGTACTATTGCTCATTTAACAATGGATGATAGATTTTCTATGTGTAACATGGCTATCGAGGCTGGTGCAAAAAATGGAATTGTTGCATATGATGATGTTACTAAAGAATTCCTTTCTGACAAAGATTTAGCACGTGAACCTAAGATTCACTACTCAGATGAAGATGCTGAGTATGCACAAATTTTAGAGATAGATGTAGCTAACCTTGACCCTGTTATTGCTTACCCATTCTTACCATCAAATGGCCACTCTGTAAATCAAGCTGTAAAAGATCATATTAAAGTAGATCAAGCGTTTATAGGAAGTTGTACAAATGGTAGACTGAGTGATTTAAAAACTGCTGCTGAGATTTTAGATGGTAAAAAAGTTCATGAGGACGTTCGTCTAATTGTAACTCCAGGTACTCAAAAAATTCTAAAAGAGGCATATAGACTTGGATATATGGATATCATCATCGATGCTGGTGGTGTTGTGAGTAACCCTACATGTGGCGCTTGTCTTGGTGGATATATGGGAATACTTGGTGACAATGAAGTTGCAATCTCTACTACAAACCGTAACTTTGTAGGACGTATGGGTTCAAGGTCTTCTGAAGTTTACTTAGCAAACTCAGCTGTTGCTGCCATATCTGCTCTAACAGGCTATATTACAGACCCAAGATAATGATATACTAATCTCTATTCTTACTCTTAATTTAAGATAAGAATAGATAGACTCTCTTCAAACATAAGAATAAGGAATAGCATGAAAAGACTACTACTAATACCAGCATTTCTAGGAACTATGGCAATTGCACAAGAATATAAATACGAGATTACACCTGTTATAGGCTATAACATTGCTGAAGGCAACCTAAATTTAGAGAATCAATCTCTTATTGGTGTTGAGCTTCAATACAATGATGTAGATTCATTTTTAAAGCCAGAACTTAGTTTATTACATACTGATGCTGATTATGAGAACTCTCCACTTAGTACAGATATAAATCGTATCGCTATAAATGGTGTTCACGAGTATGATACTATCGGAAGTCTAATTCCATTAACAAAAGTTGGTGTTGGTTATGAAACAATGAACAGACATTTATTTGAAAACAAAGAGAGTATTTTCTTTGATGTTGGTGTTGGCGCAAAGGTACCCCTAACTGATGCAATAGCTTTAAAACTTGAAGCTGTATACATGTTAAAAAACAATGACAACAGATGGGATAACAACTTAGCAATGCTAGCTGGTATCAACTTCTCATTTGGTAAAAAAGCTCAAGCTCCTGCTCCAGTTGAAACTGCTGTAGATGGTGATGATGACAATGATGGTGTTTTAAACTCATTAGATCAATGTCCAACAACTCCAGCTGGAACAACTGTTGATGCTAGTGGATGTAAAGTAGTTGATGGAGACGATGACCAAGACAGTGTTTTGAACTCTATAGATGAATGTCCAACAACTCCACTTGGTCATGTTGTAAACTCTAAAGGTTGTGAGCTTATTGTAAACCTAAATGTTAATTTTGAGAACAACTCTTATGAAGTTGATGATGCTTCTTTAGTAAGAATCCAAAAATTTGCTAAATTCTTAGTAGACTTCCCAAATTACAATGCACAAATTGTAGGACATACTAACAATATTGGTCGTGAATCATCAAACCAAAGATTGTCAGAAAATAGAGCATCTGCAGTAAAAGACCTAATTGTAAAAGAAGGTGTTGAGGCAAGTAGAGTGAGCTCAGCAGGTAAAGGTGAAAGTTCACCAATTACAACAAATGATACTCCTGAAGGTCTTGCTGAAAACAGAAGAATAGAAGCAACACTAACTAAAAACTAAAAGCAACTTATGATTGACATACCTTGTGTCATTTTTGCTGGTGGAAAAAGCTCTAGAATGGGAGAAGACAAAGCGCTTCTTCCTTTTGGAGGTTTTGACACTCTCACTCAATATCAACTAACAAAACTATCAAAAATATTTAAAACTGTATATATCTCATGTAAAGACAAATCTAAATTTGACTTCCATGCAAACTTCATCGAGGATATTAGAACAGACTCTGTTTTTGCACCTACTGCTGGTTTTGTATCTATATACAAGACTCTACATGTAGAAAAGTTTTTTGTACTTAGTGTTGACTCTCCATTTGTGGAAGAAGCTGAAATAAAGAATCTCATTGAATCAGACACCATGCAAGTAGATGCAACTATTGCTAAGACTAAGTTTGGTATTCAACCAATGTGTGGGCTCTATCACAACACATTAAAAGATAAGTTTGTAGAGATGCTCGAGAGCAATAACCATAAGATCGGCTTTTTACTACAGCAATCAAATACAGTTTTTGTAGACTTTGAAGATGAAAAACCTTTTTTAAATTTAAATAATCCAGATGAGTATAAAAAAGCCTTAGAACTTATTTGATATAATGTAGCAAGATTGTAATCGAAGTCAAATATAATATAGATATAAACATACTAGGAGTCAAAAATGAGTTATTTTTCTAAGGTAAAATTAGAACAAGAAGTATTCAGTCTTGTTTATGGACATGGAGAAGTTATCTTTGTACTTCCAAAAGAACAAAGAATTGATGGTTTTTATGTTTTCGCGGCTAAATTTTCTAAAAAAAATATTATTCATTATACTGTAGAAGGTTTCCCTAACTGGAGTCCTTCAAATGGTGCTTGTCAAACTGTTTTTTATCAAAAAGACTTAGATATGAATGATATAGATATACTCCCTGTAAGTAAAGAGTTATCTGAAAAGCAGATATTAAAATACGCAGAGAAAGATATCTTAGAGATGCGTTGCCCCTCAGGTATCTGGAGAAATGTAAATGAATGCCCTCAAAACCTTATGAAAAAAGCTTTGAAAAAAGATAAATTATATCTGTTTAGAAAAGAGAAATACAAAGGTCTTGATAGAAGACAGTAATAGTAATCTATAAATCTTTTATAGCTCATCATTCTTGGACTCTTTACAATGAGGAGTCCATGTATACTCTTGTTTAAAAAACCTCCAAAAAAAGTGATTATGATACTTCTGCTATAATAATAAATATACAAACAATATTAATAATTATAGGGCAAACATAGCATGAACCTAACGCATTTAGATGAAAATCAAAGACCAAAAATGGTAGATGTAAGTGATAAAAGTCAGACAACGAGAGTTGCAGTAGCTAGTGGAATAATAGAGATGAGCCAAGATGCATTCGATGCAATAGTAACTGAAAAGACAAAAAAGGGACCAGTTTTACAAACTGCAGTAATTGCAGCAATCATGGGTGTAAAAAAAACAAGTGATTTAATTCCAATGTGTCATCCTCTAAACTTAAGTGGTATAAACTGTGATGTTGAAGAATTAACAGAACTTCCTGGTTTTAAACTGACAGTTACAGCAAAACTTACTGGTCAAACAGGTGTCGAGATGGAAGCATTAACTGGAACAAGCATAGGTTTATTAACTATCTATGATATGGTTAAAGCTATAGATAAAGGGATGATAATCCGTAATGTTCAACTAGAAAAAAAATCAGGAGGCAAAAGTGGAGATTTTAAACGCTAGAGATGAGAAGCTAGAGCTTTCTTACCCTTGTAACTGGTCTTATAAACTGATAGCATTAGATAAGGAAACTCTACACCAAGCTGTAATAGATGTAATAGATGAGAGGGAGCATAAGATAACTCACTCCAAAAATTCTAAAGGCGGAAAATATGTCAGTATGAATCTTGATATGCTTGTGCATAATGAGGACGATAGAAACTTTATATACGAAGCACTAAAAAGGCATTCAAACATTAAAATGGTACTTTAAACAAAGGATTAATTATGAGTAATAAAAAATTAGAAGATTTAAGTCTAAGTGAGATTAAAAGTTATATCTCAGCTATACTAGAAGATAAAACAAAAAACTTAAAAGAAGAACTCGAAGATCTTTTAGCAAAGCAAGAGCAATTGCAAATTGCACTAAAGAAAAAAGAGCATGAACTTCAAAATGCTAAGTATAATGTATTTGATTCTATTGAATCAACTATAAATAAAGAAGATGTTGCAACACTATCCAAACTACATCAAGTTAAACTCCAAAATATAGACCTATTTGATTTACTTGGAGAGACAGTAGAATCTGCAATCATTACTGCATTAGAAAATTCTCAAGATAGTGAACCTAATGAGACTATTCAAGAAGTAATAAAAGAGTTAGCATATCAAACCATCAAAGAGGGAACACTCAATACCATTAGAGTTAGAAAAATTCTTTCCACCATCCTCCACTCTGCCATAGAAGTAGCTGAGGCCACTCCTAATAGATCTCTACAAATATTGGAGCCTACTCTAAAAGGTATGCGTTGGGGTCTTCACCATTCTATAGATAGATTTAAAAAGAGAATCGCTTTTATGCCAATAGAAGCAAAACATATACTAATAGAAGATTATGACACTATCATGGAAGATCTATCGCAAACAGATATCCTCTTTCTACAAGTGGTAAACACTCAAGCAAATGAGAGTACAGAAGACACTAGAATAACCCTACTAGAGATTAATAAAAAAATGCATTATGATTTAGAAGAGCTAGTGCATATATCAAAAGAGACGGCAACTGTAATGAAAGATAAATTTTCCTCATTTGCCAAAACAGCTGTACAAAAAGCTGATAGTGCTATTAATTCAGATACAGCTAAAGAGGCAAAAAGAATGGGAGTTCAAGCACTTGGTGTAGCAAAAGATGCGCTTGGCAATGCTATTAAGTCTGCAAAAGATGCAATGGAGAAGAAATAAGATTTATTCTTTATCTCTAAGCTCTGCATATAAAGATATGCATGAGTTTACATCCATTCGTCTAGGAACCCTTCTCACAGATAAATAAGTTGTCTTTCCATCCTTAGCTATTTTTCTCATAGCTGTCGCATGTACCCAATAAAATCCACCATCTTTACGACGATTTTTTACAATTCCTGTCCAGAAACCTTTGGACTGTATATCATCCCAAAGTCCTTGAAATGCAATACGTGGCATTTCAGCATGCCTAACAATATTATGCGGTTCGCCCAATAGTTCATCAAGTTTATATCCTGCCATTTCACAAAAAAGATCATTAGCATATATAATAAGTCCTTTATCATCTGTCTCACTTAAAATATATTCATTTTCATCAAAATACCATTCATCAGAAGTTTTATCTTTTGTAACTGCCATATTAACTCCTAGCTATAGTATTGTGCGACCCTATCCATTTGTGAACCCATATTTAAAAGGACCATATCCGCCACAACTAAAGCGGCCATAGCTTCACAAACTATAGTTCCTCTTATTGCTACACATGGGTCATGTCTACCTTTAAGTGAAAAGTCCACCTCTTCATTTGTATTTGTAACAGTATGCTGTTCTTTAAATATAGAAGGGGTAGGTTTGAAGTATACATTTAAAACTATATCTTCACCATTGCTAATCCCGCCAAGTATTCCACCTGAATGATTTGTTTCAAATCCAGTTGATCTAATCTGATCATTGTTAAAAGAGCCAAGAGAAGATGAGCTAAGTACTCCATCACCAATCTCAACAGCTTTAACAGCATTGATTCCCATCATTGCATCTGCTAGGGTTGAATCAAGTTTATAATATAGTGGTTGACCTAAACCAATAGGAGCACCTTTTATAAGAACACGAGAGACACCACCAACAGAATCATGGTCATTTTTTGCTTTTAATATGGCCTCTTTTTGAGCCTCTTCAACACTCTCGTCAAGTGCATAAATAATACTACTTTTTGCCTTATCATAATCAAGGTTTTGAGCTTTAATACCATCAACTTCACATATACCGCTTAAAACTTCTACATGTAGTTCTTTTAGCATTAATTTTGCTATCGCACCAGCTGCAACTCTTGCTGCTGTTTCTCTTGCACTACTTCTACCACCACCACGATAATCTCTTAGGCCATATTTGTGAAAATAGGTAAAATCTGCATGACCTGGGCGGAAAACATCCTTGATATTTGAGTAATCTTTTGACTTTTGATTTGTGTTGTATATAACCATTGCAATAGGAGTACCAGTACTCAATCCTTCAAAAACACCTGACAATATCTCTACCTTGTCAGCTTCTTTTCTTGCAGTTTCAAACTCACTCTTGCCAGGTTTCCTACGGTCAAGCTCACTTTGAATAAATTCTTCATCGATCTTTAAACCAGCAGGTACCCCATCTAAAACACAACCAATAGCTGTACCATGAGACTCTCCAAATGTGGAAAACCTTAACTTTTGTCCAAAACTATTCATTACTTTCCTTTAGTATTTTAACTGCTAGTTCTGCAGCTTCTTGTTGAGCAATTTTTTTACTTTTTCCTATGGCTCTAGCATATTCCTTACCTTGAATAATGACAGCCATTTCAAACTCTTTTAGATGATCAGGTCCACGACTAGCAACAACTACATACTCTGGAGTTTCACCAAAGCTAGCCTGTGTCATCTCTTGCAAAGTAGTTTTAAAGTCTTTAAATAAAGAGTCAAGTGATATCTCTTTATGATTTTTTTCTATCAAGTTAATAGCTATCTCTTGAGCTTTTTGAAGTCCAGATTCAAGATAAACTGCACCAATAATAGCTTCAAAAGCATTAGATAATAAAGATGGCTTCTCTCTTCCGCCATTGTTCTCTTCTGCATTTGATAAATATATATAATCACCTAAATTTATAGATCGGGCTAACATATCAAATCCACTTTCATTCACCAAAGATGCTCTAATCTTAGAAAGTCCTCCCTCAGCAGACTTTGGAAATTTCTTAAAAAGATACTCTCCAACAATCAAGTCCAAGACTGCATCACCTAAAAATTCTAATCGCTCATTATCGTAGGGCTGTTTATAACTTTTATGTGTCAGCGCTTCGATAATGAGCTTCTCTTTCTTAAATTTATACCCTAGTGTCTCTTCTAGAGTCTCTATACTCTTACTCATTTCTACCTCTTAAACTTTCTTTCATATTTTCCGCCTCATCTCGTGCAAGTTTATCACAACGTTCATTCTCTTCATGACCATCATGACCCCGCACCCAAATTGCTTTTACTGTATGTATTCTAGAAACTTCTATATAGTCTTTCCATAGGTCTACATTTTTCACTTTTTTAAAATCTTTTTTTATCCACCCTTTAAGCCATTCGTTAATACCCTTTACAACATAAGATGAATCAGAAATAATCTCAACTTCACAAGCCTCTCTTAAAGCTCTCAAGCCCTCTATTGCACCGAGGAGTTCCATACGATTATTCGTTGTATGCTCCTCACTACCTGAGAGTTCTTTTTCTTTATCGCCAAACCTAAGGATTACACCATAGCCGCCAGGACCTGGGTTACCCAAAGCACTTCCATCACTGAAAAGAGTTATTTTCTTCACCGAAATCCTTACTATAGTTTTTTACTAAACTCATCTCAACTCTAGAGCTGTCAATACTATGACAACTACTACAACGATGAAATGCAAATGGATAAACATTTTTACAGCTATCACATACATACTCAAAACTAAGTTTCGCATTTACACTATTATCCAAATTTATTAAAACATTAAACTCAAATACAGAACTACTCTTAGCTTCTTGAATATACCCTTTTGCACTATATAACTCTCTTAAATATCCATTTTTATTTATAATATTTAAATCTAAATGTTCTCTGCCAAGGTTGTACAAAATATCAACTAATAATTCTGATTTAGAACTATCTAAATTTTTCCAAGCTAATTTGTAATCAACTCTAAATATATACTCAAATATCATATAGGTAAAAATATGATTTTCTTTGTATATTGTTAAAAGCTCCTCCACTCGTTCTATTGATGTAAGTTCTGTATTGTTTAAAATAATAAGTATTCTTAGATAAGTACTTTCTACTGTAACACTCTCTTGAAGTACTTCTAATGGTTCTAAAACCTCTAAGGCTGAGCTATAGTCTTTCATATGTTCATATATGAGTAGAAGGTATCTAAGTGCCTGTGGTGTCCTAGGATTTGCTTGTAGAATCTCTAAAAAAATCTTCTTTGAACGTTCCAAGAAACCAGCTTTAAAATATGTCTTAGCAAGTAAGAACATAGTATCTCTAGAGTTACTCTTAGAACCTACCTTAAGTAGTTCACTGTATATTTCTATACTCTTCTCATAATTTCCATCTTTAAAGTAGGAGTTAGCCAGTAAAAGCCATGACTTTTCAGATAAATCACCACTTGATATGAGTACTTTTAATTCATCTTGTGATGGAGTAGCGTTAAACTGCTTTAAAAAGTTATCTAGATGTTTATGGTCTTCTTGCTTTTTAAACTTGTTAAACCAGTACGAAAAAAAAGTTATCATGAAGATGATTACAAAAAAAACGATAACCCCAAAAAGAGGATCGCGAAACTCTATAAAAAATGTATTCACTATTTGTACACCACAATTCCGTAATCATTTTTCAAATTATAAAATGTAGAGTCTGCTGTAATCTCAAGCTCTTTAATCTTACCAAGCTGGACTATAGAGTTTTTATTTACTTTAATCCCAAACTCTGTAAAAAACTTCTTTATGTTTACAAACTTCACATCTTCTACGAATTTATATTCAAACTCTTTGTAGAGTTTCATCTTCTCATATGAAAATATATGTTCATTTACATGTAGTCTATCTGAAGCGTATTTTATTGGTAAATGTCCTGAGAGATCCGTCAAAATATTCTCAACATGCTCATGCTTCTGGGGTAGTGTATTTTTTTGGATAAAAAGATATTTGTTATTTAGTTTGAGGTTTGGTGTATTTTTCCAGTACTTATATGCCGGATTTGACACACCTAGTTTCGAAGAGACTTCTCTCCATAACCAGTAAGAGTTAAGAGTGTTTGGTAATTGCGACATCTGCTTAACTCCTATACAATAGATTTATAACTCTATTATATAGTTTTTTTTTATATAGTTTCTTTAAAAGTGTTTTCAGACTTCACTTATAGCAGACTAATGAGTAGACCACTAAAGATTAATTGTAGTGCAAAAAGAAGAGAAGAGACTTTAAATGCTGTACCTGCTGTTTTAACAATAGTCCCAAAATGAATCATTAATCCTATTGCACTCATTGCAATCAGTGTAATATAATAACTAACAGAAGCAATCAATTCTTCAATCCCTTTTGGCAGTAAACCAAGTGAAGCGATAACCGAGAAAAAGACAAACCAAAGTATAAAAGATGGGACTCCCACTTTTGCTTTTTCACTTGATTCTTCATCATTAGAGTTCTCTTTTTTTACTATATATATCAAAATAAGTACAAGAGGCACCAGTAGCAAAACTCTTCCCATTTTTACAACAGTTGCATAGTGTCCTGACTCCTCTGATATACTAAAGCCAGCTGCGACTGCTTGTCCAATAGCTTGAAGTGTATTTCCGGTAAATACACCTGATTGAACGTCACTAAATCCTAAAAGATGAGCTAATGCAGGTGCTAAAAATATACCTACTGTTCCCATAAGATTTACAAGCGCTATACTAATACCTATATCGCCGCTTTTCACCTTAGCAATACTAGATGTGGCAGCTATTGCAGAACTCCCACATACACCATTTCCTATACCTATCATAAGTGCAAGCTTAGAGTTTAGTTTAAAAAGTTTTCCTAGGAAGATACCCATAAAAATTGTAAACATCATCCCCAAAACAATAATCAAAATAGTTTTAATACCTAAGTTAGCTAGCATTGTAAAGTTGAGATTTATTCCCATAAGGGCAATAGCAAACATCAATAAATCTTTCTCTGCGAACTTAACTCCACTTTTAAATTCAGAATCATCAGAGTGAAAAGTATCGTAAAATTTATTTCCGACAATCATGCCAAGAATAATAGCTACAGTTGCAGTACTAAAAGATATAAAATTAGTAATAATACTAGCTACGACGGCAACGGCGATACTAGCCACTAAACCTTTTGCATATCTTTTATAGTTAGATATATTAAGCATCTAAATCCTTCATATTTGGTATAAGTTCAAAGTAATAAATCGAATTATAGATAAAACTATTTTACTACTATTTTTAGCTCTGTTTTAGCCCATTTTTCATCATTTTCTTCAGACACTAAAACATCTTTAGCAATTATTCTACTAGGATCGATCTGTTTATCTACTACCAAATAAGTTCTAATACCATTTGCCCTTCCTTGTGCAAGTTCTTGTAACTCTTCTAATGATACTATCTGAGTGGAGGTACATCTTACTAGAAGTTCTTTACGGTATTCAGAATCAAACAGATCATCATCATCTTCATATCTTTTTTCAAATTCATCTTTTAAAGCATCAGAAATATCACTTCCAACTGATTCTTCATATATATCCTCAAGTATATCAACTGTCAAAATTGCTTCATCACTTCTTTTTATAACCTCATCAGTTAACTTATTAAGCTGTATAGCTTTTTTATCAAGTTCAGCATCATATGATGAAAGAATATCTAAAGAGAGTTTTTGTTTCTTTACTAGTATCTTAGCAAGGTTATCAAGTTTTTCTCTCTGCGGAGGGAGTATAATATACTCTGATGGCTCAAAGTCCACAAACTTCAATTCATCCCCATCAATACCCATAGCAGCACCAAGAAAGTTAAATGGAGAGGTAACAGCTTTAACAATTAGATTTGCAAATGTTTTTAATACCAATGAACCATATTTAAAATCGGGCTCATCCATATTTCCTTCTACTGGCATATCAATATCAATTACACCTTCACTATCTTCTAATAATGCTATAGCAAATCCTAAAGGGAGTGCCGTAATATTTTCATCTTCGATAGTATCTCCAAGTTCCATCTTTTTAATAACTACACTATTGCTACCAAGGAGCTCAGAATTATGTATTTTATATCCTAAGTCTAAAAAAAGTTTTCCGGATTCTATCTTATGCCCAGCAAATTGTGCACTGTAACCACTGTAAGAGTCTAAGCCTAAGTTTCTAAAACTAACTCCTATATCTGTATATGATTTAATATCAGAAGCTTCTATACTACCTTTGATTTTTGTAGAACCATACTTATCTATTTCACCATCTATATCTATATAGCTAACTTCTCCCTTAGTGTTAGATATAGCGTATACATCTCCATTTAAATCATGTATAGATGTTTTAAACTGAAGTGGTAAAGAGTAATCTGCAAATATTGCTGCACCGTTTGATACATGTAATTGCATTATTTTAAGTGGGAATGGTTCACCTTTATCTATAGTGCTATTATTATCGGATTCTTTAGTCTTTTTCTCATCACTAGTAGTTTTAGAGAGTTGAGCTAAATTCATCTGTTTGTTTTTATCTATCTGTGCATTCACATAAAAGGCATCTAAATTAATCTTATCGATAAATAAACTACCTGGAAATAGATCTAGAGTAAATGATTTTAACTCTGTCTTAGAAAAAGTAAGAAGTCTATCACTGTTTCTACTGTCCATCAGTTCAAATTCTTCTAACTTGAGACCACCAGTTACATGTAAGTCTGGTTGCTTACTACTTTTAGAGTATGAAAGATTACTATTTAAACTAAAAAAACCATCTACTAATGCGAGATGCATACTTTCTTGTAGATATGGTGTGATCTCTTTTAAAGAAACTCTATCAATTGTAAAAGTTCCTTTTTGTTGTAAAGGAGTGTGTCTTACAGTACCTTTTGAGTTAACGGTACCACCTCTGTTTACTCTTATGGTAGCATCGTAATCAAGCCAACTATTTTTCGATGAGTCAATGTTATAAGCATTAATATCTATGTTATCTAACCTACTTATTGTTTTGTCTTGAATACTCTCATCATTAAAATTAATCTCCGCAGAAGATAGAGAAACTTTACCCAACTTAACACTAAATGGTTTTTCTTCAGAGGCATCTTTTTGAGACTCCACAGAAGATTTCGACTCCTTAGACTCTTTAGACACCATAAGTTTGTTGATATTCATATCACCTGTTTTATCTTTTCTAAGATATATTCCCAGACCATTTAAATCTATAGCTGATACGTGTAGATCTTTTGTTTTTGTATCTACATTAATATCATCTATTTTAAAGTTTTTAAATCCAAGTAATTTTTCATTATCTGTTTGTGATGTAAATAAAAAATTATTTAGTTCAAAATCAACATTATTAACATTTACATAGTTAGTAGCATTTTCTTCACTGCTAGATGATATATTAAGATCAAGATGTGTATTCATACTACCAACTATGAGACTATATTTATAAGAATTTAATCGCTTGTTTTGATTAGATTTTACATTGTTTATATAATCCAATAAATCTATGTTGCCATCTTCATCAATACTAAAATCTACTAAAAGGTTTTTAAGACTGATACCATCTACATGTATATCTTTTTGAAAAGGTTTTATACTTGCGTTTTGAACTTTAAATGACTGTAAATTTAATATATCTATATTTTTGTTTTTTGGTTTAAGCCTCAAGTCTGCCAAATCGATCTCTAAATTATCTATTGAAGTAGCATTTAAATCATTCGTATTAACTCTATAATCTGCATATAGAGAAAACTTTCCATTTGCAACTTCTATACCTAACTCATCTTGAACATATCTCTCATGGTTATATAGTTTGTTAAGTTTAAAATCTATGCTACCCTCAAGATTAAGTGGTTCTAGACCTAGTATATTTGTTTTAATATCAATCTTGCCACCATTACCTAAGTTAGAGTAAAATCTAAGTTCTGCTCCACGAGACGTAAAATCATCAGTATCAATGTCTTTTAGAATAAAAGTTATATCTTTTATGGATGTATGGAATTTATTTAGTTTTGTATTGTCTGTATATGTAAAGATACCTTCTTCTACAGCAAGTTCATCTATTATTATCCGTGGAAGTTTTGAAGGAGTTTCTTCTTCTGTTGGTTTTACTACTTCATCTGATTCTTTTAAAATTGTTGCTAAATTAAATACTTTATCTTTGTTTTGTTCAAGTAAAATTTGGGGACTAGATAAGAGAACTTTTTTTACATTAATCGTTCCATTATATAAATTATAAGGATCAATATCTATCTCAAAGCTCTTAAATGAAATAAGATGCTGTCCAGATAAATCCTTTAAATCTAAACCATGAATAATCAGTCTGAAAATAAATGGATTAAAATCAATATCTTCTATACTCAGCTTAGCATTTATCTCTTTATTCGTAATTTCTACAACTTGAGACTTTAAAACTATTGGTAATATTACAAAACCAATCACTGAATATATAATCAACACTGATAATATTTTTTTTAACATATCTAGCCTTTTTGAAATGGATATAATCTTTTAATGAGCGTCTTTTAGAACATCTGCTCTTGGAAAAATAAAAATAGAATCTCTATAAACCACAATCTTTTCCTCATGTCCTAAAGCATACGCTCTTATTTGTATAGGTATTATACTGTCTTGTCTTGCGTCATCTACTAGAACTTCTTGAGTCCTAAGAACTACAATTTTTTTCTTTTTAATCCCTGGCACCGCAGTAAAAGGTTTAGATGGTTTAGCTATAAATATCTTACCTTCCATACTCTTTGGAGGAATTATTTCAAAATAAAATTTCATCTTTTCATTTTCAGTATTTTGAAGTAAGAACTCATATGCATTATCAACTTGTACTTTTCCATTTGAAAGTAGTTTTGTTGAGTATAAACGGTTCTCTTTATTTATATTAAGAAGCATATGCTCTTTTTTACTACCCATAATTGCAGTAGTAACCAATAAAAATATTAATATTGCAATATATATAAGCACT
This sequence comes from Sulfurimonas sp., assembly GCA_028044295.1. Classification (GTDB taxonomy): domain Bacteria; phylum Campylobacterota; class Campylobacteria; order Campylobacterales; family Sulfurimonadaceae; genus Sulfurimonas. The sequence goes on from JAOFSE010000011.1 coordinate 44,432, forward strand.
TTTGGACGAAAGAGTTTTGTCTTTCCTTTTTGATCAACTATTTCATAATCACTCGACCAAGTAACAAGAGAAGGCTTTCCAAGTTTACCCATTACCGTAGTACATGCATCAACACACTCTAAACAGTTGATACACTCTAATTGTAACCCTTTACGAATATCTATGTGTGTAGGGCATACCGTAACACACGATTCGCATGTAGTACACTCAGCTGTTGGATCTACAAGTTGTAATTCTTTTTGTTTAGTGAAAGTTTTATCATGATTTTCATCATATATATCCCCGCCTCTGTGCATATCATATAATGCCATTACTGTGTGTTCATCATATAAAACAGACTGCACACGGGAGTATGGACAGACATAAACACAAAAATCTTCTTGTAAAAATACAATGTCATATACCAAGAATATTGCTATACCTATCCAGGTTCCAAAAAGTGCCCAATGTTCTTCAAACTCAAAGAAGTTCGAGATAAACTCTTGAGGAGGTACAAAAAACCATAAAAAATCAGCAGCAGCTACATGTGCAAGGAAAATAGCAATTAAAAGTGCAACAAATCTTTTCACTTTATTTTCTAACTTACTCATATCAGGTTCTAACTGTTTGTTTTTTATACGCTTACGAAGTCCAAGTATTTTTGTCTCTATAAGATCACGATATGCTACACGAAAAACAGTCTGTGGACAGACCCATCCACAAAACACACGTCCACCCATAACAGTCATTCCAAAAACACCAAGAAATAAAACCATTAAAATAAATGGCATTAAGTAAAGTTCCTGCATATCAAACTGAACAAAAGCAAGATGTAGTTTTAATTTGTCAAAACTTAAAAGAAAAAAGTGGTTACCATCTACTTGTATCCAAGGCAATACAAGGGTAAATATTGTAGCAAATACAAACATATAATAACGTTTATATCTCCATGGCATAGGTATTTTATACGCTTTAGTTTTACTACTCATAGCTAACTCCAATCCTATTTATCATACAAAATGATAACCAACATATTATTAAGTGATACTTATGATAATAATAAGAAATAAGTATTACTTATCCATCTTCTTTATTATACTGCTTATATTGATAAAAGCATAAATTATGCTCCAATTTGGTAAAATATATCCAATAATATTTTAAAAAGATTTTGAATGACAACACGTGAATATATTTTAAATACAATTGAAAAACGTCCTCTTATTATAGACGGTGCAATGGGTACTCAACTACAGCAACGTGATGATAAGATATCTAAAGAAGCATGGGAAGGTAATGAAGGTTGTAATGAACTTTTAAATGTTACTGCACCTGAAATTTTAAGTGAAATTTTCTCAGCTTATTTAACTGCTGGAGCCGACCTAATTACTACAAATACATTTGGCTCTTTCTCTTGGGTTTTAGATGAGTATGACATCGGTAATCGTGCATACGAATTAACTAGGGCAGGTGCCGAGCTTGTTAAAAAAGAATGTGAGAAGTTTTCAACTCCTGAGCATCCCCGTTTTGTACTAGGTTCAGTTGGTCCAGGAACAAAACTTCCTTCTCTAGGACACATAACCTACGATGAAATGTATGAGGGTTATACAGAGTTTTGTAAGGCACTAATAGACGGCGGCGTTGATATATTTTTACTTGAAACTGCTCAAGATCCTCTTCAGATAAAAGCAGCACTTCATGCGTGTCAAGAAGCTAACAGACAAAAAGATAGTGATATTCCTATCATGGTATCTGTAACAATAGAGCTTAGCGGTACTATGCTTATAGGAACAGATGCTCAAACAATTGCAACTATCTTGGAGCCTTTTGACATCTTAAGTCTTGGCTTTAACTGTGGAACTGGACCAGAACAAGTTCTAAAACATGTAAAAACATTAAGTGAAGTATGGCATAAACCTATTAGTGTTCATGCGAATGCAGGTCTTCCACAAAACCGCGGTGGATACACTTACTACCCAATGGGACCAGATGAGTTTGTAGCTCAACAGGAAAAGTTTTTAAACTTTGATGGTGTTAGTTTTCTAGGTGGTTGTTGTGGTACTACACCTCAACATATTCGTGCCCTGACTAATAAAGTAACAGCGATTAAACCAAAAAAACCAACAGGTTCTCATCCAAACTCTGTAGCTTCACTTTTCAATATTGCAGAACTTATGCAAGAGCCAGCTCCACTTCTTATGGGTGAGAGGTCAAATGCTACTGGTTCAAAAGCTTTTAGAGAACTTATCTTAGCTGAAGACTATGAGGGAACTCTAAGTGTAGCGCAACAACAAGTTCGTGCCGGTGCACACTTAGTTGACGTAAATGTTGGTTTTGCGGGTCGTGATGAAACTAAAGATATGAATGCAGTAATTGGAATGTATAACCAAAAAATTGCTCTTCCTCTTATGCCTGACTCTACTTCCACAAAAGGTTTAGAAACTGCTCTGAAAAACATAGGTGGAAAACCAATTCTAAACTCAGTAAACCTAGAAGATGGTGAACCTAAGTTTGATGAAGTTTGTTCATTAGCTAAAAAGTTTGGTACATCTCTAGTATGTCTTACAATTGATGAAATTGGTATGGCAAAGAGTGTAGAAGATAAACTAAAAGTGGCAGATAGAATTATAGATTTAGCAACGAATAGACATGGAATTAAAAAAGAAGAATTAATTTTTGATGTATTAACATTCACACTTGCTAGTGGAGATGAAGAGTACTGGGATGCTGGAATCAACACTATTGAAGCTATTCGTGCACTTCGCTTAAAACATCCAGAAGTAAGTACCACACTAGGCTTATCAAATATATCTTTTGGATTAGATAAAGACGCACGTCCATACCTTAACTCAATGTTTTTACATCATTGTATCCAAGCAGGTCTAACATCTGTTATCATCAATGTTAAGCACATTATTCCTATCAACAAAATCTCTAAGGAAGACCAAAAGATATGTGATGACCTTATCTTTAACCGTCAGCCAAATGGAGAAGCTCTTTTTGCCTTTATAGAACACTTTAGTACAAAAGAGGCTATAGATACTAGTGCTGAAGATGCAGAGTATTTAGCTATGAATGATGAAGAAAAAATTGCTAAACTGCTGATGGATGGTGATAAAGAGAGAATGATTCCTCTTGTTGAAGAAGCTCGTCACAAGATCGCTCCGGAAGTAATCGTAAATGAGATTCTTATTGATGCTATGAAAGTTGTTGGAGAGCTATTTGGCTCAGGACAGATGCAACTTCCATTTGTACTTCAATCAGCTGAGACTATGAAAAAGACAGTTGATTTTTTAAACCCATACCTTCCTAAAGTTGAAAAAACTGTAGATACTACACTATCACTAGGAACTGTCAAAGGTGATGTTCATGATGTTGGTAAAAACCTTGTAGATATCATCCTGTCAAACAACGGGTACAAGGTTCAAAACCTTGGTATTAAAGTTGAACTTGATAAATTTTTAGAGACGATGGACAATGGACATATCTCTGCTCTTGGTATGAGTGGACTACTTGTAAAGTCTACTCAAGTTATGCTTGAGAATCTAAATACACTTAAAGAAAAAGGAATCACTATTCCTATACTTCTTGGTGGTGCCGCTCTTACTCGTGCCTTTATAGATGACTTTTGTCGTCCTGCTTACGATGGACCTATATTTTACTGTAAGGATGCCTTTGATGGGGTAACTGCTATGAGTCGCATAGAAGCTGGTAACATGGATACGAACCTTCATGGTGAAGCTGGAGAAGTAAAAGAGAAAAAAGAGAAAAAAGAAATCATTATCCCTCCATTCTCTGAACTTAAAATGCCTTCTCGTGATATAACTGTTCCAACACCTCCATTTTGGGGAAGACGTGAGATTAAACTTACAGAGCAACAAATTGAGATGGCTTTTGAGTGGATAAATCATAAGATACTTTTCAAATCTCGTTGGGGTTATAGTTCTAAGGGAATGACAAAAGAAGCGTACGAGAAACAACTAGATGAAGTCGTATGGCCAGCATATGAAAAACTAAAAAAACAATTTTTAGATGAAAAACTTTTTGAACCAACGATCATCTATGGTTATTGGCCATGTAGAAGTGATGATAACACTCTCCTTATCTTTGATGAAAGTGAAGGCTATCACTCAGACTCTGAAGTAAATCGTGACCAACTAGAACATGTTATAGGTAGAGCAAAAGAGAAATTTGACTTTCCTCGGCAGTCAAAACAACCTCACCGTGCCCTTAGTGACTTTTTCCATAGTGATAGACATGATGTTATAGCTCTTTCATGTGTAAGTGCTGGAGCTAAGATAAGTGATGCGGAGAGAGCTGTAATGGATGCGGGTGAATACACTGAGTATTATCAGTTCCATGGCCTTGGGGTTGAGCTTGCTGAAGCTCTTGCAGAGATAGCACATAAACAAGTAAGACTTGATTTAAATATATCAGATAATGAAGGTAGTAAACTTAGTGATGTGCAGATGAATAAATACCAAGGGAGTCGTTACTCTTTTGGTTATGCAGCTTGTCCTGACTTAGAACTCAATCGTCCTCTGTTTAATTTGCTTAAACCTGAAGAATTTGGGATTGAACTTAGTGAAACCTTTCAGATTCATCCAGAACAATCTACAAGTGCATTAGTAGTTTATCACCCTAATGCTACTTATTACAATATATAACTCTAAGTCTATAACGACTTAGTAGTTGTCCAGATTCCATGTAAGTTACATCCTGATCTTGCTGTAAGAACCTTAGCATTATCTAATTTTACAGAAAAAGAAGTATATCCACGAGAAATCTCAGCTTCTAATGTATTTTTACCAACTAATTTACCATCTACATGTAGCTCGATAAAATCTATCCAATGATCTGGTGTACTTGGATGCATAATTCCATCTTGACCAACATTGATATTTATTTGTGTATAACCTTTTGAGTCTTTTTCACCAATAGTGATGTCCGGAGAATGCTTTTTCTCACCCTTAGTCATATTGTTTGTATCTTCAGGCTTCATCTCCATTCTGTTCATAAATGGTTCATTTCCACCTGCTTCTGCTCCTACTGCTGTAACTAAAGCTGTAATACCAGCTACTTTTATTGCGTCTCTTCTATTCATAAAATTTCCTTTTTCTAATTGTTCAATAGTATAGAAAATTGCCTTAAAAAAAGATACTATCTTCTTCTATAGCTTAATGCTTCAAGTATATGTGATTTATCTATTATCTCTAAATTATCTATATCTGCAATAGTACGAGATACCTTTTGAATTTTTTTGATACTTCGAAAACTAAGAGAGAAATTCATAGTAGCTTTGTCTAGTGTAGCTTTAGCTTCATCACTCATGATACAAAATTTTTCAATATCTTTATCATTTAGTTTTGCAGTAAAGTTCTTTTGCCCTCTTTTTTTAATAATATGATGAACATCTATAACTTTTTGATGCATATCTTTAGAGCTAGATGTAGACTTATCATCAATGCTTACACTTTGCATTGTAACACTCAAGTCAATCCTATCAAGAAATGGGTCTGAGAGTCTATTTTTATATTTACTAATTTCTAGTTCATTACATCTACACTCTTTAGATTCATCTAACAAGTTACCACAAGGGCATGGGTTCATAGCCCCAATGAAAAGAAAGTCTGCAGGGTACTCAACTTTTGAGTTAACACGTGAAATTTTTATCCTTGCATCTTGAAGCGGTTCACGTAAAGCTTCAAGAACAGACTTTGAAAAGTGGGGTAGCTCATCAAAAAACAATATTCCCCCATTAGCTAAACCTACTTCACCGATTTTTGCCTTATGACTTCCACCACCAAATATAGAGGCTGATGATGATGTATGATGTGGTGAACAAAAGTTACGTAGTGGTTTAAATTCTGGCTCTTTACCTTCAAGTGAATCTAACTTTGCTATATCTAGAATTTCACTTTTATTCAGAGGAGGTAAAATATAACGAATTCTCTGAGCTATCATACTTTTACCACATCCAGGACTACCTTCTAAAAGTATATTATGAAATCCACATGCAGAAATCAATGCTGCTCGTTTAGCAATTGTTTGTCCCTTAACATCAATAAAGTCATCATCATACTTAGTGTTAACATAGTATTTTTGATCAAGAATATAACTAGGTGCAGTAAAAGAACTCTCCGAAACATTTGGTTTAGCGCTCTCTTGTGTCTTCAAAATCTCTATAGCCTCTTTTAAACTCTTTACTCCATAGAACTCAACATTTGGAATCTTTGAAAGCTTATCAAGACTTACGAATGGAACTATAGCTTTTTTTAGTATTCCTTGATTTGCCAAAGAAAGTAGTAATGGGTAAAGTTGATGATTCTCTTTTACTGTCCCATCAAGTCCAAGTTCACCAAATACAAACCAATCAGAAAAATCATCTTCTGAAGTGTTAAGAGCTATCATTAACGCGATACTCAAGTCAAAATGGCTTCCATCTTTTTTCAAATCACTTGGACTGAGAGACAGCGTTATTCTCTTAGGAGGGAACTTAAACTCATTAGATAAAAGTGCAGATTTAACACGTTCCTTCGATTCATTTATAGATAAAGAAGTCATCCCAATAACTGAAAAAGATGGAAGACCTTTGGTTAATGTCGATTCTACATGTACAGTTTTTGCATCCAAACCTTCATACGTGGCACAAGATACTTTTTTCATAATGAACTCCTATACTATATTTATGTCTTAAAGGATAATATAGGTTATTTATCAATATATGTTTAAATATTTCATTTTGTCATATTTTCTGCATCAAGCTTTGCTCTATCTGCCTTTGAAATATAACGTTCCTTTGAGGAATTCTTTAATTTTGCACGTGCACGTTTAGTACGTTTATCGTACATCTTTTGAATCTTAGCTTTTCTATTCATATGAGCACTCCTTTAATTTCATTGTATATTCATGTTATTATACTTCACAAAGTACTAAATAACTATCTATAATTTCAAAACTTTGATTAATCATATATAATTTACTGTTCTGCTACCCCTTTATTTTTATATTGGATAACTTTGTTAAAATTCGGTATGAATAAAAAACAATTAGCTATTTTAAGTGTCGGTAATGTATTACATAAAGATGAAGGTATTGCTTTATATGCGAGTAAATATCTAGAATCTAATTACAGTTTTCACCCAGGAGTGGATATCATTCATGGTGGTGTTGAAAAAATGAGTTTAGTCAATATTTTTATGGAATACCAGGAAGTCATTGTCCTTGATGTCATAGGAATTGAGGATACTCCAGGTTCAATATATCAGTTTCCTATGTCAACATTTCGTGGTTTTAGTACAGATGAGGACGATAATGAAAAGAGTGTCTTAGGATGTCTAAATTTAATTGAGAAGCAAGGAAACACATTGCCAAAAGTCAGTCTTTTTGCAATTATTCCAGATACAATAGAACCAAAAGTCGGTTTAAGTGATTCTATTTTAAAACCCTTTGATGCTTATATCTTAATGATTACAAAAGCGCTTGAAGACAAAGGGTTTAATTGTATAGCTAAAACTGAGAAGCAAACAATCGAAAGCGTCGTAGCAAGTTTTAGTAGTTAAAGGATAGTTGATGCCCGGACGATTGAGTATGTTCAATGATGCTACTTTTATCCAAGACATTACAAATAAGTTTGGTCCATCAAAAGATACAATTGGTATCTTAAACAAACAGTATAATATTCCTCCCACATTAAATATAGCTATCTATACCAATACAAACCTATATACATATGCACACTTTGGACTTATACCATCGTGGGCGAATAAACGTTCTTCTATGCAAATTAATGCACGAAGTGAAACAGTATTTGAAAAGAGTAGCTTTAAAGAAGCCTACAAACAAAGGAGATGTCTAATTCCTCTCAATGGATACTTTGAATGGAAAAAAGATAGCGAAAATAAAAAAAGCATCCCTCATTTTATAACATCTTCCAATCGAGACTATTTTGTCTTTGCAGGCATATATGAATCATGGTACGATAATTTACTTGGTGAGACTATACTAACATGTGCTCTACTTACAACAGAACCTAATGCAAAGATAGCAACTTTACATGACCGAATGCCCGTGATACTTGAATCAGACAAATGGGAGGTATGGCTTAATAACAAAAGTAGCTATAGTGAACTTAACAAATTTTTCACACCCATTCCAAGTGACAAGATAACATACTTTAGAGTAAGTGACTTGGTAAATAGTGTTAAAAACAATAGTATGGAATGTATAACTAAGAATATAGAGGTAGCACCTAGACAAGGAACACTCTTTTAAATTCTAAGCGAATTATTTCTTTGTAGTGTTTCTCTCTTTTTGAAACTTCTTATACTCTTTTTCAAACTTTTTTCTTCTTGAATATGAAAGTTTGTCAACAAATAAAACACCATTTAAGTGATCAATTTCATGTTGTATTGCAACACTTAATAAGCCATGTGCTTCAACTGTTTTAGTATTTCCATCTCTATCTTGATAATTAACAGTTACTACTTCGGATCTATTAATGTCTTCATAAAAAGAAGGTACACTTAAACATCCTTCTTGATATGTTGTTTCACCAGTTTCATTTGTAATAACTGGATTAACCATCTCAATGAGATTATCTTCCGATTGCTCATCATTTTCATCTGGTATATTTAAAATAAGTACCTGTTTTGCATGTGCAACTTGGATAGCAGCTAGACCAATACCATTCGTATTAATCATTACAGGATACATCGCATCTAAAAGTTTATGTAGTTCTTCATCAAACTTTTCTACTTTTACTGATTTTTCACGCAGTTTTTTATCTGGGTATTCTACTATTTTTAAATTCATGACTATTTAGGGTTTCTCAGTATTACAGCAAAATCAAGTTTTGGGTTTTGGTAAGCTTTTTCTATACCATCTATAGAACTCACAATTGTCTCTTCTACTGAATGGTCCTGTGTAATATCTGTTATACCAATTGATATTTTAAGCTGTATTTCACGGTCTGCAAGAAAAAAATTAGAGTTAGAAACGAGTTCAGATAAACGTTCACTTGCCTTTTTTGCACTATCAATATCTGTATGCTTAAGAAGCATAGCAAAAACACCATCTCCATAATGAGCTACAGTATCACTACGTCTTGAAGTTTTTAAAAGAAGTCTAGCTATTGTCTTAGTCATAAGCATAATAGCCTTGTCATTTTTCACACTTGCTTTTAGTTCACGAGATAGCTCTATCATTATTAAAGAACTTTTATGTTTGAACTTTTCTATTAGTCCTATCTCTTGCTCTACTTTAGTGATAAGATTTCTTTTATTATATACTCCAAACTGATTATCAAAAATTGTCTCATTTTCAACATTTTTAATAATACTAGCAGTTTCATCATACATACCCTTAAGGCTAGTACTCTGTTTTTTAAGGATAGTATTTAATTTAGCTATGTCACCTTCTAGAGCATCTGCAACATTGCTAGCAGTTAATTCATCATCACTAGCTCTTAGCTCATCTTTTCTTTTTTCTAGAATTTTTGTCATTAAAGACATATTTTTGTATAAATTAGCAGTTATCCCAAGGATATTTTTGATTGATGAAAATCCATTTTTTAAACTCTGCTCAAGTCTTATGCTACTTTCATCTTCATTACTCTCTTCAAGTTCCATAATAGAAATTATTTCACTACGAGTATTTTGACTTTTGTCTTCAAGAAGTCTATCAAAGTATAAAGAAAAATTATTTGGAGTTGGTGGTAGGCCATCTCTTATAAGAGAATTAAGAACCTCTTTTGAGTATGTTTCAAGATCGCCTTCTGGTTCTGTTGATGATGGTGCACTAGGACTTGATAGCACCTCGTCAGAAGACTGAACATTTTTAATATTGCGACGCGATCTACTCTTTAATGCACCTGCCATATCAACCCTTTATATTATTTTTCTTTGTCTTTTTTAACTAATACTTCGTCAATCATACCATATTTTACAGATTCTTGTGCACTCATAAAGTTATCTCTATCAGTATCTTTCTCTATAGTTTTAACACTTTGGCCTGTATTTGAAGCTAAAATAGAATTTAGTTCTTTCTTCATACGAAGTATCTCTTCAGCTTGAATAGCAATATCTGTTGCTTGACCTTGAGCACCACCTAAAGGTTGGTGAATCATAATTCTAGCATGAGGAAGAGCGTATCTCTTACCCTTTTCACCAGATGAAAGTAAAAATGCTCCCATACTAGCAGCTTGACCTATACAGATAGTTGTTATATCTGGACGGATATAATTCATAGTATCGAAAATTGCCATACCTGCTGTTACTACTCCACCAGGAGAGTTGATGTAGAAGTAAATATCTTTTTCAGGATCTTCTGCTTCTAAAAAAAGCATTTGAGCTACGATTGAAGAGGCAACAGCATCATTTACTTCACCACTCAACATAATAATTCTGTCTTTTAAAAGACGAGAATATATGTCGTAAGATCTTTCACCACGAGAAGTTTTTTCAACTACATAAGGAACATAACTCATCCGATTATGCTTCTTTCATCTTTGAGTTAAGAATTTGAGTAAGAACTTTATCCTCAACCATAGACATTTGGATAGCAGGTAAATAACCAGCTTCTTTATACTTGTCGTATGCTTCTTTAGGATCTTGACCTGTTCTCATCGCTTCATAGTATATAGTTTGCATTACTTCATTCTCTTCAACTTTTACATCTTCAGCAGCTGCTAAAGAGTCAATGATAAATGTAGCTCTTACACTTTTTTGTGCTTCATCTCTAAATGTGTTACGAAGTTCTTCAAGCTTGTCAGCATTTTCACGAAGTTCTTTAATCTCATCTTCACTCATTGATCCAGCTTTTTTGTTTAGCGCAACATCTATCTCTTGTTCAACAACAAACTCTGGAAGATCAAACTTAAGTCCATTTACTAACTTATCTAAAAATGCAGGTTTCATATCATCATTGTAAAGTGTAGCAATCGCTTCAGCTTCTAGCTGAGATTTAACTTGTTCAGTTAGGTTTTCTAAAGTTGGATTGTCTTGACCAGCAAGAACTTTCTCAGCTAAAGCGTCATCAACCTCAACTTTTGCTTTTTCTTGAATGTTATGAACATTTACTTTAAACTCTGCATCTTTACCAGCTAGTTTATCTCCACCATAGTTTTCAGGAAATGTTACTTTTACAACTTTTTCTTCACCGATTTTCATACCGATAACTTGATCTTCAAAACCTGGAATAAATTGACCAGAACCAAGAACAAGAGCAAACTCTTTAGCCGCACCACCCTCAAATAGTTCACCATCTATAGAACCTTCAAAGTCAAGAATCACGCTATCGTCTTTTCTTGCCATTCTTTTTCTCTTAAGGTCAACAAACTTACCTTGTGAGCTAGCTAGTTCTTCTAGTTTCGCTTGAACTTCTTTATCAGCTATAGCTGGTTTATCAAAAGCATCAACCATATCAGCATATTTACCAAGCTCAATCTCTGGTCTAAGTGCAACTTTTACTGTTACAGCTATATTGTCATCATTTTTATCAAACTGAGATATATTTGGCTCACCGATTAATGATTCCATTGCTATCTTAAGTTCATCAAGACCTTGGTTTAGAACTTCACGAAGAGCTTCTGCTTCTGCATCTTGAACTAGTTTGTCACCATATTGCTTTTTAACTACCGCTACAGGAACCTTACCTTTACGAAAACCTTGAACAGTTGCTGTTTTAGCTAATTCTTTAGCTACTTTTTCTAATTTTGCGTCTACTACTTCTTTTGGGATTACCGCTTCTATTTCAGCATTTGCACCGTCAATTTTATTCGTTTTGATTTTCATCAATTTCCTTTTATTTATGTTTATAATTCATAGTTTTATAACTATTATTTTAGGTAATAATACCAAAAAACTGCTTTTATCTATCTTTAGCTTAAGTTTTACACAGTTTTGGTTTAAAATTTAGTATCAATATCCAGACCACTGCAACATCAATCATTACATCTGCAAAGTTAAAAACAGCAAAGTCAAATCCACAATGCCAGTAGACCATATCTACAACACCTCCGTGAATAAATCTATCATATACATTTGATAATGCACCACCTAACATTAGTCCTGCGGGGAAAGCATAACAAACTTCTTTAAGATAAATTATATAGGCTAACACTCCACCAATAAGAACTACCTGTATATACTTTAGCCACTCTTCTAAAAATGCAAACATAGAAAATGCTACACCTCTGTTATAGACTAAAATCAGGTCAATACAGTCTGTATAATATCTCCAGCCATCTACAAAAAGTGTTTTTATATTTTGATCAATAATAAAAACACCCACTAGAGTAAAAGAGAGTATTGTTAAAAGACGAATAAGTTTATTAGGCATTTAAATCTTTTTGGAAAAACTCTACCATATCTTCTACATGTAGATTCATCTCTTTTTCATCTTTACACTCTAGTAGTACTCTAAGTTTATTCTCTGTTCCAGAGTAACGAATCAGATGACGTATACCTTTATCGTCTAAATTTTTCAGCTTGCTATCAAGACCAGGTATATTTTCTAGAGGTTTTTTATTTTTAATATTTATATTTACTAATTTTTGTGGATAAAGCTTAAAAGGACGAAGAGCTTCTGAAGCTTTTTTATCTTGTCTTATAAGTAATGCTAAAGTCTGTAGTGCAGACACAAGTCCATCACCAGTTTTAGCAAAGTCACTTACTATAACATGACCACTTTGCTCACCACCAAAGTTAATACCCTCATTTTTCATAATCTCTAAAACATTTTTATCCCCAACGTCCGAACGAAGTAGTTTTATACCTTTTGATGCCATATAGTCATCTAGTCCTTGATTACTCATAACTGTAGCTACAATAGCTCCACCTTGGAGTTTGCCTTCATCATTCATATGAGCACCAAGAGCTCCAATTAATTGATCACCATCAACTACTTCACCCTTTTCATCAACAACAACCAGTCTATCAGCATCACCATCAAGTGCTATTCCTAAATCTGCTCTATATTTTATTACACTATCGCGTAAGTCTTTAGTATGAAGAGCTCCACAATTTTCATTTATATTGAATCCATCTGGTTTATCATGTAGCACAACTACTTCAGCACCAAGCTCTTCTAAAACAGTTGGGCCTACTATATATCCTGCACCATTAGCGGTATCTAACACTATACGCATACCCTGAAGTGATAAGTCTCTCGGAAATGAATTTTTTAGTTGAACTATATATCTACCAATTACGTCATCAATTCTTTTTGCCTGACCAATATTTTTTGCACGAGTCTGTGCTTCTATCAACTTGTTTTCATCTTTAATGATTGCTTCTATCTCTTCTTCAACACTATGAGATAGCTTATTACCACATCCATCAAAAAATTTAATTCCATTGTCTTCAAAAGAATTATGTGATGCACTAATCATAATTCCAGCATCACAACGCATATTTTCAGTGATATATGCAATAGCGGGAGTTGGCATTGGACCAATTTCAACTACATCATAACCAATAGCAGTTAAACCACTTACAATTGCATTTTCAATCATATACCCACTTCTACGAGTATCTTTACCTATCAAAATTTTATTTGTTTTTGAGTGAGCTTTAAAGTAGATTCCAGCTGCCATAGCAACTTTCATAGCTAAACCAGCTGTTAAAAATGTTCCAGCTTCACCTCTTACACCATCAGTACCAAATAGTTTCATAAATACATCCAAATTTTAATTATGAAACATTTTATCATAATTCGTTGGCTCTTTAACTTAAGTTTAATTATATTTAAGCTAATATTCTGCACTAAATTTTTATGAGAAGGACTCATACATGGCAAATCACAAGTCATCTATAAAGAGAATTCGTCAAACGATCGTTAAAACAGAACGTAATCGTTTTTACAGAACTCGTCTTAAAAACATCGTTAAGGATGTTCGTTCTGCAATCGATGCAGGGAACAAAGAAGAAGCTACATCAGCAATGACAGTAGCTAACAAACAAATTCAAAAATTTGTAAGCAAAGGTGTTCTTAAAAAAGAGACTGCTGCTAGAAAAATCAGCCGTTTACACAAAGCTGTAAACGCTATATAAGCGTATTTATTTTAAAGAATAAATATGCTTTCTGATAAACTAAACCCGTTTATCAACCGCTATAACGAACTTAGCGAATTGCTAAGTTCACCTGACATTACTTCTGACATTAAAAGAATGACAGAACTCTCAAAAGAACAATCTTCACTTTTAGCAATCGTTGAAAAAGCAAAAGAGTACCAATCTCTTATAGCTGAAATCGCTGACTCAAAAGAGATGCTTGGCGATTCTGAAATGGGTGATATGGCTAAAGAAGAACTCAAAGAGCTTGAACCGCAAGTGCCAATCATGGAAGAAGATATTAAAATGCTTCTTCTGCCGAAAGATCCAAATGATGATAGAAATATTATTGTAGAACTTCGTGCTGGTGCTGGTGGTGATGAAGCGGCTATCTTTGTTGGTGACCTTTTTGATGCCTATACTCGTTACGCGGAAGTTCGTGGTTGGAAAATTGAGCTTATAAGCACATCTCCTTCAGAATCTGGTGGATTTAAAGAGGTTACTGCACTTATAAAAGGTGAACAGGTTTATAGTAGGTTGAAATATGAAGGTGGAACTCACCGTGTTCAAAGAGTTCCTGCAACAGAGTCACAAGGGCGTGTTCATACATCTGCAATAACAGTAGCTGTAATGCCCGAAGTTGATGATGTAGAAATTGAGATAAATGAAAATGATCTTAAGATAGATGTTATGCGTTCATCTGGTTGTGGTGGGCAGTCTGTAAATACTACAGATTCTGCCGTTCGTATTACTCACTTACCGACAGGTTTAGTGGTAACAAACCAAGACCAAAAATCTCAGCATAAAAACCGTGAAAAAGCTATGAAAGTTCTTAAGGCTAGACTTTTTGACTTAGAGATGCAAGCTCAACAGTCTGAAAATGCAGCAGAGAGAGCCGCTCAAGTTGGGACTGGTGATAGAAGTGGTCGTATTCGTACTTACAACTATCCTCAAAACCGTATGAGTGACCATAGAATCAATCTTACACTGTATAGACTTAATGAGATTATGAGTGGGGGACTTTTAGATGAAGTTGTTGACCCGCTTATAACAGACCATCAAGCAAAAATAGTTGAGGCAGCTGGACTTTAGTCCAGTATCCTTAAAACACTACAATACTAATAAACACTTAACTATATTACTTATGTAAACTAAATGGTTTAGCATCTTTTGCAATACAAGCACCTCCTATTAGACATCCACTAGCATCACAAACTGCAACATTTTGACTATACGTTGCAAGATTACCATCTGGATGTACCAATAACAATCCTACACTCGAAGGAGACTCAGTATATTTAAGCCCTACTACATAATCTGGTACTTCAGGCATGCTCTGACGTAATATCTCCATATCTTCAGCACCTAGAACTGTTCCTTTATTGATGACTACTAATCCTCCATATCCTCGACAATTAATATTATAATTTGCATGCATTGTTAACTGATAATTTTTTTGCTCATCTTTACTTAAGCCAATAACTGGTGTGGGTTCTATACATCCAGTAAACATTAATGCTACAACTATAATCACTTTATATAAATTATTTTTCATAACTTTTTCCAATATCAATTTTCTTTCAAATAAGTGTATTATAAACTATAATATATAAAATAGCTACTTAAAAACTTTATTCCCAATTTGTACTAAAAGTATTTTTTACCTTACCTTTAAAAGTAATAGTTTTTTCATTCATTCCTAAGTATAGTGTTTCACCACTTGTTGGATAAACTTCAATACTTCCATTAACTTTGCCCTCTGTCAAAGCTCTATAATAACAAGCTGCCATACCCGTTCCACAAGCTAATGTTTCAGCTTCAACACCGCGTTCATAAGTTCTTACATGTAGATTTTTACCATCTACAGATGTAATGTTTACATTTGCATTGTATTTATAACGAAGTTCGCGTAATTCTTCTATATCAAACTCTTTGATATTATCTGTGATATGGACTAAATGAGGAACCCCAGTGTTGATAAGCCACCATGATTTTGAATTAAATTCTATACTTTTATCTATAATCTCAGGTGGAGTTAATTCACTCTGAACAATATCACCATCTACTTCGGCACTTATAACCCCAGCTTCAGTTAAAAAACTCATATTTTTTGGAGCCAAATCATACTTATATGCGTAATGAGCACAAGCTCTACTCCCATTTCCACACATTTCGGCCGTACTTCCATCAGAATTATAAAATTGCCACTCGAAATCATATTCATTATGGGGAATAACTACTATAAGACCATCGGCGCCAACCCCATTTTGTCTATGACATAAATCTTTGGCTAATTCTGACCTGTCTTCTTTAATATCAGAATGAAAAATAACAAAATCATTACCGCTTGCACTGTATTTTTCTATTTTCATAAGTATTTGGCCTTTATTTTCTCTACAAATTCTTCAACTTCAAGTTGTAGATGTTTTAAATTTTTAGAATTATCTATAACCCATGTAGCTTTACTCTTTTTCTCATCGATTGGCATTTGTGAATTAATTCTATTTATAGACTCTTCTTCATTGTATCCGTTTCTATTCATAAATCTCTCCAACTGAATGTCAGCAGGAGTGTATACAACAACACTTTCTTCTATATCATAAGCGCCATTTTCAAAAAACAGAGGAATATCTATAAGGTAGGGAAATTTAAATGTATCTTGCTTAATACTTCTTGCTTCTATTTCATCTCTAATCATAGGATGCAAAAAGTCTTCAAGTTTTTTCTTCGCAGTAGAATCTGAAAATACCAAGGTTCCGAGTTTAGTTCTGTCAACTTTAGAACCATTTACAAATTCATCACCAAATTCCTCTTTTACCCAAGTAAAAGAAGCATCTAGTATTTCATGAGAGATAGTATCTGCATCTATGACACGCATACCATTTAAAGAAAGAAGTGAAGCTACAGTACTTTTTCCCGTAGCAATTCCACCAGTTAGAGCGATAGCATACTCAAAAGCCATTAGTTTTTAATGATGCCTAAGTACTCTTTTCTTATGTAGTTACCCATTGCAAAAGCAGCTGGATGAACATCACAGTTATAGAAACTCAAACCATCAAGTAAATCAGTACGGTGTAGGTTAATATCAGCAGTTGGATGATACTCTTTTGAAGCTAAAATAGCAGTTGAACCATTACCTAAGTTGTATGGCATAATTACTTTAAAGTATTGACCTAGAATTTTCATTAACTTCTTATTTGATTCAGTATCATCTAAATCTTTATGAGTTGTAGAAAGTTGTCCGTCATCTTTAATGATACGGTTGATTTGTGAAGCAAGAACTGCATCTATTTCCATTTCAGATATGATTACATCGTATGCATCATCACCTAAAGTACTAACCTCTTCAAGTTTACATGAAGCTACATGTAGAGAACTTTTACTATGTCTTTGTGCTTCACTCTTAAGTAAATCAGCGTTATCGCTTATGATTAAGATGTCTTTAGCTGTTTTATTTGTACAAACTGGTACATGTACCATCATTTCTGCGTAGATAAAGTCTTTCATTCTTGTAAATTCCTTTTAAATTTCGTCAATTGTCTTTTATAAAAGCGATTTTATCATATTTGGATTAAATAGGTTTAAAAACCTTAAACATTTCATAGATTTAAGTCCTAATTGATATTTAATTATAATATTAACTTAATATTGATATAATTACATAAAATATAAGTCTATTTCATAGGATAAATCATGAATTACAATAAAATAAAGTCTACATGTAGAGTTGTTAGAATAGCTGCAGGTTTAGCACTAATCACTACTGGTTTTATAACTGGTAATGCTTGGTTTTACTTGGGTTTAGCACCTTTAATAGCAGGTATAGTAAACTTTTGTCCATTATGTATTATCACAAAAAAGTGTACAGTATAAATATAACAATTTCTTAAACAATATATCAGCCGAAGAATGCTAATCTAGTCCTAAAATAATTCTAAGGATTTAAGATGGCTATTTCAAGAAGAGAAGCCCTTACTCTATCTGGCGCGGCAGTAGTATCAACTGCGCTTAATGGATGTACTGGCTCAAGTGAACCTAAACCAAATAGTGACAACCCCTCAAGCTCTATTAACAACTATAAAGCACCACTGCATGATACAACAAAACCTAGAGTTGTAGTAGTTGGTGGTGGATGGTCAGGACTTTCAGTAGCAAAAAATACAAAAGCATTTGCTCCAGATGCTGATGTCATACTTGTTGAGCAAAGACATGAATTTAAATCATGTCCAGTTAGTAACTTATGGCTTGTTGATAAAGTAGATAGTGAATTTCTTACTCATGATTATCTTCAGGCAGCTAGACATTACAACTATACTTATTTTCATGCAACAGCTATAGGTTTAGACAAAGAAAAACAAATACTCGATACAAGTAATGGCTACATAGAATATGATTACCTTGTCCTTGCTCCTGGAATAGACTATGATTATTCACGTTGGACAGATGATATAGCTTTTGAAAATAGACTTAAACAAGAATACCCTGCAGCATTTATGCCAGGTTCAGAACACCTAACTTTAAAAAACAAGATCAAAAACTTTAAAGGTGGTAACTTTCTTATGACTGTACCATCAGGAAACTATAGATGCCTTCCTGCCCCATATGAAAGAGCATGCGTCATTGCTGATTACTTTAAACAAAACAACATAAAAGGTAAAGTACTTTTACTAGATGAAAACAATTCAATCACCATTAAAGAAAAAGGTTTTCAAAGTGCTTTTGATGAGCTTTATAAAGATTACCTAGAGTATATACCTGGTGCACCAATAAACGAAATAGATTTAGATAACAAAATAGTTTATACTGAATTTGATGAATATGAATTTGCTGATGCATCTTTTTACCCGCACGTTAGAGGTGGGAAAATTTTAGAAAAATTTGGATTGGCTAAGGATGCAAAAAATAAATTAGAAGCACATATAAATCAACTTACATATGAAGCTATTGGTGCTAAAAATATTTTCATATCTGGAGATACTCGTCCTATGGGATTTTCAAAATCTGGTAACACTTCCAATACAGAAGGGCAATATGTTGCAAGAATTATTGCTAGTAAAATAAATAACACAAAACCAATAGCATGGGAGCCAGCTACAACTGCATGTTTTTCAGCTGTATCAATTCAACCAGAAAAAGCAATATATATTTATACACAATACTCTTATGATAAAGAAACTAAGACTTTTAATTTTGCAGATACAACGGCGGATGAGAATTGGAAGACAAATGGTCCGACAAATGCCGACTCCAACTATAGTTGGGCAACCTCATTATACTTCGATATGTTTGGTTCTAAAGACTCCTAAACTTGATTTATGCTCCAATAAGGTATAATCCCATACTTTAATATTGGAGCCATGAATGAGCCAAATTAGCTACAAAGATGCTGGTGTCGACATAGATGCTGGTAATAGTTTCGTTGAAAATATCAAACCATTAGTAAAATCTACAAAAATCCCAGGTGTAATGGGTGGAATAGGATCTTTTGCTGGTGCATTTGAATTACCAAAAGGTTTTAAAGAGCCAGTAATGTTAGCCGCAACTGATGGTGTTGGTACAAAACTAAAATTAGCAATTGACTCTGGTATTCATAACACAGTAGGTATTGATCTAGTAGCTATGTGTGTTAATGATCTTATCTGTAACTTTGGAACTCCATCTTTCTTCCTTGACTATTACGCAACAGGTAAACTTGATGTTAATGTAGCTACTAATGTAGTAGCTGGTATAGCTGAGGGTTGTAAAAGAAGTGAATGTGCCCTAATAGGTGGGGAAACCGCTGAAATGCCAGGAATGTACTCTGAAGATGATTACGATCTAGCAGGTTTCTCAGTTGGTATCGCAGAAAAATCAGAAATGGATAGAGTATCCCTAGTAAGAGCTGGACATAAGCTTATAGCACTTCCTAGTTCTGGTCTTCACTCTAATGGTTTTTCATTAGCAAGAAAAGTTCTGTTTGAAAAAATGAACCTTGACTTCAACGAAGACTTTAACGGTAAACCTCTTATAGAAACTCTTCTTGAGCCTACAAACATTTATGTAAAAACTTTTAAAGAGTTAAAAAATGAAATTGTAGCAATGGCACACATAACAGGTGGTGGGATAGTTGAAAACCTTCCTCGCGTACTTCCTGAAAACTTAATGGCAGAAGTTAAAAAAGACTCTATTAAAGTTCTACCTATTTTTGAGTTAATGAGTGAACATGTGGATAGAGATGAAATGTTTAGAGCATTCAACATGGGTGTGGGTATGATTCTTGTCGTTGAAGATAAAAATGTAGATACTGTTCTTTCTAAAACAGATGGTTATCTAATAGGCGAAATTAAAGAGGGTTCTAGAGAAGCTGTAATGATATAGAATCTGTAACTAGATTCTATTCACAAGAAACCTTATTTAAAAGGCTTCTTTAAATCTTTAATGACATTTCCTGGAGCAGAAGCTATTCCACCAAACTGCATCATTCCTAACATAGGATAATTCATAGCAATATAATATTCAGCCTGAAGTATAGTAGCCTTACCATCATTTATTACAATTGGCCAAGGTAATAATCCTGCATTATTTCTACCTATCTTTTTAACAAATCTTTCTGTTCCACGACCAATTGCATAACCAAGAAGAGTCGTTTCATCTGTAATTTTTAACTCAAATGAAAGCATTTTACCTTTTTTATAGCTTCTTGCTTTTTCAAGTAACTCATCATTAGTACCCTCACCAACAACTTCTACTTCGTCATATCTAGGGTGCATCATAGTAAATCTGAAGTCACCTAAATCGTCAAACTCCATTGCATCTTCAGAACCCTTTAGGCCTGGAAACTCTTTTTCAAGCTTTGCTTTTACAGCAGAAAATGTTTCATGCTTATAGTCATCTTGCATATATGCCTTACCAAAATAAACTGGATTCGCAATCGAAATAGTTTGTTCTTGATCATCGACAAATATTCTTAAAACAGCTATATTTGCCCTCATAGGCTTACTTGCTGCCTCTTTTTTTAATGTAGGACAAGTAAAAACAACTGTCTTACCTTTTTTTATACTCTTAAATGTAGTTACAATTTCAAAACCCGCATTAGTAAGTTTAGCTTCAACATCTTCAAGACTAATATGTGCTCCTTGTAAATATGCACTAACATCACCATCTGGTTCATCTGCTTGCAATCCAATTGCTAATACTGATAATAACAGTGCACTAAACACTAATCCTAATAATTTTCTCATACTTCTTTCGCTCCTAAGCTAATCATGATTTCTCTAATTTTTTTATCCATGTCTTTGATATATTTAACTTTCTCTGGATCTGTAATCTTACCAAAAGTAATCCAATTTTCTACACTTGGCATACCTACTTTTAAAGTGTTTGAATCTTTTTCAAGATACATGTACATTGAACATGGTGCTGAAACACCAAGCTCAGGATGCTGCCAAACATTGAACACTGTGTATGAAAATGTAAAGTGACATAATGAATAAACCCAATAAGCATCAAACCTATCTTGTTCTAACTCTTCATCAGTCCAGTATTCATGAAAATCTCTCTTACCTGCTATGATATAATCTTCAGCTTCAAAAGCAGCTTCAAATCTATCCATAAAGTCAAACTTACCGTCTAAAACATCTTCGCCTCTGTCAAATGGAATCTCAAATTCCATCATTGAGTTTTCATTAAGCTTATCTATCTCAATAAACTCTACCTCACCTTCCATACCAGAATCTGTAGCTTCTGAAAGTGCATCTATATACTCAGTAAACTCTTTTCTAACATCAGGGTCCTTAACCTTAGTTATATCTAGCATAGCTTGAGGAGTTAAAGTACCTACATATGTCTTTGTCTCACTCTTTTTCTTATATATTAAATAATTAAGTGGAGCAAAACCACCAAGTGCTGGCTCTTTTAAAAGTAGTGGTAACATATTTTCTTCATGGGAAATAGTAATAAATCCAAGGTTATCTAAGTTTTCAACATAGTCAGATTTAAACTTAGGGTTTGGCTTACCCTTTTTATCTAACTTTGTCCCATAGAAAAGTCTATAATAATACTCAATACCTGGATGGATATCCTTTGGTGTAAATCCAACATCCTCTAAATCAACTTCTAGTATTCCATTAAAAGCGTCATTTCTCTCTTTATATTCCCCCTCAGACACATTTAGTCTAATTGCCTGATAACCGTATGCCATCGTCGCAGTTAAAAAAAGTAAAACTGCTGTCTTAACTAATGTTTTTAACATGTATTTCCTTCATCTTTAAGATCATTGTATATAAATTATATCACATGAGACTGTGAGTCCTCTGAAATTATGAGATTAATGAAATAGAATATAAGGTGGTTTAAATAGTGAAAGTAAAGTGTGATAGTTTAGGAAAGTGAATGGTGACTATAAAAAACTTTCACGCAAAAGCGTGAAAATTAAATAGTTAATTTTATTAATATAAATTAGTGATTACTCACCAGAAGCAGCCATTGCTGGAATCTCTTCCATAGCTTTTTTAACTTCTAACATACTTGCAAATAATTCTGGATCGATAGGTTTTTTATCAGTTCCACCATAAAGTGCAAGAGTCATATCCATAGATATAATGTATCTTTCACCATTTCCATACTCAACATAAAGAGCTCTACAAGGCATAAAACCACCATAGTAACGAGAATGGTCTAACATTTTTTTAGCGATACTTAAAGAACAAAATTCACCAATTCTAGCGTGTACAACCTGGTCAGGTTTTCCATCTTTTATTCTAAACATATTTTTCTCGCCAACATATCTCATGTTGTACTCACCTGCATACTCTTTGAATGCTTCAAATACATCTTCTTCACTTACATCATCAGCAACTCTCCACTCTTTCATCATAGCTTGAGCTGGATCACCTGTCTCAGATAAGTTAGCCATCATTACCGCATAAGCATCTTGTGTTTCGCCAGGAAAACCCATATACGCTACACCCATTTTCATCATTGTACATCCACTCATTGTAAATGCAACTATAATACTTGAAATTAATATTGAAACTCTTTTTAACATAAATACTCCTTCTAGTTTTAAATGTGAAATATATTCACTTAAAAAGTCATAAATTATATCTAATGATTCTGTATATTGTCTTAATATTATATTAATTATAAGAGATGATTTATTTTGGAAGAAAGTGTGTAGAAAC
>JAOFSE010000012.1 GCA_028044295.1 Sulfurimonas sp.
GTTTTATAGCTATATTTCCATCTATTACTTTAGAGTTTATAACTACATCCACACTTCTTTTTAAAATGGAATGCGTACCCTCTATTAAAAATATATGTGAAGAATCTACGTTTACTTTTAGAAATATTTCATTTATATTTAGTGTGAATTCATCTATTTTTACATCGTATTTCGTATTGGAGTTCACCTGCTCTTCTAAAATTGGTCTCACAATATCATTGCCAAACACTGTAAAAAGTATAGTGTATATACTTAAAATACAAATCGTTACAATCCCAACAAACCACCATAAATACTTCATATTAGCTCCATTAAATGTATATTGAAATCATACAGTAATTTACTTTTATTTTAAAATAAATTATACTTGACTCAATGTGACTCAACTTAATTGCATAAAAAAACTAAACTAATACTTGACATTGTTACACTCAATGTGTATAATTGTGTCATATATTTACAAAACATATAAATTTATATAAGGAGTTAATTAATAATCATGTCTAATAAACCTGAAGAAGAATTACAAGAAGAAGTTATTGACAATACAGATGAAACTGTAGAAGCTTACGATGATGCAGATGCAGAGTCTGAAGCAGTTGAAAATGAATTTGACTTACTACAAAATGAGCTAAATGAGTTCAAAGACAAGTATGCTCGTGTTCATGCTGATTTTGATAACATCAAAAAAAGACTAGAGCGTGAAAAATATACTGCAGTTGAATACTCTAACGAGAAATTTGCTAAAGATATGATTCCAGTTATGGATGCACTTGATGGTGCTATGAAGTCTATAGAAACTGATGCTGATAAAGCTGAACTGTTTGATAAACTAAAAGAAGGTATTGAGCTTACACATAAACAGTTCCTTACATCATTAGAAAAACACGGTGTAACTGTTGTTGCTCACGATGAACCATTTGACCCTAACATTCATAATGCTGTTCAAGCTGTTGATAGTGAAGATGTTGAATCAGGGCAAATTGTTCAAACTTTTCAAACTGGATATAAATATAAAGATAGACCACTGCGTGAAGCAATGGTAATAGTTGCTAACTAGTTAATTAGTAAAAATAAATAAAAATTATTAAATAAAAAGGAAATAATATGTCAAAAGTAATAGGAATAGATCTAGGTACTACAAATAGTTGTGTTGCAGTTTACGAAGGTGGTGAAGCTAAAATCATCCCAAATGCAGAGGGTAAAAACACTACTCCTTCAGTAGTAGCGTTTACAGATAAAGGTGATGTTCTAGTTGGTGATCCAGCAAAACGTCAAGCTATCACAAATCCAGAAAAGACTATCTCATCAATCAAGAGAATTATGGGTCTAATGATGGACGAAGAAAACGCTAAAGCAGCTCATGACAAAGTTACGTATAACATTGTAAACAAAGACGGTGCTGCTTGTGTTGATGTTGCTGGTAAAATTTACACTCCACAAGAGATATCTGCTAAGATTCTTACAAAACTAAAAGAAGATGCAGAAGCATATGTTGGTTCAACTATTACTGATGCAGTAATTACAGTTCCTGCTTACTTCAATGATGCTCAAAGAAAAGCAACAAAAGATGCTGGTACAATCGCTGGCCTTAATGTTCTTCGTATTATCAATGAGCCAACTGCATCTGCACTAGCTTATGGTTTAGAGTCTAAATCAGAAGAAAACGTACTTGTTTATGACCTTGGAGGTGGAACATTTGATGTTACAACTCTAGAGATTTCTGATGGTACTTTCGAAGTTCTTTCAACTGATGGTAATGCATTCCTAGGTGGTGATGACTTTGATAACAAAATCGTTGATATGCTAAACGACGAGTTCAAAAACTCTCACGGAATCGAACTTAAAAATGACAAAATGGCTCTTCAACGTCTAAAAGATGCTGCTGAAAATGCTAAAAAAGAGTTATCTTCATCTCAAGAGACTGAAATTAATTTACCATTCATTACTATGACAGAAGCTGGTCCACAGCATTTAGTTGTAAAACTTACTCGTGCTAAGTTTGAAGGTATGATTTCTACACTTATTGATGAGACTATTGAGCATATTAAAGTAGCTATGGATGAGTCAGACTTATCAAACAGTGAAATCAAAGAGATTATCATGGTTGTTGGTTCTACTCGTGTTCCAGCAGCTCAAGAAGCTGTTTCTAAATACTTCGGTGGTAAAGACCTAAACAAAGGTGTTAACCCTGATGAAGTTGTTGCTGCTGGTGCTGCTATCCAAGGTGGTGTTTTAAGAGGAGATGTTAAAGATGTTCTACTTCTTGATGTTACTCCATTATCACTTGGTATCGAGACTCTTGGTGGAGTTATGACTAAGATTATTGAAAAAGGAACTACAATTCCTGTTAAAAAATCTCAAGTTTTCTCAACTGCAGAAGACAACCAACCAGCTGTATCTATCTCTGTTGGTCAAGGTGAAAGAGAATTCGCTAAAGATAACAAATCTCTAGGTCTATTTGAGCTTGGTGATATTCCTGCTGCACCACGTGGTGTGCCTCAAATTGAAGTAACTTTTGACATCGATGCAAATGGTATCTTAACTGTTAGTTCAACTGACAAAGGTACTGGTAAGTCTCAGTCAATCACTATCTCTGGTTCATCTGGACTAAGTGAAGAAGAAATTGAGAAAATGGTTCAAGATGCAGAATCTCACAAAGCTGAAGATGAAACAAGAAAAGCAATGGTTGATTTAAGAAATCAAGCTGACGCACTAATCGCTCAAACTGAAAAATCAGTAGAAGAGATGGGTGAAAAACTAGAAGCTGAAGAAAAAGCTAAAATCGAAGCTGCAATTACTGATCTTAAAGACACTCTAAAAGATGAGTCTGCGACTAAAGAACAAATCGAAGAGAAAGTAAAAGTACTTACTGAAGCTAGTCATAAAATGGCTGAACAAATGTACAAAGACAAAGAAGGTGGCGAGCAAGGCGAAGCTGATCAAGCTAAGAAAAAAGATGACGAAGACGTTATCGACGCTGAGATAGAGTAGTAACAACTACTCTATCCATCTTTACATGTAGAGTTTCTACATGTACTTATTTAATCCGTTAAATCATTCTCTGTTTTAACACAATTTCTTCCAGAATTTTTAGCTAGATACAGTGCATTATCTGCTCTATTAATTACACTAACCATTTCATCACCTTCAACAACTTGTGAGACACCAAAACTACATGTAATATGTCCAACGACATCAAGTTCTACACTTTCTATATTAATTCTTAACTTTTCTGCTAATTTATATGCTGTTTCTAAACTAGAGGTAGGGAGTAAAACTATAAACTCTTCACCACCCCATCTACATACGATATCAATATTTCTTAATGTCTTTAATAATACATGAGATACTTGTACAAGTACTTTATCACCTGTATTGTGTCCAAAACTATCATTAACATTTTTAAAATGATCAATATCCATTATTAGCAAAGACAAGTCATTATGTCTTTGAATCATTGATTTATAAGATGAGAGATATAGTTCAGAGAATTTATGTCTATTATACAGACCTGTTAATAAGTCTGTTGAAGCTTTAATCTCAAACTCTTTATTTTGGTTTTCAAGCAAATTATTTATTTCACTTAACTCTGCTTGATACTCTTTCATTAAAATAGCCCACTTTGCATATGTCAAAGAGATTAATTCTTTTTGAGATATTACACCTGCGATATCTCCATTTTCATTTACTACAACAACTCTCTTATAATGTTTTTCTTTAACAAAAACTAGGGCATCTTTTATTGAAGATGTGTTAATAATAGTATCCACAGGTGATGACATATGTGCACTAATAGGTAAAGATAGTTCCTCTCTATGTTTAATTAAGCGCATTACATCTTTTGTCGTCAAAATACCTATAGGTTTGTTATCTTCAACAATTACTACATTGTCAAATAAGTTATTTATCATATCAGTAAGTAGAATTGAAGTTATCTCATTTTTACTTACCCACTTCATTCTTTTTCCAAGTTTCAAAAAGTCTTGTAACGTGTAGTTGTCCATTAAAGTATCTGGGTCAATATTGCTAGTAATATCTGTATGGGTAACAATACCGTAAAGTGAATTATCTTTATTTAGCACACATATATATTCTATATCGTTATTTAAATATTCTAATGCATCTAAAATATTACGTTTTTTATCTATTGTAGATACTTCTTTAAGATTAAGCTTACTAAGTTTTTCATCTAAACAGATTGTTTTAGACTCAATATCTAATACATCTAATACTGTTAAAATAAAAAACTTATCATTATCTACTACAATCACATTTCTATGTTCATGCTTTAACATCACATCGATAGCTTTGTTAATAGTATCTGTTATTTGTACGGTAGCAAGATCTTTAGTGGCTATATCACCAATTGAGGGAAACTTCATAAACTGCCTTATTATATATTGTCTATTTCTTTTTGTACCTTCAAGGCTTGCATGTGTTCATAAACGTCATGAACTCTAACAATAGAAGCACCATTTCTTATAGATTCCATATGTAGTGTAAGCGTGCCAGCCAACCTATTTTCTGGTAGTGATGAAGATATTTTGTCAATCATCGACTTTCTAGAAGCACCAACCAACAAAGGCTTTTTAAGAGTTAAAAAATGACCTAAATGCTTGATTAAAGTTAGATTATCTTCAAGGCTCTTTCCAAAACCTATGCCTATATCTACTATTATATCACTTATCCCAAAAGATTCAGCTTTTTGTATTCTAGCCTCAAAAAATGAGTATATATCAGTTAAAATATTTTCATAACTAGGATTATTTTGCATATTTGTAGGATTACCTTGCATATGCATAATTACAGCTGTCGCATTATATGAAGCACATAGTCTACAGACCTCATCATTCTCTAAACCTGTAATATCATTTACAATAGAAAAACCACCTTTTAGAGCGTACTCTATTACCTTAGGCTCGTAAGAATCTATACTAAACTTACACTTCTCGTAAAGCTTCTCTTTTTTTATAACATCTACGATAGGCTGAACTCTTTGTAGCTCTTCTTCTACCTCTACTGACAAAGAGTTAGGAGCAGATGAAACACCACCGATATCAATAATTGTAGCACCGTCATTTATCATATTCTTGATAGCTTCAATCGCATCGTCACTACGAAATCTTGATTCTGAAAAGAAGCTATCATCATTAGCATTTATTACACCCATAACATCTACATGTAGAGGTTTCTTTACTTTCACAATCTCTTGAAGTTGGTGGGCTAAATCTTTTAATCCAAATGGTTGAGCTAACTCTTTTTTACCAAGAGTTTTTAACTGAGCTGTAGTTGCTATAAGAATACAGTCTACTTCAGGTGTACGAGCTAAAACAGTTCCTCTTGGTACTGCTAAATCAGCTCCTATGCTTAAAGCATCTTGTTTTAGTATATTTGCCGCGCCTACATGTAAGTCTCTGATAGAAAGAATATGTAACGAAGCTTTAGATGAAAGAATGCTAATTCCACCACTGTCGACACCAAGTTCTTTTATATACTTTTTAGCATCAATACTATTTGAGAGTACCTCAACCTGCATTCTTGTCACCAACAAAACTCATCAAGATAAGAGCTAAAACACTTTGTGGTCTAGAGTTTAACTCTAAAAGCCTATAAGCCTTATCAAAATTATCTAACTGCTGCGTAGATAAAATCAACATATCTACCACCGTAGCTCTATGGTATAAAGCTTCAATAAAAGTCTTTGCCTCACTCTTTTTAATTCTTGCATGCTCTTTTAAAAATGAAAACACCTCTTCATAATCTAATCTTGCAAGATTAATCTCAAGACTAACTACATTGTGAGTAGTTTCTCCTTTTAGTATTGGAAGACGAGAACGAACAGTAGGAAGAAGATTTGACTTTGTTGGGGAAATAATTATAAACTCTATATTAGTAGGTGGTTCTTCTAAAACTTTTAGAAGTGAATTCTGAGCAACATTTGTAAAACTACTTGAACCAATAATAATATACTTTGTTTGTGATTCGCTTATATAAGATTCTGCAACTACTGCTTTTGCATGTTCTATTTTAAAATCTTCTTCTATAAACCTAACTACACGAAAAGGTTTTAACTCTTGAGAGAGTCTTTCAAATTCTGCTTCAATATCACTTGATATTAATATATGACCTTTGAGTGAATCATGAAGTGACATCTACCTCTCCAAACATAGAAGCATTAATAGACAAGTCAAGTAGACGGTACAGCTGAAGTAATTTAATATCTAATTCTTTATCAAATGATTTGAGATTAAAAGCGTTCTGATACTCTTCATCAAACATCCAAAAATAGCTTGTATCTTTTCTTTTAGCAATGTCAGCTCGCTTATCATCGCCACTACCTATATACCAAAAGAAATAATTATCTTTTGTAGCTAGAGATATCATATCTTCAACAATATTAATCATCTCTCCACCATTTACATTATTGTAATGAGCATATAAACTATAGATACTTACAACTGGTAAAAGAGGACGATCAAGTTTTTCGCTATTTATATTTGTAATAATATACTTTTCAAGCCACTTTCTTTTGTCGTCAGTGATTAAAATAATAGTCTTGCCATTTAAAATTTGTTCTAGTGCTAGAGACGTTGCAATAGTCCAGTCAAATCTTTGCTCTTCTAACCAAGAGAAGCTACTTCCCTCTTCTCTAATAGCGTCAAGACTCCACTGTGCAAACTCTCCTGTATTAGGCATAATTTGGTTACTTATCTAACTCGTAAGCATTATGAAGGCTTCTAACAGCTAACTCTGCATACTTTTCATCTATAACCATAGAAACTTTAATCTCTGAAGTTGAAATCATGTTGATATTTATGTTCTCATCTGCCATTGTTGAAAATGCTTTTGCTGCAACACCAGTGTGAGACTTCATCCCAACACCAACAACAGAAACCTTACAAATTTTTTCATTGTAAGAGTCGTCTTTAATATCACCACTCTCAACAAATGCATCCACAACACCTTTAGCATCATTCAAGTCACCAACAGGAACAGTAAAGTCAATATTTGTAGTTCCATCATGAGCTTTATTTTGAATAATAACATCAATATTTACTTCTGCATCTGCTAATTTATTAAAAATTTCAGAAGCAATTCCTGGCTTATCTATCACACCCATTAACGATATACGAGCTTGATTTTTATCTAATGCGATTCCGCTTACTAATGGTGCTTCCATAATATTTTCTTCCTTAGTTATTAATGTTCCCTCTTCATTTGAAAAGCTTGTTCTTGTTACTAAATTTACATTTAATTTTTTTGCTAACTCTACTGAACGATTTTGTAGTACTTTCGCACCTAAAGATGCCAATTCTAACATCTCATCATAAGATATGTTGTCAAGCTTTTTAGCTTTAGGTTCTATGCGTGGGTCAGTAGTGTAAATACCACTAACATCAGTATAAATCTCACATAAATCAGCTTTAATAGCACCAGCTATAGCAACTGCTGAAAGGTCACTTCCACCACGTCCAAGAGTTGTCACATCACCATTTTCATTAACACCTTGAAAACCAGCTACTACAACTATTTTACCCTCTTTTATGTTTTCGTTCATCACCTCTGGGTTAATCTCTTCTATACGTGCTTTAGTATGAGAGTTGTCTGTAACTATTCCAGCTTTTCTACCTGTCATAGCAACTGCAGGTAAACCCATCTCATTAAGTGCAATTGAAAGGAGTGAAGCTGTTACTCTCTCGCCTGAGCTTAGAAGCATATCCATCTCTGCTCTACTTGCATTTTTAGAAAAATGTTCTGCATAACCAACAAGTTTATTAGTCTCTCCACTCATTGCAGATACAACAACAACTACATCGTTACCATCTTTTTTTGTAGCGCTTACACGATTTGCAACATTTTGAATACGATCCAAATCTCCAACACTAGTTCCACCGAATTTTTGTACTATTAACATCTAAAGTAGACCCTCATCTTTAAAATAACTTATTACACTCTCATATACATCTTTTTTAAAACTAGCACTTATGTCTAGTACTTCGTCAATACCAACAAACTTGTAGTCACTAAACTCTGGATGTTCAGTCTCTATATTTATCTTAGCATCAGATAGAAGTTTTACTAAAAAGTATCTCTGTTTTTGACCAATCCATGGTTCCATTTTAGCAGCTATTTTAGGAGGGAAATCATAAGACAACCACTCTGGGTATTCAGATATTATCTCAACCTTATCTGTGCCTATTTCCTCTTCAAGTTCACGGAAAAGTGCCTCTTGTACTTCTTCACCTTTGTCAATTCCACCTTGAGGGAACTGCCATACATCAGACAAATCATTTCTCTGTGCTAAAAAAATCTCTTTTTTTTGTGGGTAAGAGTTTGACACTATTATCATCGCTACATTAGGACGATATAAATCTTTTTTACTCATAAATTCACTTCTATTTTAGTATATAATTGCGCGATTATACTAAAAAAGCAATTAAACTTATATTATTCCATATTCTTCGGCTGACTTTGGCTCTCCGTAATAGTAACCCTGAATATAATCAGCCCCTATTTCTTTAACCACATTATTAATACCTTCTGAACTTACAAATTCAGCTATAGTTTCTACACCAATGTTTTTAGCAAATTGTATCAGTCCAGACACCATACTTTTAACTTTAGTATCTTCTTCAAGTTGTCTTATAAGTGACCCATCAATTTTAATATAATCAATATCTAGTTTTATAATATTTGTGAAGTTTGAATAACCTGAACCAAAATCATCTATAGACACTTTCGCACCATACTCTTTAATAAGTGCAATAAAATTATCTACAATTCTGTATTCTTTAATCTCCTCAGTTTCTACTATTTCAAATGTAATGCCTTCTCCACCAAATTTTTCAAGTCTATTTCTTATATAGTCCACCATTGTTGGAGAACTTATATTTTCATATGTAACATTAATAGACATATGTACTTTACTTTTGGAATAAACATCAAAAACTTTTTGTATCATCTGTCTTGAAAAAAACTCGAACGTTTTGTCTTCTATAGCTGAGTTTAAAAACTCATATGGCGATAATATTTTCCCATCATCTGTTTTTATTCTAGCTAGAGCTTCATACTTCATAATCTTTCCATCTGAAGCATTAACGATAGGCTGAAAATATGGAATTATATTACCACTATGCAGAGCACTTTTATATACTTTTAACCTGTCTAAAGATGATCTTTGAAGGTCTTGTGTATCCGTACATGTAGAAAATATTTTATATTTCTTTTTAGCAAGTATCGCTTCTTGAAGAGCAACATTTGCACGATGAAGTAAATGTTCAATACCGTAAGAGATTCCAACCGTGTAGTCGGTAACTATTGAGTGCTCTTTTTCACATTCAAAAACAGCTTGGTCGATATTGTCAAAAAGTGTGTACTTCAAAATTGCAAAAGCTTGTTCAAACTGACTCTCTTTTGTCACTAAAACTGCAAGCTTTTGCATGTCTATATGGTATACCTTTATCGAGTCCCCACGCATTACTCTCTCTAAGTATTCAGACTTTTCTTGTATAATCTTATTCACTACATCCATTCCGTACAAATCTTTAATCGCACCTATTTGATTTATATGAAGATAGATTAACATAGCATCTTCTTTTAATAGAGCTGTATCACAGATTAATGCTTCACGACTTGGAAGGTTAGTTATATTGTCAAGCCCACCTAAATGCTGGGACACTTCATCCATGTTTTTATTTTTAGTAGCGTCTGCAAGTGTTTGAAGAATTCGTACAATATGTTTTTGTTCTATAGAGTTAGTACTTGAATAATACTCTTTTAAATTTGTTAAACAGCTATCAATATTTTCCAATAGTAACTCCATAGTCTAAATTTATTGTATGTACTCTATCACATCTAATATTAATTGTCTATAAGCTATACTTTCACATGCTACTTTATATACATATTCCATTTTGCGATTCTAAATGCTCCTACTGTTCTTTCAACTCTTATGTAGACAAGTTTGACTTAAAACAAGAGTACATGAATGCACTTGAAAAACAACTCTCAAATGAGATAAAAAGATTCAATATCACGAACAAAGAGATAGAAACTATTTTTATAGGTGGAGGTACTCCCTCAACTGTTGAACCCGACCTATATAAAAATATTTTCACAACATTAAAACCTTATTTGATGGATAATATAGAGATTACAACAGAAGCAAACCCAAATAGTGCAACAAAAGAATGGCTTCACGGAATGTATGAACTTGGTGTAAACAGAGTGAGTTTTGGAGTTCAAAGTTTCAACAAAGATAAGCTAAAAATTTTAAACAGAGCCCATACAAGTGATCAAGCACTTGAAGCTATACAAAACGCTAAAGATATAGGTTTTAAAAACTTATCATTAGATCTTATTTATGCAACACTTGGAGATACAAAAGAATTACTACGTCATGATATAAAGACTGCAATGTCCCTTCCAATAAATCATATTAGTGCCTATGCTTTAACTATCGAAGAGGGAACTGCTTTTGAGTCAAAACCGCATATGTCAAAAGAAATTTTAGATATTACTGAATGGATTTTTGATGAGATACAGTCCAATGGTTTTAATCAGTATGAAATCAGTAATTTTGGAACTTATCAAAGTGCGCATAACAAAGGTTACTGGGAATACAAAGACTATATTGGTCTAGGAAGTGGTGCGGTTGGTAAACTTTCAAATAATCGGTATTACCCTACATGTAACATTGAAGATTATATAAAAAATCCAAACGATATTAGAGTCGAAACACTCTCAGATGAAGATCAAAAACTAGAAAAAATATTTTTAGGTCTGCGTTCTTGTTTAGGAGTTTCAAAAGATATTCTCAATGAAGATGAAATTAAAAAAGCTCAAATTTTAGTTGATGAAAAAAAATTAATTCTTAATAACAACAGGTTTTTTAACGATAACTATCTCTTAGCAGATGAGATTGCACTCTTTATATCCTAATTTAATTATTCTTTAGGTAGAATCACAGACTTAAATAATTTATATACTTATGAGGATATTTTATGTTTGGTATGGGTTTTACCGAAATACTAATTATTGCTGTTATCGCTATTTTGTTTCTTGGTCCAGATAAGCTACCAAGCGCTATGATAGATATTGCAAAATTTTTGAAGAATGCTAAAAATACTATTGGTTCTGTAAAAGAGTCTATAGAAGAAGAGATAAATGTAAAAGATATGAAAGAAGAAGCACTTGCTTACAAGCAAGAACTTCTTTCAGCTGGAGAACAAGTCAAGAGTGCAACAGATGTTAAAAAAATGGCTGCTGAACTTACAAGTCTTGAGCTAGATGAAGACTATGAAGATGATGGTTTCTTTGATGAGCCAAAGCCAGAAGAAGTAACAATCAAAAAGAAAAAAAAGAAAAAAGAAAAAGACGAGAGTAAAGATGTTTGATGATATAAAACCTCATTTAGTTGAGCTTAGAAAAAGACTTGGTATATCTGTTGCCAGTCTATTTGTGATGTTTTTTGTTATGTTTTACTTTCATGAAGCAATTTTAAGTTGGATGGTAGAACCACTTAACACTGCTCTTGCTGAAGTTGGTAAAAAATCTGTAGAAGCAGCAGATGGAACTAACTATGCGATTGACGGTAAAGTAACTACAAGCCAAATTGGTGGAGCATTTTTTGTAGCTCTGAAAGTTTCATTCTTTGCAGCTATTCTAGGCGCATTACCTATCATACTTTCACAAATATGGATGTTTATAGCTCCTGCCCTTTACGCAAATGAGAAAAAGATGATTATTCCATTTGTACTTGGTGGAACATTTATGTTTGCTGTAGGTGTACTTTTTGCCTACTACATCGTTACTCCTTTTGGTTTTGACTTTCTTATTACCTTTGGTAGTTTCAAGTTTACGCCACTTATAAATATAGAAGATTATGTAGGTTTCTTTACAAAGATTATGTTTGGATTTGGTATAGCTTTTGAGCTTCCAATCTTTGCATATTTTCTAGCACTACTTGGCTTAGTAGATGACAGACAAATGAAAGACTTTTTCAAGTACGCTGTAATCATCATCTTTATCGTAGCCGCGATGCTTACTCCTCCAGATGTTTTAACTCAACTTCTAATGGCCGGACCACTAGTTATTCTTTATGGATTCTCTATCTTAATTGTTAGAATGGTAAACCCTGCTCCTCCTTACGAGGAAGAAGACATTGATGATGTAGAGGAAGCTCAAAGAGCTCAAATCAATAAATCTTAAATAGATAGATGACAAATCAAGAACTTTTAACTTCCAGCTATGACTTCACTCTTCCTGATGAACTCATAGCTACTCACCCAGCAAGTCCAAGAGATGCTGCAAAGCTTTTAGTTTATAATCGCACTACAGACGAAATCACTCATACTACGTTTGCAAGTTTTGAAGAGTTCATTCCAAGTAATTGCGCACTAATATTTAATGACACTAAGGTTATTAAGGCAAGACTTTATGGTCATAAGCCAAGCGGTGGAAAAATTGAACTACTTATAAATAGAGCATTGAATGCTCATGATGTAAATGTGTATCTAAGAGGTAAGGTAAAAGTTGGTACAAAAGTAGTGTTTGAAGAGAACCTACATGTAGAAGTGCAAACACTAAATCAAGATGGAAGTAGAGTTGTTCATTTCTTTATAAATGAAACTCTTGCAAGATTTGAAGATGTACTACCTATTATAGACAAAATTGGTCATGTTCCTCTTCCTCCATATATACAAAGAGAAGACAACCAAGAAGACGAAAGTGAATACCAAAGTGTATTTGCGCAAAATGCAGGTGCAGTAGCAGCTCCAACAGCTTCTCTTCACTTTACAGATGAACAGCATAAAAGAGTATGTTTAAACCACAAGCATGCATTTGTAACTCTTCATGTTGGTAGTGGAACATTTAAACCTGTAGAGCATGAGGTAATCACAGAACATCCTATGCACTCGGAGTATTACGACATATCAGACAAAGCTAAAAATATTCTTGATTCTGACATACCTGTTTTATGCGTTGGAACTACTTCTACAAGAACAGTTGAGTTTTATGACAAGCATGGAAAAGTTCAACGTGGTGAAGCAAACCTTTTTTTACACCCAAACAACAAACCAAGTAGGGTAAACCATTTACTGACTAACTTTCACCTACCAAAGTCAACTCTTTTAATGTTAGTAGCATCTTTTGTAGGTGTAGATAAAGCTCAAGAATTATATAAAATTGCCATTGAAGAAAAATATCGTTTTTACTCTTATGGCGATGCTATGCTGATAATATAACCCTACCATTTTCAACTCTAATCTCCCCATTTAATTCAGCTTCAAATACTCTCTCTGGAAATTTATTTACCACTTCATCATATGACGGAGTTTTAGAACAAAACTCTAAAAATTCATCTACTTTTTTTTCTACATGTAGATTTGTACATGTAGAAAACTTTGAGACAAACTCATCTATGTCATAAATTGCTTTTGCCTTGTTATCTTGAAGCAGTCTGTTTGTAGCCTCACTCTCCCCTACTCTTTGGGGAAGTACATATATCTCTTTACCCATTTTTAAAGCATACTCTACACTTCTCATTGTTCCACTATTCTCGTCCGCCTCACCAACAACTAAGACATCACCAAGTGCAACTACAAGTTCATTTCTAGTTACAAAACTCCATGGCGTTGCTTTAAACCCTATATCAAATTGACTAAGTAAAAGACCATTTTTAGATATATCGTTTAGTAAGTTTTTATTTACAGCAGGGTAGCGGATATCTACTCCACATGGTAAAACCGATATTGTATTTGAAGATGTTGCTCCACTGTGAGCTACTGCATCAATTCCCATCGCACCACCACTTACAATACATACGCCATTGTTTGAGAGTTTTGATGACAATTGTTGGATGATTTGACGAGAGTATTTTGTAGGTTTACGACTGCCTACTATAGATATTTTAACCTTCTTTAGTAGTTCTAAGTTCCCATCATAAAATAGTTGTGAAGGGTATTTTTGCATACAAGATAGTGCAGGAATATTATCTTGTATAAGTTGCATCAGTAGAGCCTGTTGACTAAGACTAACTCTACATCTTCAAAGAGTTTTTTAGACTCATTTATAGCTAAGAGTGTATTTTCATGAGGATGACCAATTGCGATAGCAGTACCGTGTGCTTTTGAAATCTTTATAGCTTTTTTTATCTGTTCTATTACATACTCTTTATCACTTTCATGATCTAAAAATATATCTCTAGCTATGTACTTTTTACCATAATTTTTCATAACCAGTGGTACTTTTGTAGTACCTATAGTTCTACTGTCAATAAAATCAATTCCTTGTTTATCTAGTGCATATATGAGTTTGTTTACAGCTAATTCATCAGAAGTGAACTTACTTCCAGTGTGGTTATTTATATACTTAACACTTGGGAATAACTCTTTTATTTTTGCCACTCTTTTTTGAACCATTTTTTGAGAGTCCGATACTCTTAGAGTAAATGGTTCTTCTTTAGTAAAGTTCTTTGCTTCCATAGGTAAATGCACCATATAGAACTCTTCTTTAGCTGCTAGTGTATGCGAATTTGGTCTGTATTTACTAGGTGGTAGAAAAGACATTGTTAGAGGTATATTTAAACTTTTTATCGCCTCTACATGTGAACGAACACTAACATCATCTATAATTATTGCTAGCTTAGGTTTTTTTGAGATTATTTTTACTTCTCTCTTTGGAGCTTTTGGAAGAGAAGCTATGTCATACTCATGAGAAGCATCTATATGCTTTTCAAACTTTTGATTTTCAATCTTTGCTTCCACTTTTTCTTCTATTTTAATTTCATGTTTAACTACATCTTTTTTAAGAAGCTCTTTCAATCTTTTGTTGACACTATCATCACTCTTTTTATGCGCTGTAGTTTCTAACTTCTGAATCATATCCAGTCGTTTTTTTTGTTTTTTACGCTCTTTTTTGACAATCTCATCTCTTGCATCTTCATAACCCACATAATATCCACCTATCAAAGCTACAAGCACTATAGCGATTACTGCTAATATCCAAGCTATAATGTTTAAAGCATTTGAACCTTTTTTAGCTGGTTTTTTTAATGTTTTTTTTCTTTTTGGCATATCTATTTAAATCCTAATTTTGATAAAATATATTTTATTTTCAACACTATATCGAAAAACTAAAAACAGTATTATAAATATGTCAGATTGACATCATTATTATGTTTTAAGCATACTTTGTATATAATCCCGCGTTCCTTTCTCTTTGTATCATTAAATTTTTGATGATATGTACACATCCGAAGGGGAAACAAAAGCTTATATTTTAGTATAGGCAAAATACCAAAGGGAGATTATACTCTATGAGAAAATACGAAAACTTAGTTATCGTTAAACCGACATTAACAGCAGAAGAGATTCAAGCTAGCGTTAAAGCTATCGAAGAAGTGATCACTTCAAATGGTGGTGAAATCACTACTACAGACACAATGGGAATGAGAAAACTTGCATACCCAATTGATAAAAATGAACGTGGATATTTCCATGTTATTTATTATACTATTGCTCCTTCAGCAATCAACGAAATCGAAAGACGTTTCCGTATTAACGAAGACCTTTTAAGATTTGTTACTATCAAATATGATACTAACCGTGAAGTTATTGCTTTTGATAAACTAGTGCAAACTGCTCAGAAAAAAGCTGCTGCACCTGCAAAAGAAGAAGTAAAAACTGAAGAAGCTCCAGTAGCAGAAACTCCAGCAACTGAAACTCCAGCTCCAGAAGCTGAAGCACCAGCAGCAGAGTAATTGGCAATAGCCTAAACAAATAAGGAAGACTCATGTATAACAAAGTTATTTTGGTTGGAAACTTAACTCGCGATATCGAACTTAGATACTCTCAAAGCGGAATGGGTATAGCAAACACTGCTATAGCTACAAGCCGTAAATTCACTAGTAATGGTGAAAAGAAAGATGAAGTTTGTTTTGTAGATATTACTTTCTTTGCAAGAAGTGCAGAGATTGCTAACCAATACCTTAGAAAAGGGAGTAAAATCCTAGTAGAAGGTAGACTTAACTTTGACCAATGGACAGATCAAAATGGACAAAAACGCTCTAAACACTCTGTAGTTGTTGAAACTATGCAGATGTTAGATTCTAAAGGCGACAACCAAGGTGGAGGTAGTAACTACCAAGCACCTCAAGGTCAAGCTTCTCAGGGTCAGCCTCAGCAATCACAACAAGCTCAGAGTTATCAAGCACCAGCTCAGCAACAAAGCTATGGTCAACCGCAGCAACAACAGCAGCAGTCATACCAAAGTCCAGCTCAGCAGATGCCAAGTAGCAACTCTGTTCCAGTGATTGACATTGATGAAGATGAAATTCCATTTTAGAAATAAATAACAAAAGGAAATAACATGGCAGAAAGAAGAAAATACAAAAAGAGATATTGTAAATACTGTGAAGCAAAAGTTGACTTCATGGATTATAAAGATGTAGGAGCACTTCGCTTCTCACTTTCAGAGAGATATAAAATTATGCCTCGTCGTTTAACAGGTAACTGTAAACGTCACCAAGACATGATTTCTACAGTAATCAAAAGAGCTCGTGCTGCGGCATTAGTTCCATATACTGTAACTCGTAAGCAAGTAGTTACTGCACCATTCGAAAACCTTAAATAGGTCTTCTCTAGTCCCACTATGTGGGACTAATACAACAAACAATCCACTCTTAACTTTTTTACACTCAACTTATAAATATATTCAATTCCTAATCGCTTTAAGCAATTTAATGCCAGGATATTGTAATCAAGTATGTTATCTTAAACTCAATACCGTCATTGCCTCAAAAAAATAAAAAGTTCTTATATGACTCCATGAAATCCCTTGATGGTATATTAAGATTTATGATAATACAATAGTTAAAATAGATAAGGAAATAAAATGTTAAAGGTAAGTTTATCGATAGTAATAGCGATGTTGTTTTCGGGATGTACACTAAAGATAATAAATGTTTCTGGTATACCAGCTGATAAACATAATACATACAATGTATTATACAAAGCAAACTACGATATAAACTGTACTTTTGATGGTGACCCTTGGATTAATTTTAAAGAAGGGGATGGGTTTTTACCTCTAGATATGAAAAGTTTAAATATTGTGTCTATAAGAGGTATACATCAACACACACTAGATAAGCATGCTATAGGATTTAATGTAGGAGAGTTAGATAGATCAAGCCTTTATGTACTAATCTATCCAGATGGTAATTTTGTATCTGAAACCAATACAGCTGTTATGCAAGACCCTATAAGAGGAAATGGATTTATTAGTCTTTATCTTGAATGCCCTTCACAACAAGAAGTAGCACCATTCACACTAGTAGAAAACCAATAAGGAAATAGAATGTTAAGAGTAGGTTTAATTTTTATAAATTAATTCACAGTTCCATACATGAGTACAAACTAGGTCTAGATGAAAGCTCAACTTCTCTTACTATGAGCGGTATAGGGTCTTCTATACTTTCAATCTCATCTATATAGAGCATTTCGGTAAACTCATTATCTACATAGAGGTAGACGGTATTACCCATTAAGTGTGCATAACAGTTTGTACATATATCAATTTGTTTCATAGCTATATTCTAACACATTTCGTTCCAGTATATTTGGGAATATTTATTGCTATATAACAAGTAAAAAAAGTACCTATATGAAATATATTTTAACTTTACTAATCCTCATATCATCCATACATGCAAAACAAGAAGACTATTCTATTATCATTGACGAGCCATTTAACAACGCGCTAGTAGATGTAGTACAAAACTATGACCGTACACTTACAGCAGTAGGTTTTGTTAAATCTTTTAAAACAAACTCACAAAAAACTGGAACTTCATATACAAATGCCTTTGACTACTTATCAAGTTTGTCAAATGACAATGGTTCCCAGATTCATCTTGTAAAAGTCTCAAATACTACGAAAATTGATGACAGGAAGTCTCTTCAACTATCTAACTTCAGTGAAGCAACAGCTATTACAAAAACACCAAAAAATGGCTACTTTGTTGGAGGATATACTCTCAAAGGTTCTCTTTTAATAATTAAAATGGACTCTCATGGAAATATACTATTTAGTAAAGAGTTTGGTACAAGTGACAACAATAGGCTAAACAACTTAGTAGCTCTACGTGATGGTGGAGTACTAGCAGTTGGAAGTTCTACTACGACAAGATCTTATCATACTGATGTATTTGAGAGTGGTCTTGGTCTGAGTGACATATACCTAACGAGATTTTCATCATCTGGAAAACAACTATGGTCAAAAAAGTATGGAACAAAAAATGATGACCACGGTTTTGATGCAGTTGAGGCATCAGATAGTTCTATAATGGTTACTGGTCAAACCAAGTATGAAAACTTTAAAAATGTCATTTTGATGAGAATAAGTGAACATGGAGATAAGTTGTGGTTAAATCAGTACAAAAGTGAAAAGCAGACAACTCCTCATAAGATTATAAGACTAAAAGACAATAACTTTTTAGCTTCATTATCAGAACAAGATGATCTTCGTAAAGACCAAGTGAGACTTTTAAAATTTGACATACTTGGAAACATACTAATAGATAAAGATATACATACAAACTACTCAAGTCAACTAAAAGATATAAAGGAGTATTCAAACTCTAATATAATTGGCGTTGGTAGTGTAAAAGACAGATACAACACAGATGCTCTATCTATACTACTTAACAGTGAGTTAGACATGCTTGCCCAAGAGCACTTTGGAGATGAAAACTACGACTCATTTAACAGAGTAACTATTCTCAATGATTCAAAGGCAGTCGCAGTTGGATTAAACACAAACAACAACTCTCAAGAATCAAACATGTGGCTTGTTAAACTAAATGAGGACCTTTCTATATCTCAAGTATCTCCGAAATCTATTGACTTTTATGAAGCGCTATGTGAACTCTTTAAGTATGAAATATCATCTCATAAACTAGAAATAAAAGAAGATCTTAGTATCAACCTAATAGATAAAGCTTTATACTTTAAAACATCAGAATACAAACTTACTGCTATTCAAGAAAAATTCTTAAAGGGCTTTAGTACAAAACTTATCGACTTTATGTATAAATATAAAGAGTCTATAAATTCATTTGAGATTAATGGACATACATCAAGTGAATGGGCTGGAGTTGATTTTGAAGCATCATTTTTAAATAATGAGAAACTATCAATGAACCGTTCTTTTTCAACTCTTAGTTATATGTATAAAAATAACCCTTCTAATATTCAAAAATGGTTGAGTGAAATTTTAAAGGGTTCAGGTATGAGTTTTTCTAAAAAAGTTACATTCCAAGAAAAGGAAGATAAAGAGAAATCAAGAAGAGTCTCTTTTAAAATAATTTTAAATAAATAATTTTATATATATCTAATATATGGTAGTATTTATTAGAATTTATTATAAAGTAATTAAATGCAACCTACTGATGTGCTGATTATAGATGATTCTAAAGTCATCACAAAAATAACTACTAAAGCCCTATTGTTAAATAAGATAGATGGCTATGCCTTTGATGTAGAACATATACATATAGCTTATGATGGTATGGAAGCATTTGAATTTTTAGGTAGTCACCCGGAAATATCACTTGTTATAGCTGATGTAATGATACCTAGACTAACTGGTGAAGAACTAATAGATAGATTAATTGATACTAACCGCATATCGTCTTTAGATGTAATCTTTATGAGTACTCAAGTCAACAAGGGTAGTATCCATAAAAAAAGTTTAGAGCATATACAAGGTGTTATATAT
This sequence comes from Sulfurimonas sp., assembly GCA_028044295.1. GTDB lineage: Bacteria > Campylobacterota > Campylobacteria > Campylobacterales > Sulfurimonadaceae > Sulfurimonas. The sequence continues at coordinate 19,786 of JAOFSE010000012.1, forward strand.
AAACCTTTCAATGATGAAACTTTTTCAGAATCTTTCAACCAGATAAGTCAAAATGCGAAGATCAAACTAGATGAAACTAAAGAAATAAAGCAAAACCATTCACAACAGACTCAGTATTTAAACTCATGGATTAGTGATTATCTCCAAAAAGAGTCACTTGAATTAAAAACTGATATCTTAGAGCCTATGATTAACCTAGAATTTGAACATAACAACGTTGTAAATAACGATGAATTCTTTATGCTTTTTAACTCTGTTTTAGATTCATATATCTTTGAAATTGACGAAACTCACCAACTAAACCTTCCTCTAATTAAGAACATATATGATAGATGGCGTGAACCAGAAAAGTTTCAAGACTTAGGAGTAGTTTCTGAATTTGATAAAATAATTACTGCAGCAAAAAATTCTCTCTCCGAGAAGTCTACTCTCGAAGATATAAGATTTATTTTTATTCTACCTATTAATCATCTTCTCAATAAAACAAAAAAAAGAATAAATACACAAGATAAATATACATACGAAGATTTTATGCCATATTTTGATGATCTATTAGAGGTTTTTACATCTATTGATATTAATTATCAGGCTACTGAAACAAAGTTGATACTACAACATATACAAGAGCTACAGAGTCTGCAAGAGAAAGTAAAAGAGTTATACAATAAAGATAAAATTAGTAAATATTTTGAGAAGATAGCTAAGAGTAGTGAAAATATCAATGCTATATATGAGCACATAAAAATGTCTCTTAGGTATATAAAGCTACAAATAATACCTTTTTACATACATAAAGCGAACTCTACAGCATGGCAAAAAGCTAAAAAATCTCCTACAATCGCAAAGCATTTAAAAAGTTATCTAAAAGACCAAATGTTTAACACACATAACCTTTTATGTAATAAAAAAATTATATCACCCGAAGATATGAAACAATTTCATAAATATGATATTGAAAAAGTAATTTTACTATCTAAAAATCTAGATACATTAGATCTGTTTAAAAATGAACTAGCTAAAAAGCTTCCATATCTTGATATATTTTTGTACACTAAAAATTCTATACTTAAACGTGCTCTAGAAAAAGAGACTTACTGCAAAGTAGTTATTGATTTGGATTATCATGATTCTATATTTCAGAATGGTCTTTTAATAACAAAAGCCTTGCTAAAACATCATAAAAAAATTAAATCATTAGCGGAAAATAGCTGTCTGTATATATTGGTATCGCAGGAACAGTTACCATCAATTAGTATGTATCAAGATAAGCTAAATTATAAGATTATTTTGAAACCTCTAACTAAGGCAAATATATTTGACAAGTTTTACTTAGGCTCTTAGGTCTAAACGTACTTTGTCTTGCTTTAGCTTTTTGTATAGTTTGAACTTTGCTTTTTCAAGATCTTCATCGCTATAATCAAATGCTGACTTAAGTTCACTGTTTTCAAGTTGAGCACTATCCATAGCAAAGAGTCTTAGCTCTTTTTTTGTCAATTTAGCTTTTAGTACGGCATAAAGCGCTTTATCATCTTCAATCAAATCAATAATATCTAGTTTAGTAAATCTAGCAAGCATCTCTCTAAAATTATTCTCTTTGTTATACTGTCTCCATACTGAGTTATCAAGCATTATATTTTCTCCAATATTTGTGTTAAGTCTTTTTCTTCTATAATAATATTCGCTTCTTTTTTTAGTATCTCTCTAGCACAAAAAGCAACTCTAGTACCTGCATGAGCGAACATACTCAAGTCATTTGCACCATCACCACAAACTAAAGTCTCTTCTTCGCTTACACCTAAAATGTTTTGAAGACGAGTTAGCATATCACCCTTAGAGTAATTAAACATCATGTCTCCGCCAACCAGTCCAGTAAGCTTTCCATCTTTTGAATGTAGAGCATTTGAAAAGTCTGCGTCGTATCCTAAGATGTGTTTTGCATAAGTAGTAGCAGTTCTAAAACCACCACTAAAACATACCACAGTCATACCTCTACTCTTGAGCTCAGCTATAGTTTCAACTGCACCTGGCATATAAGGTAAATTTTGAGATATTTTTTCAACTACATTAAAGTCAAGACCTTTTAAAAGTCCTACTCTTTGTTGAAGAGATTCAAAAAAATCTAGCCTTCCACTCATAGCTTCTTCAGTTATTTTTGCAACTTCTTCACCAATGCCAAGTTCATCTGCAAAAAAATCAATAGTTTCGCCATCCATAAGCGTTGAATCAAAATCAAAAACTGCTAGTTTTAACATATATTTTTCTCTCTTTAGTTATAATGTCGCAATTATAGCCACTACTACTTGAATTTAGGATTTTTTTTGTTTGATGAACTAATAAATAAATTAAAAAACGACACATATATAACGCTAGAGACTACGCCCGGGCACTCTCCTGTTTTTGCTCCAATTATGGAGAAAATAGAAGAGTTAGGTCTGCAACATCACGTAGATGCTTTTAGTACAACAGACAACCCTCTTGCAAAGCTAAAGTACAATGCTCTTTTTGCTGCTAAAATGCTTCAAGATAAGTTTAACAAACCAGTACTAGCAACAATGAGTATGCGAGATAGAAATAAGATTGCTCTTCAGTCAGATTTACTAGGTGCTAATGAAGTAGACATAAGAGCTATTCTAGCTCTTACAGGTGACCCAGCGACAATGAGTGACCAACCTCATACTAAAGGTGTTTTTGAAGGAGACTCATCACTTCTTTTAGATATCATTTCTGCTTTTAACTCTGGGATGAATCATGCTGGAAAACCTCTTACATGTAAGCCTAAAACTATCTATCCTTTTGCTGTTGTAAACTCATATGCAAAAAATCCTAAAACGCTTCAAAAAAAGATGCAAAAGAAAATCAAACATGGTGCATTAGGAATAATAACGCAACCTGTGTACGATGTAGAAGGTGCAAAACTGTTACTAGAACTTCGTGATGCCGCAAATGATGAATGCTGTTCTGAAAATAAAAGAGGTGAACTAATTTTAGGGATATTTCCTATTACTAAACTTAGAACTGCACAATTTTTATCAGCGCATGTACCTGGGATAAATGTTCCCGACAATTGGCTAGAGTTATTAAGAAAAGCAAATGCACAAGGTCCTGAGGAAGAGTACAAAGTTGGATTTGAACTTAGTAAAAAACTTTTTGATGACATAAAAGAAATTCACCCAAAAATCCACCTAATGACAGCTAACCAATTTCAACTGGCTAAAGATATATTAAAATAAGAGAGACCAAACATAAATGATTGACCTAAAACTACTACAAAAAGATTTCGACGGAGTAAGTGCTAAACTTGCTCGTAAGGGAGTTGACACTTCACTAATAGAATCACTTAAAGAAAAAAATGAAAAACTAAAACTTGCTAAAGCAGCATATGAGACACTTCAAGCTGATCAAAATGCAATGAGTAAAGAGTTTGGTGTTTACAAGCGTGAAGGTAAGGACATTAACGAGTTAAAAGCTAAAGTAGATGCAAATAAAATAAAAATTACTGAAGCCCTTGATATCCAAAGAGAAAGACAAGAAGAGTTAGAAAAACTTGCAATGGCTATACCTAATATACCTGATGATAGTGTTCCAGATGGTGCTGATGAAGATGATAATGTAGAGATAAAAAAAGTTCTAACTCCAAAAGAATTTTCATTTACTGCAAAAGAGCACTGGGAACTGGCAGAAGAGAATGGATGGATAGACTTTGAACGTGGTGTTAAGATAGCAACTAGTCGTTTCTCTGCAAGCTTTGGAATGGGTGCTAGGCTAGAACGTGCACTTATAAACTTTATGTTAGACTTTAACCGCTCTCGTGGTTTTGAAGAAGTAAGCGTACCAGCACTTGTAAACCGTACAGCACTAGAAGGAACAGGACAACTTCCAAAGTTTGAAGATGACCTATACAAGATGCAAGACCAGGAATTATTTTTAATTCCTACTGCTGAAGTCCCGGTAACAAATCTTTTTCAAGATGAGATACTTCAAGAGACTCAACTTCCTATAAAGATGACAGCATATACATCTTGTTTCAGAAAAGAAGCAGGAGCGGCTGGTCGTGATACACGTGGAATGATTAGACAGCATCAATTTCATAAAGTTGAACTTGTAACTATTGCAAAACCTGAACAGAGTGAACAAATATTTGAAGATATGGTGTCATGTGCATCAGACATTCTAACTGCCCTTGAACTACCTCATCGTTTAGTTAACTTGTGTACTGGTGATTTAGGTTTTGGAGCTGCATATACAACAGATATAGAAGTTTGGTTACCAGGTCAAAACCAATACCGTGAAATCTCTTCTATCTCAAACACTAGAGAGTTCCAAGCAAGACGAGCTAAAATCCGTTACAAAGATGGAAAGAAAAACACTTTCGTTCATACACTAAATGGTTCATCATTAGCTGTTGGTAGAACATTAGTAGCTATTATGGAAAACAATCAAAATGAAGATGGAAGTATAGATATTCCAGAAGTTTTAAAACCTTATTTGGGAATGTAGTTTTTTATGTATAATAAGAAAAAAGGATTATTAATGTTAACTAATATATCAATAAAAGCAAATTTATTTTTTGCCTCTGCAATGGCAGTAATTGGCTTCTCTGCTATGGCATTTTTACTTTATCATGCTGTAAGCGATATGAAAGCTCTTGGGAAAGCACAGTCTAAAGTTTCCCAAATTAAATCTGATATGTTAATGCTTAGACGTAATGAAAAGGACTTCTTATCACGAAATGATATGAAATATAAGGCTAAATTCGAGAAAAATATTTCTATTTTAAAAGAAGATGCTAGTACACTAAAAGATATTTTAAATGACCATAGTTCAGATACTCGTGAAATCAATGCTTTGATTTCTATTATAGATGAGTACAAGTCAGTATTTTATAGTCTTATTTCAAAACAACAAGAGATTGGTCTTAATCCAACTGATGGACTTTATGGAAGTTTGAGAAAATCAGTCCATACAGTACAAGATATAGCTAAAAACTCTAATGATGCTGTATTACTCTCTAAAGTATATGATTTAAGAAAACAAGAAAAAGATTTCATGTTAAGACATGATTTAAAATATATTAAAAAGTTTAATACTAAACTAAACAGTTTAGTTTCACTGTACCATGGTGATGTGAGAAATGGTCTTTTGAAATATAAGGTTGATTTTTTAATGCTTGTAAAAGGAGAAGAGGAAATAGGACTAAATTCAAAACTTGGACTTCGAGGTAAAATGAGAGCTACTGTTCATCAGACAGAAACATTATTACAAACTTTAACTGAGCACACCAATAAAACTATAGATGAAGAGATAACAAGTCTCTATACTATATCATTCACATTAACTGCAATCCTAGTATTATTAATGGTTATTATTGCATTTACAATTTCACATATTATACTATCTTCATTAACATCATTAAATGATGTGATAGTAAAAATGATTGGTGACTCTGATGCAACACATAGAGTTGAACTAAAGGCAAACAATGAAGTAGGAATTATTGCAGATAATTTTAATAAGTATCTTCAATCAATAGAAGATGGCTTAGAAAAAGATAAAATATTTATAAATGATGTTCAAGCCGTAATGAATAGAGTTGCAAAAGGTTGGTTTGCTAAAAGAATTGAAGAAGACACATCTAACCCAACACTACACTTACTCAAAACAACTATAAATGATGGTCTAGAAAACTTGAGAAATATGTTTATATCTGTCACAGATACATTAGAAGGATATGCTCAATCTGACTATACTAAAAATATAGCTGTTCAAGGTATAGAAAAAGATGGTATGTTTGACAAGTTAGTTGGAGATGTTGGCCACTTAAAAGATGCAATAGTTCTCATGATAAATGATTCAGCTTTAAACTCTACGGAACTACTAACTAAAGCAAATTTATTAGATACTCAGATGAATGACTTAAATAGTTCAACTCAAGAACAAGCTCATAATATTGAAACAACAACTCACTCAATAGGACATATGACAGAACTAGTAGAGTCCACATCCCATAAAGCGAAAGAAGTTATCACTCAAACATCAGATATTAAAGATATTGTACAAATCATTGGTGATATTGCAGAACAAACAAACCTTCTTGCACTAAATGCTGCTATTGAAGCTGCACGTGCTGGTGAACATGGTCGTGGTTTCGCAGTGGTTGCCGATGAAGTAAGAAAACTTGCTGAAAGAACTCAAAAATCTTTAGGTGAGATAAATGCTAATGTAAATATTTTAACACAGTCTATCGTAGATATAGGTGAAAGTATAAATGAACAAAGTGAAGGAATTTCTAAAATAAATGACTCGATTTTAGAGATTGATAAAACAACACAACATAACTCGCAAACAGTGACAGAAGTAAATGTTATTACAAATGAAGTACAAGGTATGGCTTCAAATATTTTAGAAGATTTAAAAAAGAATAAAGTATAACAATCAAAACAAAGATGGAAGTATAGATATCCCAGAAGTTTTAAAACCTTACTTAGGAATGTAAATTCTCTAAAACAGGTAATTTATTATAAACTAACTGCCTATACACTGCCGAAACAAATAAATTAAACTAAAAAATATTAAGAAAAGCATTGTATACTAACACTTATGAATAGGTTCAAAGAAAATATATCCCAAGCCGTATGGTTACCAGGGCAAAATACATACCGTGAAATAAGCTCTATCTCAAATACAAGAGAATTCCAAGCAAGACGTGCAAAAATCCGTTATAAAGATGGAAAGAAAAATTCTTTTGTTCATACTTTAAACGGCTCTTCTTTAGCTGTTGGCCGTACACTTGTTGCTATAATGGAAAACAATCAAAATGAAGATGGAAGTATAGATATTCCTGAAGTTTTAAAACCTTACTTGGGAATATAGGCTTTTTAAAGTTCTATATGAAAGCAACTACCATCATCTACATTTTCAACACTTATTCTGCCATCATGGTATTTCTCTATGATGATTTTAGACATGTACAAACCTAGTCCTGTTCCATTTTTTTCATCTTTTGTTGAAAAATAAGGATTAAATATATTTAAGATTATATCTTGAGGAATTCCGCCACCATTATCATATATAGAAATACAATTATCTTTAAGTGAAATTTTTATACATGGATTTTGTATATTTTTTGATAGAAAATTATCTTGTGCATTTTTAACTATATTTAAAATAGCCTGCATTAACTCATTTTCGTAAACCTCCAGTTCCTTTTTAGTATCATACTCTTTAATGATTTCTATACCTTCATCCTTAAATATATAATTAACAATACTCAGTACTCTATTCAAAATAGTCTCTATTTTTATTAAAGATTTTACTTGTTTTGGTTTATAAAAGCTCATAAAATCATCGATAGTTGTACTTAGGGTATCTACAGTTGCACTTACCCTTGTCAGTCTATTATTGATATAAGATGCATATTTTTCAACTTCTTCTTTATCTGAGAAATCAAAATGATCTAGTTCAGACTTCATTTGTATATCCATTAATGTCGATGAAATTACTGATAATGGTTGTCTCCAGTGGTGGGCAATTATATTGATTATTTCACCCATTTGTGCATTACGTGATTGATTAATAAGTTGGATGTCTTTTTGTCTATTTTCTCTAATCTCATTTTGTAAAACTATATGTGTTTTCACTCTTGCCTTAACAAGTATATTGCTAAATGGCTTTGAGATAAAGTCAACAGCTCCTATAGATAAAGCATCTATTTCTGCATCTTGAGAATCAAGTTCAGTTATAAATATAATTGGGATTTTAGTTGTTAATATATTCTCTTGTATTTGCTTACATACTTCATAGCCATCCATTTCAGGCATTAAAATATCTAATATAATCAGATCAACTTGCTTCTTTTCAAGAATCTGTAATGCCTCTTTCCCCGACATTGCATGTAAAACATTATATTCATCCTCTAATAGATAAGTTAATATTTGAATACTAGTTCTTAAATCATCTACTACAAGAATGGTGTTTTTATGCATAATGTCATCCTATTAATTATTATAGTTCTTTTACAGTTGGTAAAACTTTAGCAGCACTGCTTATTTCATTAATATCTAGTTTAAGCGCAACCGCAACCAGTACCACAACCTTCATCAGTTGATTCAAGAGACCAATCATCAGTAGAATCACAACCAGTGTCACAACTTACACCTGTACTACATCCAGACACATAAGTAGCATTTTGAGACACTCTAATTACAAAAGTATTATTTTCAGCTATTTGAGAATAAAAAGTATGTTTAGAACAGAATTCTTCATTCATAAACTCAGCTACAATATTTGCATAGTTATATGCTTCTTGTTGAGTTGGAAATGTATTATTATTGCTATATTCACTCTTTTTAAAACATCCACACTCTTCTTCCATTTGTACTGTATACATAAAGTATTTCCTTTTACTTATTTAATTATGGAATTATAGTTATTATATACAAAACCAACATCCTTTTATAAAAGTAGTTCTTATTCATAAAAGTATTTTTATACTAATATCTTATTGACTTTGTTAATAATAATGCTTATAATCAGCTAAAGATTAAATATATGTAAACCAAGGAACTATTTTGCAAAAAAAACATATTCATAATATATGTACAATCACATTACTCGTCCTATTAACTACTTTAATATCTGCTTGTAATAGTTCTGAACCTATACCTATAACAAATACACCCATATCTCAAATAGAAAAAACGTTTAACCATGATTTTAGTATAGATACTCTTAAAAATGTAATCACAAAAGCTTCGGAAAAGAATCACTGGAATATTACAGAGACAACAGATAAATCACTTAAAATGAAAAAATCTTATAATATCAAAGAACCACAGGCTGCATCACTTCAAAAGAAAATCAGAGATAGGTCTGGAGCGAAAAAAGAAGTATATGTTAATGTAGAACTAAAGAAAGGTTTTTTTATCATTACGTCACCACAAACAAATACCCAAAGATTTGCAAGTGATTTCCAAATAGAAGAGTTCAATAAGGACCTTGATAAACTTAAACAAACAATTTACCTAGAGTTAATACCCTATCTATGATAATTACACTCGTACATAGTAGTTAATTCTTGAAAAAATACATTCTATTTATACTATCCTTAATAATACTAAATGCAGATGAGACAATTAAAATAGACATCAAAGCTAATTGTACTGATACACAAGAGTACCTATTAAACATCAATAGTCCTAAACTACACTTAACAAAAAATGCTGTTCAAGAAAATATTGATGGATATGTTGACATAGCCGACAATAAATACTATTTTGGATATAAAGATCAAAATACTGAGTATGTGATTGATGGTACTGTTGAAAATCTAAATAAAGAAAAAGTAAATCAGTTTAGTGGATATATCACATTAAATGAACTCAATACTTTAAGAGCTAGTAATCAAATAACGTTTACACAAGATATAAACCTTGTCAGTCGTATAAAAAATGTGAAAACTACCTTAGATGTTTATTTTGATAAAACTTCATTTGATAGAGAGCATGTGGTTTGTATGGAGCAAATGTATAAACAAGAGCAAAATAAATATCTTAAGACACTATTTTTCATACCTTTTATACTGATAGTATTTTATTTAGTTAAAAGAGGGCGAAGAGCTAAATCATGTTAAGAATATTTTCATCTTCTATACGAGAATATGAACTTCTTTGTATCTCTTTTAGTATTTGCATGAGTCTATTGTAAACCATAGCTGGTTTTTTTGATGTATCAAAATTATCAATAGCAATACAAGTTGTATTACTTCCAAAAAAATTATCCATACCCATTAAAAGATTTTGGCAAGCTTTAAATGTTCCCTCTTGAGTAGTAAAAGCAAAGTTAATAAAGTAATGATTATCATCAATTTTTACAAACTTATCAGATATCCTAACAAAAGATCCCAACTCTTCTATACTTAACGGTTCTTTATGGTATATTAGTGCAAATGTAGCATCAGCTTTATATCTATCAAATGTATAATATGTTCGCTTTATCTCTATCTCTATTCTATTGAAGATATTATCAGTCAAACTATTCCTTGCAACATTTATTTGTTCATAATTGTATAACATATTATATAATTTTATTATAAAGTTAAAAGTTATATCAATTGGCACTTTATTTGCTTAATTACATAAAATATACTAAGGTTGAAAATGGCAGAGGAATCACAAGAAGAGATAATCATTATTGAAGATAGTGATGCTGCTTATGAACCTACATCTGCAGATGCCACAGCATCAGATGCAAACGAACATTCAAATAAAAAACCTCTTATTATTATGGGAATTTCCATATCTGTAATTATACTTATCATCACCCTATCTTTATTACTCAAAAATGATGAAAATAAAATCACAGATAATTCTATGCAGTACATAGAGAACAGACTCAATGAAGAATCTACCAAAGATGTTAAACAAACTAAGATTGATAGTATGATAGCAAAAGCTAATTATTTGTACTCAACAGGTTCCAAAGATGAAGCACTATCTCTTTATGAAAAAATAGCACATTTTAGTGAAGCAGTGTCCGCATATAACCTTGGTGTAGCACAACTAAAAGATGAACAATATTCAAGTGCACTAGATTCATTTGTTAAAGCTATACAAAATAATGAAAAAAGATGTGTAAGCGCTATAAATGCAGCAGTATGTTCTCTGCACTTAAATAATCAAGAGAGTTTTCGTTATTACCTAGATCTTGCGTATGCATATCTTCCATCTCAAAGAGACTCTAAGCTATACTCATATTACTACACTCTCATTAATTACTATAACAAAAACTATATAGAAGCCTTAAGCGCATTAAAAAATCCTACAAGTTCTGAATATCCGAATATACAAAATAATATATCAGCTAAAATAAATTCTCTATTTAACAATGATTATGATGCTATAGAAAACCTTGAGCAGAATAAAGAGTCAGATAACGATTTTAGTTTAGCTCTTTTATACTCTCGTATAGGTGATGTGTCACTTGCCAAAGAGTTCTTTGCGAGTGCCATTAAAAAGAATATAGAACCAATAAAATCACAACTAGCACTTGGCTATGTAAAAATAAAGTCTGGGCAAGTTCTAGATGGTGCAAAAGAGATAGATAATGCCACTGATATGTTTGGAGAAGATGTATACAAACCTTATCCTGTTAAAGTATCTCTTAAAGATTCTCTTTTTGATTTTGAGAAAGCACAAAAAAGATATAGAAAAAACACATCACTAAGCAAAGAGACAAACTATCAAAAAATATTCTACTTCTCTCCTTATAAAGTATTTAATGCAAATAAAACGATTAATTATATTAGAAAAGGGAATGCTAATATTTTTATAGATAATGTAGATTCAGCAAAATCATACCTACAAAAAAGTACTTCTTCCTCAAATGTTAACCTTGGTATTGTAAAAGCTATAAAGAAGGCATTGGACTTTAAAGTCAGAGAAGCAAATCAAATACTAAAAAAGTTAGTAATAGTTCAACCAAAGCACTCAATACTACAATATAACCTAGCATTAACATATGCTCAGATGAACAATATGACAAAGGCTCATGAACACTTTTTACGTTCATATAATTTAGATGCTAAAAACTATCTATCTGGTATCTATGCTATTATGACTTCTCAGTTAATAAATAAAGATACCAAAAAACTTTTATCAATAATCAAAGACTCGATAGCTACAGAGAAATTCTCCGAAAAAATTGACCTATACAAAACTCTTTTATACATATCCCAAAATAACATCGTATCAACATCAGATTGGTTAAATAATTCATATAAAGAAACTCCTCTATATTTAGCCTTAAATGTAATAATTTCCATTTATCAAAACAATTTAACAATAGCAAAGAAGTCAGCTAAAAGGTTAACTATCCTTTTACCTAATGAAATACTACCTCATATAATGTACATAGATGCCCACTATTCTAACCAAAAGACTAAAGAGTATGCAAAATCTGTACTTAACTATTTAAAGGTGCAAAAATTAAGTCTACAAGATCTATACTACGGACCATATATATCAAGGTATCTATACATACAACAAAACCTTATTACAGGTAAGTTATATTACCTAAGAGAGCACCTTAAAAAGGTATTAGAGTCTACAACAGAAGATACATATGAACTCACAAGTTCTTTGGCTTTAGCATCTCTATATGACAAGTCGTATGAAGAGGCCTATACACTGTATAATAATCTAATTGATAATCTAAAGATTAGAGACCCTAGAACACTCTTCTTAGGTGCAGTTGCTTCCACAGCAGCAGGACATCATGAAAATGCTATTGCACTTCTAGAGTTAGCAAAAATGAAAGATTCAAATAATCTTGAGAGTCGTTATGCACTTGGTCTGTTATATCTTGAATCCAAAAATAATAAGGGAGCATTTATTCAACTATCTAAAGTTCATAAGGATAACTTCAATTCTGAGTATTTTAACTTTGATATAGATTTAGAAAAGCTGATGTTTGAAAAACAAAATCCTAAAGGTTAGTTGGAAAAATAACCTATAAGATCTTCACAAGAAACAAGGTTAGTACCTACACTTACATCGAATCTAAAGTTTTCAGGTAGATACATAGTTGTTATACCGTTTACCATAAGACCATATCTAGATCCACTATATAACTTTTGTTCTGCCTTGATGTCAAGTTCTATAGACTTGAAACTCTTTTTTAGAGTATGTACAACTTTTACTTTGTTAGAATTATTGTCTTGAAAAACAACTTCTGCTGTTTCATTTAATGCTTCTGAAAGATGACTAAAACTAGACAGCCTACTACCTCTTTTAATAGCCACATCTAAAACTGTTGATGTAAGAGGTACTCTGAGTAATGAAACGTTTAAATAACTACCTTGTATCTCTATTTTATAACTATAGTTACCATCATTTATCTCTTCAACGTTAGTTACGATTCCATCAACGGGACTAATTACCGCAGACTCTTCAAATACTCTATTTTCTCTTTCTGGATTTCTAAATACATATATAAAAAATAGTGTCGTAAAAAATGAAATAAACTGTAAAAACTCAAAATCTAATATAGTAAATATTATAAATGCAAAAGTTGACCCTAAAATACAACTTAAGCCATAACGAGCTATAGGAAATAGATTATTGCTCATCACCTGACTCTTCTTTTATATCTTTATCTTCAACCATTTTAGCGTCAGCTTTTAGTTCCTCTTCTATATCATTAATAACTATATTAACTTTAGACTCTATATTATTTTCTTTTTCAAAATCTATAATGATATTTCTAACTTCTTCGCCTGTGATATTCTCTTTTTTATACAGAAGTTTAACCATGTCTTCAATAGCATCTCTATACTCTTCAAGTCTAGATAGAACAGCCTCATATCTTTCTTGAAGTGATGTTTTAATAAATGTATCCATATCTTCAGCCATTTTATCACTATACTCACGAGTAGATGGTCCGCCAGCACCTAAAAATGATTGTCTGCTTTTTTCTAGAACCATAAGCCCAGCTACATCACTCATTCCATATGTTTGAACCATTGACTTAATAATATCAGTCGCACGTTCAAGATCATTTCCAGCACCAGTTGAAATTTCACCTATGAAAACCTGCTCAGCTGCACGACCTCCAAGAAGAACATCTACTTCTGCCCACATTTCATGCTGTTGCATCATAAATTTATTTTCTTCTGGAGTATTAAGCGTATATCCTAGAGCTGCTAAACCACGAGGAACTATCGAAACCTTTGAAACCTTTTTAGCACCTTCAGTAGTCTCTGCAAGAAGGGCATGACCACTCTCATGATAAGCCACTATTTTTTTCTCTTTCGGATTTATACGACGAGATTTTTTTGCAAGCCCAGCTAAAGCACGTTCAACTGACTCATACAAGTCACTCTGTTTTACAGTTTTTTGAGACTTTCTACCAGCTAAAAGAGCTGCTTCATTTATAACATTTGCTAAATCTGCTCCAGCTAGTCCAGCTGTTAAACGTGCAACTTCTTCTAGTTGAACATCGCTATCCATCTTAACACCCTTAACATGTACTTTAAGAATTTTTACACGACCTTCAAAGTCTGGCTTATCAACTAAAACTTGTCTATCAAAACGACCAGGACGAAGTAATGCTGCATCAAGTACTTCAGGTCTATTAGTAGCAGCTAAAATAATTACTGGAGTATCAGTTCCAAAACCATCCATTTCAGCTAGAAGTTGATTTAGAGTTTGCTCTCTCTCATCATTACCACCCATTTGTGCACCAGCTGCACGACTTTTACCGATAGCGTCAATCTCATCTATAAAAATAATACTTGGAGCATCTTTTTTTGCTTGCTCGAACAAGTCACGTACACGAGCTGCACCAACACCAACAAACATTTCAATAAAACTTGAACCACTAACTGAGAAAAAAGGAACATCAGCTTCACCAGCAACTGCTTTTGCTAAAAGTGTTTTACCAGTACCAGGAGAACCTACTAAAAGAACTCCTTTAGGAATTTTTGCACCAATCTCAACATAACGACCTGGAAACTTTAAAAAGTCAACAATCTCTTGTACTTCTTCTTTAGCTTCTTCAACACCAGCTACATCATCAAATTTAGTTTTTGGCTTTTCAGAGTTAACCATTTTTTTAGAGTTACCCATACCAAGAATACCACCACCCATACTCTTTTGCATACGACCTGCAAAAAACATCCAAATACCGATGATAAGTAAAAATGGGAACAACCATCCAAACATCTCAGTAAACCAGTTTGTTTCTGAAAAACCTGTGTAATCTATCCCTTGTTTTTCTAATTCTTCTACTAATTTAGCATCACCTGGAACTATTCTAGTTGTATATGAATTTACACCGTCTGTTGAATAAGCTTTAATATAAGTCTGGCCTATATCTACCTTATTTAAACTCTTTGACTTCACTAGTGTTTTAAATTCAGCGTAACTAACTTGTTGAGCTCTTTTAGTAGTACCACCTACTATACCAGTTCCACCAGAAGTATCACCGATTAATGTTTTAAACACTAATATAATTACTACCGAAAAAATAGCAAATGTGATTAGTGGATTTTTATTAAAAAAATTATTGTTATTGTTATTATCTTTATTATTATCTTCTTGCATGTCTATCTATTTTCCTCTTTTTAAAACAAGTGTAACCCACTCATCTACATGTATATTTTCGATTATTTCAAAATCTGAATAAAACTTTAAAACTTTTTCCTCATACTTATCTAATATTCCAGATAGAATAAGTGTTCCATTATCTTTTAGGACTCTCTTTAAATCATTTGCTATAAATGTTAAAACATCCGCAACAATATTAGCTACAACTACATCATAGCTACTTTTAGACAAGGCACATGAGCCTTCCCATATTTTGTTAAATTTTACCCCATTTAACTTAGCATTAACTTCACTATTATCTACACAAACAATATCTGTATCACAAGCATCTACTGAAGCACCAAGCTTAAGAGCTCCTACACCAAGGATTCCACTCCCACATCCAACATCTAAAACTTCATTATCTTCTTTTACATATTTGGATATAGCTTTTAAAGATGAATTTGTTGTAGGATGATGTCCAGTTCCAAATGCTAATGCAGGATCAATGACAATGTTGGTTAATTCACTACTAGGTTCATCCCATGTAGGATGTACATAAAAACTACCTATTTGAAGAGGTTGAATACTTTTTTGATAAACTTCAACCCAGTCACTATTTTTAAGCTTTTTTTGTATACATTCAAGTTCAATATCTTGTCCAAGAGCTTTTTCTAAAGCTTCGTGGAACTGCTCTATACCCCATATCATAGTATCGAGTTCATCTTCACTTCTAATAATGAAACCATTATCTATCTCTTCAAAACCAACCGGTAAAGTATCTGCTAAAAAGTCTGAGAAGAGAGAGTGGTGTGAAGAGAGTGTAACTGTTAATTCGTAGTAATGCTCTTGCATTACACCTCAATGCCCATTACAGCACCAAGTTTTTCTTTTAGTACTTGAGGTGTGAATGGTTTTACAATATAATTATTAACACCCGCTTTAAGTGCTGTAATAACTTCTGCTTTACCACCTTCAGTTGTAACCATGATGATAGGTAAATCTTTAAAACGTTCATCTGCACGAACTTTAATAACAAGCTCTAAACCATTCATTTCAGGCATATTCCAATCTGTAATAAGCATCTCAACATCTGGGTTAGCATCAAGAGCATCCCAACCCTCAACACCATCAGCACCTTCTAGAACATCTTTATGTCCAAGTCTTGCTAAAGTGTTTTTTATAATACGACGCATTGTAGAGCTATCATCAACAACAAGTAATTTCAAATGAAATCCTTTTCTTATAATATATATTGGTTATCTAATTAAGTAATAATACCTTAATTTTATTTATTTTTATATTAAGTACTGATTAACTCAGTAGTTTAAACATTTTTGGAAGGTCTAATGTTCCTTCATAGTACGCTTTTCCAATGATCACACCATCTACATCTTTTGTAGCGATTAGTGCTTCTATATCACTCTCATCTTTAACACCACCACTAGCAATTGTACTCACACCACTAGCTTTAGCTATTTCAACTGTAAACTCAACATTCACACCACTTAGAGTCCCATCTTTTCCTACATCTGTACATATGATAGCTTCAACACCAGCATTAGCAAATTCACGAGCTAAGTCAGTAGCTTTCATACTACTAACTTCACCCCAACCTTCAACTGCGACAAAACCGTCTATTGCATCAATTCCAACAGCAATAGGATATTTTGCTGCCATATCTTTAACGAATTGAGAATCTTTAACCGCAATAGAACCAAGTATAATTCTATCTATTCCAATCTCAAGCATTTTTTGGATAGTTTTTTCATCACGAATTCCGCCGCCAAGTTCAAGCTTAACATTACAGTTTTCACGAATTTTTATAATCTGTTCTAAATTTTTAGGCTCTCCTGCAAATGCTCCATTTAAGTCAACTAAATGAACCCATTCAGCACCCATTTCTTCAAACTTTTTAACAAGTGTCCATGGTTCATCAGAGTATATTTTTGCACTATCCATAAGACCTTTTGTAAGTCTAACGGCTTTTCCATCTTTTAAATCTATCGCGGGGTATAAAGTCATATATTTGTTTTCCTATAAATTAATAAAATTTTCTAAAATTTTCAGTCCATTTTCATGGCTTTTTTCTGGATGTGGTTGAATACCCATAATGTTGTTATGTGAAACAGCGGAGGTAAACTTGTATCCATATTCTGTACGACCTATAACATCTGACTCATTTTTACATGTAACATGGAATGTATGTACAAAGTATAGGTAATGTTCTTCATCGAGACCTTCAAAAAGTGGATGATTTTCAGTAAACATTCGATTCCAACCCATATGTGGTACTTTAAGAGGTTCATTAAATTTTGTTTCATCAAAAGCTTTTACATGGCCTTTGATTAGTCCTAAACCTTCATGCTTTCCGAACTCTTCACTACTCTCAAAAAGTAGTTGCATTCCAAGACATATGCCAAGCATATACTTACCGCTTGCTGCGTACTCTCTTAATGCTTCTATCATATTTCTTTCTCTAAGATGCTCCATCGCATCACCAAAAGCACCAACACCAGGTAGTATCAATTTGTCGTAATCTTTAAACTTTGACGGATTACTCTCCACCACTGTATCTTCACCTAGTTTAGCAAATGCATTTTGTACACTTGCTAAATTTCCCATATTGTAATCGACTATTGCTATCATTAACTCTCAATCTTCTGTTTTGTAAATCTAATATAAACTGCTAAACTTATTAGCAGTACTGCAACTCCACTGATAATAAACAAAGAGTATAGTAGTTTTTCAGGATCTGTTATTGCAAATTTAAACACTAACATAAGCGCTTCAATAGATAGTGCAATAATAATAGAACCTAAGAACTTAACCATGGTTTTATGCGGACCTGAAATCTTTTGTTCTTTACTCTGCCCCAAAACCTCTTCTTCTATAATGGTTTTTGCCAAATCAAATATGGCCAGAGAAAGTGTTAAAAGTATAGTTGCTGTAAACAGATCATCAATTACCAAGTGAGTAACAGTAATCTCTTTTACAAAGAATGTCTGTAATCCACCAAGAAAAAGTAGCATTGCTACAGCTATAAGTGAAAATGCAAAACCTGAATAAGCATATTTAAATATTTTTGCAAAAAAAGTATCATAAGTATTCATATGACCAATTTTCAGTACTTCATCAAATGGCATATCAAGGCATGCTACATACTTTAGGTCACCTCTTTCAGAAAAAATTGGTTGAGAAGCTGTAACTGACAGTTCTCCAGTGATTAGAGAAGGATATGGATCTGTAATAGTACATCTCTCTTCTCTCGCAGCACGATAGTAATAAGCGCGGTCTGCTCTAATCTTTCCGGCATCTTCATCAACCTGTTCTTTAGAAGTATATGTTGGACTAACCTGCACTCCGCGGTTATCAAGGAGATAAACACCCTCACAGTTTTCTAAATCGGCTTTTATATCTAAAAGACGTGGCATTACCATTTCTGAAGAAAGAGATGGTAACCTGTTTGGAATGTTTTTAGAAAATAGATAACAGAAGTAAGCTCTTGCTTTATTACGAACTATTGAAAAGTTTTGAATATCTGATACAACCATAATTTCACCTGCCTAAGTTTAAAATTATTCTGATTATACCAAAGGCTTTATTACAATTTGATATAATTTCATCCATATGAAAAAGGAATATATATTACATGGGCTTTAAACTCTTTTTACTACTAGAAAAATTTCTAATGATATTACCAAAAAAACTTAGAAAAAGTTTTTTCTTATCACTTGGTTCGTTAGCTTACTACGCCTCTTCAAGATACAGAAATATTTCATTTGTAAATCTTGAGTTCGCTTTTGATGGAAAGATGAGTGAACAAGAAAAAATAGAAATTACAAAATATAGCTTCAAAAACCTACTATTAAACTTTTTGCATCTGATGGAAATAAGACATATGAGGATGGATGAACTTAAAAGTAAAGTAACAGTACAAAATATAGAAGCTGTAAAAAAAGCTCACGAAGAGGGACGACCAGTCATATATGTTACACCTCACTACTCAGCTTGGGAACTTGGAGCGACATCAGTTGCTGCTTTTATAGAACCAATTACCGCTGTATTTAAAACTATGAAAAACAAACAATACCAAGAGTGGGTTTTAGAATCTCGCTCAACATTTGGTAACAAAAATCTAGATAAATCAAATGTAATCAAGCCACTTATAAAGCTTATGAAAAAAGGTGAAGGTTGTGGAATAGTGATAGATACAGGAATCAACCAAAGAGAAGGTGTAGAAGTAACTTTTTTAGGTAAGAAAATTCGTCAAACCTCAACTCCAGCATATCTAGCTAGAAAATATAATGCTGCCATAGTTCCTATTACTATCAGAACTGATGATGAAGAAAATTATACATTGATGCTGTTTGATGAAATTATAGTTAATAAAAGTGAAGACGAGTCAGCAGATATACAAGAAGCAACTCAACTTCAAGCAGATTGGCTATCAGAACTGATTACCAAAGAGCCTAAATTCTGGTTTTGGGTTCACCGTAGATTTAAAGGTGAGTACCCAGAAATATATAAAAAAAATTAGTTTTCAGATTCTTCTCTACAAGCTATAGTTCTTGCTTCAAACAACTTCATAATTGTTAAGAAGAAAGCTGTTATAGCAGGCCCTAATATCATCCCCCAAAACCCAAATGTAGCAAGTCCTGCAATTATAGAGAAAAATATAATAAGTTCATTTATATTATTATCATCATCATCTAAAAGTTTTGAGCTAATACCTTTTATAATCAATGGTTTTATAAATGTATCTGCAATTATTGAGATAACTATTATTGTATACAATGCAATAAATATAGCGCCTGATGTATTACCTGTTGAAAACTCATAAAGCATAAATGGAAGCCACATAAGAATTCCACCGACCACAGGAATAAGTGATGCGAAACCATACATAATTCCAAATAGAAGTCCATTATATCCCATGAATGAAACTGCTATCCCAAATAAGAAACCTTCAAACATAGCTGTTACTAATATAGAATAAAAAACTACACTCATAACAGATGAAAGTTCTTTAATAAGTAGTGTTGTCTCATCTACAGACATTTGTACAACACGTTTTATAAATTCTATGATTACTGTGCCATTATACTGAGCAAAAAAGTAAAAAATGATAATTAAAAAAGCATTCTTTAAAAACCCTGCACTAAAACTTCCAATAGTTCCAGTAAGAGACAATATATTTGATGTAAATTCATTCATATTTAACTTCGCTAAAACATCATTCGCATATGGTTGCAAAAACATCAGGTATCCCGGAGGATTCTCAATAAAGTTTGTTACAGATTCTTGTATTTTTACAAAAACCTCAGGCTCTATGGTATTTAACTTAATAGTTAAGGTAGCTAAAAAGTAGCCCAGTGGAGCAAAAAATAAAATCGCGAGTAAAAAACTAGAGACTAATGCACCCCTAAATTTTGAACGAAATATTTTTTCAAAAAATGTTTGAATTGTTGAAGTAGATATTGCAAGTAATGCTGCGATTGTAATAGCTAGTAAAAATGGTGCATACAGAAGATACATCCAATAGAGCGATGTTGCAAAAAGTATTGCTACAAAATATTGTGGTTTCAAAATAGTGTCCCTTCTTCTGTCATAGGTGTAGGTAAGTCTAAAATATCATAAGTACTTCTTGTTGCTTTTCTACCTTTTGCTGTTCTTTCAAGATATCCATTAGCTATGAGATATGGCTCTAGAACATCTTCTACTGTCCCCTCATCTTCACTAAGAGCAGCTGCAATTGTACTAAGCCCCATAGCCTTTCCTTTTGCACTTACTAAAAGATTTAAAAGTCTTATATCCATCTCATCAAAACCATGCGAGTTGATACCTAACTCATCTAGAGCATATTGTGTTCTTGAATGGTTTATATCTGACTCATCTGCAACATCTGCAAAGTCTCTAACACGACGCAAAAGACGTAGAGCTATACGAGGAGTGCCCCTACTTCTTTTTGCTATCTCAATAGAAGCCTCATGAACAATCTCTTTGTCCAATTTATTCGAAGCCTGCGAAATAATCTTTGCTAGTTCAGGGGAATTGTAAAACTCCATTCTAAAACTCATACCAAATCTATCTCTTAGAGGGTTAGAAAGCATTCCTGCCCTTGTAGTTGCTCCAATAAGTGTAAACCTTGGTAAATCTATTTTTACAGTTTGTGCTGCTGGTCCACTTCCTATAATAATATCTATACGGAAGTCTTCCATTGAGGAATAAAGTATCTCTTCAACTGCCGGTGACAATCTATGAATTTCATCTATAAAGAGTATATCACCCTCTTCTAGGTTTGTTAGTATTGCCGCTAAATCACCACTCTTTTCTATCATGGGTGCTGCTGTAACTTTTATATTTGCATTCATCTCGTTTGCAATAATAAGTGCTAAGGTTGTCTTCCCTAAACCTGGAGGTCCAAAGAAAAGAACATGGTCTAGTGCTTCTTGTCTCTTTTTACTTGCTTCGATAAAAACACCAAGATTCTTTTTAATCTTTTCTTGACCAATATACTCATTCCAAGCATCAGGACGAAGAGTTAATTCGTTTGATTCTTCAGACTCAAACTTCTCAATCTCTACGAGTCTCTCCATTAAAATATTCTCATTAGTAAGTATGTTCCTCTTTTGGAAACTCTCTACATGTTACTTCATCAGCATAGCTTTTTACAGCCTCTTTCACTAATGATGCTCCATCCATATATTTTTTGACAAACTTAGGTGTAAACTCTTCAAAAAGTCCTAACATGTCTGAAAAAACAAGAACTTGTCCATCAACATCTTTACCTGCACCAATGCCAATAACTGGGATACCTACACTAGCAGCAACCTCTTTAGCCACATCAGCTTTAACACCCTCTATAACCATACAGAATGCTCCAGCTTTTTCAACAGCTATGGCATCTTTAATTAGTTGTTCTTTACCCTCTTGTGTCTTACCCTTCACCTTGTAGCCACCTTCGCTACGCACAGCCTGTGGAAGTAAACCTATATGACCACAAACAGCAATTCCATTGGAAGACAAGTAAGCAATAATCTCTGCTTTATCTGCTCCACCCTCTATTTTAATGCTATCTGCCGGAGTCTCTTGAAAAACTTGTATTGCATTTTTAAGAGCTTCTTCTTGGTTTATGTAAGTCCCAAATGGCATATCACATACAACAAAACTGTTTTTCGCTCCCATACACACAGCATTAGTATGATATATCATTTGCTCTAACGTAGTGCTAATTGTGTCACTCTTACCAGCAAAACTCATGTTTAGACTATCACCTACTAAAATCATATCAGAGCTTGGCTCTAATAGCTTTGCAAAAAGTGCATCATAGGCTGTAATCATCACTAAAGGTTTAACACCTTTTGATTTTTTAATCGAAGTTATTGTCATTTTTTTACTCATAGATGTATTTTAACTAAAAATTGCTATAATAAGAACTATATAGGAGAAATATTTAATGGGTGTAAGAAGTGATTTAGAATCTAACTTTGATTATGAAATTGTTGACGAATTTCTAGATCACTATTCTATGATGGTTTCGAATATGGAAATAATGATTATTGACCTTTCTAAGCCTAATATGTTTGACATAAGTATAAATGAGCTTTTTCGTACATTTCACAATATCAAATCTGCTTCAGGATATTTACAGATAGAACAGATGTCAAAACTATCATCTTTTGTTGAAGACGCACTTAGTGAAATAAGAACGAATCACGTTTCTGTAAATGATGAAACTGTGAATTGGCTACTTAGTATTAATGACATGTATTCAAAATGGAATGATGACTTTAAAGTTGATAATGACCTGTCACACATCAAATACTCTCTACTTAAACTACCCGATTTGGAAAACAATATAAAATGAAAAAACTAGTAGCATATATCACATCTGGATATCCAGAAAAATCATTTAGCATAGACTTAGCATTAGCATTAGGTGACAATGGTGTTGATACCTTAGAACTCGGTGTACCATTCTCAGACCCTGTTGCAGATGGACCATTAATTGAAAAAGCAAACCATAAATCACTAGAACTTGGGTTTAAATTTGAACACCTAAAAGAGATCTCCAAAGCAGTGGCACCAAAGGTAGACACTCTCTGGATGGGTTACTTTAATAGCTTTTATCAACAAGATATGAAAAAGCTTATACCTTACGCTAGTGAAATTGGTGTAAATGGTCTTATTATCCCTGATCTTCCGCATGAAGAAGCTCTTACTTACTCTAAACTTTTCAATTCAAACAATGTAGCTAACATTAGTTTTGTAGCACCTACTGATACAGAACCTAGGATTAGAGAGGTAGTAGAAAATGCTCAAAAATTCATATATATGGTTGCATATACTGGTATAACAGGTTCTGGTGTTTCTGAAGACTTACAGCCGTTTTTAGCATCTATTAAGAAATATACAAAGACACCTGTATATGTAGGGTTTGGTGTAAATGAACAAACTGCTAAAGACAAAGTAGTAGGTGCTGATGGTGTTATAGTCGGAAGTGCTTTTGTTGATATTTTACTAAGAGAAAACCTAAACTACTCACAAAAAATATCTGAGTGTAGTGAACTAGCAAAAATAATCAAAGATAAAATTAACTCTTAGTGATAGTTATTTTATCTTAAATAGTACAAGTACCGTTTTATCAAATAATCCACGGTTATCATCACTTATCATCAAAAACTTTTTTTTACCAACTTTGGTCAGTCCCTCAAAATTTTCAAGATTCCATCCTTTATGGCTATCCATAACAGCTAAAATTCTACTTTTAGCTATTCCATCTTTAACTTTTTTTAGATTAACTTCTTTTAGTACCATTACTCTTCTTCGTGTTATATGACTTAAACTTTTTTCCAGTGTCAACAATTTATTTTTACTTATAAACTCCATAGCAGCCAGATTTGAGCTAGCTCTAAATTTATATTTTTTAGAGTCAGTGTATATAGTATGGAATTCTTCATTTTCACTAAGTAGTGGCAATTCAGGGGATGTAACAAATCCATACTTTTTATTATAAGCAATAGACTCTAAAGCCTTATTTTTAGTTTGATAGTTGTCTACATGTAACAATTCTTCATTTATTACTTTTCCATCTATCTTTGTACCATTTAAATTAAAAACATCTACTCTAGGTTCTCTCTCAAAAGATATAAATAGTTTATTGTCAACCAACACCATCCCTTCAGCATCTCTATGTCTCTTTTTGAGTCTTTTTGAGTTTTTTCTCTTTAAACTCATCGCTTTTTCTAGTTTTAAACTCGAAATTTTATTCTTTTTGAGTTTTATTTTTAGATGATAAAGGTAACCTCTATTACTAAGTGCATAAAGCATGTTCTTTTCATAAGCTAGAGCAGAAATCTCATTAAAGTCTATATCATCATACTCATCAAATTTTAGGGCGACAGTGTCTAATATCTTAATATTCATAAACGTTTTTGATTTCAGTGTAGATGGTTTTATTGAGTGTGTATATAATTCCCCATGGACTAGACTTACAAGCAATATTGAAAATAGTATTTTTATCATAAATTTTACCTAAAATTATTTTTGCATAGTATATCTTTATTTAGGTCTATTTGATAAAAATTGGATAAAATGATTCTCATTAAGGATATTATATGTTACATGTAAAAAATTTATCTGGCGATATATTTGGTGGTCTTACAGCTGCAATCGTTGCCTTACCTCTAGCCCTGGCTTTTGGCGTGCAATCTGGAATGGGTGCTATTGCAGGACTTTATGGGGCAATTGCACTAGGATTTTTTACTGCCCTATTTGGTGGTACAAAAACTCAGATATCTGGTCCAACTGGTCCCATGACTGTCGTTTCTTCCGCAATAATCGCTGGAGAAATTGCTATATACGGTTCCATTGAAGCAGCTATTGGAACTATAATAGCAACTTTTGTTTTAGCTGGTATATTCATGGTTATTATGGGTCTATCTCGTATTGGTCAATATATCAAATATATGCCATACCCAGTTATCTCAGGTTTCATGAGTGGTATCGGCATCATCATTATAGTTATGCAGGTATTCCCTTTTTTCGGACTTTCATCACCCTCAACCATATTAGACATATTTTCAAATCTTGCGACTATAACGACCAATATCAACATCGATGCAGCGATACTTGCATCATCAACCATAGCTATTATATATCTTTTTCCTAAGGTAACGACTTCTGTTCCATCCACATTAGTTGCTCTTCTTAGTTTATCCATGATATCAACACTTTTAGGTATGAATGTACCTATAATTGGTGACATTCCTAAAGGAATCCCTGAGATACATGTAGACACACTTTTAAGTATGGACTGGCAGCATCCAATGGTCATGATTATACCCGCACTTACACTAGCTTCACTTGGTGCTATTGACTCACTGTTAACATCTGTTGTTGCAGACAATATGACAAAAACACAACATGACTCAAACAAAGAATTAATTGGCCAAGGAATTGGAAATATGGTAGCAGGTCTCATAGGAGGGCTTCCTGGTGCAGGTGCAACTATGCGAACAGTTGTTAATATTCGTGCAGGTGGGAGAGGAAGACTCTCCGGTGTCATCCATGCAATAATACTTGTAATCATATTGTTTGGTGCAGGCGCATATGCCAAACTTATACCACTGCCAGTTCTAGCAGGTATTTTGATTACCGTTGGTCTTGGGATTATTGACTATAAAGGCATGAAACACCTAACTATCGTACCTCGCTCTGATGCGGTTGTAATGATTATAGTGGTACTACTTACGGTTTTTGTAGACTTACTTCAAGCCGTGGCTATCGGTTTAGTTCTTGCTTCTCTTCTTTTTATGAAACAGATGGGAGATACTGCTCAAGCAAAGTCGGTTAGTTCAACTTTAGCTGACAATTTTCATCATACCGACCTACAAGATGATGAAAAAAATATGCCTGATGATATCAAAAGCCAAGTCTACATTCAGCACTTTGATGGTCCAATTTTCTTTGGTTTTACAGCACACTTTAAACAAATGATGAAAGAATTACCAAATATCAGTATTGTTATATTTAGAATGCAGCATGTTCCGACTATAGATCAGTCCGGCATGTATGCAATTGAAGATGCCATCTTAGAACTTCATAAGAAGAAGATTACAGTTGTTATTAGCGAGATTCAAACACAACCAAAGGACATGTTACTAAATATAAAGTTGATTCCTGAGTTAGTTGTTGAAGAAAATATTTTTGACACTTTTAATGAGGCTGTGCAAGGTTTAAACTCTTGTAGTTTAAACTTTAGAGATATTGCTGCCAAAAAAGTAAATAGACATATTCTTTGGCGTTATTAGAGTTTTAAAAAAACTCCATCTCGCCTTCATCTATTTCTACAGGGCAAAGCAAACCTACTACTTGCTGAATACTTAATGTAGTAGGATGGTGTATATGGTGTATATTCTTCATTGCCATACTTTCAACTGAAAATCTTTCTAGGTATTTTTCTATATCCATTTTAATTGCACTAAACAATGAAAATACTGCATCAGGATCACTGTCAAATATCTGAGCAAAAACATCAATATTTTCTAAAATAGATTTTCCTAAATCATTCATACTAAGAGATAGAGGGTCAAGAAAAGGAGTGTATTGATAAAATATTGAACTAACTCTTACAAAACTTTTACCTATTTCTTCTAAATGTTGCTTATTGTTATTTGTACAGTAAAGTGACGCTAACTCCATTCCTTCTTCCATCAATTCATTCACTTCAGCAGTATCATCATGGTGAAAACATACGTTTTCTTGTCCTTCATCTTCATCTGCCTCGAAATAATCTGCTACTATTTTATTATCTTCTATATTTTTTGGAGATGGGTTTAACTCTAATAAATCACTTACTTGATTATTTTTAACCTCTATAACCATTTGTTTTTGCTCAAGCTCTTTGATTTTATTTTCAAGTTTAGTTGATTTTTCACTTAATTCTTGAAATAGTTCTTCATTAAGTTGGTACGATCTAGCATCTCTACAAACATTATAAAGAGATGCCAAGGCTTCTTCTTGAATAAAAGGTTTTGAAATGAAACTACTTATTCCATTTTTGATTAAATCTATTAACAAACCTGTTTCATTATGAGCAGTTATTACTAATATTTTTTGATCTGGATTTATTTCATGTATTTTTTTACTCATCTCAATACCATTCATATTTGGCATATTGATATCAGATATAATTACGTCATAGCAATTTTCATTGTATTTTTCTAAGCCTATTGCCCCATCTTCAGCTACGTCAACACTTTCAAAAAAAGTTTCTAAAAATAATAAAGTAGAATTTCTCAACTCTTCATCATCTTCAACATATAATGCTTTTAATGTGTGTGAAAATTCCAATACTTTCTTGGATGTTATTTTCATTTTTTTCCTTTTACTTCAACAGATTTTTTATTTAATGCAATACAAAAATCAGCACCTTTATATAAAGGACTATTTTTTGCGGATAATGAACCACCGATGTGTTCTTCAACAATTATTTTAGACATATTTAAACCTAGGCCTGTTCCATTTTTTTCTTCTTTGGTAGAGAAGTATGGAAGAAAAATTTGATTAATGTTATCTTCGTTAATTCCACCAGCATTATCAATAACATTTATGTATATCTTAGATTCGCTTTCTTTTAGAATTATATTTATAGTTGGTTTTAGTATATTATTTTCTTTTAAAGCATCTTTGGAATTATTAAATAGATTTATCAATACCTGTATTAACTCATTTTCATATGTTTCAATCTCTATACTTTCGTCCAGATCAAAGATAGTATTAATTGTTCCAAGTCCAGTATTTAGTAATGACATTCTACATACTTTTTTAATTACTTCAGATAAATTAAAAATTAATTTTGAGTTATTTGGTTTATAAAAATTTCTAAAATCATCTACTGTTTGAGATAGAAATACAGATGATTCTTCTATAGTAGTAAAACATTCACTAAGTTCTGTTTTCAATGTAGCATACGGATCAACTTTTTTATCATAAAAGCCAAGCTCTATTCTTGTTTTAATAGTCCCTACTAATGTCGTTATAATTGATAGAGGTTGCCTCCATTGGTGGGCTATCATACCAATCATTTCACCTGCTTGTGTGAGTTTTTGTTGCTGTGTCTTTTTTTCAACAACACCTGATTTGTTTTCATTTAATCTAAGTTTATTTTGGTTTATAACATCAAGCACACTAACGGTGACTAAGAGAAAATTTTCTAAATAAAGTGGTTTTAACATATAGTTTACTACATTCATTTTCATTAGTGATTCTATTTGAGGACAACCATCCATTGATGTAATCATTATAAACTTTTGTGTATAGTCGTAATTTTTGATATTAGCGATTATCTCTTTTGGTTTCATATCTGATATATCCATATCAATATAAACTATATCATATCTTTCTGGCATATGAATTGATAGTGCGTCTTCACCTTTTGTGACAACTTCAACTTCTTTAAAATATTTCTTTAATAGATTTGACAACTCATTGTCTTCTTCATTTTGTATTAATAGAATAGACTTCTCATCAGAGATTGATATGAGTACTTCAGAGTAGTCTATTTTTTTCATATTGTTATTCCTATTTTAGAGTAAATCTATTTTTATATTTGAAAGTATTATATCACAAGAGTATCTTGTAGCAATACAATAACTGTTTGTTATATTTAAATGAGTAACTTTAGATAGTGTTATGGAAGATGAGATATTTTAAAGTGGTGCGCTCGAAGGAATTCGAATCCCTGACCGCCGGTACCGCAAACCGGTGCTCTATCCAGCTGAGCTACGAACGCACGTTTTATGTAGGGCGAAATTATACTATTTTAATCTTACTTTATCCTAAATCGTCAAGTTTATTTATAATGTTTTTCATATCTAACTCTTGTGAGTATAACTCATGCGTCTTTCTAACATAGGCTTGAAGAAGTGTTTTAATATCATTATTTCCTTCTTGATTAAAATCATTTGCCATCTTATCAAGTAAAAAAGTTGCAAATTCATCATCTACATCTACATCAAACCTTCGTCCCAGCACATGTAAACCTATCTTTTGACTCATTCTTTCCTATCCCATCATGCTTTCAATTTTATCTACGATTTCTTCAATTTCTAAATCTTTTTGTACATTTTGTTCTATTAGTTTTTCTATCTCTTGGTTTTTTACTTCACTTTGAGCTTTTAGCGTAACTATTTCTGTTCTTAGAGTCTCATTTTCAGATTTCATAGAGTTGTATTTTTGCATTATAGACGATACTTTTTCGTCTAATTTTTCTAAAGTTGTTTGATTTTCCATAATTCTTTTCCCAAAATATTTTTAATGTACTAGAATTTTAGCACAAAATATCTCTCAATTTAGAAATAAATGGGATATCAAATGCAGGAAAGTCATAATTTATCAACTCATCTATAAAAACCCACTCCCCATGAGTATGCTCATGTAACTTAAAAGCTTGATTGTGATCTTTCAAATTAGCAGTAAACAAATGCAATGTAAAATCTTTATTTTCAAATACAAGTTCTTCATAGCCTAAATACTTATCTAGTTCAACATCTAAATCCATTTCCTCTTTTATTTCTCTAACTCCACATTCGTGTAGAGTCTCATTTTTTTCAAGTTTACCTCCTGGAAACTCCCATTTGTTAGGCATTGGCTTATCTGCTGGTCTCTTTGCAATTAAAACTTTTTTACTCTTATCAATTATCGCTACATTTACAGCTGTTATTTTTATATTTTGCATGTTAATCTTTCTCTGAAATATATAAGTCAAGTATATCAAAAAAATTTATACTTCATAAACTTTATTTTAGATAGAATGTACCTACTCAATTTAATATAAAGAAGTTTTAGTGAAGAGTATTGATTCTATTTATAAAAATTTTATTCAAAGTGGTCATCAATTTAGTGATAATGAAATTTTATTAAAATTTCAATTTAAAATTTTAAATATGATGTTACTTGTAACCACAGTTTTCTCTTTTGTATTTGCTACATTAAGCTTTCTTGGGGTTAATGACATAGGTATGATTCATGCATCTATGAATTACATTTTATCAGCACTTGTTTTATTTCTCTTGTTTAAACTACGTACTTCTAAAAGTTTATATAACAAAATTAGCTATTTTGCTTACACATTTACATTTATAAATTTTGTATCAGCTTTATTTTTTGTACCAGGTGATGAGTTTCGTATCATATGGTTTTATCTATTAATAATGGCAGTCTATATAAATGGACATTTTAAAATTGCAAATATTATCAGCATTCTATCAATTATAATTATTCTATTAGCCAATATATTTTATGAACTACACATCTCAGAAAATGCAATATTTACTTCTACTATTGGTATATTTATACTAAGTTTAATGATGAGAAGTTATTCTAAAAAAATATATGATTTAGATAATGAAGTACTCAAACATCACTCCTATACAGTTGAGAACTTAGAGCATATCATTGAAGAAGAGATAGAAAAAAGAAAAAAACATGAACACCTTTTTATGGAACAATCGCGTCAAGCTCAAATGGGGGAGATGATATCTATGATTGCTCATCAATGGAGACAACCTTTAGCGTCTATTTCTGCAACTTCTATAGATATGCAGATCAAAATTGAACTTGACAAGTTTGACTTAAACGATGAAGATAAAAAATACTTTACAAACAGTTGTTCACAAATTGACCTACTTGTTCATACTTTAACTACTACTATTGATGATTTCAGAAACTTCCATAAACAGGATAAAACTCTTGTTGAAATAACATTTGAAGAAATTGTGAATAAATCACTAAATATTATAAAAGCATCACTAAATAGTGACAATGTAAATATATCTACTGAATTCAAGACTGATAAAAAAATTCAAATGTTTGATAATGAAATGACTCAGGTTATACTCAATATCTTGAAAAATTCTCAAGACAATTTTCAAGAGAAAAAAACTCAAGATCCTTATATAAAAATAGTAACAGAGGATAATACAATCAGTATTTCTGATAATGGTGGAGGTATTGAAAATGATATTTTAAATAAAATATTTGACCCTTACTTTTCAACTAAAAGCAAAAAGAATGGTACTGGACTAGGTCTCTATATGTCTAAAATTATTGTTGAGGAACACCTTGGAGGGAAACTTAGAGTTACAAACACTGAAGAAGGCGTATGTTTTAAAATTGAGATATGATTCAATCCAAAAAAATAAGTTCTTATTGCTGTTCGGCAATTAACCTAAAGCTTGTATACATTGACAGTTAGAGGCTTAGTAACTTTTAAAACTGTTTGTTTCTAATAGGACTATGATTAAGAAAAAATAAACAAATACTCTTGTAGAATTAAAACATTATTTTACCCTTAGGTAAATTACCTGAGTAAGAATCAATTAGGAAGTCTTTAGATTATCTTAATTAGATAGTAACCTAGTTTTTTTTGAGTTTTTTTAAAAACTCACAAGATAGAATAAGCAAAAAATTTAACAAGGTGTAATAAAACATGGAAAATGTAAAAACAAAGGAAAACCAGAATATAGATCACGGTTCTGCAGCATTTGTTGCAAAATATGCTAGTCGTGACCTCCAAGCTGGTGTCATTACAGCAACTATGGCAATCCCATTATCTATTGGTATTGCCATGATGTCAGATTATCCAATTCAAGTAGGACTTGCAACAGTTGCTTTTGCTTCCTTCATAGCATTTATCTTTGCTCTATTTCGTCCAGGTAACTATATTGGAGCTCCTGGTATTGCAGCAGGTTTAGCACCAATTCTTGCGATGGGTGTTGCAACTTTTGGAATGGAAAATATGGCCTTTATTGTTTTCATGACGGCAACATTTCAGGCAGTAATATGGAAGTTTAACTGGCAACGCTATCTTCTAATGGCTGTTCCTTCTTACTTAGTTGAAGGCTTATTAGCTGGAATCGGTTTAAAAATTGCTCTTAAATTCTTGCCTTTCTTATGGATGTTACCTGCTGGTATCGCAGTTGGTGAAGACTTTTGGAGTGATTCTCGTATTCAAATCATTGTACTTTCTATAATTGGCACAATTCTTTTTCTTCTTTTATTTAAAAAGTTTAAAGATACAAAGCCAGCGTTACCGTACTTTTCTCTGATTGTATATGGTATCGTAGCTTCTATGTTTATTGATGTAAAGATGCTCAAAGTAGAAGATGTTGATTTCGCTCTTTCATTACCAATTCCTAATTTTGACTCTATATATATATGGGTCTATGCAATCTTTTTCTCATTAATGCTAGCTGTAGTTGATGTTATTGAGCAGGTTATGAGTAATGCGGCAATTGAAAAAATCGATCCATTAGAACGCCCATCAAACTCAAACAATTCTTTATTGTCAATCTGGGTATCGAATATGGGTGCAAGTTTCTTTGGTGGTATGACAAACCTTGATGGTTTAGCAAAATCGTCAACAAATCAACTTGCAGGTGCTTATACAAAACTATCAGTATTGGTAATTGGTGTACTCATAACATTCTTTGTATTTAATTCTCAATATTTAGATTATTTACCTTACTTTGCATTGGCAATTATTATGTCATTTGTTGGTATAAAAATGTTCTTAGGCTTGCTACATATTGCAGCATTTGGACCTTATGCTGTACTACTTGCAACTGTTTGTGCTGGATTAGTATTTAAAGTTGGTATCTTTGAAGGACTAATTATTACTCTAGTTATCCATGGTGTTATTAGTTATGTAATGTTCTCAGAAATTGAAAGTATGCCAGCTGGAACAATCGTTAATAAATACTTCCAGAAATTCAAAGTAGATGACCAAGAACTCAATTAATTTTTGAGTTCTTACTTATTCCTCATTTCCACAATTCTTGTGGAAATACATACAAATTCCCATAAAGCATCTACTAATTAGTTTATTATCCTACATGAATCACGTTTACCAAATAAAGCATATCTATTCTTAGCTATGAATCTATAAAGTGTATCCCGTATAAATTTAGGAATATAAATACAAGGATAAAGAAATTTAACAAATCCAGATAAATCTTTAGCAATCATTAAAGCTGCTGTAGATAAAGTGTAAAACTCATTTTCATTAATAAGAATCAATGTATTCATATCATTAAGTGGCAAATTAAATTTTTGTAAATATTGCTGTCCTACTTCAGATTGTAATGCCTCAAAATGGTAGAGATTACTTTTATCATGTTCTATAATAAAATCAACAGCTCTGCTACAAAAGTTACAGACCCCATCAAATAAAATAATTTTTTTATTTTCTAAATTCAATTTCTGATAAGAGAATGTTTTCAAAAGCTATAGATAAAGATGGAAGTATAAGAATGTTTTCAATATGATCTAGTTCAAGATCTTTAATTTTGACATATTTCACTTCATCATCACCGTCAATTCCATAAGTCTCCCAAACAATATTTTCTCGAATAATATTAAAATCATCAGTAGTGTATATTGAAGCATCTATATAATCTTCTTTATCAAATAAAACTTTTTGATATGCTAAACCACCAGAAATTCCATAGTATTGGCCATTTTTGTCAGTATGTTCACCTAAGTCGTGAAAACTTCTCGAACATATAAAAGTACCATCTGGAGTTTGAATTCTACTTAAGAGTAATTCTTTGTTAATCATTTACTATCCTTTTTTAATTTTGTTAAATAATACCATTAAAAAGCCAATCTTCTTTTAAGTGCGTTGATATGAGTTTGCATTATAGTTTCTTTATCTCTTATAAAGAAGCTCTAAGCACTCATATTCATACTAGTTAGCTATAATTGCATTAATGAAAAAAGATATAAATTTTAAAGCTCATACTCCTTATGAACCAGCTGGTGACCAACCAACAGCCATT
This sequence comes from Sulfurimonas sp., assembly GCA_028044295.1. Lineage (GTDB taxonomy): Bacteria > Campylobacterota > Campylobacteria > Campylobacterales > Sulfurimonadaceae > Sulfurimonas. The sequence goes on from JAOFSE010000012.1 coordinate 53,711, forward strand.
AAGACTCTTAGTGACTCTATTTTAAAAGGTAATCGCTATCAAACACTAGAAGGTGTAACGGGTAGTGGTAAAACATATACTATGGCTAAGGTTATAGAGAATGTAAAGATGCCTACTATCATCATGACTCACAACAAAACTCTAGCAGCTCAGCTTTACTCTGAGTTTAGAAGTTTTTTTCCTAATGCTCATGTTGAGTACTTTGTATCTTATTATGATTACTACCAACCAGAAGCTTACATACCACGTCAAGATTTGTTTATAGAAAAAGATAGTGCTATCAATGATGAGCTAGAGAGAATGAGACTAAGTTCTACTGCTAATCTACTCTCTTATGATGATGTAATTGTTATAGCATCAGTTTCTGCTAACTATGGACTTGGTGATCCTGAAGAGTATTTAAATATGGTTCAAGCCTTAGAGGTTGGGGATGAAATACCACAGAAGAAACTTCTTCTTCGTTTAGTTGAAATGGGATATTCGCGTAATGATAGTTATTTTGATAGTGGGCATATAAGGGTTAATGGTGAGAGTATAGATATCTATCCACCTTATTTTGAACAAGAAGCAATTCGTATAGAGTTTTTTGGTGATGAAATAGAAGCGATATATACATTTGAAGTAATTGATAACAAAAGATTAGAAGATCACAAAAATGTAACTATATATGCTACTAGTCAATTTAGTGTAGGACAAGAAAAAATGTCTAGAGCTATAAAGCGCATAGAAGAAGAGTTGGATGAAAGACTTGCTTATTTTACTGAAAGTGGAAAACTTCTGGAGCATCAAAGGTTAAAGCAAAGAGTTGAATTTGACCTAGAGATGCTTCAAACTACTGGTATGTGTAAGGGAGTGGAGAATTACTCAAGGCTTCTTACAGATAAAAAACCAGGTGAAGCACCTTTTACTTTACTTGACTATTTTGCACTTAATCATAAAGATTATTTAGTCATGGTAGATGAGTCACATGTTTCACTTCCTCAGTACCGTGGTATGTATGCAGGGGATAGAGCGAGAAAAGAAGTATTAGTCGATTATGGATTTCGTTTGCCTTCTGCTCTAGACAACCGTCCACTTAAAGCTGATGAATATATCAATAAAGCTCCTCATTATCTTTTTGTATCAGCAACTCCTGCTGAGTATGAACTTGAGATGTCAAGTGAAATAGCAAAACAAATAATTCGTCCTACAGGACTACTGGATCCTATCTTAGAAATTAAGAGTTCAGATAATCAAGTAGAAGATATACACGATGAGATAAAAAAGATTATTGTAAAAGATGAAAGAATACTGATTACCGTATTAACAAAAAAAATGGCTGAAGCACTGACAAAATATCTTGCAGACCTAGGTATAAAAGTTCAATATATGCACTCAGATATAGATACTATTGAGCGAAACCAGATAATTCGTTCCCTACGTCTTGGAGAGTTTGATGTACTTATAGGTATAAACTTACTTCGTGAAGGTCTAGACCTACCTGAGGTGTCTCTAGTCGCTATTTTAGATGCCGATAAAGAAGGTTTTTTAAGAAGTGAAACTGCACTTATTCAGACTATAGGTCGTGGTGCTAGGAATCAAAATGGTAGAGTTATTCTTTATGCCAATAAAATAACAAAGTCAATGCGAAAAGCTATAGACACTACAAGTTCCAGAAGAGAGATTCAAGAAGCACACAACAAAAAGCATGGTATTACCCCGACAACTACTAAACGTTCATTAGATGAGAACTTAAAAGTAGAGGACCACGGTGCACTTTATCATAAACATAAAAAAATGGATAAAATTCCAGCTACAGAAAGAAAAGCGATGGTAAAAGAACTATCTCTAAAAATGAAAGCTGCTGCTAAAGAGTTAAATTTTGAAGAAGCAGCCCGTCTTCGCGATGAAATAACAAAAATTAAAAAACTATAGGATAAAAATGGAAGATACTTTTGGGAACTTAGAAACTTATGGATATATAGGACTTTTCTTATACTCTTTAGGTGGTGGATTTGTAGCACTAATTGGGGCTGGAGTTTTATCATACCTTGGTAAAATGGATTTGACTTCAGTTATACTTGTAGCCTTTGTAGCAAATGCTATAGGAGACGTACTACTTTTTTATATGGCAAGATATCAAAAAAGTATGATGATGGAAAATCTTCGTAAATATAGAAGAAAATTAGCTTTAGCGCACATACTGATGAAAAAAAGAGGTTCATGGATAATACTTATACAAAAATTTGTATATGGTATCAAAACTCTTATTCCTATTGCTATTGGACTAACAAAATATGACTTTAAAAAATTTGTTGTATTAAATATAGCAAGTTCCGCTGTTTGGGCTTTAGTATTTGGACTTGGTAGTTATTACTCTGGAAGTGCTTTAGTAAAAGTTGCTGGTCTAATTGGGGAAAAACCTTGGATAGCACCTATTGTACTTATTGTGTTTGTTGGAGCTTTATGGTTTTATATGGAAAGAGCAACTAAGAAAAAATCTTAGTCGCTAAGCTTTTTAAGACTCTACTTTTGGTCCAGCTTCTGAGTAATCAAACTCAGCATTTTCTGTTTGGTACTTTTTAAAGTTCTCAACGAACATATCAGCTAAAGTATCTCTAGTTTTATCAAAGTCTGCTTTATCTTCCCAAGCATTACGAGGATTTAAAATCTCTGGATTAATATCACCAAGAGTTTTTGGAACATTTAATCTAAATGTTTTAGTAACATCAAATTCACTTTTAGCAATACTACCATCTAAAATAGCATTAATACATGCACGAGTATCTTTGATACTCATTCTATGTCCAACACCATAACATCCACCTGTCCATCCAGTATTTACTAGATATACATTAACGCCATGCTCATCAATCTTTTGGCCAAGAAGTTTTGCGTAAACTGTTGGATGTAGCGGTAAGAAAGCCTCACCAAAACATGCAGAGAAAGTTGCAACAGGCTCAGTAATACCACGCTCTGTACCAGCAACCTTAGCTGTATAACCACTTAAGAAGTAGTACATTGCTTGTTCTTTAGTAAGTTTAGAAACTGGAGGTAATACTCCAAAAGCATCAGCAGTTAAGAAGATGATATTTTCAGGATGACCTGCCATTAAATCAGGTTTGTGATTTTCAATATGTTCGATTGGGTAAGAAACACGAGTATTCTCAGTTTTTGAGCTATCTTCGTAATCAACTTCACCCTCACCATACATTACAACATTTTCTAAAAGAGCATTTGTTCTAATAGCATTGTAAATTTCAGGTTCACTTTTACCATCAAGGTTAATTACTTTTGCGTAACATCCACCCTCAAAGTTAAATACACCATGGTTATCCCAACCATGTTCATCATCACCAATAAGTGCACGATGTGGATCAGTTGAAAGCGTAGTTTTACCTGTACCACTAAGTCCAAAGAAAAGTGCAGTATCGCCATCTTTTCCTACATTAGCAGAACAGTGCATAGCAAGTTTACCTTCAAGAGGTAACCAGTAGTTCATCATTGAAAAAATTCCTTTTTTCATCTCACCACCGTACCAAGTACCACCAATAATAGCTATGTTATTTTCAACATCAAAAAGTACAAATACTTCTGAGTTCATTCCATGCTCTTCCCACTTGTCATTTACAGCTTTACAAGCATTCAGTACAACAAAGTCAGACTTGAAAACTTCAAGTTCTGGAGCTGTAGGACGTATGAACATGTTTTTTACAAAGTGAGACTGCCATGCTATTTCAGATACGAAACGAACTGATCTTTTTGAAGCTACACTAGAACCACAAAAAACATCAGTTACATAAAGGTCTTTGTTAGATAGTTGTTCTTGAGCAACAACTAGAAGTTCTGCGAATATATCTGCTGAAACTTTTTTATTTACATCACCCCAAGCGATATACTTGTTTGACGGATCACAATCTACAAAATATTTATCTTTAGGCGAACGACCTGTAAAGATACCAGTGTCAACTGCAGTTGCACCTTTTTTTGTTACAGCACACTCATCATTTTCTAGTTCATGTTGAATCAATTCATCATAACTTAAATTATGATGTACAGTACCAACATTTTTAAGACCTATTTCTTCTAACTCAGTTATGTTCATAACTTACCTTTTGGGTGCTTTTTAATTATGTTGAAATTATCACTTAATAAACCTAAATTAAAAGTAAAAAATATGGATGATTTGTAAATTTTAATAAACTTATTTAGAAGCTTAAAAATAAAAATTAATTTAAGACTTCTTTGTTAAAATACGGCCCTAGCTCGATTAACTCAGCGGTAGAGTGTTTCCATGACATGGAAGTGGTCACTGGTTCAAATCCAGTATTGAGCACCATCGATAAACTCCATACAAACTTACACTATAATGGTTTACAATGCTTGAAGTGTTGTAAAGTAACTTCTGTATCCATATATTTTATTTTAATATCTATACTGCTTAATCGTTTCATATGCATTCTGAATAGATTGGAATTTTTTTGTATATAGATTTTGGTCTATATCTAAACTTGAATATATTACATCTGGATGGTACTGCTTGGCCATAACTTTATACTTGTTTTTTATCTCTTTATTTGTGTCATATGAGTTTATATTTAGAACTTTATATGCATCTTGAAGAACAATATTCCCACTATGAACTTTTATCTTAAGAGATTCCTGTAGTTCATATTCTATATATGAAAACTCTACATTTTTATCAATTATTTTCTTTTGATTTAACAGATCTTGAATGAGTAGTTTTGATTTATTAGATGTAAGCGCTACTATAATTGATGAGTTAGATATAGAACTGGATATAGAATGATTTACAAGCAAGCTTTTTAAAGCATAAAATAGTTCATTGTTTTTTTGAAGCATAAATATTTTTAACCGTTCTAAACTTTCTACTTCTATTTTAATTCTATATATTTCGTTTAACTCTGTTAGAGGCATTTGGACTTTTATTGGTTTATGAATTCTGTTTAGGATAGATTCTTTTAAAAATGGTACTTCATGAGGAAGTGATCTAGAGTACATACTGCATAGCCATTTAAGTAAGAACACTCTGCTGTAATGTTCTTGTGCTTTATAAGATATGCTTATTACTTGATTCGATTTATGCTTAAATTTGAACTTAGTATTTATAAATTCTATAATATTTTGAACTTTATCATTTTTGTCAAGTTTGATAAATGTTTCTCTTGTTCCCATTAAAATTTGCATAATACTCTTTAAAATGTAATATATTATTGTAGAAGCAAGTTATGTTCCATTAAATGACACATCTGTGACATTTTTTTTTGTTATCATACGAATTATTAAAAATATATTACTATAGATATTAATTATAGTAATCATAAAGGACTAAGTGGATGGGTAATATTTTAATTGTAGATGATTCTAGTTTGATAAGGAGTGTTGCTTCAGAGGCTACTATAGAAGCTGGTCATACACCAATTGTAGCTGTAAATGGTGAAGATGGATTAGAAAAGCTACAATCAAACTATATAGACTTGATTTTTAGTGATGTAAATATGCCTGTTATGGACGGACTAGAGATGGTAGAAAAAATCAAAGCGATAGAAGAGTACAAATTTGTTCCTATTATCATGCTAACAACAGAAAGCAATCCTGATTTAAAAGCAAAAGGCAAGGCCCTTGGCGTTAAAGGTTGGTTACTAAAACCATTTAACCGGGATAAATTTTTTACTGCTGTAAAAAAACTTATAAGAACTTAGGAAAGAGAAGTTTATGGAAATCCTAGAGTACGATAAACTAACTATATACGAAGTTGACTCACTTAAAAAGGCTTTACTTCCTGTAGTTGAGACATTATCAAAAGACTTATTACTAGATTTTAGTAGTGCAACAAAAATTGATATGGCAGCAATTCAGTTTTTAATTTCACTTAAAAAAAGCTGCATAGAAAAAGGTTTCAACCTTGTCTTACCACGTTTACAAGATAGTGTAAAAGACAACCTTAGACTTTGTGCTTGTAGCTCTCTTATAGGAGGTGATTTATGAGTGATGATTTACAGCTTTTTGATGAAGATGCTCAAGAACAACTTGACTTTATGGAAGCTGCTCTTGTAAATATGCAAGACAATGGTGTTAATGATGATGATATTGGAGCACTTTTCCGTTCTATGCATACTATAAAAGGTACTGCAGGAATGTTTGGATTTGATGATGTTGTCGGTTTTGCGCATATAGCAGAAAATCTTCTTAGTGATGTTAGAGAAGGAAAAGTAGTTCTTACTGAGCCTATGGTTGAGATATTTTTACTATCAAAAGACCATACCTCAAAACTTATATCTTTAGCTATTGATAGTACTGAGATGCCTCCAGAAGTTAAAGAGGCAAATGATGAATTACTATCTAAGCTAAGTTCGTACCTTCCATCTTCTTTAGATGAAATTCCGTCTGATGAAACTAAAGAACACATTTCAGCTGAATTAGACTCTAGTGGTATCTGGCATTTAAGTATGCAGTTTGCACCAGACTTTTTCACTTCAGGTATGGATATACTTAACCTAATAAGCTTCTTAGAGGATATGGGTAATATTACACACCGCCTAGCTCAAGATGAAAAGGTACCTTTACTAAAGGACATAGAACCGACTCAGACATATATAGGCTTTCAACTTATACTAGAGAGTGAGAACACGATAGAAGATATCCAAGAAGTGTTTGAGTTTGTAGAAGACGATATGGAATTAGATATATTTGAAACGAATGATATAAATTCATTGAATGCGCTTGTAGATAAAATGCCAAAACCATCAGAGTTTAAAGAGAAACTAATTAGTGAAGGCTTTTATTATGAAGAGGACTTTACCTCAGTTGCAGAGGAGACTTTAGAAATCCCAGAAGAACTACCAACAGAGCCTGTAGAAGAAGTATCAAGCCCTGCCGTAGAAAAAAATGATAAACCTCAAGCTAAGGTTGAGAAGAAAACTGCAGTTAAGAACTTCTCTCTTCGAGTAGATTCAAGTAAAGTAGATAACCTCATAAACCAAATTTCAGAAATGGTTATAGCAAATGCTAGAATAATCCAAAAAGTAGAGAATATAGGTGATACAGACTTAAATGAATCAGCAGTAGTTATGGGTGATTTATTAGAGGAGATACGCTCTTCAGTCATGAATATACGTATGGTTCAAGTCGGTGACAGTTTTTCCAAGTTTAGACGTATTGTAAATGACACTGCTAAAAAGATTGGTAAAGACATTGAATTTGTTATAAACGGTGGAGATACTGAACTAGATAAAATGGTTATAGAAAAGATATCTGATCCACTTATGCATATGCTAAGAAACTCTGTTGATCATGGTGTTGAGATGCCAAATGACAGAGAACAAAATGGTAAGGATCGAAAAGGTCATGTATCCTTAAGTGCTTATCCTGATGCTGGTATGATAGTTATAGAGATAAAAGATGATGGTAAAGGGCTCGATAGAAATGCTATCTTAGCTAAAGCTATAAAACAAGGTGTAGTTTCTGAGAATGATAAACTATCAGATAAAGATATTTATAACCTTGTCTTTGAAGCAGGTTTATCTACTGCCAAAGAGGTATCAGATATTTCTGGTCGTGGTGTTGGTATGGATGTCGTAAAAAGAAATATCAAGGATTTAAGAGGAACGATAGACATAGACTCTAAACTAAACGAAGGTACTATTTTTACAATTAAGCTTCCACTCACACTAGCGATTATCGATGGTTTTTTAATCCAAGTAGGAAAAACAAAATACATCATACCATTAGAAATGATTCAAGAGTGTATTGAGTTAAATGCTGCATATAAAGAGAAAATGAATGGTAACCAGTTTATTAATCTAAGGGATAACATACTACCTCTGCTAGATGTTCGTTCTCACTACAACGAAGAAGAAAGTGATAGCACAAGAGAAAATGTAGTAGTGGTTCAATATGGAGATTATCAGATGGGAATACTTGTGGATGAACTATTTGGTGAGTTTCAAACAGTTATAAAACCACTTGGAGATATTTTCTCTAATGTTCCTGGTATCAGTGGTGGAACCATCTTGGGTACAGGAGATATCGGTTTAATCTTTGATATACCAAAACTTATGGAACACAAGATAAGACAAGCCTCAGGCTTATAAAACAAATTAAAAAAAGGAATTATAAAGTGAGTCAAGAAGAATTAAAAATGGGTGAATACGACTTAATTGTTAGTATGACGGACACAAATGGACACATTACTTACGTAAATGACATTTTTTGTAAATTTGCGGAGTATGAGTACTTTGAAGTAATGGGACAACCTCATAACATGATACGTCATCCAGATATGCCAAAAGCAGTTTTCCAACTATTATGGAACCGAATGAGAGAAGGAATTCCTCTTTTTGCTTTTGTAAAAAATAAAACTAAGAATGACAACTACTATTGGGTTAAAGCATTTGTATTTCCGATTATGAAAAATGGTCAGTTAAGTAAAATCGTCTCTTACCGTAAAAGGATTGATGAATTTGCTAAACAACAAGTTTCAGCTATATATGCAGATTTGATGAACTATGAGTCATCTCATACACCAGAAGAGTCTTTAAATTATTTAATCAATAATTTAAAAGAAAAAGGTCTAAGTTATGATCAAGCAATTGATCAAATATCTTTAGGCAAATCAATATAACATCATAAAGGAATATAAAATGAGCGTAGAAAGCAAAGCATTAGCAAAAGCACTAAAAGAGTTATCATCAGGTAATTTCACAGGTAAATTATCTTTAAAAGGTGAAGGTTCACAAGAAGTTATGGATGAGTTCGTAACGCTACAGTTTAAACTACAATCTTTAGAAAAAGATTCTGATAGAATGAAAGAAGATGTTGAAAGAGGAGAACTAGACAACCGTATGGATGTTGCTGTTTATGAAAATTCTTTTCAAAAAATTGCAAATAATTTCAATAATAGTATTGATGTTGTTATTGGGTCTATCCGTGATATAGGAAATAAAATAGATAACTACAGTCGTGGTGATTTTACTTCTCAGGTTAGTAATAACTATAGTGGAGACTTCGGAAAACTTAAAAACTCTACCAATACTCTTGGTGATAACCTTAAGAGTCTAATTGCAGATATGAACACTATGAGTCATCAACATGATTTAGGTGATATTGATGTTGATATGCCTGTTGACAATTATACAGGTGATTTCAAAACTATGGCTCAAGGTGTTAATGACATGGTTAATGGTCACATCGCAGTTAAGAAACTTGCGATGGGTGTTGTTGCAGAATTTGGTAAAGGTAACTTTGATGCTCCCCTTGAA
>JAOFSE010000013.1 GCA_028044295.1 Sulfurimonas sp.
TATTTATCAGATTTGCGCAACTTTAAACTAGATAAAACTTGACTAAGTAATTTATTATAACTATCTTACAAAAAGTGTACTTCCAGCTACAATAGATAACTTACTCAATAATTACTGATTGAACAGCTGGTATTTCATATGAAACTGAAGACCTATTAGATAAAGCAAATTGATCTAACTACACTTATTAGGAATCTCTTTCATTAATGTGCTAGCGCTTAAATTTTGACTTTATTAAAAATATGCATAATTATGATATTTTAAAAAATGAAATATTTGGTAAAATGCATCAACTTGAAATTGTATGCTAAGGAAAAACTTGAGTTCCCTTTTTTTAAACAAAGGCTTTCATAGGTCTCAAATAAATTCATTAGAAGACTATTCTACTTCAATTATTCCCTGGAATGTTGAGCGTATGAAATTTACTAAAAAGCTCTTTTCTTCTATTAGTAGTGCCTTATGCATGCATAATGTACAGCTGGGTATAACAGCTCATACTTTGACTATGAATGCTCAAGGTGATGTTCCAACAGGGGCTATAGCTATAGCTATGAGCATAAACAATGATAAGATTTTTCAGCAGAACAGCATATTGGATAATTCAAATTTTACAGTTATTGAAAGTGGTGGAGAGGTCGATGCCCATTTCCCCGGTCCGGTAAAAATTATAAGCATTTTTTTTAAAGAGAAGTTTTTAAAAAATAGATATGAAAAGAAGTTTGACGAGCCGTACCCTATTAATTCAAAAGCCGTAGTACGTGTATGCGATCAGAAAGTTCTTTGTGCAATAAAGCATGAATTAGTAAAAATAATCACATCTATAGATACAGATAATACTATATTAGACCATACTGCTTTATATAGTTTTGAAGATGTGGTTGTTGACAACATTACTGACCTTTTATATATAAGTAAGCCTGAAAATAAAAACAATAAAAAATTCAATGTGGCTCATGGACTCTACAAACAAATAAGCCTTCGTTATAATAACGATATAAATATTGCAATATTATGTAAAGAGCTAGGTATATCAGAAAGAAATGCATATCTCACATTTAAAAATCATTATAATTTAACTCCAAACAACTTTTTGAGGTATCTACGACTTCATAAAGTCAAAAAAGAATTATTAGAATCTCATTACACAACGACAACTATTTCCTCAATCGCAATAAAAAACGGGTTTTATCATATAAGCTATTTTGCATCGGTTTATAAAAGTCATTTCGGAGAATTACCATCTATAACTTTACGAAAAAGCTTTATAGATCAGTAATATTTAGACTCAAAGTAGTTTTAAAAGCTGACAAATTATTAATTACCTTGCCTAATACAATTTATAAAAGATGCATATATCTGATGCTCAACAACTAATATTTTATTACATACTTTCATGACTGCATAATATATATTTTAAACCTAATATAAGATTTTTGAACAAAGACTCAGTATTGTGCTTGATATCAGGTAAGGTGGCAACGACAAATATGCATATACTAAAAAATAAATTTATATTCAACTTATTTGTTTCAATAGTATCTTTAGTTATATCAATATGTCTTTCATACTCTATTTCAACGAGTCAGGTTCATGATATCATGCTCAAAGACACACAAAGTTTGGTTAAATCTCTGCATTCTACTTTAGATTATATCGCACAGAAAGAGACTAAAGGCTATCAAGACCAAAAACTAATATTTTTTTCACATTGAATTGTTAAAGGATTAAATATGGTTGATATAAAAGAATTAAAATTAGTCACAAAAAACTTACGAGTTCTTTATGTAGAAGATGACTTGGGTTTGCAAAAATCTATGAAAGGATATTTACAGAAATATTTTCATAATGTAGATACAGCTTCTAATGGTTTAGAAGGTTTGAATTTTTATTCTGTTGATAAATACGATATTGTTATGACAGATATCTCTATGCCTAAAATGGATAGTATAGAGATGATAAAAAAAATAAGAGAGATAAATAATACACAAGCAATTTTAATTACCACAGCACACTATGAATCTGATTATATGCATTTTGCAATTAAGTATGATGTAGATGGGTACGTTGTAAAGCCTTTTGATTTTGAGCAACTTAATTATGAACTTTTTAAAACTTCTACAAAGATAAACGCACTTAATGAGAATGAGCAGTTTAAAATGCATTTAAGTGAAATGGTGGAAAATCAAACGAAACAACTCAAAGAGATTATTGAGTATGACAAAGTCAACTATGAAAAAATATTAATCTCTTTGGTAGATATGATAGAAAAACGAGATACATATACCGCAGGGCACAGTAGAAGAGTGGCTAAGTCCTCACAAATGATTGCAAAACATATGGGTTACTCAAAAGAAGATTGTGATCTAATTTATCAAGCGGGTATTTTACACGATATAGGTAAAATAGGTACCCCCGATGCTGTACTACTAAATCCAAAATCATTAAATGAATTAGAATATACATTAATACAAGAACATTCACAGATTGGATATGACCTTTTACATTCGATACCTATTTTTGAAAATCTTGCAGATATTATATATGCACACCATGAACGATTTGATGGCGAAGGATACCCTCGGAAATTAAAAGGCGATGAGATACCCCCAATGTCACGGATAATGATTGTTGCTGATGCATTTGATGCGATGACAACAAATCGAATATATAAAGCAAGATATAATATCAAAGAAGCACTGCAAGAAATAAAAAAACTGAGTGGATTTCAGTTTGATCCATATGTAGCAGAAAAAGCTATGGAAGTTTTAAAAGATGTAGAATTAGATGATAGTATAAATCAATTACCGAAAACTACACTTGAAGAAGAACGTTTTGCATATTTTTATAAAGATAGTATGAGTGAAGTATATAATCAAAATTATTTTGACGTGGTATTAACAAAAAACAGTTATGACAAAGTATTCAACTACATGGATATTGTTTTCATAAAAAAGTTTAGTATTTTCAACAAAGAGCATGGTTGGGATAATGGAGATAAAGTTTTAAAAGAATTAGCTCAGTCATTAGATTCAGGTTTAGATAACTCATTAGTCTTTAGGATTTTTGGTGATGACTTTGTCGTACTAAGTAAAGAGCAATTAGATAAAAAGAAATTTATTATGCAAATAGAGAATACTTTGAAAAAACACTCAATAGAGTATAAAGTTTATAATCTTGATTTGAATGAAAATCAAATCACAAATCTTTCTCAGATTGAAGCAATAAATATATAAGTTTTTCCTGACAAAATAAGACAAATCTATGCTATTGTTCAAACTCTAGATTTTGGAGCAGTTTTTATCAACAGGAAGATTGTTCCAAATAGAATTGAATTTTTGAACATACTCCAAAAGGTACAGTTTTTGACATTTGCTATTTTATTGCTATAAAATGATATTATCATATTAATTACAACTTCTAAAGGTATTACGTTGCATCTAATAAATAAAACTAAACTTGGTGTTATCTATATCGTCTTATGTATAGTTCTTTGGTCTTTAATACCTACAGTTGCTAAGTTCACACAAACTGATTTAGACCATCATCAATATCTTTTTTATTCTTCAATTGTTTCATTTCTTTCTATTTTTATAGTTTCTCTCTTTGGACGAAATTTGAAAGAGGTTTTCACATATTCAAAAAAAATATTGTTAATTTTATTTGCATTGGGCTTTTTAGACTTTATATTTTATTTACTTTTATATTATGGATATAAACATGCAAATGGCTTAGAGGTATTAGTTATACAATATATGTGGCCTATATTTATTGTTTTTTTATCCTTAGTGATTTTAAAAGAAGATTTCACTAAAAAGAAACTAATGTCAGTTATACTCGGTTTCTTTGGGGTAAGTTTAGTTATTACAAAAGGTAATTTTGCGAGTCTTGATTTTTCTCAAATAAATGTTTTGCTAATAGTAATGCTAGGAGCATTTGCATTTGCACTTTTCTCTGTACTAAGTAAAATAGTCAAAGTAGATGCAACCAATGCGGTTATGATTTATTTTTTCTCTGCAATTTTGTATTCAATAATAACTGTTAGCAATTATTCAAGTTTTATCTTGCCATCTGGAAAAGATTGGATAGGTATTCTAATCAATGGAGTATTTATCAATGGTGTATCATATCTATTTTGGATTAAAGGTCTCCAAATATTTGATGCTTCAAAAGTTGCACCATTTTTATTCATTACACCAATATTAGCAGCTTTCTTTTTAATTTTATTTTTTGACGAACCTATTCTACCAATTTATTTTATTGGACTTTTCTTTGTCATTTTATCTGGTTTAATTAATAGTCTGAAATCTAAATAGAAAAAATGAAATACTATTGCAAATATTCTTATATTTTGAGTACAAAGTATTCAAATGAATTTTCCGTATTCCACAAAGTGTTCAAAAAGTAAAATTTGTAAAGTTCCATAAACATTAAAGGACTAAGGAGCAAATAAAGATAGATTTTAAATTATATATCTAACTCCACAATTCCCTCACAATTAGTTGTTAAACTTACTCCATACAAACGAAGGAGTTAAAAATGAAAACAATAACAAAAACAATAAAATCTTTACTAGTAGCAACAGCTATTATTAGTTCATCAACGCTTTTGGGTGCTGATGGTTCAACGCTTTACAAAAACTGTGCAGGTTGTCATGGAATGTCAGGAGAAAAAGTCGCTCTTGGTAAATCAAAAGTAATTGCAAATATGAGTGAAGATGAGATTACTAATGCAATAAATGGTTATAAAAATGGAACGTATGGTGGTGCAATGAAAGGGCTTATGAAAGGTCAAGTTGTAAAACTATCAGGTGATGATGTTAAATCGTTAGCTACTTATATAGCGTCATTAAAACAGTAAAAGGATATAAAATGCAAAGAAGAAAATTTTTAAGTTTAGGTGTAGTAACGGCTGTGTCAACTCTATTACCATCAAGTGTTAGTGCGACAGACTTTAGAGTAGAAGCTCCTGCTTCATGGGAAGCTGCTGGTTCTGCAGAAGCTGTAAAAGCTCTATTTGGAGATATAAAACCTATAGAGGGTCAGATTAAAATAAAAGCTCCAAAGTTAGCTGAAAATGGTGGCGCTGTACCAATAGGTATGAAGTCAAAAGTAAAAGTAACAACAGTTGCCCTGTTTCAAGATGCAAACCCAAGATCAGCTGTGGCTGTATTTGAGCTAGGTGAAAATGGTCTGTTTGATATAAAAACAAAGATTAAAATGAGAAAAACAGCAAATGTAACGATTGTTGCAAAAGGTATAGATGGTAACTTCTACTCACAAGTTCAAAAAGTCGAAGTATCTATTGGTGGTTGTGGAGGTTGATTTAATCTCTACATGTAGAAATATTTAAAAAGGATTAATTATGAAAGTAAAAGCAAAGTTAAAAAAAGGTGTAGTAGGTGTTAAGGTTTTGGCTAAAAGTCCAATGGTAGGTAAAGAAGAAGCCGAAAAAAAGAAAGTAGATGTAGAGTTTATAACTCATATTACCGCTAGAGTAAATGGTGCTGTTGTATTCGAAGCGTCTACTGGCCCTTTCCTTTCTAAAAATCCATACTTCCAGTTTGCATTTACTGGTGCAAATAAGGGTGATAAACTTGATGTTGACTGGGTTGACACAAATGGTAAAACTGCGAAAAAAACTGCAAAGATTAAATAGCTACTCCCAAAGGTTACTTTGGGATATTGTTATAGTTGGAGTACAATTATTCAAATCAAAATGAATAGGAAATATTTATGAAAAATGTAAAATTATTCAAGTTTTTATTTGGAGCTTTTTTAGTTTTGAGTGTAGCTAATGTTAGCGCTCAAGATATGAAGTGTGGAGCTGGTAAATGTGGTGGTAGCTCTATGGTTATGCCAAAGGCTATGATGAAATGTGGTGGTGGAGCTTGTTGTGATGAAAAAAAACCAAAAACTAAAGAGGACATCAAAAGTGATTTAAAAGATCAAGCTATAAAGATGATGATGCAACAGCAAGTCGAAGAAAAACATGAGTATAAAAGAGGTAGCATAGCTACTCACTAACTATAACATGATGTTAGTAGTCTTTACTAACCTCTTCTAGCATCCACTGCCATTCTCCAAACCCACTATCTGCATTTATATGCCCAGCATTTTCTAAAACCTTCATTGGAATTTCTAGTTCTTGTTGAAGTTTTTTAGACTCATCTTGAGTCATATATGGGTCATTAGTAGAGGTGATTAGAAGAGCTTTTTGTGCATAAAGGTTTGTAGGAACCTTACAAGGGTAGAAACTCTCTAACTCTGGTATGTCACATTCTAAACTTGGGGGAACAACAAGATAAAGTCTCTCTATCTGAGTTGAAACTAAGTCATTGCAGAGATGAAACCATAAAATATTTGCTACAGAGTGGCAAATAACTATATCTGGTTGAAAATCGTATAGTTCTTTGATTAACTCGTCTTTCCATTCATCTTTATTTGGAAAGTCAAGGTTTGAAAATTGTAAAAAACTCACTTTTCCATAGTTCTTAGCAATTTCTCCTGCTAACCAACTCTGCCAATGTGGATAATCACTTCCACCCCATCCATGTAGGATTAAAACTTTTTTATTCATAGCTTACCATGAGTATTTCAACATAATTTGAGGTGCATTTGACGTAATTTTTGTATTGAAATTCGTAGGGAGGGATTTTTGTCTGTAGTAGTGCCACTCAACTCCAACTGCAAGGTTATGCCCATCGTATGGTTGTGCTACATCAACAAGAATTTTTTGCTCTGTTAAAAAGTCAAATTCAGTCCAGTCAATAAATGCATCTAAGTAAAACAGATCAAATAACTTTTCACTAACATAATTTATAGATAGTTGATAGTTGTTATCTCCAATACTTTGGTTTTTTTTATAAATATTTAAATCAAATACTTTAAATCCAGGGATATTTAAATTAGTACCAATTCCGTACAAGTACGCTTTGTATGCTTCACCTTGATTATATTGAGCAGCTAGGTAGACTTTGTTTATAAACAAAAAACTCAAATCAACATCTAGTATGTTTCCTAAATCAACTCTCGGAGAAACTTCTCCGTAAAAGTCACTTTTTGAATCATGGTATTTAAATCTGTCATCTGCCCTATATGCATCTAAAAACATAAACACATCACCATATTCCAATGAAGAATAGTGCTCTAGAGTAATAGTGGCTTTTCCACCACTTCTTGTGTCAAACACATAACTGTTGTCATTAAAAGAACCATATAAAACTTGAATATTAGTCGTTGAAAAAGCTAATAGGTTTGATAATGAAATTATGAGAATCAATAATTTTTTCATGGAGTCTCCTTGTAGTATTTTAGGTACATTCTATATTATTTTACATTAAGGAATAATTAGGGAATGCATAGGTAGTATATATTAATAATTATTATATTACTTGGAGCGCATAATGAAAATTTTATTGATATTAATATCTATATTTGTATCTTTATTTGCAAAAAGCGATCTAGAAAAAGATATTACATTACAGCTCTTATGGACACACCAGTTCGAGTTTGCTGGTTTTTATATGGCAAAAGAGAAGGGCTATTACAAAGAAGCGGGCTTTAATGTTGATATAAGTGATGGGTTTTTAAAAAACACGATTGAAGATGTCAACAGTGGCAAGATCGACTTTGGTGTTGCTGGTTCAAAAGTGGTTTATGAAGCTATTAAAGGTAAAAAACTTATAGCATTAGCGTCAATCTTTCAAACTAGTCCATTTGTATGGTTGACTCGAAAAGACAGTAATATTAAAACTCTTCATGACTTTGTTGGTAAAACAGTTATGCATGCTGAGCATTCACTTGATAATATAGAGTTACTAGCAATTTTAAAGGCTAGGGGTGTTGATACATCAAAAGTTAATTTAATTCCCCATACGTACAATATACATGACTTAATTAATAAGAAAAGTGATGTGACAAGTGCATATATATCCAATGAACCATATGAACTAGAGAAAGAGGGCATTGAATACAGGCTATTTAAACCAATAGAATATGGTGTTGATTTTTATGGGGATATACTTTTTACAACAGAAAAGTACTTAGATAAAAATCCTAAGGTCGTTAAATCATTTCGTGAAGCAAGTCTTAAAGGATGGAAGTATGCTTTTGAAAATATAGAAGAGACTATACATATAATTCATACAAAATATAATAAATCTCTCTCTTTAGGTCACTTAAGATATGAGGCAAATATTTTGAAAAAACAGTCTCTTTATCCATTTGTTGCAGTAGGAACTATGGATAAAGAGAGATGGGAAAGTATTGCTCAGACGTTTAAAGATTTAGGTTATTTAAAAAGTTCAATTCTTCCGAAGAGTTTTATATACAATGAGAATAAAAACAAGCAAAGAGATTTAATTTTCAAGTGGGTACTTATAGTAGTTGTAAGTATAGGTTTAATCTCTCTGATCCTGATGTTTTTAGTTAGAAAACATAATAGTTATATGCAAGCATTGGTAACTGAAAAGACAAATAGTTTAGAGAGTGAAAAGCAAAACTACGAAGCATTTTTTACTCAAGCTGTATATGGAATTTTAATCATTCAAGATGGAAGATTTGTTAAAGTTAATGATTTGGTTCTAGAAATGTTGAACTATGAGACAACTGATGAAGTAATTAACCTTAGACCAGAAGAGTTGTCTCCTGAATATCAGCCAGATGGAGAGTTGTCAGAAACAAAAGCAGCAAAGCTCATAGGTGAATGTCTTGAAAAAGGGTTCAACAAGTTTGAATGGCTACATACTAAAAATGGTGGGGAAACATTTTGGTGTGAAGTTTACCTTAGTCTAACTCTTTATGATGGTATAGAGAGTATCCAAGTAACATGGAGAGATATTTCAAGACAAAAGAGTTTGGAAGAGGATTTAGAACGTAAAGTTTTTGAAAGAACAGAAGAGCTTGAGATTGCTATGCGAGCCAAATCAGATTTTCTAGCGAATATGTCCCATGAGATACGCACGCCTTTAAATGCTATTATTGGTTTCGTGGATATATTATTTAAGTCTGAATCAGATACCGATAAGCAGCAAAAATTAAAGATTATTAAGGATTCCGGTTATTCTTTAGTTACGATTATTAATGATATTCTGGATTTTTCAAAAATAGAAAATAATAAACTTATGATTGAGAAAATTCCATATGATATATCTGAAACATTTCATTCGGTTGTAGAACTTTTTTTCTCAAAGGCTAAAGAAAGTGAAGTGATACTTGAGCTAGGTATCGATGAGAAACTACCAAAATATACACAAGGTGATCCTGTAAGGGTAAAGCAAGTACTATCAAATCTACTGAGTAATGCGATTAAGTTTACGGGTAAAGGTAAGCGAATAAAAGTAAAAGTAAAATACCTAGACGCATCTAATGAATTATATTGTGAAGTTAAAGATCAAGGGATAGGAATACAAAGCAGTCAGCTAAATTCTATTTTTGAATCGTTTGTTCAAGAGAATAGTACAACAACAAGAAAATTTGGTGGAACAGGTTTAGGCTTATCTATTTCGAAGGCACTAGTGGAACTTATGGATGGTGAAATAGGTTTAATAAGTAAAGTAGCTGAAGGAAGTACTTTTTATTTTAAACTACCACTTTATGAGGTAGATGAGGATTCTATAGACATTGATGAGGTTCGCAAAGAAGATTTAGATGATATGAGTGGACATATATTGTTGGTTGAAGATAATAAATCAAATCAAATGTTAATGAGTCTTCTTTTAGAGGAGCTTGGATTAGATTCAGAGATTGCTAACGATGGTCTTGAAGCAATAGCGGCTATGGAAAATGAAAATAGTTATGATTTAATTTTAATGGATGAGAATATGCCAAATATGAATGGCATAGAAGCAACTAAAAAAATCAGAGAAATGTCTCGCTGTAAAAATATACCAATCATTGCGGTTACAGCGAATGCTTTAAAAGGTGATAAAGAGAAGTTCTTAGCAGCTGGAATGAGTGACTATATTTCAAAGCCAATAGATGCTCAAAAACTAGAAAATATTCTCAGAAAATACTTATAAACTTCTCTTTTTAAAGTAAGGAGAGATGATGAAATATAGAATATATCCCCATAAGATTAAACTACTTATTAAAGCAATTATACCGACCTCTTCATGCATATGAATAAGAGATTTTGGGTCTATATCATTCACGTTAAAAACATAATCAAGTCCTAACCCAAAAATGATACTACCTATAACAATACTTCCAAGGTAAATGTATAAAGATTTAGTTCCTAACATCTTTTTCACTACACCTATTGTTACTGTGTTAGTAGCTGGCCCTGCACTTAAAAAAACAAAAGCAGCTCCTGCACTAACACCACTTAGCATTAGTCCAGCAGCAATCGGAAGTGAAGCTGTGGCACATACATACATTGGTACTGCTATAGAGATAGCAATTATGTATGAAATCCAAGTATGCTCTACTAGAACATCACTAAGGTTCTGTGGTATTAGCATAGTTATAAGTGCCCCTATAACTAAACCCCAAAATAGAGGATAAGCGATATCTCCTAAAAGTTTTCCAAAGGCATATTTGTAAGCTTTTATGATTGAGAATTTACTTTTTTCTTCACTCTCACATGCGGAATCATTTGAACAACAGCAACTTTCCTCACTAGAAACTGCTTTGGACTGTGCTGATATATCCATAGGGTTTAGACTAAACTTAAGCACTGGCTTCTCAACTTCTTTGTCATAAACATTTGTAAGTATTCCTGCCGCAATAGCGATTACCATAGATGTAATAACTCTATATATTGTAAAAATCCATCCAAACATTCCAAATGTAGCAAGGATAGAGTCTATACCTGTAATAGGTGTAGAGATAAGAAATGATAGAGTGGCACCTTTGCTAGCGCCACTTTTTTTTATGCTTGTAGCAAGAGGAATTACGCCACAAGAACATACAGGTAGTGGTATACCAAAGACAGTCGACTTAACAACTGAACTGACATTTTCATTTCCAAGATGTTTTGTGACTATAGATTCTGGAACTAGTTCATGTAATATCCCTGCAAATGCAAGTCCAAAAAGAATGTACGGTGCCATAGCATTACTAAGGTCTATGAGTGCTGTAAAAAATGTACTTATATATTCCACTATGTATATCTTTGTATTGGTATCTAATTTTGTAAGTTTACTACATAATGATTTAAATGAGTATGTGAAAAGCAAAATGTGGTTGAAAAGTATTGTTACTTTAAGAAAAAGTGTGTGTGAAGTGTGTGTGATAAAATTTTTCTATCAGTTAATACAATACCATATTCATCCACTAGGGAGAGTGACAGTTAAAATATTAACTAACAAGTGTTACTAGAGTGTTAAGTTTTTCTTATAATCCTAAGAATTTGCAGCTATAGCATTTTTAATTCTTAGAAGAGTTTCATCTTTACCAATTATAGCCATAACACTATCTAATCCTGGACCACTCATTTTACCAAGAAGTGCTACACGAAGAGGTTGCCCTATCTTACCAAAGCCTATCTCCATTTCATTGACTACAGTTTCCATGATGTTGTGATAGTCAACTGGTAGATGAAGGTCTTCAGAATCAGCAGCTGTAAGCTTAGAGGCAAAAGTATTAAGAACATCACTAAAGCCTTCTTTAAAAGCTTTTTTAGAGGCTTTTGCATCATATGAGTGCGGAGTAGCAAGAATCTCGTTTGTTAAATCTGCTAAATCTTTTAGAGTTTTTGCACGCTCTTTTAACTCATCTAAAAGTATCTCTCTTTTGTCATGAGAAGTTAATACTAAGCCATACTCAGTGAGTAGTTGAGCTAACTCATCATTTTTTGTATTTTTAATATAGTGAGAGCTTAACCAGTCAAGTTTTTCAGTGTTATAGATTGATGCTGACTTATTTATATCTTGAGGGTTAAATAGGTTTTTCATTTCATCCATTGAAAAGATTTCTTGATCACCATGACTCCAACCAAGACGAACTAAAAAGTTAAGAAGTGCTTGAGGTGTGTAGCCCATGTCTTTATACGCCATAACATCTGTAGCACCATCACGTTTACTGAGTTTTTTACCTTGTGAATTATGAATCATAGGAACATGGTAAAACTTAGGAAGTTCAAATCCAAGAGCTTCATAAACTACTATTTGTTTAGGAGTGTTTGAAAGGTGGTCATCTCCACGGATTACTTCATTGATTCCCATAAGTGCATCATCGATCGCAACAACAAAGTTATATGTTGGAGAGCCATCAGCACGCGCGATAACAAAGTCATCTAATATATCTTCTGCTTGAAAACTAACATCGCCCTTAACACCATCTTTAACTAAAATTTCTCCAGTTACTGGTGCTTTTATACGAATAACAGGCTCAACACCTGCTGGTGGAGTTCCATCAAAATCACGATATTTACCGTTGTACTTAGTACGCTCTTTATTTGCCATTTGAGTTTCACGAAGTTCTGTAAGTTCCTCTTTTGACATATAACATTTGTAAGCTTTACCTTCATCTAGAAGTTGCTTGATGTATTTTGCATAAATGTCATCTCTTTGAGACTGGTAAGTTATCTCACCATCATGATCAAGGCCTAACCATGAAAATGCTTTTAGTATCGCGTCTGCGGCTTCTTGAGAGTTTCTCGCTTTGTCTGTATCTTCTATGCGAAGAACAAATTTACCACCATTCTTTTTAGCCCAAAGGTAAGAAAAAAGAGCAGTACGAAGACCACCTATATGAAGATAGCCAGTTGGGCTTGGAGCAAAACGAGTAACAACCATGAAAAGCCTTTAATTTAAAGTTATTAGAATTTTAGGCAAAAGTTTGTTAGAACAAGGTTAATAGGCTTTAAATATACTCCCCTGTAGAAGGAGGGAGGTAGTCTTAAAGAGATTTAAAATAAACTTATTCTATATCTTAACTTAAAATTAAATAGTAATAATACCTAAAACATAATAAATTATATAAAATTTTATTATGTTATAATAACAAAAATTGTAAAAAAGATGAATGAAAATGTATAATAAGCTAGAATCTATGACAATAAGAGATGTAATTGTTCGCATTTCTATAACAATTTTACTAGCAGAACTTCTTATTATGGGATTACTAGAGGTATTACCATTTGAATTCTCTGGATATGTTGAAGCATTAATTGATGCAACTTTATTAGTTGTAATGTCTTCTCCCGTAATATATTTATTTGTTATAAAACCATTTATTAATGAAAAAACGGAAGCTCAAAAAAGCCTAGTTGAGAGTGCAAAAATGGCATCTTTAGGTCGTTTAGTTGCGGGTGTAGCTCACGAAATAAATACGCCTATTGGAGTCTCTGTAACAGCGGCTTCGCATTTACGAAAAAAGTATAATGAGTTTTTAACACTATATAAAGAGAATGCAGTAAATCAAGAAAGTTTTGATAAATTTTTAAATGTAAATGAAAAGTCGACAAGTATTATTTTAAATAATTTAGAAAGAGCAGCAGGTCTAATTAGCTCTTTTAAAAGTATGGCAGTTGATCAAAGTAGTAATGACATAAGAGAAATTAATCTAGATCAATATATTAAATCAGCAGTTTTTGCCTTGGAACCAAAGTTACGTAAGTTTCATCATATAGTAGAAGTAAATGCACCAAATATTGTTATAAATATTGCGGCTGGAGCTATTTCTCAAGTGCTAACAAACTTGATAGAGAATGCAATAATTCATGCTTTTAGTGAAGTTGACGATGGGAAAATAATTATTAATGCAAGAGCGATTGATGATAGCTTAGAATTGGTGTATATAGATAATGGTAAAGGAATGGATGAAGATACAGCTGATAAGTTCTTTGATCCATTTTTTACTACACAGAGGTCAAACGGTGGTAGTGGCTTAGGGACACATTTAATATATAACCTAGTTACACAGTCCCTAAATGGTACGATTACTTTAAAAACTAATCTAAATGAAGGAGTAGAGATTGCTATGTCAATACCTTTAAAGGAAAATACATATGTTTAATTCAGATGGTGGTTTAGTCCTACCAAAAGCGACTCAGGATGTACACAAGAGAGATTCAAGACAATATAAAATACTTATAGTTGATGATGAACAAAGCGTTCATGATGTTACATTATTAGCATTAGAAGATATAGTCTTTAACAATAAGACACTAGAAATATTTCATGCATATAGCGCTAGTGAGGCTAAAGAGTTACTACAACGAGAAAAAGATATAGCTGTGATTTTTTTAGATGTAGTTATGGAAACTGATTCTGCTGGTTTAGATTTGGTAAAGATTATAAGGGAAGAGTTGCAAAACAAGGCAGTTCGGATAATCCTAAGAACAGGTCAGCCAGGTCATGCTCCTGAAGATAGGATTATTATAGACTATGATATTAATGATTATAAAAGCAAAGCAGAACTAACAACTCAGAAACTATTTACATCATTGATTTCTGCCTTAAGAACGTATAGTCATTTAGTTCAAATAGAAAAAAATCAAAATGGGTTAGAAAAAGTTCTTTCTTCAACTTACTCAATAGTAAAAATTAAACAGATTGATGATTTTATAAGTGGTCTTATGGAACAAGTTGTCTCTTTAATACATGAAAATCCAACTTCCCATGAGAATGAAATAAATGCATATATAGGCTTTTGTAAGAATGAGAATGTTATTTTTACATCTGGAACTGGAAAATATCAAGATAAAGACAGTAGACATATTTTAGTCCAAAATATGTATGCGGATAAGATTAGTAAAATACGTAAAAATGAAAAAATAATGATAGATGAAGAATCTATATTAGTATATAAAAAAAATGATGATGATACAGCTCTTTTATTGCTCTTAGATGGTGATATAGAGAGAATAGATACTGATAGCTCATTATTAGATATCTTTATGAGAAATGCTGCAATAACATATCACAACATTTTATTAACGAAAAATGCTAAAGATACTCAAAAAGATACAATATTTCTACTAAGTGAAATGGCTGAACAGAGATCCCAAGAGACTGGAAAGCATGTTAAAAGAGTTGCTTACTACGCTAAAGAAATAGCTGAAGAATTAAACCTAAGTAAAAAAGAAATTGAAGAAATTGTTGCAAGTGCACCAATGCATGATATAGGTAAGATAGCTATTAGTGATAGAGTACTAAAAAAGCCTGGTCGCTTAACTGATGAAGAGTTTGAAGAGATGAAGACTCATGCGACAAAAGGATATGAGCTTTTAAAAGATTCAGATAAAGATATTATGCTTAAGGCCGCGATAATTGCGCATGAACATCATGAAAAACATGATGGTACTGGATACCCGCGAGGACTAAAAGGTGATGAAATACATATATTTGCTAGCATAGTGGGTCTATGTGATGTTTTTGATGCACTAAGTAATCCAAGGGTATATAAGGAAGCTTGGAGCCTAGAAGAAACTTTTGAGTATATAGAATCAGAGAGAGGCAAACAGTTTAATCCAAAAGTATTAGATGCATTTTTTTCTAGAAAAGAAAATATTATCAAAATTCATACTGAGCAAAAGGATTAAAAAGTATTTTTGATAACCCTACAAATATTCGATTAGTAAGTTTTACCTATTTATTTGTTAAAGGTGGGTAAAATGCTTTTTAAATAAAGTAGGAACATACATGTATAAAATATTTTTAACTATTCTTTTAGGTAGTGCACTATGTGCAGAGTTAGTAGATGGTATAGCAATCATAGTAAAAGGTGAGGCTATTACTCTTCATGAACTTAAAAAAGAGATGACAAACTCTAACATAAGTGTTGCTGATGCTAGTAATGTACTTATTAGAAAGAAACTTGAGGCTGTTGAAGCTAAAGAGAGAAAATTAAAAGTTTCTACAGTTGATGTTTATGATGATATCAAAAAAACAGCTGCTAACAATGGCATGAGTGTAAGTGAATTTTATGAGGCAGTTCGTGCTGATAATGGAATGTCATCAGAAGAGTTTAAAGCTAAAACTAAAGAGAAACTACTTGCTCAAAAACTTTACAATGCAATCTCATATTCATCAATGGCTCAGCCACATGATGAAGAGATAAGAGAGTACTTTGATATGCATATTAAAGAGTTTGAACATCCAAATAAGTTCAATGTTATGATCTATAGAGCTAAAGATAAAGCTACATTAGAGGGTAAAATCTCAAATCCAATGTTTTTCTCTGCTTCGATTAAAACAGAAGAACAACAACTTGAGTACAACAAAATACCTCGTGACTTAGGAAACTTTTTAAGCTCTACAGATAT
This sequence comes from Sulfurimonas sp., assembly GCA_028044295.1. Lineage (GTDB taxonomy): Bacteria > Campylobacterota > Campylobacteria > Campylobacterales > Sulfurimonadaceae > Sulfurimonas. The sequence goes on from JAOFSE010000013.1 coordinate 16,210, forward strand.
AAACAGTTTTTCTCCAATCATACCAGATGGAAAAGGAAACTATATGAGTTTCTTTGTTCAAGAGAAGATAGATATAGTTGAAGTAGAAATAGATACTGTTAAAGCTCAAATCTCAAATATATTAATGAGTGACAAAAGAGAACAAGTTCTTAGTGATTACTTTGCAAGACTTAGAGGAAACTCTGAGATAAAGACTCTTCGTTTACCGTAAGCGATAGTTATGTTGAATGATAAAAACTTTATTCGAATAGCGCAGGAGTTAGCAACTGCTTCTAAATGTGTATCCAAACAAGTTGGTGCAGTTATTGTTAAAGATGGAAGAATTCTGAGTACAGGCTACAACGGTACTCCAGCAGGATATACAAACTGCTGTGATCATTGGAATGGTGAGTATACTCCAGAACACCATGAGTGGTCAAAAACTTATGAGATTCATGCTGAAATGAATGCAATCATCTGGTCGGCAAGACAAGGTATATGTATAGAAGGTGCTACTATTTATGTAACACTCGAACCTTGTAGTGAGTGTAGTAAAAATATTATTGCTACTGGAATTAAGAGAATTGTATATGCTAAAGAGTATGAGCATACTCACTCAGACACTATTTCTAAATTTCTTAAAGATAATGGAGTGAGTATAGAGAAGTTAGAAGTTAGCTAAGAGTTTAAAAACTTAGCTATGTTTTCTTTTGGTCTTCCAAGAATAGCTTGGTTACCTTTAAATATAACAGGTCTTTGAATAAGCTTTGGATTTGCAATCATAGCATCCACAAGTTTGTCATAATCCGTTTCACCTTTTAAACCAAGCTCTTTATAAATGGCTTCAGTAGTTCTCATAAGTTCTTGAGGGTTCATCCCTAGCATTGTAAGAGCAGTTGTTAATTCATCTTTTGTAGGTACTGTATCTAAGTACTTTATTACTTGTACATCACAGTTTTTTTCTTCCAGTATTGCTAGAGCTTCACGTGATTTTGTACATCTTGGGTTGTGCCAAATTGTTATTTCATTCATTATTTATTTATCCTTATTCATTAAACTTGATATATCATCTATTATCGTTATGAACGACAACATTTCTACCCATAAATTTTGCCTTGTAAAGTGCTTTATCAGCCTCTTTCATCATGCTATCTATATTTATTTCATTACACTTTGTAGCGATACCAAAACTTGCAGTTATGTTAATTGAAGTTGTATCATCTATCTTTATATCAGTAGTTTCTATGGCTTTTCGTAGTTTCTCTGCAACCATTATCGCATTTTCCTTATCTGTTTCAGGTAGAAGGATACTAAACTCTTCACCACCAAAACGAGCAGATATATCATTGTTGCGGGAGTTTGACTTTAAGATGTTTGCAAATTCTTTTAAGACCATATCTCCAGTATCATGTCCATAGGTGTCATTTACTTTTTTGAACAAATCTATATCAATCGTGACTACACTAAAACATTTATTAGCACGATTAGATGAGGGTATTATCGACTCTGTAACATGGTAAAAACCTCTACGATTATTTATTCCTGTTAGAGGATCTGTAAGGGCAAGTTTACTTAGGCTTTGGTACTGCATCATAAGATTTACTGACAAGTACCCGATAGCTATAAGCAAGAACCCTAGATTTACTCCAGCTTGTACATAAGTATAGGACATTGATGTATCGTTTTTTAATAGATATATTACCCCGATTACAGAAGTTACTACAACAGTAAAAAAAGCAAAGGACATGATTAAATATCCCTTATTATTGAATTGTATATGTTTATTAATTGATATAGAAAGTAGTAGCAAGTATAGGGGAATACTGAGAATACAAACAGCAACTAGGTATTGATAGTCTGTGTAGTTAATATATATAGAACTAATTAAATAAGCTACTGCTGTGAAGATAGAAGAGTAAAGTATAAACTTACTTCTATATCTTGGCTCAAGCGCAAAAATTAAAATAGTAGTGATTATTAGATACATAGCAATTAGAATATTATAACGAACAGGTAAGCCAAAGGAGTCAGCGATAGAACGTAATATAAAAACAGTTAAAGCAGTGATAAAATAGATTTTGAAGTATTTTGTGCCTAAATCTATGTCACTATTATTATCGGTATGGCTGATAATATATGCTACGCTAGATACTGCAAATATTTTCATAAAAGATATCATAAACATATAGCCATATGCTGATATTTCCATTATTAATCTTTCTTTTTATTCATAAAGCTTGATATGTCATCTATACAGTTGTCATCAATATGAACAACCATATTCCTACCAGCGAATTTTGAGATATATAGTGCTTTATCGGCATTTTTCATTAGTTCATCTATATCAATAATTTCCGAACAAGATGTATCAACTCCAAAACTTGATGTTATATTTACAGAAGTTCCATTGACCAAGATAGGAAGTTCTTCGGTACGCTGACGTAATTTTTCTGCAATCATAATAGATGAATCTTTGTCTGTGTCAGGAAGTACAACTACAAACTCTTCTCCACCTAAACGAGCGCTAATATCACTATTTCTGTGAGTTGATTTTATAAGGTGGGAGAACTCTTTTAAAACTATATCTCCCCCATCATGTCCATACGTATCGTTGACCTTTTTAAAAAAATCTATATCCATAGTTATAACACTAAAGTATTTCTTATCACGATTTGATGATGGTATTATTGATTCAAGTAGATGATACAATCCTCTGCGGTTATTCATACCTGTTAGGGTATCTGTTAATGCTAGGGTATTTAACTTCTGAAATTCAGTCATCATTATTTTTGATAAAAAGCCTATAATAACAAGTACAAAACCAGAACTAGTACCAGCGTTCCCCATAGAAAATGCAAATTCAGCATCATCATTCTGATATAAGCTATATGCCCCTACTAGTGAAAATATAACAACTATTAAAAATGCTAGGGACATGATAAAATAACCGGGGTTATGAAGGTTACGTCCTTTGTTGACAGCAATATAAAACATAGGTAAATATAATGATATAGAGACTACTGTATATATATACATGTATTGATGAAGAGTATATTTAAAGTATGAAGATAGAGCAATAAAAGATAGTATGACTAAGGCTAATAGATAAAAGATTATTTTTTTTCTATATTTTTCTTCTATAGCTGCAAGTAATATAACAGTTGCTACAATAAAAAATGATATTGCACCATTTAAAGCACTATTTATATTGAATAAATCTGTTAAGGCTTTTAAAAGTGTTCCAAAAAGAGCAACAAAAAAGTATGCTTTATAGTATTTCATATCTGTTGACCAGCAACCGTTTTTATCTATCTTTTGCATAAAGTAAGCAACACTAGATAAAGCAGAGACTTTTATAAATGTTATTATGAAAATGTAATAATCGGCACTTAATTCCATCTAATCAACCTATATGATTTTTATATATATTATACACTATAATAAATATTATATATTATACTCTATATTTAATACTTAATACTTAATAAAGGATGAATAATGATTTATGAATTATCAAATCCAGTTACAAAAACATTAGTTACACACCTTAGAGATCAGCGTCGTGATGCTATTCGTTTTAGACATACGGTAGCAGAACTTACAAAGCAACTTGTTTATGAAGCACTAAAGGATTTTCCTTTAATACCAAAAGAGATAGTAGCTTGGCAGGGTGATGGTACATTTAGTACTATTGACGAAGAGAACATTGTAGTTGTAACAGTGTTGAGAGCTGGAATGCCTATGCTTGATAGTGTGATGGAGTTACTTCCAAATGCTGTTGCTGGTTTTTTAGGAATGAAGCGTGATGAGACAACTCATAAGAGTCAGTTGTTTTATGATAGACTGCCTGATTGTAAGGATAAAATAATTTTGTTAGTTGATCCAATGGTTGCTACGGGAGGCTCTATGTGTGATGCTTTAGAACTTATAAAAGCAAGAGAGCCTAGTAGAATTATTACACTAAATATAATCGGCTCTCCAGAGGGTCTAGCAGTAGTTAGCTCTACTCATCCTGATGTGGATACTTATATATCTCAAATAGATGAAAAACTAGATGACAACAAATACATTATTCCAGGTCTTGGTGATGCTGGGGACCGTGCTTACAACACACCAGAATAGGAGATTTAATGCCCAAAGTACAAGCAAAAAACAATAGAAAAATTATAAAAAGCTCTTTGCTTACAGGAGCTTTAGTCCTTGTACTAGGAGTCTTCTCTATAGTTACAATATCAAGCTTGTCCTTTTTAACGGAAAGATTCAATAACCATCCACTAAAAGTTAGTATATCGACCCACAAAATCGGTAAACATATAATCTCTATACATAGATATATGAAAGATGTAGTTTTGTCAAATAGCAGAGATGAACTGAAAGCAGCTCTAAAGAGTATAGCTCATGACTCAAAAGAAATAAATACTGAGTTTGATGTAATATTTAGTGCATACTTGGGTAATGCAGAGGATATAAAAGAAGCATATGATTTATTTAATGAATGGGAAAACATTAGATCTGATGTGATAGAACTTGTTGCGCAAGATAAGAAAAAAGAGGCTTTACTTCTAAACCAGACAGTCACCTTTACACATGTGGAAAATATACATCATAAGTTAGCTGTAATCACTGATTATGCACATAATAAGGCAGAAACTTTTGTTGTAGAGTCAAAGAGTTCTAAAGACAGAGCTATTACTCTGATTTTAACTATAGCAGCCTCTATACTCTTGCTCATCGCTAGTGTCACTTTTATACTTTTAAAGAGTATTAAAAAGGCAAATACCTTGCAAATAAAGCAAAATCAATCGTTAATTGATAATGCACGTCTTTCTCAAATGGGTGAGTTGATAAGTATGATTGCACATCAGTGGAGACAACCTTTAAGCGCGATATCATCAACAGCTATCAACATGAATGTTCAGGTAGATATAGAGAAGTATAATCTAGATGAACCTCAAGAAAGAGAGAAATTTCTTTCTAGTTACAAAGATGGCTTAAGTAAAATTATGAAATTTACGCAAGGTCTTTCAACTACTATAGATGATTTTAGAAATTTTTATAAGGTAGATAAAGATTTTACAGAGTGTAATGTTGAAGTACCTATGAAACAATCGTTGAGTATATTAAAGGGTGACTTTATAGAAAATAACGTTACGGTAAGGGAGAATTTACAAAGTACGAAACTTGTTAGAGTTATTAAAGGTGAGTTAATGCAGGTATTTTTAAATATTTTTCAAAATTCAAAAGATGCTTTCATTGACAATGACATTGCCAAACCAGAAATATGTATAGATACAAAAGATACCGAAGATGGTGTAGAGATTGATATATATGATAATGGTGGTGGGATGGATGATACCCTGATAGAGAAGATTTTTGAGCCATATTTTTCAACAAGAAAGTCTAAAAATGGTACAGGACTAGGAATGTATATGTCAAATACTATTATCAAAGATCACCACAATGGTAAGATAAGTGCTAAAAATACAGATAATGGTCTACGGATGAGAATTAATTTATTTGAGACTAAAGCTTAGATGAAAGTAGACTTAAAGCAAAGCAACGCAGAAGAGATACTCGAGTCTTTCGAAAGCTTACATGTAGAAATAAATGAAACTCTTGAAATAGAAGTCTTACAATCAACCCTTGAAAGTATAGGTTACAAAGCTTTTGTAGATTTAGCTCAGATTTATTTTATGAAAATGCTTACACCCAAAGTAAATGAGCAGAACATAACTCTAAGGTTTAAGAAGTTAAATACAGAGGCATCATTCCATAATACAGACTATGGTAATGAAAAGTATGGGGTAGAGAGTGAGTTTTTTAACATAGATAAAACTAAACAGTTTAGTTTTTTATATTACTATCAAGAAGCTCTTAAATTTATTCAAGTAAGTAAGAAGCAGAGAATTTTAAACCTAGGTGTAAATCGAGGTGATGAGTTTAGTGTTATAAAAAATATGCTTGATACGGAGTCATTCAAAGCCTTAGAGTTTTTAGGAGTTGACTATTCGCAAACTGCTATTGATTATGCAAAAAATGAATTTAAAGAACATAGTAACGTAGAGTTTACATGTAGAGATATTAATGAGCTAGAGAGTAGCAATATAGGAAGATTTGACTTGATAATCTCTATAGGAACATTACAAAGCTCAAACATAAACTTTAATAAAACATTTATGAGTATTTACCAGAACCATCTGCAAAAAGGTGGTGCTATGGTTTTAGGCTTTCCAAACTGTAGATGGATAGATGGGGAGATGATTTATGGTGCCAAAGCACCAAACTATAGCTTCAATGAGATGAGTTTAGTTTTAAAAGATATACACTTTTGTAAAAAGTATCTTCAACAAAAAGGATATAGAGTTGTTATAACTGGTAAAGATTATCTCTTTTTAACGGCTAGAAAGATACTAAAGTAGATGTTTCTTTATCCAAACACTTAAGACATAAAGACCCCAAACATGTTGCTTAAATGCTCCAGTTTTAGCTCCATCTAGATACTCCTGAAGTTTCTCTTTTTTAAAGAGTCCACTCTTTTCATTTACCTCTTTAATAATCTCAATTTTTTTAGAGTTTATGAGGTACTCCATATATGGATTTGAGAAACCTTTTTTCTTTCTAGTAAGTATTTCTTGGTTTAAATGAGGCTTCATTATATCTTTTAACAGTTTCTTCGTAACTCCATCACCATATAGAAGTTCAGGGTCGATACTAAACACTTTTTCAACAAGTTTGTGGTCTAAAAAAGGTGTTCTGGCTTCTATGGAGTGGGCCATAGATACACGGTCAAGTTTAGTTAAAAAATGCTCGGCTTGAAAAAGTTGCAGGTCAATATATCTATACCAAGTTGGTTCATCTATATGTGAAGAACTCTCAAATTTATTTCTATAATCATTTAAGTATTTCATCGCTTGATTGTCTTTTACATTTCTTTTTAAAAGAGCGTTTTTTTGTAAGTCTGTAAAGTTTTCACCTGATGTACGAAAGAGAAGGGTGTTGTCAAATATTCGTTTGTAGTATTCCCACTCTCTATTTTGAGAGTAGTTTGAACGAAAGTATTTTTTGAGCCAGTTTTTATTTTTTAGAGAGGCTAAGTTTTGAATATCTAAATACTCAAAGTATTGTCGATAACCTAAAAACAGTTCATCACTACCTTCACCACTTAAAACCACTTTGTAGCCATCTCTTTTGATTTCTTCAAAGAGAAGATACAAAGGAACGGAAGCTGGATCGTTGAGAGGCTCATCAAGGGTATTCAAAACTTTTTCACTGGCATCTATAAAGTCATCTTGGGTTATTTCTACAGACTTGTTGTCAACTCCTAAAAAATCTGCACTTTTCTTAGCATCTTCTCTTTCATCATATTTGTCAAAATTTTTATAACCTAGTGTATATGTTTGAAGTTGGTGATTGTTTTGTTTTGCATAGTAATTTATACTCGCACTATCAATTCCTCCCGAGAGAAGAGATGCTATAGGTACATCAGCATTTAGTCTAAGTTCTATGGAGTCGTTGAGAATTTCTTCTATACTACTAACAGCCTCATCTTTGTTAGTTATAACACTTGGTTTTATATCTAAAACGTCATAATATTTTTTTACATGTAACTTTGAATATTTAAACTCAAGGTACTCTCCAGCTCCAAGTTTTTTAATATTTTTAAAAAATGTAAATGGTGGCGTTGGAGTGAGAAATGATAGATAGCTTAAAAGTGCATCTTCATCCATTTCCACACTATCTAAAAATGGGACTAGGGCCTTGATTTCTGAGGAGAAAATGAAGCTTTTATTATGTAGATAAAACATTGGTTTCTTACCAAGTCTATCACGAAAGAGATAAAGTGTGCCATTATCATATATAGCTATGGCAAACATACCACGAAGATGACTTACAAAACTTATTCCCCATTTTTTATATGCTGCGAGTATCACCTCACTATCACTATGAGTTTGAAAATTAAAACATGATGTGAGTTCTTGTTTTAACTCTTTGTAGTTATATATCTCGCCATTAAATGAGAGTAGGGTAGAATCTATATGCAGAGGTTGATTTGAACGCGTATGAGTGTCTAGTATGCTTAGTCTATGATGTGCAAAAAAGAGTCTGTTCTCTCTTGTGATTCCACAAAAGTCAGGTCCACGATGACTTAGGGTGTCTAATGCCTTTGTGGCCTTTCTTTCATCATAATCACCAATTATTCCAAAAAGACCACACATTACGAAACCTCTTGCTTAAAAAAGCCAACACTTATGTCATTTTCTAGGTAACCAGTTTTAAAGACTACTTTTTCTACATGTAGCTCTTTGGCAATTTTTTCAATCTTCTCTTTTGTAAAGTAGTTATATGTTTCACTTGTTTTATCTCCATGGAGTATATTAAATACAAAACCATATTTACATGTAGAAAAACAATTAGAGATAAAAAGATGTGTTTCAAACTCATTTAAAACATTTAAAGCACCACTACATAGATAAAAATCAGTATGTGGAAGAGTGTCTTTACATATGTCAGCAATAATTATTTCACAACCTGTTTTATTTGACGCTATTGAGTACATGTCTTCTAGGGTGTCTATCCCTATATACTCTTTTGGTAGTCTGTCTTTTTTTGACATATAGGTATATAAATCACCAAATCCACATCCAGCATCTGATAAAGAGTATTTATTTAAGTTTTTGGGAAGGAGAGAGAGTAGAGCATGAAATCTAGTTTCTTGACTCTCTTTTGAATTCCAATTGACACCTTTTGGACTCGTGCCGTACATTTCTATAGCCGAAGTGTAAAACTTTTCATTATTAATTTTAGGCATTATGCCAAGTACTCAACTTTAGCGAAGAAGCTCAACTTCTATACGACGATTCTGAGCACGTCCCTCAGGCGTTTCATTATCAGCTATTGGTTCATCAAAAGATTTACCTATTGTGGTAATTCTAATTCTTTCTACACCATTCGCTTCAAAAGCATTTGCAACACTTTTAGCACGCTTTAATGATAGCTCTCTATTTAGTTCTTCGCTTGCTCTAGAATCAGTATGTCCATAGATTATTATTTGGTATTCACTATTTTCTTTAAGGAACTCTGTAAACTGTTTTAGTGTATCTAAATACTTCTCTTGTATGTTGTACTTATATCGTTGAAAATTAATAGCTAGTGTGGCAGTTTTTGGACAGCCATCGCTATCTACAACAAAATCTTTAGATGTATCTGGACATTTGTCTAGAGAATCTTTAACTCCGTCCTCATCGCTGTCTATTTCACACCCTCTCTCATTTACTTTAGCACCAGCAGTAGTATTTGGACACTTGTCTTGTTCATCTGCCACTCCATCTTTATCACCATCGAGAACTAAAAGCTCTTGTTTAGTTTCTTCTTTTACAACCTCTTCTATTATAGGTTCAGGTTTTATTGGTGTAGCCTCTTGAGATACTTCTTCGACAGCTATTGGTTGAATGTAAGGGAATTCTTTAGTAGAGTACTCAGCACTTAGGTGAGTGTAAAACAGTAGTATAAACATAGACAATATAAGTTTCATATTTGTATTCCTAATCTTTTATTCGTAGCATTATAGTATAAATTTTTTATATTAAGTTATTAACGGAGTTCATCTTCTAAGGAGTAAGATGTCGTTTTAAGAATAGCGGGATCTTTTTCACTGATAGGCCCATCTGAAGTTAGTAGAACTATTTCAAGCTCACAGTTTAGATACTCAGATGTTGTTATGGGAGGAAAAGATTCATTTTCAAAGGCAGATTGTTTAGCATTTTTAATAATGTCATCTATTAGGGAAAAAGAGGGCATTTTTGTTGAAGATGAACCTCTAAGCTCATCTTCTATGTATAGGTTAACGGTAGTGGCTATTTTTTCATTTAGTAAAGGGTGTTGTTCTACTAGTAGTTGTCTATCTATAGTTCTATTTGCTTCTAGTACCTCTTGTATGGAGTCGCGTGCTATCTGTAATAAAACTGAACGACTCATCATAACTCCCTTTTAATCTTATAATTATTTACTACTTTTATTATTATCATAACAGATATTACTTGAAATAGAGATGCAAGTACGAAAGCGTAGTAGTGATGCTCATCAATAGAGTTAGCATGGTAAGCTAATGTAGCCATTGCAATAAGAAGAGTAAGTGGCATGGAGTGTGAGAGACCCATTAAGATAGAATCTATAAAGCCAAGCTCTTTTACATATACTAAAGAAGCGATAACTCTCATAGCAATCATTGCTAAAGTTATAAGAATAGCTTTATAGATAATACCATCCATCCATAGTGCATCGAGATGAAAAGAACTTCCAATATTTATGAAAAAGATAGGGATTAAAAAACCAAAACCGTACGAGGATAACTTTTCAGGTAAATCATGTTTATGTTCAAAAAATGTAGGAATAAATATACCTGCTAAAAAAGCACCAAATGCTAGTTCTAGATTCAGATAAAGCATCGCACCAACAAGTAAGAAAAAGATTCCCATAGAGAGTCTAATGTCTTGTTCTTTATTGTCCTCAAGAGGCATTAAAGATGTTGAAACTTCTGGAAACCACCAGAAAAGAAGTTGCATCGCACGAAATAGTAAAAACATAAATAGTAAAAATAAAAATAGTGAAAAAATACTCTGAAAAAGATCCACGCTAAGACCTGAGGCAAGGCCGGCAGAAGTTATGGTTAGAATACCAATACTGATTACTTCTCCAATACCACCTGCTGTCATAGACAAACTAAGCCAAGGAGTCTTTCCATACTCTTTAGATAGTGTTGCAACAAGTCCTACAGATATCAGAGGCATTAGAACCATAAATATTTTACCAAGTTCTAAATATATAGATATGCTGATGGAAAAGGCATATAGTATAAGTAGATAGAGAATAATTTTTTTAACTAATCTTTTTTTTGTTTGTAGAGTGTCTTTTAGATTAATTTCTGTACCGGCAATAAACATGAGGTATAAAAACCCAAGTTCTGCAACTATTTCAAAGAGGTGCTCTTGATGAAGAAAACCAACATACCCAAAAATTGAACCAAGAATAATTTCAATAGGAGTAGTTGGAAGTTTGAGAAGTCTCGCAAAAAAAGGAGAAAATATGATTATCAATGATATGGTTAATATTAATATAACATTATCACTCATAGAGTTCTTCCTTTATTTTACTTTTTTGGCAACACTCAAGTTGAGGTATTTTAGCATATCTAAGTCCTTAGACATAATTCTTCCGCTAGTTGTTAGGTAATTTCCTATAACTATAGAGTTTGCACCATGCTCAAAGATCTCATTTTGTCTATCTCCAAAGATTAACTCACGTCCTCCAGCAACCATAATTCTCTGTGCATCTGGAATAGTTTTACGAGTCAATTCTATCAGAGATAGTGCTTCATCAGGAGTCATAGAGTTTGGTTCTAATTCAAGTGCTTCATTGTGATGATAAAAGTTTATAGGGACTGATGTTGGATTTAAAGATTTTAATGATTCTAACATTGATACTCTATTTTCTTGTGTTTCACCAAGTCCAAAGATTCCACCTGTAATCAAAACTAAACCTGACTTGTTTACGTTTTGGCATGTTTCATATCTTTCAGACCATGGATGCGTCGTACAGATTTGAGGATAAAACTCTTCTGCTGTTTCAAGGTTATGGTTGTAAGCTTTTATACCAGCCTCTTTTAAAGTGAGGAGTTGCTCTAACGAGGCAGTACCATTACAAGCAATTAGTCTTAGTTGTGGTACTTCTTTAGTCAATACTTTAGCAGTGTCACAAACAAATTTTAGAGTCTTGTCATTTAGACCTTTATCAGCTGTTACAAGACAAAAACCTAAGGCTCCATTGTCTCTAGCTGTTCTAGCCTCAGATAATATGTTTTCAATATCTTTTTGCTTATATCTATCTATATCAGCCTTGTATCTAACACTCTGAGAACAGAATTTACAATCCTCTTTACATGTACCACTATTTATATTACAAATAGAGCATAAAAATATCTCTTGATTCATCAGGATTCTCTCTTATAGTTATATTGTTCTTGTTCTATCGTATCACTTTTATTAGCTCGTGTATATCTTGTAACAGTAAATTCACTTTCTGTTATATGCAACATAGCCCATTCTGATATTGGTTTATTTCTTGCGCACGCTTCACCAGGATTTAAAAATAAAGCTGGTTTTTTAAAATCACAGTGAAAGGTATGTGTATGGCCTGAAATAATTACTTCAGCATCTGGAGCCATATAAAAAGGCATATGCATAAGTTTGAATTTTGTGTTTGCTATTTTGAACATATACGGCTCTTGTACAAGATTGTAGTCACCGTGATATTGTCCTAGGTGTGCATCATTATTCCCGTAAACTGCAACATATCTAAGGCCACAGTTTTTTAGAAGTTCTAGAGTTTCTAGTTCGACTATGTCCCCAGCATGGACAATAAATTCAGCACCATCAGATATTAAGGTATCAAGAGCACGTTTAGCTTTTTTTACCTTTGAATGAGTGTCTGAAATTATGCCTATTTTCATCTATCTATCCGTTCTTGCCTTACACTTAACACATTCATAAACTTCTTTTTTACGGTAAGTTCTCTCAGCTAAAAGACCGTTTTCGCAACCTTTTTCTTTACACTTTATTGTTGTTGGTTCGAACTTACTTATGAACTTACAGTCAGGGTAATTTTCACATCCCCAAAATGGTCCACGACGAGAGTTTTTAAGACTGATTTTTCCACCACAATCAGGACAAGGTGTATCAGAAGTCTTCTCTTCAACTGCTATACTTTTTGTGTTTTTACAATCTGGATAATCACTACATGCTAAAAATTCGCCATTACGACCATTTTTAACTATCATATCTTTTCCACATTTGTCACACTTTTGGTCTGAAGTTTCAACAACAGCTTCAACTTTATTCCCTTCAGCATCACACTGCTCTGTGTATTTACATTTTGGAAAACCACTACATGCTACAAAGTTTCCAAATCTACCAGAACGAAGTAGAAGCTCACTCTCACCACATTTAGGACAAGTTCTACCAAGAGGTTTTGCAAGTTTAAGTGAAACAATGTTCTCTTTACCTTCAGCTATTTGTTCCATAAATGGAAAGTAGAAGTCACTTAAAAGTTTTTGCCAGTCAGAATTACCTTCTGATACTTCATCAAGTTTCTCTTCCATATTAGCAGTAAAAGATATATCTACTATATTTGCAAAGTTTTTTTCTAGCATGTCTGTAACAGTAAAAGCCATCTCAGTTGGAATAATTTGTTTCTTTTCAATTGTTACGTATGTACGACCACTTAGTGTCGCAATAGTTGGTGCATAAGTAGATGGACGACCAACACCCTCTGACTCAAGCTTTTTAATTAGTGCAGCTTCAGAGTAACGTGCTGGTGGTTCAGTAAAGTGTTGTTCAGGTTTTAGTGTTTGTATCTCTGCTGAGTCACCTTTTGTTAGTGTAGGAAGGAGTTTATCTTTATCTTCGGCCCCAGTAAGTGCATAAAAACCATCAAAAATAAGTTTTCTACCACTAGCTCTGTACTCATTTTCCTTACCTGTAAATATAATACTTTGCTGTTCAAATACAGCATCTTCCATTTGACAAGACATAAATCTCTCATATATAAGACGATAAAGTTTAATCTCATCAGCCTTTAAAAAACTTTGAGCAACTTCTGGAGTAAATGCAAGCATAGTTGGGCGTATAGCTTCGTGAGCCTCTTGAGCACCTTTGGCTGTTTTTGTATAAACTTTAGGATCTTTTGGTAAGTACTTCTCACCAAATCTACTTTCTATAACACCACGAACAGCAGTTACAGCTTCATGTGCTAAGTTCAGTGAATCTGTTCTCATATATGTAATAACACCAGAAGTCCCACTTGGAGTTTTTACACCCTCATAAAGTGCTTGCGCTACCATCATAGTCTTTTTAGGTGTAAAACCTAGCTTAGATGATGCAGTTTGTTGTAGAGTAGAAGTCATAAATGGTGGAGGAGTTTTTGAACTTCTTTTTTTAGTTTCTATTTTAGAGATTGTAAAAGAGTCTTTTTTAATACTTTTTTCTATTAACTCAGCTTCTTCTTTATTCTCAATTGACATCTTATTTAGTTTAACACCCATATGAGTTGTTAAGTTCGCTTCTATATTTGTTTTAAATAGAGTATCCATAGTCCAATACTCAACTGGAATAAATGCTTTGATTTCTCTTTCACGATCAACTACTAGCTTTAGAGTTGATGACTGAACACGACCACCTGAAAGACCTTTTTGGATTTTTGATGCAAGAAGTGGTGAAAGCTTATACCCAACAACACGGTCAAGCATACGACGAGCTTGTTGAGCATTTACCATATCCATATCTATTTTACGAGCAGAGTCGAGGGCATGTTTGATAGCAGTCTCTGTAATCTCATGAAAAACAATACGTGGAAGCTCTTCAGGGTCTTTTTTAATGGCATGTGCAATATGCCAACCAATAGCTTCACCTTCACGATCCTCATCGGTCGCGATATATATAGTATCTGCTTTTTTTGCTAAAGCTTTTATCTCTTTAACGGTAGGGGCATTCTCTTTAGCAACACTATAAGCAGGAACAAGGTGGTTAGTCTCTTCATCTACTGTTATACCCATCCGAGATTTAGGAAGATCTCTGATATGGCCTTTAGATGCAATAACTTCATATTCTTTACCTAAGAAGTTTTTGATTGTTTTTGCTTTTGCTGGTGACTCGACGATTATTAAGTTCAAATAGTTTTCCTATATATAGTATAGATGTTTTGCGTTTTTGATTTTGGAAGTGTATCAAAAAAAGTTTAAATAACAAAAATATAAAGAATTTAGAAATTTACTAAAGTTATTTTTTTAATGGACGATATATAGACTGTATAAAAGAAAATCAGCAAGGAAGCTGAGAAAATTTGTCAGAGCTCTAGGCTCTACCCAAAAAGGATTTATTATGGGATTTAGAATTAATACAAACATAGGTGCAATGAACGCACACAGAAATGCTACACAGAATAATGTTGGACTTGATAAAAGTCTTAACTCATTAAGTTCAGGTCTTCGTATTAATAAAGCTGCTGATGATTCAGCTGGTCTTGCTATTGCTAATAAGCTTTCAGCACAGTCTTCAGGTTTAGGTCAAGCTATTAAAAATGCAAATGATGGTATTGGTCTTCTTCAAACAGCAGATGGTGCACTTGAAGAATATGGTAATATCCTACAAAGAGTTAGAGTACTTGCTGTTCAAGCGTCGAATGATACTCAGGATGCTACATCTCGTAGTTATATTCAAAAAGAAGTTACAGCACTGATGGCTTCAGCAGAGGCGATTGCTGATACTACTAAGTTTAATGGTGTGAAAGTTCTTGATGCTACCGGTGGTACAGCTTCGGGCGGTGTATTTACATTTCATGTAGGTGCATATAGTGGTGAAACACAAGATGTAACTATTGGTGATACTCAAGTAACTACATTAGTTGGTACAGCTACTGATACATCAGTAACAGATGCAACTGCGGCAGAAGGTTCAATCACTTCAATAGATGCAGCAATTATTCTATTAGATGGTAAAAGAGCGGATATTGGTGCTGGTCAAAATAGACTAGAGTCTACAGTTAGAAATATATCTGTAACACAAGTTAACGTTGCTGCAGCAGAATCTAATATTCGTGATGTTGATTTTGCAGCAGAAAGTGCAAACTTTGCAAAACATAACATTTTAGCTCAGTCTGGTTCATATGCTATGAGTCAAGCTAATGCTGTTCAACAAAATGTACTAAGACTACTTCAGTAGTAACTAGTACCATTTAAAGATATAAAAAGCTCGGATAGTTTTTACTATTTGGGCTTTTTTTTCGTTAAACGCTAAAGTTATATTTTCAACAGCCGATTTAGTTAGTATCTAAGGCAAGGAAGCCGAAGTTAAAAACTTATAAGAGCTCTAGGCTCTACCCAAAAAGGATTTATTATGGGATTTAGAATTAATACAAACATAGGTGCAATGAACGCACACAGAAATGCTACACAGAATAATGTTGGACTTGATAAAAGTCTTAACTCATTAAGTTCAGGTCTTCGTATTAATAAAGCTGCTGATGATTCAGCTGGTCTTGCTATTGCTAATAAGCTTTCAGCACAGTCTTCAGGTTTAGGTCAAGCTATTAAAAATGCAAATGATGGTATTGGTCTTCTTCAAACAGCAGATGGTGCACTTGAAGAATATGGTAATATCCTACAAAGAGTTAGAGTACTTGCTGTTCAAGCGTCGAATGATACTCAGGATGCTACATCTCGTAGTTATATTCAAAAAGAAGTTACAGCACTGATGGCTTCAGCAGAGGCGATTGCTGATACTACTAAGTTTAATGGTGTGAAAGTTCTTGATGCTACCGGTGGTACAGCTTCGGGCGGTGTATTTACATTTCATGTAGGTGCATATAGTGGTGAAACACAAGATGTAACTATTGGTGATACTCAAGTAACTACATTAGTTGGTACAGCTACTGATACATCAGTAACAGATGCAACTGCGGCAGAAGGTTCAATCACTTCAATAGATGCAGCAATTATTCTATTAGATGGTAAAAGAGCGGATATTGGTGCTGGTCAAAATAGACTAGAGTCTACAGTTAGAAATATATCTGTAACACAAGTTAACGTTGCTGCAGCAGAATCTAATATTCGTGATGTTGATTTTGCAGCAGAAAGTGCAAACTTTGCAAAACATAACATTTTAGCTCAGTCTGGTTCATATGCTATGAGTCAAGCTAATGCTGTTCAACAAAATGTACTAAGACTACTTCAGTAGTAACTAGTACCATTTAAAGATATAAAAAGCTCGGATAGTTTTTACTATTTGGGCTTTTTTTCGTTTAATTATGTAATACCCCTTCATTAAAATGTTATTCATCAACCTTTGGCACTTTTGTTGCTACTTATAAGATAAAACATAAATTTATAATTGACATGAAGGAATAAATATTGGATATTTATAATAAAAATTTAGATGCATTATCTAAAGTTGATTCTAAGCTAGCAAGTATATTAAGATTAACAACTACAAACGAAATATTTGAAGTCTATTTACCAGAAAATGAAAATCCAGATGAAGCAAATATAGTAGATATGAGAGATAGTACTTTCATCTATGAAAAATCTAGTTCTTTAGAAATTAAAACAAAATTAAAAGAGTTTGAACAGTATGATAGCTATCCAATCCTCTACTTTTTTGGTTTTGGAAATGGAAGTTTTTTTCAAAAGCTTTTAGAAAATGATAAACATCAGCAGTTAATAATCATTGAACCAGAAATAGAATTAATATACATTGTACTGAATTTAATTGACTTTTCTAAGGATATACTTTTAAAGAGAATGGTAATTAAATTATCAGTACTTATTGATAAAGCATATTTCATAAATGAGCTATCTGCTACAAAAAAATTTTTTGTGAAAGGGTATAATTTACATATTTATTCTAATTTTTATGATAAGTATATGTTGGAAATAGAAAGAGTAAACAAGACTATAGTAGAAGCATTTAAATTTTCAATGTATATCATTGGTAACTCAGCAAAAGATGCATTGATTGGGCTAGAATACTCTTTGAAAAATATACCACAAATGATAACTACTCCACAGTTACGAGGTTATCTTAGTAAAAAAGCAAAGAATACAAAAATAGCTGTGATTGTTTCAACAGGACCATCTTTAAGTAAACAGTTAAAACTTTTAAAAAAAATGCAACAGTATATAAGCATATTATGCATAGATGCAAGTTTTCCAATTTTAGCTAAAGCAGGGATTAAGCCTGATATTGTTTTTTCTATTGAAAGAGTCTCATTAACTAGTAAGTTTTATAAAGAAACAGAAAAAAGTTTTCATAAAGATGTAATATTTTCTTTAGCAACGGTTTGTCATGATGAAACTATAAGTAATATACATGGTAAAAAATGTTTTTTTATGCGAGCAGATAGCTATAATGTTTTTTTTGGGTTAGATGATTGGGGGTACATGGGTGGCGGACAAAGTGCTGCAAATTTTGCATATGATTTTGCTGTTAAGGCTGAGTTTGAGACTATTGTTTTTATAGGACAAGATCTAGCCTACGCCAAAGATGGCCGGTCACATTCAAAAAATCATGTTTTTGGGGAAGATGAAATAACTAGTACTAAAATAGTTGGGAGGGTAGAGGCATATGGTGGTGATGGTGAAGTAAATACGACAGAAATTTGGAAAGCTTTTTCAAATGCATTTTCTGTTCAAATTGCAAATAGTAAAATTTTAACTATAAATGCTACTGAAGGTGGTGCAAGGATACATGGAACTATAGAATTGAATTTTGAAGATGTGATAGAAAAATATACTAATAGAAGTATTAGAAAAGAGAGCATACATTTAGAAAACCCATCTCAAGAATTAATATCCCTCAATTTAAAACAATTTAAAGATAAGGTCAATATTGCTATAAGTATTGGTGAAAACATGAGGGAGAATAGTGAAAAACTATACATAAAGATTGACAAATTATTAAAGGATATAGATGATGATTTATATTTACAGGGTAATATTGTTGAAAAAGTCAACTCATTAATGGATGATATAAAAGATATTAAAATTGAATATAATGATAAAAACTTTGCTGATTTTTATGGAAGTTTGCTTTTAGGATACATTGCAAATCATGAATATGAGATTGCTAATGTGTATATGATGCGTGAGCATAATAATAAAGCAAAAAATTTAAAAAAGGTAGAATGGCTGAAGGTTCATCATGAGTGGTTATATAGGTTATGTATTAACTTAGATGAAATTATAAAATTATTAAAGAAATCATCTCAATAAATCTTATCTTTGGTAATAATATCTTTCCACCTTAAAGGGCTCCCAAAGTTTATATCTTTAGTAACTTTGAGACCTAAAATATCATTTAAATATTTTGGATGCATACCATAGCCAGGCCTTACACTCTTGATATTCTTTTCTGTTAATATTTCATCTTTTTTGATATCTCTTGAGACATAAAGGCTTCTACTAAACTGCCTAGAGCTTTTCTTTTTTTCTGTCATTGAGTAATCAATTTTTCCAAGCAGTTTTGCTGTATCCCTTACTGCTTTTATCATCTCTTTAAACTCTTCTTTATCCATAGAAAAATCAGCATCAGGACCACCAATTGATTTGTCTAAGATGAAATGTTTTTCAATAACTTTTGCACCGAGGGTGACAGCAACAACTGGGGCTAATGAACCAATAGTATGATCAGAAAAACCACTTATTACACCAAACCTTTCAGATAAGTCTGAAATCATCTTTAAGTTAGCATCTTCCAAAGGAGTAGGGTATGATGATGTACACTTTAATAAAACTATCTCTTCGTTACCCTCTTTTTTACATATGTTAACAGCATCTTGAATCTCTTCAAGTGTTGCTATACCAGTAGATATAATTATAGGTCTAGCTTTAGAAGCTGCATATCTAATTAGTTCATAGTCTGTTATTTCAAATGATGCTATTTTATAAGCTGAAGGGTTTAATGTTTCTAAAAAATCTACTGCACTTTTATCAAATGGTGAAGAGAATATATCAATACCTAACTCTCTTGCATAATCAAAGAGTTCTTTATGCCATTCCCAAGGTGTATATGCTTCTTTATATAGTTCATAAAGATTTTTCCCATCCCATAGTGTTCCACCATCTATTATAAAGTCATCTTTTTTACAATCAAGTGTCATTGTATCAGCTCTATATGTTTGAAGTTTAATAGCGTCTGCGCCGATATCTTTAGCTGCTTTTATTGTATTTAAGGCATTTTGTAAATCACCGTTATGATTTGCACTAAGCTCTGCTATAATATATGTACCATCAGTTTCTAAATCAAAATTACCTATTTTCACTTTTCAACTCCATGTGTATAATTTCTCTCATATTCTTTATTTCTAAATAACTATTTTTAAAGCCAGCCCTTTCGTATAAAGATATAGCCTTTTTATTTTTTTTGTAAACTTCTGCATATAAAGTATTAATACCTAGACTCTCATAAGAATATTCACAAATTTTATTTAAAAGGATTTTACCTACACCTTTTAAACTTATATTTGCATATAATCCAAATTCACAGGTCTTCTTCAAGATATTAATATTGCTAAAATATATTACACCTAAATAAATTTCATTTTGTTGAACCAAGAAATACTCATTAGATTTATCATTTTTTAAATTTTCTATAAATTTAAAATGATTTTCCATTAAAATCAAACCTGATGTATGCATCCACTTACGTACATTATCATCATTTCTCCAAATAAGAATCATTTCCTTTTCTTCATCTGACAAATCAAAGAATGGTCTTAAAACAACACTTTCTGAACTCACTTTATATTTCTTATTGTTTTAAAAGCTTCAACATATTTTTTACCAACTCGCATACCTTGATATTGAGCATTTAGTTTTATCCCTTCTAAACTTCTTGGATGTGGATATTTGTAAAGTTCTGACTCATACTCTTTCATAGAAGCTATTTTTAAGTCTATAGTATCACTTATGTCAAAATAAGTGTCAGGTGAAAAGGACAGGGGATAGTTCCACTCAGTAGATGAAAGTATCTCAAAGCTATATATTTCTTTTACACATTCATGTTCCATTGGCCTAGTAGCTGTTATAACAGCTTTATATGTAAGTTGATGGTCTATGTTTAAATCATGTTCATAGTGTGTAAATATTATATCTGGCTGTACTATTTCTTTTACTTTAGTGACAACTTTTACAATATCTAATAAATCAACACTATCAAATCTATTATCTGCAAAACTCTCTACAAATACTTTTTTAATGCCTATTATATTATTTGCCTTTTGAATTTCTATATTTAAAATGGCTATTTCATTTTTTTTATCTTCAACTACTCTTTTTTCATCCCTGCTAGTTTTTCCTTCACCAAGGATTAAAGTATATGCTTCATAGCCTTTGTTGATAAGTTTAGCTACAGTTCCAAAACAACCAAGCACTTCATCATCAGGATGAGCACATACTATTAAAATTTTTTTAGACATTTTTTATAACCTCAATTCTTCCACTTAATTTATCATCTTTTACATCTACATCACTAAATTCTATTTTTAGCCCATCGATTTCTAAGTATGCCTTTGGATAACCATCAGCATCTAACATTCTAATAAAATC
Organism: Sulfurimonas sp.; assembly: GCA_028044295.1. Taxonomy (GTDB): domain Bacteria; phylum Campylobacterota; class Campylobacteria; order Campylobacterales; family Sulfurimonadaceae; genus Sulfurimonas. The sequence goes on from JAOFSE010000013.1 coordinate 37,340, forward strand.
ATATAGTTTATTTATAGATTTATTCTCTAAAGTATTTATATCACTATCTTTTGGAGAACGTCTTTTAAAGTTAACTACATCACCAACTTGTTTTTTTGCAACTAACTCTGAATCTAAAAATTTTGGTATCATTTTCTCAAAAATAACGCTTGATATTTTAGTCATATTCTCTCCAGCACTACCCTTGGAAATATTAAAATTTTCTTTTAAATATATATCACCTGCATCTAATCCATCATCAACTTTTAAGGCAGATATTTTTGTATCATAAACTTCTCTAATGATAAGATTTTGAAATGGACTGCCACCCCTGCCATATGGTAAATCTGTCATATGGAAAACTATACATTCATATGAATCATATAACTCTTTTAGAATTATCCAAGACCAATGTGGAAAAAATATGTATTTTGGATTTAATTCATTTACATACTCAGCTGTGAGCTCATCTTTGTTTGTAATTAGATGGAATTTATATCTGTCTTTATACAACTCTTTTAACTTAAAATAATTAGATATATTCCACTCTTTAATAGTAGCTACAATAATATTATCCATTATCTATCCTAAGCTTTTTAGTATTTTATTTATACTTTGTTTTAGTTTTTCTTTATTGAATTTATTTAAAACTAAAAAATTTTGTTTTTTTAAATATTTATACATGTCTTTTTGATTGATTGCTGTTGTTATAGCGATAAAAGGAACCTGCATAAAATATATCTCATTTAATATCACGCTTGGAGTTATAATAGAAGCATCACTTTTTTTCATAAGTTTGGCTATTTTATTTGAGTTTACATGTAAGTTTATCCACTCTCTATTTTTAACATATTTTTTTAACTCTTTTAGATTTGCATTTGCTGTTGTAGTTACTAAGTTTACTTTTAAATTATCAAATTTTTCTATAACTTTTAAAATTTTTATATTTATATTACTATGGTCTGCTCCACCCATTGCTAAGAATATAGTTTTATTTTCAGTATTTACTAATTTTTCTTTTTTCTTTTTTTCTTTTATAAACTCATCTCTTATGAGTGTAAATTCACTTCCACATCTGAGTTCACAACCCTCAGGCACTAAATCTTTATATCTTTTCTTGTTAGCACTTATATTATGATTTAGAAGTATATCGCAGTGGTGTTTTTCATAGGTATCATCAAAAGACAATATTTTGACATCTGTTTTGTCTTTTAATTTCTTCTCATATTTATAATCAATACCGTAATGATCAATTACAATTAAATCAATATTCTGTTTTTCTACTAATTGTGTCACTTCTTTCAAACTGTTTGATTTAAGAGTTTTAACCTTATATCCAGCCTCTTTTATTTTTGCATTTATATTTCCGTCTAACTTTTGTGTTGCAAATATTATATTGGAGTCTTTATACTGAGATGCCAAGACCAGATCCCTCATAATATGACCGGTACCAATAGTTGATGATGAATCAGCTCGAAACAGAATATTTTTCACTAACTCTTAGTCTTATGAAGAATTTCATACATTAACTCAGCTCTCTCCCAGTCCTCTGGGGTATCAATATCTTGTACTAGGTGTCTAGGAAGTATGATTGCAATACTGTCTTTGCCAAACATTATCTCTTTAGAGCTTTTATCTAATTTTGCCCAGTAGAACTGTCCAGCATCTTGATATGCTTCCTCAAGATCCTGACTTCTTGTCATATAGTGCTCTGGAGTAAACATTTCACATCGTCCATCAGCATTAATTTTAAAAGTTCTCTGAATTGGAAATGGCATCGTTGTCGCAGAAAAAGCGTTAAGAGCATCACTATTTTTAAGCTTTTCAAATCCTTGCATTAAGTACTTTGATTGTAAAAGAGGTGCCGTTGCATATATTGTACAGATATAGTTAAACTCTTCGCCTTGTTCTTTTAAATAATTAAGAGCATGTTGAACTACATCATCTGTACCTGTAAAATCATCCGATAGCTCACGTGGCCTGATAAAAGGGATATTAGCTCCATACTCTTTAGCTATTGCTGCAATCTCTTCATCATCTGTAGTTACAATTACTTTATCAAAAAGATTTGATTCTAGCGCAGTTTGTATAGAGTATGCAATAAGTGGCTTGCCAAAAAAATCTTTTATATTTTTTCTAGGTATTCTTTTACTTCCACCTCTTGCCGGAATAATTGCTATAGCATTAGTCCTCATTAAAAACTACACCCTGTATATCTGTATTTTTTTATAACTTCTATAAGTTTATTCGCTACAAATTCTGCATCTTCAAGACTCATTTGTTGATGACATGGTATAGAAATTTCTGATTTATAAAAATCATTAGCTACAGGTAGTGAAATATTGCCAAATTTCTCTTTATAAAAACTGTTTTGATATATAGGTTTATAATGTACTTGTACACCAAGTCCACTATCTTTAAGCTCTTTAAATACATCCTCTTTTAGGCATTGTAACTCTGGTGGCAAAAGGATAGGGTATAGGTGTCTGGAAGTGATATTTTTTTCATCTATCTTAATAATTGAAAAGAGACTCTCGTCTTTAAATCTTTCATCATAATAAGATGCTATTTCATTTCTTTTTTCTATGAATTTATCTAGCTTTTTTATCTGTGTTATGCCAAGTGATCCAGCTACTTCTGTTAGCCTAAAGTTATATCCTAAACTTATCATGTCCGAGTTCCAAAACTCTTTTTTAACCATACCATGTGAGCGGATTAATCTTAGTTTTTTAGCATACTCATCATTGTCAGTTAGAACAGCACCACCTTCACTTGTTGTGATAGGTTTAATGGCATGAAAACTAAATATAGTCATGTCAGATATAGATCCTATCTTTTCCCCATCTATACTGGAACCAAGCGCATGAGCTGCATCTTCGATGACCAGTATACTGTGTTTTTTTGCGATAGCATGAATTTTTTCTATTGCAACTGGCTTACCTGCAAAATGGACTGGAATAATTGCCTTTGTTTTTGGAGTTATAAGTCTTTCTATAAGTCTCTCATCAATGTTCCCGTCAAGTTTCACATCGCACCATATCGGAATAGCACCTAGTTCAACAAGCATATTTGATGTTGAAACAAAACTGATGGGAGTAGTGATGATTTCATCGCCCTCACCGATTCCACATACACTATAAGCCCCAAAAAGAGCGGAGGTTGCAGAGTTAAATGTTATGGCGTGTTTAGATCCAGTATAGTCGCAGAGATCTTTTTCAAACTTTTCTACTTTTTTGCCTTGAGCCAAATAGCCACTTTTGAGAACTTCTATCACTCCGTCGATATCATCTTGTTCTATGTGTTGTGTAGAGTAACTTAGATTTGTCATCTAGTTTTCTTCTTCTTTAGTCTGCTTTAGTTTTAAAAGTAACTCTTCAGGTGTTAGCCAGGTATCGTTATCTCTTGAGTTATATTCAAATCCAGCCTTAACACTTTTACCTTGCTCATTTATACCGTTGGTCTTATAATCTAGAGGTGTACTGAATGTTATACTAGGCTTTATCACAAAATGGTCATGAAACTCTAATGTGATGTGAGAATCATCAACAGGGCACATGACCTCATGAAGTTTCTCCCCTGGGCGTATACCTATTATATCTTGCTCCAGATGAGGTGCAATGGCTTTTGCTAATTCTGTCATCTTCATAGATGGTATTTTAGGTACAAATATCTCTCCACCTTGCATCCTTGCAAAGTTTTTAAGTACAAAATCTACACCATCTTGGAGTGTTATCCAAAAGCGCGTCATATTAGGCTCGGTGATTGGAATTTTACTTACCCCATCAGCCATAAGTTTTTGAAAAAATGGAATAACTGAGCCACGAGAGCCTAATACATTACCATATCTTACAACACTAAATTTTATCTCATGATTACCAGTTAAGTTGTTTGCAGCTACAAAAAGTTTGTCTGAAACAAGTTTTGAAGCACCATAAAGGTTTGCCGGTGCGGCTGCTTTATCAGTTGAAAGAGCAATAGTATTTTTAACACCATGCTCTATACAGGCGTCTATGACATTTTGAGCACCCATAACATTTGTTTTAATACACTCCATAGGATTGTACTCGGCTATTGGAACATGTTTAAGTGCTGCTGCATGTACAACATAATCAACACCTTTCATAGCTTTATTTAATCGAGGTAAATCCCTTACATCACCAATAAAATATCTCATACAAGGATCATTGAATTTTTGAGCCATCTCAAACTGTTTTAATTCATCTCTAGAGTAGATTATGATTTTATTAGGTTTGAATCTTTTTAGAATTGTACGAATAAACTGTTTTCCAAAACTACCAGTGCCACCAGTTATCAGTATGTTTTTATTATTTAACATGTATATCCTCATCAATACTTTTTCAATATTTAAATATAGCAAATATAATACCATGATAGTAGTAACATACGCTTATTAAATAAATTAGGTATTTTGCCGATATACTTACCAATTAGTAATATAATAATTAAAGACTATTAAAAAAAAGGATTTATTATGGCTATCAGTTCATTAGGTGTTGGTAATAATATTTTAACACAAGACGTTTTAGATCAGTTGAGAAAAGCTGATGAAGCTGGTAGAATTAGACCTGTTGAATTAAAATTAGCTGATGCTAATGATAAACAAGATGCTCTAAAATTAATTGATGCAAGTATGACCAACTTTATAGACAGTATCAACGAGTTAAAGTCTGTTTTACTGTGGAATGAAAGGTCAGCTACAGTTAACTCTGGAACATCTGTTGAAATCACTGCTGATTCAAATACTGATGTGCAGGATTTTACTTTAAATGTTACACAATTAGCTGAAAAACAGATTGAACAATCAGGTAAATTCGCTAGTGAAGGAGCGTTTGTTGGTAGTGGTGGTCAGATGAATTTAAATATAGACGGCACAGATTACGCTATTGATTATACTGCTACTACTACATTAAAAGAATTGAAGAACTTGATTAATGATGTAGCAGGAGAAAAAGTTGATGCTACGCTTCTTAATGTGGGAGCTACTGATGTTAGGCTTGTTATTAGTTCAGTTGACACAGGTGTTGGACAGGACATTACAATTACAAATGTTACTGGAACATTGGATGCAAACTTAACAACAAATACAAGTTTTGTAGCTGATAATGAGTTAGATCCTTTGGCACATGTGTATGCTAATCTAAAAAGTGCTGAAAGTGCTGAGTTTACATTTAATGGACAGGCTATTACACGTACAAGTAATGAAATAGATGATTTAATTACTGGGCTTACAATTACACTTAAAGAAGTGGGCTCTTCAGAAGTTAGTGTAGCACAAGATCGTACTAGTATTTTAGAAAAATTTGATAGTTTTGTTGAAAAATATAATTCAAATATGACAGAGCTTGATAAAATGACAAAAGCAAGTACGGATTCAGAAACTAGGGGTATATTTTCATCAGATAGTACGGTAAAGAGTATGAAAAGAGCTATAGCAGATATGATGTATAGTCTTGGTGGAGGAGTAGATTCTATGATTAATTATGGTTTTGAAATAGATAAAGATGGGGTGATGACACTAGATAAAACACTATTAGAGCAAAAACTAGATGATGAACCTATAAATACACAGGCATTTTTTTCAGGTGGTGATTTCACATCAATAGACCCTAATACATTGCTCACAACAGTAACAACAGTTACTGGTACATTCGCTGAAATGTCTACAATAGTTGAGAGTTATACAAAAGTTAATACAACATTAGATCAACTTAAAGACTCTCTATCAGAGAATATAAAAACATTAGAAGAAAGAAAGATTACTGCTACTGAAAGACTAGATTCTAAATATGAAATCATGAAAAAACAATTTGCTGCATATGGTTTGATGATAAGTAAAATAAATTCTGCATCTTCAATGTTTGTTCAAATAGCTAATGCACAAACGGCAGCTCAAAATTAGTAAATTCAAGAAGAATTTACTAAATAAAATCCTCCTATAGTCGATATATTTTACATGAAAGAATCTAACAAAGATAGTCAAAAAGGATCTGAAATGTATGGTACAGCAGCACATAATATTTACGCTCAAAATAATGTAGGAATAGAGTCTCAAGCAAAATTAATAGAGATGTTATATGAGGGAGTACTTCGTTTTAATGCACAAGCAAAGAAATCTATCAAAGATAGAAATGTTGAAAAAAGAGTTTATTGGATAAATCGTTCTACTGCGATTATAACAGAACTAATATCTATTTTGGATATGGACAAACCAGGTGACATTTCAGAGTACTTGGAGGGTCTTTATAACTATGAGATTCAACTTTTAGTTGAAGCAGGTAGCGAAAACTCTATAGAGAAAATGGATGAATGTAGCAATGTATTTAAAACCCTTTTAGATACTTGGAGAGAAATTACAGATGTGGATCACTAAGCTAAAGATAGCTATAGTAGAAAAAAATACAGATTCAATAGATAAACTTTTAAATGACATTCCAGAGCTAACAGATGGCTCTGAAGTTGAAGAAGCTATATACCTTTTAAAAGAGGCTACAGAGCTTCTGCATACTCTCCAAGACGAAACTACAAAATCAATGAAAAAGATTAAAAAGAATATAGAATTTTTACGTTCCACTGAGAGTAAAGCATCTACAAAATTAGATATAAAACTATAGCTTTTTCTTAGTTATCCCAAATTTCAAACTTCTAACAGTATAGTCGGTAACTACTGCGCCTTTTCTCATTGTAAGTATATGTTCAACAGCATTAGCAATATCACTTGATAATAATTTTTCATCCTCTTTAGAACTTACATCAAAACGGAGTTCATCATAAAAATTAGATTCTGTCATATCTGGATTGATATTTGTAATACTAAGTCCACTTTTTCTTGTCTCCTCAAATAGTGAGTCGTTAAATGCTTTTAAACCTGACTTAGTGGCACTGTATACGGCTGCAAACTTACTGGATTTTATGGCTTCAATAGAGTTAATGTTGATGAGATACCCATCATTGTTCTTTAAATCTCTAAGTAGAGCATTTGTTAATAGTATGGGGGAGGTTAAATTTAAAAAAACCATATCTGTAATAGTTTTTACATGTAGTTCTTCATGCGGCTCAAATCTTCCAAATCCTGCACAGTTTATTAATATATATATGTCTTCATTGGAAAGTTGATTACACAATGCTAAAGTTGATTTTTCATTTGATAAATCGGACTGTAGAGCAGCAAAATTTTTATGATTAAATTTATTTGTTGTAATATTCCTACTTATACCTATGACTTCATATCCTAAGCTCAATAATTTATTAGTAATCTCTTTACCTATTCCACTACTGGCACCAGTAACAATAGCTTTTTTACCCATTTTTCACACTCTCCATAATCTTATCTATATTATTAAATATTAGTTTTTTAGTTTTCTCTTTCGTCACACTTTTGGGATCAAAATGATCACTAACGACTTTGTACATGCAGACATTTTCTAAGCCTTGTGTAGCATTGAAAAACCCATCAGACTCCATGTCTACCAGTTCGTATAAACCTTTATAAGCAGGTTCGTTAACGCATGTTATTTCATCTGATGAATTTATCTTAATCATTTCACCAATAGGATGATTCTCATTAGCACCACATATCCCTATATTTATAAAGCTATCATCTTCTTGAATATCGAAATTTTTTCGTAAGGTTTCAGTGGCTTTTTGTGAATTTGACACACCAATTCCACTTACAATAATCATAAATTCTGAATTTGCATGTAATGTGAACTCATTAAGTTTAGTTTTTTTTAACTTGTATTTATCAACAAATGCCTGAGCTTCGGGTTTTAGGGCAATAACAATATATATCATTTAAATATTGTAGCTTAATTGTACTTTTTATGGTAGAATTATTAAAAATAACAATAATGGAAAACAAATATGCCTATTTTAACAGCAGATTATTCAGTCTTAAATCATGAAGAGATGGCTGCATCTATTGGCTTAAAAGCCAAACATATACCTATGCTAGTTGGTAGTTTTTTAGAAGAGTCAGCACCACTACTTGAGTCATTAGAAGGTTCTATCAATAATAAAGACTATGCAGAGATTAAAGCTGGTGCTCATTCTATAAAAGGTAGTGCCGGTAATTTACGTTTTACAGAGATTTATGAAATGGCCAAAGAGATGGAGTTTGCAGGAACAGATCAAAAAGAAGATTTTGATTTTGCAGGTTATTTGGATGCTATTAAAAAGGCTGTTTCAACAATATCTATTTAGTGATTTGACATTTTAGCTTTTTTAGCTATAATTTCGACCGCTCTTCTTTAGACCTGTGCAATGATGTCTTAGGACAATGTGTCAGGGTAGGAATACAGCAGCACACCCTATAATGTTATGTGCCGCAGGTATCTGGAGAAGGGTCTTTCTCAAAACTAACTCTTCATTATAAATCATTAGTTTTATTTATCGCTATTCTTCATCTCTATATTTGGATATTCCACATGGCTGATTTGGCGTTGGTGGATTCTCTTTTAGGTAAGTCAAATCTTCTAGTGTTTGAGTTAAAACTCTCTTTTGTTGAAGTATTGGAAGCATTAAGTTGTCTTTTTCATTGAGTGGTATATCCCAATTTAAAAGTATCTTCTGTACTTCGTCATCTAGTTCTTTTAGTGCATTTTCTATATGTTTAAGTGAATTCATAATCAGAGTATAGCGACTTTTTAGAAATTTTTGGATATAATCCCCTTCTCAAATTACATTTTTGTAATGAGAATTTTATGTGAAGGAAAATCGATGCCTAAAATGAAATCGGTAAAAGGCGCTGTAAAGCGTTTTAAAGTTAAGAAAAATGGTTCTGTTAAACGTGGTACAGCGTACAGAAGTCATATTCTAACTAAACAAGATGCACAAACTCGTCGTGAGCAAAACAGCCCAAAAGTTGTTGCTAAAGCTGACGAAGCTAACATTAAGTCGATGATTAACTAGTAACAAATACTAGATTAATTTTTAAATCTCCAGTATATTACTGGGAAAGCTATTTTATATAGCACCTCGATCACGTATTAGTGACTGGGTCAAGAAAAAGGAAAAATATGCCAAGAGTAAAAACAGGTACTGTTCGTAGAAAAAGACACAAAAAAATATTAAAGCTGGCAAAAGGTTTTTATAGCGGACGCCGTAAACACTTTAGAAAAGCAAAAGAACAAATTGAAAGATCATTAGTATATGCACACCGTGATCGTAAGCAAAAGAAACGTGACTTCCGTAAACTATGGATTGTACGTATCAATGCAGCGTCTCGTTTAAACGGTATGAATTACTCAACTTTCATGAACGGAGTTCATAAATCTGGTATCGAACTTGATCGTAAAATTCTTGCTGATATGGCGATGAATGATGCAGCAGCATTTACTGCAGTTGCTGAAGCTTCAAAAGCAGCACTAGCTAAGTAAGCTAAAGTAGTTAGTGTAGTTTTACTACACTAACTATATCTACATTTTGTGTAAAAATAGTACACAGTTCCCTTTATTATTATAGTAAATACCACTAGACGATTTTTTAGAGATATAAACACCCCTACCATTATTTTGAGCTTGATTCTTTAATATTGAATTTAATGTTTGTGTGTCAAAGCCATCACCCTTGTCCGAAATCTGTGTAGCTAAATACGTAGACTCAAAACATTGTATCTTATGAATGGACACAGTAATCTGTTTGTTACATTTGTTTTGGAGAGCTTCAATGGTACTTATATATGTATCATCCTCTATTAAACGGTGTTTTTGTTTAGAACTGATTCCTAGGTTACCATGTTCAAATGCATTCATATAAAGCTCTGTGAAGACAAGTGAAACGGAGTCTATCATGTCAGCATTAGTATTGATATCGTCTAATACACTTTCAAACCATATTGTTGCATTATCCAACTCTTGAAAGTTACTATCAAAGCTTTTTGTCGCGATTAAAGTTTCTTGTGTATTGAGTCTATTAATAAATATAAATGTAATATCATCTTCTTGATTTTCTATTCTTGATATAAATTTTTCACTTAACTCTTCTCTTGTATATGAGTGCAGGAAATCATCATTAATAAACTCTTCATATGTTTTATCGTCTATTATTGTAGTGTTTTCTACCATTCCATCACTATAAAATAAAAATTTATTTATATCTGATATATCAAAGGTAGATATTTCAAAGTTTTTAGTATATTTGCTCATAGGTGGATTGTTTGACTTTACCCTTATAATCTTTTGGTCTGAAGTTTCTAAAAGAGATGCGGGCATAGAAAACTTAGCGTACTCCATAGTGTTACTTTGAGAATTTAATACTACATAATCTATTGATAAAGTCTCTTCTTCCAATAGTATTGGCTTAATGTATGCAAGAGACTTACTTATTATTTGAGTTAAATCTATATCTGTTGTAATATCTATCGTATGGTTTATAAATGATGTCATAAGCATTGAACTTAAAGATGCTGATAGACCTTTACCCATTCCGTCTATGATTAAGTAGAGGGTTTTATCTTGATCAAGTTTTCTAGCACTATAAGCGTCACCACTAACAACATCTAATGGCTTATACATAAAGTCTAGCATAGCTGGATAGTTCATTTCTACTAGCTGATAGTAAAAATCGTTTCTAAGTATATTTACCTCTTTAGCAAATGATAGGTCTTCTTGGTATGAGCTATATTTTTCTTTCTCTTCAAGATCTAATATCTTTTTATTTCTTTGTTCTTCTAAATACTTATCAGCTATTAGTATTTTTGATGTTTTTGCTATTGCATTTGTTATATTTGAAACTACTACAGGCTTTCGTATAAAAGAATTTATTTCTAAACTAATTGCCTCACTCATGACAGCTACATCTTCTAGACTAGATACTAAAATGATTGGTATTTCAGAATTCACTTCCCTGATTTTTTTAATCATATCAATACCGTTTAAAACAGGCATAGAATAATCAGTTACAATAATGTCAACTTCATTTTCTAAAAAACCTGAATATCCCTCTTCACCATTTTTGCAGTAAATTACTTTATTTACTAGATCATCAAAAATAGTTTGGTAGATAAGCATTGTTGTTAAATCATCTTCAACACAGAGAACCGTAAGAGATTTTATATATTCAAGAACTTCTTCATTTGTGTCAGTTATTGTAGTTATCATTAGTTTTAGATGCGTTGGGCGTTAAATATTGACTTTAGGTTAAGATCGTCTAAAAGTATCATAAGTTTTTCATTACCTATAAGTAATTGAATGTCTATATTATCTTTTAATACGAGTTTATTTAAATAACCAATTATTGAAGATGTGATCGAGACAGAGTCAGTAATTGTTATAGTTATTTGTTTATGATTTGAAACTATATTGTCTACACATAGTCTAATATTTTGAAAGTCACTAACTGTTTTTATATTTCCATTTATAGTAATATTGTTTTGTGTTGATTCAATTTCCATTTAATATCCTTAAGTAATACTTGGATAGTTTATACTTATATGTATTAAATTTAACTAAAATTGATATATATTAGTAATCCACTCTTTCATCTTCTTTTCATATCCTATATCTTTCAGTTCTACGAACTTCATAGGTTTAGATAGGTATTGCTGTTTAACATATCCCCCATAATCATGAGGATACATATAACCTTCGTTATTTTGTTTAATATGTTTTGGGATTTCTAAAATATTACCACTTTGAATCGATTGAATAGCTTTGTTTATAGCCTCATAAGATGAATTAGATTTTGGTGAAGCACATAGGTATATAACTGCCTGAGCTAATATTATTCTAGCTTCAGGGTATCCAATTTTAGATACGCTGGTCAAGCATGAGGTTGTTAGTGTTAGTGCTTGAGGATTAGCATTACCTATATCTTCACTAGCTAGTATTACAAGGCGCCTAGCTATAAATTCAGCAGATTCCCCTCCATCTATAAGGCGCGCTAAGTAATATACACTAGCGTCCATGTCTGAGCCTCTAATAGACTTTATCATAGCAGATGCTAGGTCATAATGAACACCAGCTTCACTACTTCCAGCTTGTAATGCATTTGGACGAAGAGATTTTAAAAGTTCTAAATTTACTTCTTCACTTACATTTGAAGCAAACTCTAAAAGTTTTAGCATTGCTCTTGCATCACCACCGCTAGAAGCAACCAAATATTCTTTAGCTGCATCACTACATACAGTTTCTACATGTAAAAGTGTTTTGTCAAGTAAATTTTTAAGTGAATCGTTTGAAATAGGGTAGAGCTCAAATAGCATTGAACGAGAACGAATAGCTGATGTAAGTGAATAAAATGGATTTTCAGTTGAGGCACCAATTACTAAAACAGACTCGTTTTCCATAACTGGAAGTAAAACCTCTTGCTGGTTTTTTGCCAAACGGTGCACTTCATCTATAAATATGAGTGGCATTTGTAAAGCATTTTTATATTGGTCAAATATTTTACGAAGTTGGTCTATTTTTAGTGATGTAGCATTAAACTCATAAAATGGCATATCCATTTTTTTTGCAATGATTCTTGCGATTGATGTTTTTCCACATCCTGCAGGACCAAAGAAAAAACTATGTCCTAGGGAGTTCTTTTCACATAAAATACGAAGAGGGGAAGAAGGGGAAGTTAGATGTTCCTGTCCGACTAAATCGTCGAAATTAGAAGGTCTATTTTTCACCTCTCTCTCTTTTTAATTTTTTTTCTGCTTTCATGAAAGTGTAAAGAGCTGAGTATTCACTTCTCGTTAAAAATCTAGTCTTACCAGTTGGTAGGTTGTTTAACTCTACTTCTGCAAAACTGATTCTCTTTAAATCTGCTACCTCGGTTCCAAAGTGAGCAAAAAATCTTCTTATCTCGCGGTTTTGTCCCTCAGATATTGCTATTTTCAAAATAGAGTAATTATGCTCATTTTTTTGGATTTTATACCCTATAAATGGTGCAAAAGTCATACTTGTTATTTTAGAGTGTGAGTGACCGCCAGCAGATGCATCGTCAATTGTCATTCCATTTAACATAGAGTTTTCCATCTCTGGAGTAACTTCACCTTTAATTTTTACCTTATAGATTCTCTCCAGATTGGAGTTCATCAGTGCAGTTGCTATTTTTGATGCATCAGTAAGAAGCAAAACACCTTCTGTTGCATAATCTAATCTTCCTACAGGGATGAAATGCTTGTATTTTTTATCGAGACCATCATAGATAGTTCTTCTACCTTTAGGATCAGATTTTGTTACAAGCTCACCTTTGGGCTTGTTATAAACTAAAACTGTATATTTGTCACTAGGAGTTACTTGTTTACCACTAACATAAACATCAACTTCTTTTTCGTCTACCTGAGTAGCAGGATTGTCTTGAATCTCTCCATCTACTCTTACATAACCATCTTGAATGGCTTTATCAGCTTCTCTTCTAGAGTAGCTTGAGTGATGGGCTATGTATTTGTTTAATCTCATCATATTATGAAATACCTTTTTCTATCAAAGTATGGATGTGAAGCACGCCTTTTACTTTCTTATCTTTGTCAGTTACAACTAATAGTTGTATCTTCATCTCTTCTATAGTTACAAGTGCTTCACTTGCAAGTATGTTTTCATCATCAAGAGTTCGTGGATTACGCGTAGCATATTTATCCACACTGTCCTCAAGTGAAAAATTATCTGAGAGTAGGGCTCTACGAATGTCCCCATCACTCACAAGTGCTAGAAGACGGTTCTCTTTATCTGTTACTAAAACAGTTCCAAGTCTTCCTTCACTTATCTTTACAATCGCATCTTTTACTTTAGTATCTGCACTAACTATTGGCAGATTATCACTTCTCATTAGGTCACTAACTTTTACAAAAAGCTGTTTTCCTAAAGCACCACCTGGATGAAACGAAGCAAAATCACTCTTTTGAAAATCTCTGGCCCGCATAAGACATACTGCTAAAGCATCACCAAGTGCAAGAGTCAGTGTAGTTGAACTTGTTGGAGCTATGTTTAGTGGACATGCCTCTTTCTCAACTACAACATCTATAACTAAGTCACTATATCTTCCAAGAGTAGAATTTCTATCTCTAGTCATTCCAATGAGTGGAGTGTTAAATCTTTTTACATGTGGAAGAATTGAGCTAAGCTCTTCACTCTCTCCACTGTAACTAATAGCAATCACAACATCATCTTTGCCTATCATCCCCAAGTCACCATGAAGTGCTTCAGTTGGATGTAGGAAGAAACTAGGTGTACCAGTAGAAGCGAAAGTCGCTGCCATCTTGGCACCAATTAGTCCAGATTTACCTACACCAGTAATAATAAGCTTACCCTTACATGTAAGGATAATATCTACAGCCTTCTCAAAGGTGTCGTCAATGTTTTTTGCAGACTCCAAAAGAGTATTGGCTTCAATATTAAGAGTATCTTGTGCTATTTGTTTGTAATTCATAGTGCAATTATACCCTAAAAGGGTATAAGTCAAAGAGATAGTTTAGTTTAGGTTTGGTTTAGGAGTTGAAGGAGTAGAAGAAGGAAGTATTGGCAGTGTGATATTACCTTTTGATCCCTCTAATGATTTTAAAAATTCTTCTATTGAAGCCGCTTCACTATCACTTATATTAGTGAAAAGTTGGATTCTTCCCATTTCAATTATTGCTTCTTTTAAAGTAGCAACTTGACCGTTGTGGAAGTAAGGAGCAGTTTGAGTAATATTTCTTAGAGTTGGAACCTTAACAAGTCCATCTTTATTACCTTTAAAATCACCAACTTTTGTATATTTGTAGTCATTAAAGTTAAATGTATTCATTTCACCACCAAGCGCAATACCATTATGACATGTAGCACAACCTTTATCTATAAAAGTTTTAAGACCTTTTTCTTGTTCGGTTGTTAGTGCATTTTCAGAACCGTTTAGGTAGTTGTCAAACGGTGAAGGAGTTACCAGTGTTCTTTCAAATGAAGCAATAGTGTCTGTGATTTTTTCATAATTGATTTTTACATTGTCACCATAAGCACCTTTAAATTCAGCTACATATGCAGGTATAGAAGTTACAGTGGAAACTACATGTTCTTTTGTAGCTGCCATTTCAGGGCCTGCAAGAATAGGACCTTGTGCTTGTTTTTCTAAGTTACCATCACGACCATCCCAAAACTGAGATGCAAAAAATACAGAGTTATAAACAGTTGGAGAACCTAAATGATGAGGGTTAATAGTCCATTTATGACCAACAGCAGCTGCTAGTCCATCATCACCACCTTCTGCTAGATTATGACAAGAATTACAGCTTATAAAACCACTTTTTGAGATTCTTGGTTCGAAGTAAAGTTTTTTGCCAAGTTCAACTTTTTCTGGAGTGATAGGATTTTTTGGGTTATCTATCAGTTGTAGCAGTTCAGAAGTAGAATTAGGAATGGCTTTTAGACCAGCATTTTTAGCATTCTCAACCAAAGAAGAAGAAAAAAGTGAAGTTGCAGTAAAAATTAAAGCAAGAATCGTTTTGTTGTGCATTATGTAATTCCTTGTGTATATTTATTTTAATGATTATATATTTTTTAGCTTTATATAATAATAAATTTATCAATATGAGCTTTTATTTTACTAAATATATTTATGATAGATGGGATATAATATTTTATAAAACTGTTTTAGAGGAAAAAAATGAGAAATAAAATTGGAAAATATAAAAGTAGTATAAGCTCATTAAAGCTTGAAGAAAGAATGCTTTTTTGCAACACACTTATTTTGGGTGAAGCTGGTGCTGGTAAAACAAATTTAGCATGTAGAATTAGGAATTATGCAATTGATAGTAATATTCCTACACTATACATTGATTTTTCAAATTCTTATGAAGAGAATATTGAGCTTAGGTATAAAGATAAACATTTTAACTATATAAGATTTGAAGAGAGTGAGGAGTTTGAACAACAGTTAGATAAACTAATAGAAGATAAAAAACATATTTATATGTCCGTTGATTCTACTTATTTTTCAAATAAAAGAGATGTAAGAAGTCAGCTTACTAAGACACTTCAAAAACAGGGTTTTCTAGATAGTTACTATTATTTTTTTCATGACATAGAAAACTTAGAAGGATTTTATACAAAGTTTGAAGATTTTTTATTATATATGTTGAGTTTTTTAAATCTGAAAAAATATGGTCTTACTTTTTTGGCTCAGCCACATCCTACTTTTGAAAACCCTCAAGTAAAACTATTGTTTACATTTTTGTATCTAGGCAGATGCTCAAATGCTGATTATTTTAATACAGCTCGTTTAAAAACATTACCAAAAAATAGATTTTTTTATCAGTATAGAACAGATTATCGAACACTTTTATTTAATGATATTAAAAATAACCTTGTTGAGGTTGATGAGTATATTTTTCAGGAGTAATAATGCAAAATTTATTTGATGACCTTGGAAGTTTAGATAAGAGATGTTATAAAGATTATGGACTAAGCGAAGATATCCTTATGGAACATGCTGCCAATGGCATGAACAGATATATTAGAGATAATTTTGCCCAAGCTTCTAATGTTATTGTAGTCGCTGGTGGCGGTAACAATGGTGCAGATGTAATAGCTCTTGCAAGACTTCTACATGTAGATTATAAAGTCTCTATATATTATGCGAAGAAACCAAGTTCTAAGATGGCTATTTTACAACATAAGAGAGTTTTAAAGCTTGGCATCAAAGAATGCCGTAAGTTAGAATCATGCGAGGTATTAGTCGATGGTTTAGTAGGTACAGGATTTCAAGGTGAATTGAGTAGTGAGCTACATAGTCTTTTAAAGAAGATGAACTCCCTAAAAGCTCATAAAATAGCTTGTGATGTGCCTTCGGCGTATAAGTTTTTAGCTGATGTGACAATAACTATGGGTGCATTGAAAAAGAGTATGTATCTGGATGCTCATAAAGATTATGTTGGAAATATAAAAGTTGTGGACCTTGGGGTAAGTAGAGACTTATATGAAAAAAAATCTAATTGGAAACTATTAGATATTGATGATTTAGACTTACCAAATAGAAATAAAGATGATTCTCACAAAGGAAGTTTTGGTCATCTTGCGTTAGCTTTAGGTGAAAAGAGTGGGGCAGGGATTATATCTGCTTTGTCGGCATTTAGGTTTGGTACTGGATTGGTGACTTTAGTTGGTTTTAGAGATATAGAGATTCCTCACTCTATAATGTCGTCACATATACTTCCTAAAAGCACATCTGCTTTAGCTTTGGGTATGGGTTTAGGTGATGAATTTTCAAAAGAGAAACTCTCTAAGTTTTTGAACAATAAATTACCACTAGTAGCAGATGCAGATATCTTTAGGAATGCACAAATATTTGATATATTAAAAAGAAAAAATCTAGTTCTTACTCCTCATCCTAAAGAGTTTATATCACTTTTAAAACTTACAAAGCTGGCTAAAATTAGTGTAGAGGAACTTCAAGCTAATCGTTTTAAATATGTAGAAATGTTTTGTAAAAAGTTCTTCCATGTGACTCTTCTTTTAAAAGGTACCAATGTCATTATTGGTAAGGGTGAAGAATTTTATATAAACCCACATGGATCTTCTGTTCTAGCTAAAGGAGGAAGTGGTGATGTTCTTAGTGGTTTAGTAGGCGCACTTTTAGCACAGGGGTACAGCCCACTAGAAGCCACTATAAATGCTTCCTTGTCGCATACAAAACTAGCACAAAACTATAATGGTGCTGATTTTTCACTTACACCAGATGACTTGATAGATGGTATTTGTAGATTGTAAGTTTTCTTATGATATAAATCGAGTAATAAATAAAATTTAGGAAAACATTTAACATGGATAATATACTTAAAATTGGAAAATATGAACTTGGTTCAAGACTTATTGTTGGAAGTGGAAAATATGACTCTTTTGAAACTACAAAAGAGGCTACATTAGCTTCAGGAAGTGAACTAATAACAGTTGCTGTTCGTCGTTTAAATATTACAGACCCAGATAAAGAGAATCTTCGTGATACTTTTGCTGGTACAAATGTTAAGTTTTTACCAAATTCTGCTGGATGTGTAACTGCTGAAGAAGCAATTACTACATTTCGTTTAATGCGCGAAGCGACAGGCATTGACCTTATTAAGTTAGAGGTTATTGGTGACACTCAAAAAACACTTTATCCCGATGTTTTAGAGACTATAAAAGCTTGTGAAGTTCTTGCAAAAGATGGATTTACAATCATGTCTTATACTTCTGACGATCCAATTATGGCTAAACGCTTAGAAGATGCTGGTTCACATGCTATCATGCCTCTTGCAGCCCCTATTGGTTCAGGGCTTGGAATCCAAAACCCGTATAACATTGTTTTCATTCGCGAAGCTGTAAATGTTCCAGTAATTGTTGATGCAGGAATTGGTTGTGCATCTGATGCTACATATGCAATGGAATTAGGTGCTGCTGGAGTACTTACAAACACTGCTATTGCCCAAGCAAAAGACCCTATGATTATGGCTCAGGCTATGAAACATGCTGTTCAAGCAGGACGTATGTCTTACTTAAGTGGAAGAATTCCTAAACGTCCATATGCTACTGCTTCATCACCAGTTGATGGGATGATTCAGTTTTAGATATACTTTTATAATTATTTATAAAAGGCAGCCTTAAATCATGATTTCTTCAGAAACAATTTTAGAGATAAAAGAGTTGTCCAATGGACTAACTCTTCTGTATGTTGAAGATAATGATGGTTTACGAGAAAAAGGCTTAAGAGTATTAAAAAAACTATTCGATAATGTTATTGTCGCTTCAGATGGTGAAGATGGTTTAGCATTATTTAAAGAGTATAACCCACAAATTGTGATCACTGATATAAATATGCCAAAACTAGATGGCTTATCAATGATCGAAAAAATCAAACAGACTCACTCCTCAACTAAATTTATTATAACTTCCGCTTTTGATGATAAAGAACATCTTTTTAAAGCTATCAGAACTGGCGTTTTTGAGTATATGAAAAAACCAGTAAAGATTAATGAACTTGCTGAGGTTTTGATTAGGTCTATTAACACTTTAAATATAGAAGAAAATAGTTCACTTTTTGATTCTTATGCGGATGATATCTTGAATTATCAAAGTGATTTGTTGGCGTTGATGTCAAAGAATAAACCTATATTTGTGAATCAGATGTTTTTAGACTTTTTTAAGATAGAGAGTATAGAAGAATTTGAAGAAAAGCATGGAGATTTTGGGAATATTTTACTAGAACATCAAGGTTTTCTTTCGCCAAAGAGTTGTGATAATTGGTTTGAAGAGGCGACAAAGGAAGCAGATAAACTTTTTCATGTGAAAATATCCGGTGAACATGAAAATAAGCACTTTATTTTGAAACTACATGCTGTACCAAAAAAAAAGAATATGTACATAATGTCATTGAATGATATAAGTGACTTAAACTTACTCCATATATTCGATTCTAAGGAGACAAGTAAAGATAATAAAATTAGAAGCAATGCTACAATCATGAAGCTTATGAAAGTTGTTCAGTCAAATAGTGCTGAAGTGAAAATGCATAATTTTTATAAGGGTCTAACCATAGCAACACCTGGTATTATTATTGAAGCTAAAGATGATTATGTAGTTCTTAAAAGTTCTCTAAACCAAGAAAAAGCCACGCAGTTTCAGAAGTCTGTTTTATTGTCTTCAGGTATATTCCCAAGTGTAATTCAATCTAATAACGTTCAAAGTATAGATTATGATGCACAAACAATTACTATTAAAGATCTGTTCTTTATCCATACAAGCCCGACACAACGTGAATTTGTAAGAGTGTTCCCCGAGGAGAAACATACCGTCTCTTTATTTGTAAATGATAGAAAGTTTTATATAGATGTCAAAATACATGATATATCAGTTAAGGCTATTAAGTTAGATATGGCATCCTTGCCTGCTGGCTTAAGTGTAGGCCATAAAGTTTCTTTAAATATTGTCTTAGAACATTCCAAAAAGCCTTTGATTATACATTCCAATGCAACTGTTTTTAGGGTAGATGAAATGGCATCTAACTATTTTGTTGTATGTATGTTTGAATTAGAGTCTAAAGAAGAGAAACAACTCATAGACTATATAGCTAAAAGACAGATGAATTTAATAAGTGAGTTTAAAGGTATGAGGTTTGGATAGAGAGAACTCCTTTCATGCCCTTGTAGTATCAATTTTTGTAGCATTAGGTTTTTTGTTTTTTTATATGTATGAAAGGATGCATGAAGAGCATTCATATAGATTAAAACAGAGTGAACAGTATTTGTTTTATGAGGCTAAAGCACTTTTTGAGAGTATGGTTAACACCCGAACATGGAGTTCAGCATATGGTGGTGTATATGTAAAACAAAAAGATGGACTAGAACCAAATAAGTATCTAAAAGATAATATCTTACATGCTAAAGATAATACAAAATTAGTAAAAATCAATCCAGCTTGGATGACTCGACAGATAAGTGAACTTGCTACAAAAAAAAGTGATAAACACTATAGAATAACATCTATTAATCCGATAAACCCAGAAAATTCTCCAGATATATTTGAAAGAGAAGCATTAGATTATTTTGAAAAAAATACTAAAGAAGATTATTTTAACAATATCACTAGTATGTATAACTTTATGGGTAAGTTAACAGTAAAAGAATCATGTATGAGTTGTCATGCACAACAAGGTTATAAGGTCGGAGAAGTTAGAGGAGGAATAAGAATTTCATTACCTTTAAATAGACATAATGAAGCCATTAGAAAAGAGATTAGCAATTATAATTATGATAAAAGTTTATTTCTTACAGCTGTTCTGATTATCTACTTTTTAATGTTTTTTTCTTATTATATTATTGCAAAAAGTCAGTTAAAACTTAAAAATGAAGTTGCAAAAAATAAAGTAAAAGACAATTTGTTAATAGCTCAATCTAGAAATGCAGCTATGGGTGAGATGATATCTATGATAGCTCATCAATGGAGACAGCCATTAAGTACGATCGCTATGGATGTAGAGAGTATAAATATAGATTTACAATTAGGAGAGATTGAAACAGAGACATTAGGAAGTAACTTAGTGGAGATTAGGGGACAAGTTGATTACCTATCAAAGACTATAGATGATTTTAGGAACTTTTTTCGTCAAAATAAAGAGAAAGAACTAATCAAAGTATCACATGTGATAGATGAATGTATTGAAATAACTAAAACCTCTCTAGAGGTTCATGGAATATCTTATAAGGTAAATAATCTAGATGAAGAACTTGAATTAAATATTTTCTCAAGAGAATTATTACAGGTCCTACTCATTCTTATAAATAACTCTAGAGACTCATTAATAGAAAACAGTGTGGATAATCCATTGGTTAAAATAGAGCTTCTGCAAGATAATGATAATACGATAATAAATGTTTTTGATAATGGAGTGGGTATACCAGATGATATTGTTTCTAAAATATTTGAACCTTACTTTACGACAAAGATTCAAAAAGACGGGACAGGGTTAGGATTGTATATGAGTAAAATGATTATAGCTTCT
The DNA here is from genome assembly GCA_028044295.1 of Sulfurimonas sp. Lineage (GTDB taxonomy): Bacteria > Campylobacterota > Campylobacteria > Campylobacterales > Sulfurimonadaceae > Sulfurimonas. The sequence goes on from JAOFSE010000013.1 coordinate 58,766, forward strand.
AACTTTAATGGAAAGATAGAAGCTAAAAATCTCGATAAAGGTGTATGCTTTACATTGAGCTTTTCTAATAAAGCTTAAAGCTCAATTTTATCTGAGAGGTGAGTCATAAGAAGAAGCTGACCCATTCCTTCAAAGAACTTATTTACCCCTATATTATCCACTCTCACTGCTTTTTTTAGGGCTGCTAAAAAGACTAGTTGTGATTCTTCTGATGCTTTCATATATGTGTCTATAATATACTCAAACGATAGAGTATGCACTTCTCCATTCACATCAAAGTCTATATCAGAGTTTATATCTATTCCATTATCTTCAAGCAGGACTTTGCACTCTTCTTCTAGTTTACTCATCTCTTATTGCTTCATCATCAAGTTCACCACTTTTTAGCTTAGTCATGTAAACATCAAGCTGTTTTCTAACATCACCACTAAGTATAAAAAGCCCTAATATATTTGGTAGAGCCATAGCAAGCATTAGCATGAAACTAAAGTCAACCATGATACCCGTACTAACAACGGTAGCTATCACAGATAGGGAGAGGAAAAGTATTTTGTACAGTATTGAGAACTTTGAACCAAAGAGATATACCCATGCACGCTCACCATAGTATGACCATGAAATCATTGTAGAAAACGCAAAAAGAAATATACTAAGAGATAGAACTGTAGGGAACCATGAAATTACTGTTCCATAAGCTGCACTTGTAAGTGCAGCCCCTTCTTTAGCAACTATAAGTGTAGCATATGCACCTTCTGGCTCAAATACACCTGTTATGATGATTACAAGAGCTGTCATAGTACATATCACTACTGTATCGATGAACGGCTCGTAAAGGGCAACCATACCTTGTCTAACAGGGTACTTTGTAAGTGCTGGTGCATGAGCTACTGGAGAAGAGCCTATTCCTGCCTCACTAGAGAAGACTGCTCTTTGGAAACCTTGCACTAATGCTCCAAATATTCCACCATAAACTGCACTCGTGTTAAAGGCTTCGCTAAAGATTAATGCGAAAGCATCATCTATCTTGTCATAGTGAGAACCTAAAATCCAAACAGATGCACTCAGATATATAACAACCATAGTTGGAACTAAACCTTCAGTGATTGTAGAAATTCTTTTAATACCACCTATGATTACTAGTCCAGCTAGTGTAGCAAGTGTAAACCCAAATACTAAAGGATTATCAGCAAAGTATGGAACTTCATGAGAAATTGCACTGTAAGCTTGAGAGACTTGAAAGATATTTCCTCCACCGATAGCTCCACCAATCATTAAGAATGCAAAAAGAATAGCAAGAATTTTACCTAGGCTTACATGACCTTTACTAGCTAAACCTTTTGATAGGTACTCCATTGCACCACCCATTACAGTTCCATCTTTTAAAAACTCTCTGTATTGGATAGATAATGTAACTTCAGTAAATTTTAGACTCATTCCTAAAAAACCAGCAACAATCATCCAAAAAGTAGCACCTGGTCCACCTATAGATACAGCTAGTGCGACCCCAGCAATATTTCCAAGGCCTACAGTAGCACTAAGTGCAGTTGTTAATGAAGCAAATGGAGATATTTGACCTTCATCATCAATAGTTCTATATTTCCCCCTAATAATGTCATAAGAGTGTTTAAAAGATCTAAGGTTGATAAATTTAGTTACAAAAGTGAGATAAACCCCACCAGTAATAAGCCAAATAACTAAGAATGGTAAAGAGACACCATCAACAGTTCCAAAAAGTATATCGAAGAAGAGCATAGTCTCTAAAATAGCGTTAATACTGCTGAAAAATTCACCCATTAATTACCCCTAAATAATAATAATGAGTAATTGTATCTAACTAATTCGTAATTCATCTTAAATACTATTGACATTTTTAATCTTATTGACTATAATTTCGCCTCATTAATCAGGTGTTAACCTTGGTTTTTGTAAATAGGTCGGGGTGTAGCTCAGTATGGTTAGAGTACTTGGTTTGGGACCAAGGGGCCGAAGGTTCGAGTCCTTTCACCCCGACCACCTTTTTTATATTTAACTTTCAATTATATGGTGAGATTAGCTCAGTTGGTTAGAGCACTGGTTTGTGGTGCCGGGGGTCGCGGGTTCGAATCCCGTATCTCACCCCATTAAATTTTAGATATAAAAACTTTTTAAACAATTATAAGATGTTATAAGCGTTCGTGGCTCAACTGGATAGAGTTTCGGATTTCGGCTCCGAGGGTTATAGGTTCGAATCCTATCGGGCGTACCATCAATTAGAACAAAGTCTAATCAACTTAAATGATTATGTATGCGTCCTTAGCTCAGCTGGATAGAGCAATGCCCTTCTAAGGCATCGGTCACACGTTCGAATC
>JAOFSE010000014.1 GCA_028044295.1 Sulfurimonas sp.
ACTAAATGACAACATGGGAATTTATGTAGCTAATCAAGTTATTAAGCTTATGATTAAAAAAGGTTATGCAGTTGATAAAGCTAATGTATTGATACTTGGAATTACGTTTAAAGAAAATTGTCCAGATATTAGAAATTCAAGAGTTATAGATGTTATAGAAGAACTTCAAGAGTTCGGATGTAATATAAATATATATGACCCATGGGCGAACAAAGAAGAAGTAAAACATGAATATAATTTGGAACTTCAAGAAAAAGTTGATACTTCAAAGTATGAAGCTATTGTACTGGCAGTTGCTCATAAAGAGTTTAAAACATTAGATCTATCTAATTTAGATGACAAAGTAGTGTTTGATATTAAAAGTATTTTAGATAATGCTGATGGTAGACTATAATTGATACAAAAATTAAAAAGTTTATTAACGAAGAAAGATAAACTGTTTTTATTAGGATTGTTTTTTCTCTCTATACTTATATCTATTGTTGAGACTGTAGGAATATCAATAATAATGCCTTTTATATCAGTTGCGACTGATTTTACATTAATTCATACAAATGAATACTATATTCAAGTATATGATATTTTTAACTTTAATTCTGATGTAGAGTTTGTTATATATTTTGGTGTGATATTAATGTTTTTTTATATCTTAAGAAGTATAGTAAACTTAATATATTTTTTTATGTTGAGTAAGTTTACTCAAAGCAGATACCATATTTTGGCATACAGGCTCTTTGAAAACTATATGGGTTTACCTTATAAAGATTTTATAGCTAGAAACTCATCTACAATGACAAAATCTATTGTAGCCGAAGCATCTAACCTTACGGCATTAATATCAGCTATTTTATTTATGATCAGTGAAGTTTTTATAGTCATATTTATTTATACGATGATGCTCTATGTTAATTACAAAATAACATTTTTATTAACAGCCATATTGGTCTTAAATGCACTATTAATGATAAAAACTGTATCTAAAAAGATAAAAAAAGCAGGAATAATACGAGCCCAAATGCAAAAAACTTTTTATGAAATAATAAATAGAAGTTTTGGAAATTTTAAACTAATTAAATTACAATCAAATGATAAAAAAATGTTAAATGATTTTGGTGAAGCTAGCTATACCTATGCTAAAGTTAATATAACAAATACAACATTGCAGCATGTGCCAAGACTATTTTTAGAAGCAGTTGGTTTTGGAGTCATTATTTTTATTATTACCTATCTAGTGTGGAAATATGAAAATAATGTATCAAGTCTATTGGCAACTATCTCTATGTTTGTATTGGCACTTTACAGACTTATGCCATCGGTTAATAGAATAATGAGCAGTTATAATCAAATATTATTTAATCATAAAGCTTTAGAAATAGTGCATAATGATTTGATGTATGATAGTGAAAAATTAGGAAATCAAGATATTTTATTTAACAATGAAATAGTCATTAAAAATTTAGAATTTGAATATGAAGAAAATAAGACTATATTAAACAATGTTAATTTATCTATAGAAAAAAATTCTAAAATAGCCTTTATTGGTAAAAGTGGAAGTGGAAAAAGTACCTTAGTTGATATTATAATTGGATTGTACAAACCAAAAGATGGAATACTTTTATCTGATAATACAATCATTAATGATTTAAATATTAAATCATGGAGAAGTAAAATTGGTTATATACCGCAATCAGTATACCTTTTTGATGGCACTGTAGGAGAAAATGTATCCTTTGGAACAGATTATGATGAGGATATCCTAATTGATTGTCTTAGAAAAGCTAAAATATATGATTTTTTAACTACAAAAGAGGGTATTAACACATTGGTTGGAGAAGGTGGGATTATGCTTAGTGGTGGTCAAAAGCAAAGAATAGCGATTGCTAGGGCATTATACACAAACCCTGAAATACTCGTACTTGATGAAGCAACTTCTGCTCTTGATGATGATACAGAAAAAGAAATAATGAATGAGATTTATGATATCTGCGAAGACAAGACGTTAATAATTATAGCCCACAGATTAAGTACACTTAATAGATGTGAAAAGATATATAAACTTGAAAAAGGAAGAATAATTAATGATTAATATAATACTCTGTGGGGGAAGCGGAACAAGACTTTGGCCAATAAGTCGTACTCTTATGCCAAAGCAGTTTGTAAAACTATTTGAGGATAAATCATTATTTCAATTAACGGTTGAGCGAAACTCTAAGGTTTGTGATAGTCAATTTATAGTTTCTAACACAGAACAATACTTTTTAGCACTTGATCAACTTGAAGAGTTACATAAAACTAAAAATAAGTATTTATTAGAACCAATAGGAAGGAATACAGCTCCTGCTATTGCTTTAGCTTGTATGGCTTTAGATAGTGATGAATTAGTATTAGTAACTCCATCTGATCATCTGATAAAAGATGAAGAAGAATATAAAAAAGTATTAAATATAGCAAAAGAGTTAGCATCTGAAAATAATCTTGTAACCTTCGGTTGTATTCCAACTTTTGCTGAAATAGGGTTTGGATATATTGAATCAGATGAGCTGGATGTTAAAGCTTTTCATGAAAAGCCAGACTTTGAGACTGCTACATCTTATTTAAAAGCTGGAAACTACTATTGGAACTCTGGTATGTTTTGTTTTAAAGCAGGAGTGTTTTTAGAGGAACTTAAAAAATATTCACCAATTGTTTATAAAGCTTCATTCCAAGCATTTAGAAATTCAAATAAAGATGACATAATTAGAATTAAACATGATGACATGTTGGAAATACCAGAAGATTCCATAGATTATGCAGTAATGGAAAAATCAGATGTTGTTAAAGTTGTACCATCAGACATTAACTGGTCTGATGTGGGAAGTTTTGATGGCTTATACGAAGAGTTGCCAAAAGATAAAAATGGCAATACGGTTAATGAAAAACATATATCAGTTGATAGTAAAAACAATTTAATATATGGAAGTGGCAGATACATCGCAACAGTAGATATTGAAGATTGTATTGTAGTTGATACTGGTGATGCTTTACTTATATCAAAAAAAGGTTCTTCTCAAAAAGTAAAAGAAGTTGTCAAAGAGATTAAAAAGAGTACAGAACTTCACAATACTCATCTAACAGGTTATAGACCATGGGGGACTTATACAATTCTGGAAGATTCTCAAGGCTATAAAATAAAACGTGTAGAAGTAAAACCTGGAAAAAGACTCTCTTTGCAGAAGCATAAATATAGAAATGAGCACTGGATAGTTGTAAGTGGTCGAGCTACTGTAACAATTAATGATAAAATTTTTACATTAAATCAAAATGAATCTACATATATAAAAGCAGGAGATGTTCACAGGCTTTTAAATGATACGGATGAGCAATTGGTTATAATAGAAGCACAAGTAGGTAGCTATACAGGGGAAGATGACATCGAAAGACTTGCTGATGACTTCAGTAGAAATTAGATAAAATTATAAAATATTAAATGGGAATGTATAAATGGCAGATAAAAAAATAGCATTAATTACAGGGATAACAGGACAAGATGGAAGCTATTTAGCAGAGTTTTTACTGAAAAAAGGTTATGTAGTTCATGGAGTAAAGCGTCGTTCATCTCTATTTAATACTGATAGAATAGATCACTTATATCAAGATATTCATGAGAATAATGTAAACCTTCACCTTCACTTTGGTGATATGACGGACAGCATGAATCTCACTCGTATAATCCAAGAAGTTCAACCTGATGAAATCTATAATCTTGCCGCTATGAGTCATGTTGCAGTATCGTTTGAAACACCAGAATATGTAGCGAATGCGGACGGAACGGGAACACTTAGGATGCTGGAAGCCGTTAAACTTTTAGGACTGAGTAAAAAAACAAAAATTTACCAAGCATCAACTTCTGAACTATACGGAAAAGTACAAGACACGCCACAAAGTGAAACAACTCCTTTTTATCCTCGTTCACCTTATGCCGTAGCTAAAATGTATGCATACTGGATAACCGTAAACTATAGAGAAGCTTATGGCATGTTTGCATGTAATGGAATCCTATTCAATCACGAATCACCTGTTCGTGGTGAAACATTTGTAACGAGAAAGATAACAAGAGCGGCTTCCAAGATAGCCCTTGGACTTCAAGATAAACTTTACCTTGGTAACCTTGATGCTAAACGCGATTGGGGTCATGCTAAAGATTACGTTCGCATGATGTGGATGATTCTTCAAGCGGATGAACCAGAAGACTGGGTAATAGCAACAGGAAAAACTACAACTGTTAGAGACTTTGTAAGTATGGCATTTAAGTATGCTGGAATAGAGCTGGAGTTTCGAGGTACTGGAGTTGATGAGAAAGCTTACATCGTAAGCTGTTCAAATCCTGACTACCAAATAGAAATAGGTAAAGAAGTAGTCTCCGTGGACTCTAGATATTTTAGACCTACCGAAGTTGATTTACTATTAGGTGACCCAACAAAGGCAGAACAAAAACTAGGATGGAGTAGAGAATACGACCTGAAAAAACTGGTATACGACATGATGAAATCGGATTTAAAACTAATGACCAAAGATGTATATCTTCAAGAAGGTGGATATCAAACTATGAGTTATTTTGAATAGGAATTAAGATATAATGCAAAAAATCTTGATTACCGGTTCAAACGGAATGGTTGGAAAAAATATAGTAGAATTTGAAAAATCAGAGAACTATACCTTACTAACACCATCAAGTAAAGAACTAGATTTATTAGATAGAAAATCAGTTGATGATTATATTAAACTCAATACTCCAAATATTATAATACATTGCGCTGGAATAGTTGGTGGCATACAAGCGAATATAGCTAATCCTGTACAGTTTTTAGTAGACAACACTCAAATGGGATTAAATATTATAATGGCTTCAAAAGAAGCTGGTATAAAGAAATTTATTAATATGAGTAGTTCTTGCATGTACCCTAGAGAAGAAATTAATCCTTTAGGTGAAGAGTTGATTTTAAAAGGTGAACTAGAGCCGACAAACGAAGGTTATGCCCTTGCAAAAATCACTTCGACAAGACTATGCGAGTACATCAATAAAGAAGATGACAGTTTCAAATATAAGACGGTAATTCCTTGTAACCTGTATGGTAAATATGATAAGTTTGATCCAAAACATTCCCATATGCTCCCCGCGGTTATAAAAAAAATTCATGAAGCAAAAGTAAATAATCAACAAGAGTTAGATATTTGGGGTGATGGTACTGCTAGAAGAGAATTTATGTATGCTGAGGATTTAGCTAACTTTATTTATTACTCACTTGAGAACTTTGAATCTATGCCTCAAAACATAAATGTAGGTTTAGGCAAAGATTATACTATCAATGAGTATTATAAAGCTATAGCGGAAGTTATAGCTTACAAGGGTGACTTTATTCATGACTTGAGTAAGCCAATTGGTATGAAACAGAAACTTATAGATGACACAAAACTTACAGAGTTTGGTTGGAAACATAAAACATCATTAAAAGATGGTATAGAAAAAATATATGAATATTATTTAAATGAGGTGGAAAATGACAAATAGTTATTCACTAGCAACATCAACATGGGATGAAAAAGAGTTAAACGCCATTCAATCCGTAATAGATAAAGATATTTTTACAATGGGAGATAGCGTTAAGCAATTTGAAGAAGATTTTGCAAAGTTTTTAGATAAAAAGTATTGTGTGATGGTTAGTTCAGGTTCAGCTGCAAACCTCATTGCAACAGCGGCACTCTTTTATACTAAAAATCCAATGCTAAAACGCGGTGATGAAGTAATAGTACCAGCTGTATCATGGTCTACAACATATTTTCCACTTCAACAGTATGGCTTAAAACTAAAGTTTGTAGATATTGATATGGAAACACTAAACTATGATTTACAAGCTTTAGAGTCAGCTATATCAGAAAATACGAAAATGATAATGGTTGTTAACTTACTTGGTAACCCGAATGACTTTGATGCTATAAATAAAATGATTGAAGATAAGAACATATTTATACTTGAAGACAATTGTGAATCAATGGGTGCGGAGTATAAAGGTAAACAAGCAGGAACATTTGGAGTAATGGGAACATTCTCAACATTCTTCTCTCACCACATGGCAACAATGGAAGGTGGATTTGTTACTACCGACGATGAAGAGCTTTATCATATACTTCTTTCTATGCGAGCACATGGATGGACACGAAACTTACCAAAAAACAATAAAGTCTCAAATAAGAGTGATGATTGGTTTGAAGAGTCTTTTCGATTCGTTCTTCCTGGTTACAATGTACGACCTGTAGAAATGAGTGGAGCAGTAGGAATAGAACAACTGAAAAAACTTCCATCGTTTTTACTACAAAGAAGAAAAAACACAAAATTATTCATAGAACTTTTTTCTAATCATCCAAATTTCATTATTCAAAAAGATATAGACAATAGTTCTTGGTTTGGATTCTCATTGATTATTAAACCTAGCTCAAAACTAAAAAGAGCAGAGGTAATTCAAACATTAAAAGAGAATAATATAGACTGTAGACCGATAGTAACAGGGAACTTTACAAGAAATAACGTAATGAGGTTTTTTGACTATGAGATACACAATGAACTAAAAAATGCAGACTACTTACATGAAAATGGTTTGTTTGTTGGAAACTCTCATATTTGTTTAGAAAAAGAAATTAAATTTTTAGGAGATATTTTATCATGAGTGTATTACTATTACCTATTGTTTATGGAATAACAGTAAGTGAAAAAACGGCAATTAAACTGAAGAAAAATATTCTATTTTCTCCTCGAAAAGTAGAAGAGTACAATTATCAGAAAATTGTGTTTGATAAAAAACTATTAAAGGAAGTTAGTTTTAATACTATCTATGAGTATAACTGCACGAGTAGCGAACACTCGAATATAAATGATTTTTCACAAGTTTATTTACCATATATGGATAAAGAGAATGGAATGATGATTGGCTTACATGTTAGGGTGATTAAATGAAAAAAGTTTTTTTATTTCCATTTCCAAAAAATGAAAACTTTGATGGTTATCATATAGATTCTTTAGACCCATCCACATATTTTTCTTCCGACAAGCATGGTACTTTTAGAGATATGATTAACGGAGGAATGGGGAAATGGAATCGTATGCGTAATTTTGGTTATGCTCATGAAATCGATACTTTATACAGAACAAAGAATAAAGGATATATGCATTATATTAGAGATTTTTTAGATAAGTTCAAAGACTTTGATATCTTCGTAATGTCTGCTTACAATCCGATACATCCTGAGATAATCTATCGTCACTTGAAAGATAAAATTAAAGTTCTTGGTTTTATTGATGACCCCTATTCTTCATATAGAAGTGGAATACCTTATTTATGGGCATTCGATGGAGCATTTTATATATCAACTAGCTATAACGAAGATACACTATTTGAAGATCAAATGAGCAAATGGGGTGTTTCAAACAATAAGTGGCACCCCTTAGCCCCAAAAACTATAAAACATCCAAATCTTGATAATGAGTTTTTTTATAATCGCAGTGTAGACTTGGTATATATCGGTAACTATTATGGGCATAAAATGGAAAGATTAATTAAATTAAAAAAACATTTTGGTACTAAATTTCAACTTCATGGACGATGGCCTTTAAAAGGATATGCCGGAGCAGTTAGAGGTTTATTTGGAAAACCATTTTTTTACGATAGAATTACCGGGATTAGTGAAGTAGATAGGCAAAACTTATACTTTAATACAAAGATAGGACTCAATATGCATATGTCTCCTACTCCAACAGAGACTGGAAATATGCGTATGTATGAAACTCCATATCATGGAATGATGCAAATTTGTGACAAAGCTGGGGTTAATGCACATGAAAAAATATACACACCAGATACTGAAGCTATTTATTATGATAATACTGATGAGGCTATTGATTTAATAGAATACTATTTAACGCATGATGAAGAGAGAGTTAAAATAGCAAAAGCAGGTTTTGAACGAACTATAAAAGATTATAATTGGGAAAATAACTTGAAAGAATTATTAGATTGGGCATCAGGGTTAAAGAAAAATAAAAGTTGAAAAAGAAGTATAAACTAAAAATTTTAAAAAAAGAACATACGAGCTCAGTAATGAGCTTTATTAAATTAATAGTTAGTTAATATTCTTCTTATTCTTAATTAAGTAAGATAGTAAGTTCGTAAGCTTAAGTAAAGGAATATTTGATAGATGGTAGATTTTTTAAATAGATATCTAAAGGACTTGAAAAGTACTTTAGATAATGTTAACTATATAGATATAGAAAAAATTATAAAAGCACTTGAAAGTACAATAGAAAAAAATTCTAAGATATATGTAATAGGTAACGGTGGCAGTTCAGCAACTGCATCACATATGGCTAATGATTTAGGTGTAGGTCTTAGAAGAAGAGATATTATAAATTTTAATATTGTAAGTTTAGGCGATAATTCAGCAGTTACAAGTGCAATAGCAAATGATATAGGATTTGAAAATATTTTTTATATGCAGTTAGAAAATATTTTAAAACCTGAAGATGTTATGATTGCTATATCTTGTAGTGGAAATTCACCAAATATTATAAAAGCTGTGGATTATGCGAGAGAGATTGGTTCTACTATTGTTGGAGTTACAGGTTTTGATGGTGGCAAGCTAAAAGAAGTTTGTGATATAAATTTTCATGTAGATGCTCCAAAAGGAGAATATGGTTTAGTTGAAGATGTGCATATGATTTTAGACCATATTATTTATTCTTATTATATTGATTTAGATAAAAAAAATACCATTGAAAAATAGTAATAAAAAATATGATTATTTAATAGTAGGTGCTGGTATTATAGGTATGACAATTGCATATGAATTGAAAAGTAGAAATCCTAATATTAGTATTGTCATTATTGATAAAGAAGATAATGTTGGCAAACATGCGAGTGGTAGAAACAGTGGAGTACTTCATGCTGGATTTTATTACAGTGCAGATAGTTTAAAGGCTAAGTTCACTGTAAATGGTAATAAGTTGATGAAACAATTTTGTTACAATAATGATATTTTTGTAAATGAAACAAAAAAGATAGTTGTAGCAAAAGATGAAATAGAATTGGAAGGGATATATGAGCTTCAAAAAAGAGCAGAAATCAATGGTGTTGAGACATCTATTATTGATGAAGATACAGTTTATAAAATTGATCCGAATATAAAAACATATAAAAAAGCACTTTATTCTCCAACTACAGCAAGTATTAATCCTTTAGAAGTTTGTTTTAAATTAAAAGAAGTATTAGAAAAGAAAGATGTAGAATTTTATTTTAATACTCCTTTTAGTAAATGTCATTTAGATTATGGTTATTTGGTAAATTCATCTGGTGCTTATGCTGATAAAATTGCACAACAATTTGGCTTAGCTAAGAATTATACTATGCTTCCTTTTAAAGGCATATATTTAAAATATTTAGAAAATAAAACAGATATAAAAACCAATATTTATCCCGTTCCAAATTTATCAAATCCATTTTTAGGAGTTCATTATACTATCACTTCTGATGGAAGTATCAAGATTGGGCCTACTGCAATTCCCGCTTTCTGGAGAGAGAACTATAGTGGATTTAATAACTTTAATATTTTTGAAATGATTGAAGTATTATATTATGAATCTAAGTTATTTATATTAAATTCATTTAATTTCAGAAGTTTAGCATTAAATGAATTTAAAAATTATAGTACAAAATATTTTATACAAACAGCAAAAAATATGGTTAAGAAAATAGAAAATAATTTTAAACCAATGCCAGCTGGGATAAGGGCTCAACTTTTGAATACTAAAACGAATGAATTAGTTCAAGATTTTGTAGTTGAACATGCTGAAAACTCAACGCATATTTTAAATTCTGTAAGCCCTGCATTTACTTGTTCATTTTCTTTTGCTGAATATGTAGTAGATCAAATTAATAATAATAAACTTAGATATAATTCTATTTTAAATAAGGAAAATTTATAATGAATAAAGTATTAGTATTAGCTAGTAACTCATTCTCTGGTTCAAACTTCATAGATAATCAATTAAATGAGGGGTACCAAGTATTTGGTATTAGTAGATCTAAAGAAATAAATTCTGTTTTTTTACCATATAAGAATAATAAAAACTATAAGAACTTTAAATTTTTCAAATATGATTTAAATAATAATTTAGATGAAATAATAGATTTAATTAAAAAAGAAAGAATTTCATATATAGTTAATTTTGCAGCACAAAGCATGGTTGGTCAAAGTTGGGACAAGCCAGAAGACTGGTTTATGACAAATACAGTTTCTACAATTAAATTTCATAATGAGTTGAAAAATTTAGATTTTTTAGACAAATATGTACACGTTTCAACTCCTGAAGTTTATGGAACATGCAGTGGGCTAATACAAGAACATACTAATTACAATCCCAGTACTCCTTATGCAACATCTAGAGCGGCAGCAGATATGAGTTTAAAAAACTTTTATGATACTTATGATTTTCCTGTTGTTTTCACAAGAGCTGCAAATGTGTTTGGTGAGCATCAGCAGTTATATAGGATTGTTCCTAAAGCTATTTTATCATTTTTATCTAATGAAAAATTACCGTTACATGGTGGTGGACACTCTGTAAGATCATTTATTCATATGGATGATGTGTCAGATGCAACAAATAAAATTTTACAAAATGGAAAAATTGGTGATATATATCATATCTCTACTAGACAAAATATTTCTATTCGCGAACTTGTTGAAATGACAGCAAAACAACTTGATGTTAACTTTGAAGACAATGTAGAAATAACAGAAGACAGAAAAGGTAAGGATGGTGCTTATTTACTAGATAGCACTAAGTTAAGAGAAACATTAAATTGGAATGAAACAATAAGCTTAGAAAACGGTATTGACAGAACTATTCAATGGGTAAAAGATAATTATGAAACATTATTGACTCAACCTATGAATTACATACATAAAGCATAAAAAGGAAGTTAATGAAAAATATTTTAGTAACTGGTGGTACAGGATATGTTGGAACTGTACTTGTAAATGAATTATTAAGACAAGGGCATGTTGTTACAGTTGTTGATACTATGTGGTTTGGCGATTATTTAGAAGAGCATAAAAATTTAACTAAAATAAAAACAAATATTTTAGAAATTGATAATATCCCTATGGCAAATGTCGATACTGTTTTTCATTTAGCAAATATAGCAAATGATCCGACAGGTGATTTGAACTCAAAATTAACATGGGAAGTTAATGCTTTAGCTTCAAAGTTGTTGGTAGAAAAAGCTATCGATAACAATGTTAAACAGTTTGTGTATGCAAGTAGTGGAAGTGTATATGGAATAAAAGAAGAAGCTCAAGTTACAGAAGATTTAGACTTAGTGCCAATTAGTGATTATAATAAAACAAAGATGATAAGTGAAAGAGTTCTATCGAGTTATGAAGATAAGATAAATATTATATCTATTAGACCAGCTACTGTTTGTGGTTATAGTCCTAGAATGAGATTAGATGTTTCTGTAAACATGTTAACAATGCAAGCCCTTCAAAATAAAAAAATTACAGTCTTCGGTGGAAAGCAGGTAAGACCAAATATTCATATTCTTGATATGATTGGTGTGTATATACATTTTTTAAATAATAATGAATTAACTGGAATTTATAATGCTGGTTTTGAAAATATATCTATTTTGGATATTGCTGAAAAAGTAGCGAAAAAAATAGATGCAGAAATTATTGTAACGCCATCAAATGATCCAAGATCATATAGATTGAATTCTGATAAACTTTTAAATACAGGCTTTTCACCAAAATATGGTGTTGACTATGCGATAGCTGAAATAATAGAAAAATATAATAGTGGCATATTAAAAGATGAAGATAGATACTATAACTTAAAAGTTATGGACAAGCTAGGGATTGGAGCATAAATGGGAATAGAAATTGATTTATTAGAAAACTATCCAAAAACAAAAAGAGATTTACAAGAGCGAGCTGACTCAAAAACAGAAGAAGATAGAGCAATTGCTAGAAAGTTTGGAAAAGACTTCTTTGATGGCGATAGAAATCACGGCTATGGTGGTTTTAATTATATGAGTAGATTTTGGCAGCCAGTAATACCAACTTTTGAAAAACATTTTAAGCTAGATGCAAATAGTAAAGTTTTAGATGTTGGATGTGCAAAAGGTTTTATGCTTTTTGATATGAAAGAAATTATTCCAGGAATAACAGTTGAAGGAATAGATGTTTCTAGTTATGCTATTGAAAATTCAAAAGAAGAAGTAAAAGAGTTCTTAAAAGTTGCAGATGTAAGAAGCTTGCCTTTTGAAGATAATAGTTTTGATGTAGTTATATCTATAAACACTATTCATAACTTAGAAAGAGAAGAGTGTGGGAAAGCATTACAAGAAATTGAGCGAGTTAGTCGTGGAAAAAGTTTTATAACTGTAGATGCTTATAGAAATGAAGAAGAAAAAGAAGCTATGTATGCTTGGAACTTAACTGCTAAAACGATTATGAGTGTAGATGAATGGATAGAGTTTTTTGATGAGGTTGGATACACTGGTGATTATTTTTGGTTTATACCATAAAGAGCTAAGATGAAAATTGATAAAGAAATATTAAAAAAGATATATTTAACAGCTTTTAAAATAAGAAAAGTAGAAGAAGAGATAGCTGATAGATATAAAGAACAAGAGATGAGATGTCCTGTTCACTTGAGTATTGGTCAAGAGCTTGTTCCAGCTGTTTATTCTATGTTTGTTACAGAAAATGATTATGCTGTTAGTACACATAGAGCACATGCTCACTATCTTTCAAAAGGTGGTAGTATCAATAAAATGATTGCCGAAATATATGGTAAAGAAACAGGTTGTTCTAAAGGGCTAGGTGGATCAATGCATTTGATTGATGAAGAAGTTGGTTTTATGGGAAGTACTGCCATTGTTGGTGGAACAATTCCTGTTGGAACTGGACTTGGTCTGTCAATAAAGATTAAACAAGAAAATAAAATAAGTACAGTTTTTTTAGGAGATGGATCTACTGAAGAAGGTGTGTTTTATGAGTCATTAAATTTTGCTGCTGTAAAAGATTTACCTGTCTTGTATATTTGTGAAAACAATATGTATTCAGTATATTCGAATTTAGAAGTAAGACAACCAAAAAATAGAAAAATATATAAGTTAGCTGAGTCAATAGGAATTAAATCCTCTCATGCAAATGGATATGATGTAGAAGATTGCTATATGAAATTAGAAGAAGCTATAAACTATGTAAAAGAGAATAAAAAGCCTTTTTTCATTGAGCTTGA
Organism: Sulfurimonas sp.; assembly: GCA_028044295.1. GTDB lineage: Bacteria > Campylobacterota > Campylobacteria > Campylobacterales > Sulfurimonadaceae > Sulfurimonas. The sequence continues at coordinate 13,334 of JAOFSE010000014.1, forward strand.
TACGTACAGATACAGAGAACACTGTGGACCAAATTATGATAATCATATTGGTTATAGAGAAGAACAAGAGTATAAAAAGCATTTAGAAAAAGATCCACTAAATATAATGAAAGAATACCTAAGCGATGAAAGCTTAGATATTGAAGAAAAAAAAATCCTAGAAAAAATAGATGATGCTTTTACTTTTGCGAAAGAATCACAAATCCCTAAATATGAAAATATTGAGAAGTACATATACAAGGAAAAAAATTGAGAGAATTAACTTTTTCCAAAGCTATCAATGAAGCATTAGAAACTGCAATGCGAATAGATGATTCTGTTATAAAGTACGGCTTGGGTGTAACTGATCCATTAGGTGTTTTTAATACAACCTTAGATTTAGAAGAAAAGTTTGGTAAAGATAGAGTTTTTGATATGCCAACTTCTGAAAATGCTATGACAGGTGTTGCCGTTGGTGCGAGTATAGGTGGTTTAAAACCTGTAATGACTCATCAAAGACTAGACTTCTTTTTGCTAGCTATGGATCAATTGGTAAATAATGCTGCAAAATGGAACTTTATGTTTGGTGGTAATTCAAGTGTACCTATTACTATTAGATTAATAATAGGAAGAGGATGGGGGCAAGGTCCAACACATGCACAAAGCTTACAAGCTTGGTTCGCACATATACCAGGTCTTAAGGTAGTAATGCCTACTACACCTCAAGATGCAAAAGGACTTTTACTGGAAAGTATTTTTGATCCAAATCCTGTGATTTTTCTTGAACATAGATGGTTGCATAATATGGTTGGAGATGTACCAGAAGATGATGATTTTCGAGTAGCAATAGGAAAATGTGAAATATTAAAAAGTGGAAATGATGTAACAATTGTATCAATGTCATACATGAGTATAGAGGCAATTCATGCAGCAGAAAAGCTTACTGAAAATGGAATTTCATGTGAAATTATTGATCTTAAAACAGTTAGTCCTGTAGACTGGGAAACAATTTATGAGTCTGTTGAAAAAACAAAAAGAATTATTGTTCTTGATACTTCAAGTGAATTTGCTTCAATAGCATCAGATATAGTTGCAAAAGTATCGACAAAGTTTTTTAATGTGTTAAAATCTGCACCACAAATAATAGCATTACCAGATGTTCATTCACCAACTAGTTATCATCTAAGCGGGAACTACTATAAAGATGCTAAAGATATTGTAGTTGAGATTGCTAATATGTTTGATAAAAATATAGATGTGTCAGATTTTATGACTAAAGAACATCATGATATACCAGGTGATTGGTTTAAAGGTCCATTTTAATGAAAAATGCGATAGTATTTTCTGCATCTAGCGGTATTGGTTATGTTTTGTGTCTTAGATTACTTCAAGAAGATTATACAGTATATGGAACATATAACAATTATTCAAAAGATGTAGATAAATTGAAATCTTTGGATGTAAAATTATATAAATGTAATCTTTTAGTCGATGAGGAGTTAGATAAGCTGATTAGTCAATTAAAGAAGGATGTTATTGTATGGAATTCGTTGTATCTACTACAAGCTACTATGAATCCGATAGGTTGTTTAATAGATTTGGATATGAAATTATGGGAAGAATCTATAAAATTGAATTTTATAAATCAAATAAAAATTATTCAAGGATTATTAGAAAGTAGATCAAAGGATATGACTTCAAATGTTGTCACATTTGCAGGTGGTGGAACGAATAGCGCAGTGAAAAATTTTTCTGCATACACTGTATCAAAAATAGCATTGATAAAAATGATGGAATTATTGTACGAAGAATATAATGATACAAAATTTACTTGTATTGGACCTGGTTGGGTAGATACAAAAATTCATAATGAGACTATTCTTGCAAAAGAGTCAGCTGAAGAAGCTTATATTCAAACAGTTAAACACATAGAAAATAATATATTTACACCAGTTGATGATGTAGTTAATTGTATAATGTGGTTAGAAAATAGCAGTAAAGAAGAAGTTAGTGGCAGAAACTTTAGTGTCGCATATGATGAATGGGATAGTGAACTATTATCAAAAAATTTAGTATCTGATCCAGATATGTATAAATTAAGACGAAAAGGTAATTAAATATGATAGCAAACAATATAGATGATATAAAAACAGCAATAGAAAAGTTAATTGAATTAAGAGAAAAGCAATATAAGAAGCATGTAACAAGACCGAGTGTTATATGGAAGAAGTGGCTTCAAATGTTGGGATTTATAAGAGAGTTTTCTAATGATAGACTTAGTGATATAAGGTTACATACTGGTTTTGGATTTTTTCTTGGATCAAATTGGAGTACTTGTTATTATGAAAAAAATGAAATTGAGTTAGGAATTAAAGAAGTTGAAAACTCCCAATATATAAAAGATTATCATAAGTTAACAAAAGAGTTATCTAAGGAGTTTTTTTGTTCTGAAATTGATGTAAATAGAGAATTAATTTCTATTAGCTATAATGATAAATATATAAATGAGGATGTTTTAAGATTTCAGTCAACTATTTCAAACTTATCATGTTTAAAAAATAAGAATATTAAAAGATATCTTGAAATAGGTGCAGGTTATGGCGGTCTATGTAATCAATTCAACAAACTATTTAAACCAGAACAAGTAATTGTTATCGATCATCCAGAAGTTTTATTTTGGAGTATTGTTTACACATATATCAATAATAAAGATGCAAAAATCCAGATAGTTACTGACTTAAGTGAAGATATAATAGAAGATGCGGATTTTGTATTTATTTCAGCATTCTTAACAGATATAATGAAAGGTTACAATGTTGATTTATTGGTTAACGAAAACTCTTTTTGTGAAATGACTGAAGAGCAAATAAATTATTATTTTGATACTGTATCATTTGATTTAATGTATTCAAATAATAGAAATAGACAGTTTATGAATTCTGAAGTTAATAGTTTAAATAATATTATTTTAAATAAGTATATTGTAAAACCTGAACCTTCTTATTACAAGAAATACTATAGTGATGATTTAAATTTACATAATTTAAAATATCATTTCTTTGCATCGGATGATTCTAATAATTTACCGAATTTTAAATATGAAAATTTATCTGGCTTGACAATTAGAACAAAGCATTAATCATGGATCGTGTTAAACTGTCTGATTATGTTATTGAATATTTAATTGCTCTCAAGATAGAGCATGTTTTCGTAATACAAGGTGGAGCAGTTGCACATCTTATTAATTCGATAGAGAAGAATGAGGATATAAAATATATTACTTGTCAACACGAACAAGCTTGTGCAATGGCTGCTGATGCATATTCTAGAACAAGTAAAACAATTGGTGTGGCAATGGCAACTTCTGGTCCAGGAGCAACTAACCTGATTACTGGAATTGCTAATGCATATTATGACTCTATTCCTGTATTATATATAACTGGAAATGTTACTTCATTTAGACAGAGTGCTAATATGGGCATTAGACAATATGGATTTCAAGAAACGGATATAGTTAATATTGTAAAACCTATTACTAAATATGCTATCGCTTTAGAAGATCCTAATGATATTGACTATGTACTTTCTAAAGCTATATTTGAAGCAAATAATAAGAGAAAAGGTCCTGTCTTAATTGATATACCAGATGATTTTCAAAGACTTGAAATTGATAAGGAAGGATTGAAAAAATTTATTAATCCTGTTGAATTAAAAATAGAAGAAAGATTTGCTTTTACTGAAATACATAATTTTCTTAAAATGTCCAAACGACCGGTCCTAATATTCGGTAGTGGAATTATTTCATCAAATTCATTAGAATTAGCAAGACAAACAACATATGATTTTAATATACCAACTGTTTTTAGCTGGCCGTTGAAAGGAATGTTTAATTATAACGATGATTTAAACTTTGGTTCTTTTGGAACAAACTCATTGAGAAGTGGAAATTTTATTGTTCAAAATGCAGATTTGATTATCGTTATAGGCAATAGATTAGATACGCATGCAACAGGAAAGCTTGATGAATTTGCAAGAGAAGCAAAAATAGTCGTAGTAGATATTGATGAAAATGAACTGAAAAAATTTGAACATTTTGGAAAAAAAATAGATTTGAAATATTGTATGGATTGTAAAGATTTTTTAGTTGACTTTAATAAGATAAATTATACATTCGATAATAATAATTGGCTAGAATATTGTAGAGGATTGAAAAATAAATATTATAAAGATAATTTAGTTTCGTGTAAAAATATTTCGCCAGGCTATTTTTTTGAAGAGTTGTCTAAAATAGTATCAGATAATACAGTGTTTATTGGAGATACTGGAGCCAACCTTGTATATTTGTTTAATGGAATGAAAGAAAAACTTGGGCAAAAGTATATATCTGCTTTTAATAATACACCTATGGGATTTGCTATTTCAGCATCTATTGGAACTGCATTAGCTAATAAAGATAAAAATATTATATGTTGTACTGGTGATGGTGGATTACAGATGAATATACAAGAGTTAGCAACTATTGCATATTACAATCTCCCTATAACTATTATTGTTTTTAATAATAGAGGTCATGGAATGATAAAACAAACTCAAGATGATTGGTTTAATTCTAAATATAGTGCTTCATCTCACCAAAATGGTATACCTAATCTTAATTTTAAAGATATTGCTCACTCTTATGGAATTGATGCTGTTAAAATTGATAGTGATAAAGAAGTTGATTCTATATTATCAGAGTTAAAATATGATAAGCCTTTTTTAATTGAATTAATAATAGATGAAAATTTGAGGATTAATCCAATGATTCAATTTGGTAGGCCATTAGAGGATATGAATCCATTATTAGAAAGAGAAGAATTTATTGACAATATGATTGTTCAACCACTTAAAATTTCAGAGGTATAGGGATAAATAAATGAAAGCAGCAATATTAACTCAAACTTCTAAGCCATTAGAAATTAAAGATATAAGCTTCTCTACGTTACAAAGGGGGCAAGTATTAGTTAAGTTGTCCTATAGTGGAGTATGTCATTCACAGTTAATGGAGGCAAGGGGTAAAAGAGGTGAAGATAAGTGGTTGCCCCATTTGCTTGGGCATGAAGGAACAGGCATAGTAAACGAAGTGGGTGCTGATGTTTCTAAAGTAAAAGTTGGTGATAAGGTTATACTTGGTTGGATTAAAGGCGAAGGTATTAATGCTAAACCAGCAACTTATAAGTATGGTACAGAGATAATAAATTCTGGAAATGTAACTACATTTAATGAATATTCAGTAGTGTCTGAAAATAGATTAGTTAAATTACCAGATAATATTCCTATGGATATAGGTGTCCTCTTTGGTTGTGCAATCCCTACTGGGGCTGGAATAGTAATGAATGAAATTATTCCAAAAGATAACTCAACAATAGCAATATTTGGGCTAGGGGGGATAGGACTTAGTGCTTTAATGGCAAGTCAGTTATTTAAATGCAAAAATATTATAGCAATTGATATTGAAGATTCTAAGTTAGAACTTGCAAAAGAATTTGGAGCAACACATATAATTAATTCATTAAAAGATGATGTAAAGACAAGACTATTAGAGATTACTGATGGGGTTGGTGTAGATTACTCAGTAGAGTGTTCCGGTGTGGCAAAAGTTATTGAAATAGCTTTTCAAAGTGTGAAAAATAATGGAGGTTTATGTGTATTTGCATCTCACCCTCAAAATGGAGATAAAGTTTCTTTAAATCCATATGATTTTATATGTGGGAAACAACTTAAAGGTTCATGGGGAGGATCATCTAAGCCTGATATTGATATTCCAAAGCTTGCTCAACTTTATTTAGATGGTAAAATGCCATTAGAAAAACTAATTGATAAAAAATATATACTAGACGATATTAATGACGCATTAAATGATTTAGAAAATAGAAAAGTAATACGACCAATAATTGTAATAGATGAAAATTTAGGATAATAATGAATATTGTAAATAAAATAAAAAATGACACAAAAAGTACAGATAGAATTGTATTTGTTTCTGGTAATTTTAATATATTACATCCAGGGCATTTAAGATTATTGAAATTTGCTAAAGAAAGTGGTGATTTTTTAGTGGTTGGTATAAAAAGAAATGATAAAAATGAAAATCTTTTAGATGTTGACATTAGACTTGAAGCAATAAATCATTCAATGTATGTTGATTATGCATTTATTTTAGAATATGATGAAGTTGAATTTATAAAAGAACTTAAGCCAGATATAGTAGTAAAAGGGGGTGAACATGAAGAACAAATCAACCCTGAATCTAAAATAGTTGAATCTTACGGGGGGAAATTTATTTTTACTTCTGGAGATATTAGTTTTTCATCTTTATCACTTCTTCAAAATGAATTTAAAAAATTAGATATTTCAAATATTGAAAAACCTTTGTCATATATAAAGAGACATGACATAATTAGTAATAAACTAATAAATATCATAGATAAATTTAATGATTTAAATATATTGGTAATTGGAGATTCAATTGTAGATGAGTATATAACATGTGAACCACTTGGCATGAGTCAAGAGGATCCTACAATAGTAGTAAGCCCAATATCATCCGACAAGTTTTTAGGTGGGGCTGCAATTGTTGCTGCACATGCTTCTGGACTTGGGGCAAATGTAGATTTTTTTACAATACTTGGTGACGATGGAAATGCTAACACGATAGAAGATAAATTGGCTGAATATAATGTAAATGGTTATATATACAAGGATACAACAAGGCCAACAACATTAAAACAACGATTTAGAGCTCATGGAAAAACTTTACTTAGAGTAAATCACTTAAAACAGCATCATGCGAGTAAAGAGATTCAAGAAAAGATAATAGCTGAAATAAAAAAAAATATAAATAATAAAGATCTGATAGTGTTTTCAGACTTTAGTTATGGATGCTTACCTCAAAAACTTATAGATGAGATAGTTGGTCTAGGTTTAAAATATAATATTATGATGATAGCAGATAGTCAATCATCTTCCCAAACTGGTGATATTACAAAGTTTAAAAATATGAGCTTGATAACACCAACAGAAAGAGAAGCAAGATTAGGAGTTAATGATTTTGAATCAGGTCTTATTGTTTTAGCCGAAAAATTAAGAAAAAAAACAGATAGTAAAAATTTATTTATTACATTAGGTTCTGAAGGCATACTTATTCATGCAAAAAAATATGATAACAAAGACATATGGGCAACCGATCAGATCCCGGCATTGAATATATCGCCTAAGGATGTTGCTGGCGCAGGAGACTCTTTACTTATATCATCTTCAATGGCTATTGTATGTGGTGCAAGTGTAATGGAAAGTGCATATATTGGCTCATTAGCTGCTGCTTCTCAAGTTGGAAGATTAGGAAATACTCCTTTAAATGTAGAAGAGATAAAGAAGGAACTTACCTAATGAAAGCTTTATTATTAGCTGCAGGCCTAGGAACTAGATTAAGTCCAATTACGGATACAACTCCAAAATGTTTAGTGCCAATTAACGGTAAACCACTTTTAGAGTATTGGTTAGAAAATTTAACTGAAGTGGGGGTTGATGAAATTCTTATAAATACATCATATCTTTCAGAACAAGTTGAAGAGTTTATAAAAAATAGTAAGTATTCAGATAAAGTAACTTTGGTGCATGAAGATAAACTTTTAAATACTGGAGGTACTCTTTTGGCAAATAAGGAATTTTTTAATGATGAATGTTTTATGTTAGTACATGCTGATAATTTATCATTTTGTGATTTTAACGCTTTTATTAATGCTCATAAAAATAGACCAAAAAGATGTGAAATAACCATGATGACTTTTATAACTGACAACCCTAAGTCTTGTGGAGTAATTAAAAAAGACAATGATGGTGTAGTAACAGCTTTTTATGAAAAGGTACAAAATCCACCTACAAATTTAGCAAATGGTGCAGTTTATATATTTGAGCCAAGTATATTTAATTTTTTAGAAAATTTAGAAAAAATAAAAATAGATTTGAGTGCAGAAGTAATACCAAGTTTTATAGGTAAAATAAATACTTTTCACAACAGTTTATATCATAGAGATATAGGTAGTGTTGAGAGTTTTGCAATAGCACAATTGGAGGTTTTAGAATATGTTTAAACTATTTTTAAATAATTTTGTAAAATTAAATCAAAAATCAAAAATCAAAAAAATAGGCGATGTAGTTATAATTATTTCACTTATTCCAGTAGTTTTGTTAATAAGACTAATATCTCCTATTGTATTAATTCGTGTAGATAGCATTAGAGCAAGTGGAATTGGACACTTACTTATTAATAATGACATATATATAAATGAAAAAAAAGACTATCATAAAAGGAATATCGATTTATTTTTTTATGATAGTCTTTATGGAAACAAAAACCATATTTGTAATGAATATGCATTAAAAAAGATTTTAGAAAATGGAATGCATAAATTTATTTCAAAGAGATTTATTTATCTATGGAAATGTCATAGGTTATTTCCATACCATGAAAAGTTTATTACTATCACAAGTGATTTTGATAAGTTTAATACAATTCTCAACAGCCCTTCTAATATAAAATTTTCAAAAGATGAGATTGATTATATTGAAACTATATTGTCAAAATATAATATTTCAGAATTTGTTTGTATGGCAAATAGAGATAGTAACTATAAAGACAAAGTGTTTGGAAAAGGTAAAACTGATTTTCAAAATATTAGAAACTCAAAGTTTTCTAATTGTAAAAAAGCAATTGAGCATTTAAGTGGATATGGCATATCTACCATTAGAATGGGAAAGACTATTGACAACTCAGATCTGTACAAAGGAATGGTAAATATTAGTGAAAGAAATGAAGCTATAGATTTTTTATTATTTAAAAAAGCAAAATTCAGTGTGATTCCTGATTCTGGTGTTAGTTCTTTTTCATCTTTTTTAAGAAAAAAAGTGCTTATACATGATTTAGTTAATATGCACAAAAAATTTATCTATGTGTTCCAACCTCAAAGTTTATTTTTACCTAAAAAATATTTTTCAAAAGAGAAAGAAAAGTATTTATCTTTTGCTGAAATCAGTAAATTATTTTATTCTGAATATTCTAATGAGGCAGATGTCTTAAATAGTTTTAAGTGTTTTAATATAGAAGTTCATGAAAATGGTGAAGATGAAATACTTGAAGCTGTAAAAGAGATGAATGAAAGAGTTGATGAAATATATGTAGAAAGTAAAATTGATTATGAACTTCAACAGAAGATATGGTTGTTATTTATGAGTGAAAAAGAGTTTGATATGTATCAACCAAGGATCCCAAAATATTATATTGAAAAAAATGATTTTTTAGTTGATGGTTTACTTGAAAATATAGAAAATTTGAAGAAAAATAAATGAGAATATGCTTCGTGATTTATTCACTAGAAAATGGTGGAGCAGAAAGAGTGTTGAGTACTTTATCAAACTATTTTATAAAAACTAATAAAGTAACAATATTGACTTTTAAAAATGGCACACCATACTATAAACTAAATAAAAATATTATTGTAAAGTCTATTAACTCAAGTAATAATTCAAATAATATTTTTGAAGCAATAAAAAATAATTTTATAACTATTATAAATTTAACTAAGACAATAAAAAAAATTAATCCTGACGTAGTCATAAGCTTTATGACTACGTCAAATATATTGGCTACAATTTCTTGCAAAATTATTAATAAGCCTATAATAATATCTGAGAGAGTGAACTATGATATTATAAGGTCAAAAATATGGAAAAATATTAGAAAATTTATTTATCCATTTTCGGATTATTTAGTAGTACAATCAAATTACGACTTAGAAAAATATAGTTTTGTTAAAAATACTGAAATAATTTATAATCCTCTATTTTTTAACGAACCTATTGAAAATAAAGATAGAGAAAAATTTATATTAGCTGTAGGTAGATTGGATAAGCAAAAAGGTTTTGACATATTGATAGAAGCGTATTCTAAATTAGATACTGATTTTAAGTTAATAATTGTTGGTGAAGGTACAGAAAGAGAAAGTTTGGAGAATCTTATTAGTAGAGAAAACTTAAGTAGTAATGTTGAATTGGTAGGTCGAAAATCAGATATAATAGACTATTATAATAGAACTTCCATATTTGTTCTTTCGTCTAGATTTGAAGGTTTTCCGAATGCTCTTTGCGAAGCAATGGCGTGTGGTTGTCCATCTATAGCTTTTGATTGTAAAACTGGGCCATCAAATATAATTGAAAATGGTATTAACGGTATTTTAGTAGAACCAGAGAATGTAGAAAAATTATCATTAGCTATGAAATATTTATTGGAAAATGTTGAATTAAGAAATAGATTATCTGATAATGCTATGAGAATAACTGAAAAACTTAATATTGAAAATATTGCTTCTCAGTGGGGTGAAATTATTAATAAACTAAAATTCAATTAACTGTTAGATATAATAAAATATGAAAGTGGGAGTGCTTATGAGTTGGAAAAGTGAAATAGAAAGTGGTAAAAGATTTGAATTTGGTGATAATTGGAGTAACTTTTTAGAAAATATAACTGACTATCAAATAGAACATGCAAAAATGAAATTAGTAGAATGGCTTGGAGATATAGAAGGTAAGACATTTCTAGATATAGGCAGTGGCTCTGGACTACACAGTTTATGTGCAAGAATGCTAGGTGCTAAAGTGTATAGTTTTGATTATGATTTGCAGAGTGTAGAATGTACTAGATATTTAAAAGAAAAATATTTTCCAAATGATGAAGATTGGGTTGTAGAACAAGGAAGTGTTTTAGATAAAAGCTATATTGAAAGCTTGGGAAAATTTGATATAGTGTATAGTTGGGGTGTTTTACACCATACTGGAGAAATGTGGGAAGCATTAGAACATGCAGAAATACCAGTAAGTGATGAGGGTACATTTTTTATAGCTATATATAATACGCAAGTTTATTGGACCCCTTATTGGAAATTTGTAAAAAAAACTTATAACTCAAATGCTTTGATGAGATTTTTTTGGAAATATTTTTACATGATATTTAATACATTAGCGTACAGTATAAAAGATTTAATATTATTTAAAAATCCTCTTAGTAGATATGCAGAATATAAAAGATCACGAGGCATGAGTATTTATTATGACTTAATTGATTGGCTTGGTGGCTATCCATTTGAAACAGCAAAAGCAGAAGAAATATTTGATTTTTATAAAGAAAAAAATTATACTCTAGAGAAACTTTACACAGCAAATGGTCGTTTGGGTTGCAATCAGTTTGTATTTAAAAAATCTAAATAATGTGTGGAATAGCTGGATTTATAGATTTTACTAAAAAACAAGGTAAAGACATATTAAAAAAGATTAGAAATTTTATTACAAAATTATATATTGTGCCAAAGACTATGAAGCATTTAGAAAATATTAGAAAGTATGAACTAGAGATTGTTATAAATGACTTGGATAAAGAAGATATAATTTTAGAAATTGGTGCTGGAGCAGGTTGGCAATCTAAAATATTATCCGATAGTGGATATATTATAGAAGCAATTGATTTGGAAAATACAAATTATAAAGATGATCAAATATTTGATGTCATTTCTTATGATGGGTATAAAATACCATATCCAGACAATAGTTTTGATGTTGTATTTAGTTCAAATGTTTTAGAACATATTTCACATATTTATGAATTTCAAGAAGAAATTAGTAGAGTATTGAAGGATAGTGGAAAATGTATACATTTATTACCATCTTCTCAGTGGGTATTCTGGACAAATATAACAGGACTTATAGTAAAATTTAGATTTTCAGCAGTTCATGGGGAAATAGCAAAAAGTTCTTTTAGTGAATTGTATTATTTTAGTAAAACATATTGGGACAATTTATTTAGTAATACTGGTTTTATTGTATATAATTATAAGAAGAATAATATATTTTATACAGGTGAGTCTTTAATGGATTATAGATTGAGTATTAAGTCAAGAAAAAAACTATCTAAACTATTTGGCTCTAGTTGTCATTATTATATATTAAAAAAGAAAAATAATTAATGTGTGGAATAGCAGGATTTTGTGATTTTACCAAATTATTGGATAAGCAAACTTTAATAAATATGACAGATATTTTAAATCATAGAGGTCCAGATGATAGTGGGTATAGTTTACTTAATAGTAAATATGCCAATATAGGGCTAGGGCATAGAAGACTCTCTATCTTAGACTTATCTTCTCATGGACATCAACCAATGGCTTATGAAGCACTTGAGATAATATATAATGGTGAAGTATATAATTTTAAAGAGATAAGAGATGAACTAGAAAAGTTTGATTATTACTTTGAGTCTGATAGTGATACAGAAGTTATACTAAAAGCATATCACAAGTGGGGTATAAAAGCAGTAGATAAGTTTAACGGTATGTTTGCTATTGCTATTTATGATAAAGCTATTGATAAATTGTTTTTAATTAGAGATAGAGCAGGTATAAAGCCTTTATACTACTATGAAAAAGATGATGTTTTTATGTTTGGAAGCGAGCTTAAAAGTTTTCATGAAAATGATAAGTTTGAAAAAGAAATAGATTTTGATGCATTAGCTCAATATTTTCACTATGGATATATTCCTCAGCCATATAGTATTTTTAAAAATTGCAAAAAATTACTTAGCGGACATTATTTAGAGTATGATTTAAAAAATAAAAAATCAATTTTAAAAAAATATTGGGATGTTAAACATTTTTATAATTTACCAAAAAAAAATATTAACTATAATGATGCAATGGATGACATTGAGAGTCTTATGAAGTCTGCTTTTACTTATAGAGTGGTGTCAGATGTTCCAGTTGGTGTTTTTTTAAGTGGTGGTTATGATAGTTCGGCAGTAGCAGCAATTTTACAAAAAAATTCAGAACAAAAAATAAAAACTTTTAGTATCGGCTTCTATGAAGAAGGTTACAATGAAGCACATCATGCAAAAAAGGTTGCTGAACATTTAGGCACAGAACATACTGAATATTACTGTACACAAAAAGAAGCACTAGAGATACTTCCAACACTACCAGATATATATGATGAACCATTTGGGGATAGTTCTGCTATACCAACTATATTGGTAAGTAAATTAGCAAAAAAAGATGTTACAGTTGCTCTTAGTGCAGATGCTGGTGATGAGATCTTTGGTGGGTATGGTAAGTATAAAACATCTTTAAAATATAATAACTTCTTTTCAAAATTTCCAAAATTTACACATAATAGTATGAGTTATTTATTTAATAATATTAACCCTACTAAAATACCAGTTTTGAAAAATAAATACAATATTGATAGTAGATTTAAAAAAGTTGCAGAGATATTAAAATCTTCAAGCTCCGTATCAGCTATGAAATATACAAGCCATATGTTTACAGAGTATGAGATAAAAAAATTATTTAATAATGATTATGTCGAATTAAAAACATACTTTGATACAAACGATGAATTAAAAAATACAAATGATGAATTAAATAAGATGTTTGCGATTGATTATCAAACATATTTACCAGATGATATACTTACAAAAGTAGATAAGGCCACCATGTCTGTAAGTCTTGAGGGTAGAGAGCCATTTTTGGACTATAGAATTATAGAGTATGCTGCACAATTACCATCAAGTTATAAGATGGATGAAACTCAAACAAAAATAATCTTAAAAGATATAGTGCATAAATATATACCAAAAGAGATGATGGATAGACCAAAAATGGGATTTGGTGTTCCTATATCTGAGTGGTTTAGAGATGAGTTAAAAGAGTATTTTTATAAATACTTTAGTGAAGAAAGATTAGAGATAGCTGGTTTAAATTCAGAAGAGGTAATACAATTAAGAGACCAGTACTTAGATGGACAAGATGTAAATACTAGAAGACTTTGGTTTATACTTATGTATATGATGTGGTATGAACGATGGATGTGAAAAAACGGATAGTTTTTTTAGTACCATCCATGAGAGGTGGTGGCTCTGAGAGGGTAATGAGTGTAATCCTAAATTATATTGATAAATCCTCATTTGATCCAATTTTAATATTACTTCAAAAAGAGGGTGAATATTTAAGTGATTTACCAAAAGATTTGAAAATTGTAGATTTAAATGTATCTAACACTAGGTATTCTATGTTTAAGGTAATTAAAATTATTTTTAGATTAAAGCCAGATATAGTTATGTCTACATTAGGGCATCTAAATATTTTATTAGCATTGTTAAAACCTTTTTTACCAAGAAATATAAAGTTTATTGCTAGGGAATCTAGTATAGTGAGTATTGTTAATAAAAACTCAAAATATGAAAATATTTTAAATTATTTATATGAAAATATTTATAATAGATTTGATATTATCATATCTCAATCAAAGTATATGAAAAAAGATTTAGTAGAAAGTTATAATATAGATTCCAACATAATAAAGGTTATAAATAATCCATTAGATTTTAAAAAAATAGTAACACTTGCAAATGAAAATAGTAGTTTATATAATAATGATAAATTTAATTTACTTATTGTTGGAAGATTAAGTAAAGAAAAAAATCATAGAGCAATTTTAGAAGTAATGAATAGATTAAATGATAATTATCATTTAACTATTTTAGGTCAAGGTGATCTTAAGTCGAAATTGTTAGAAAAAGTACAAGATTTAAAATTATATAATAAAGTAAAATTTATTGATTTTGATAATAATCCTTATAAATATATGAAACAAGCAGACATAGTAGTATCAACTTCATTCTATGAGGGTTTTCCAAATGTTCTTCTTGAGGCAATAGGTTGTGGGACACCAATAGTTGCATTTAATGGGAAAGGTGGAACATCAGAGATAATAGAAGATGGGGTAAATGGATATATAATAAATTTTGGTGATATAGAAAAGTTTTCTGAAAAGGTAATATATTTAAGAGAAAACAAATTAGTTGTAGATAAAATTAAAGCTACTTCATCAAAGTATAGTGTAGATAATATCATAAAACAATATGAAGAGGTATTTAATGCTGTTTTATAATGATGATTATTTGTTGTTACCAACATTTACAATTTTTATTCTCGGAATATTTATACTTTACAGTTATAGTAAAAATATTAAACTTAGTATATTTATATCTTTTTTAAAGTCATCTTTTTATTTTGTATACTTTTATTATTTTTTTGATGGTACATTTACTTTTCTAGATGATTGGGGTTATTTGAATCAAACTGAAGATATTATGAATAATGAAGAAACCATTATATCCCTCATATCACAACCATCCCATCTACATAAGTTTGTTTTTAGTAATCATTTTTTATACCAACTATATAATATATTTGCTTTTGAACTATTTGGCCATTATTATTTTTCACCAGTAGCTTTAAATATTATAGTGACTTTTTTTACATCATATTTTGTATTTAGAATATCTTTACTTATTGGTTTTTCTAAGAAGTTATCTTTGTTTATAGCTATGTTCTACTTATTACATTGGGATATTTTACATTGGAGTACATTCCTCAATTTAAAAGATGTGCTTATTCAATTAATGTCGATTGTGTTAATCTTTAATATTCTAGAATTTGAAAATAACAAAAGAATAAAGAATGTAGTATTTATAGGATCCGTTTTATTATTGTTTAGTACTATTAGATTTTATTTACCATTTTTAATATTTGTATCTTTCATTGTTTATAAAATACTGTGGGTGATTTTTACGGCTAACAGATTAAATAGAATGTATTATATAATAAGTTCTTTTATATTAATATTACTGTTTTTACCTCTAGTCTTAAATAATTTAAATGATGAAATAGAAATGTTGATGATAAGTTTTACTAATCCAGCAATAGGAATGATTAGATTTTTACTTACACCAATACCATTTCATTTTGAAACAAACTATTCTTTTTTATATTTTCCATCTTTACTACATTGGTTAACATTCCCATTATTTATTTATGGGGCATATATTAGTCATAAAGTAAATAGAAAAATTATGTTATTTATTTTTATTTATTTATTTGTTATTTTATTGTTTTATGGAAGTTATGGACAGCTGCAAGGGCCAAGGCATAGATTACAAATTGAACCATATATAGCTATGTTTCAAATAATTGGTTTAATTGCATTGTTTTATAGAGATAAATTTTATAGACAATATATAAATAAAGTAGAAAAATATTTTGAAAAATAAGAATATTTTGATACTTATCCCAACAATGCAAAAAGGTGGGGCAGAAAGAGTTGTGTCATTATTACTTCAAAAATATTCTGAAAATATAAACTTAAATATTCAGTTGATGCTATTGGAAGATGGTATTGATTATGCATTACCACAAAGTATTAGACCTATAATATTATCTAAAACTAAAAAAAGTGGAATTAGAAAACTTATAGAACTGCCGTTTGTATCTTGGCAATTATCAAAATATATAAAAGAAAATAATATAGATGTTGTTGTGTCATTTTTATATAGATCAAACTATGTTAATATATTAGCAAAATTCTTTGGTGCTAAGCATAGAACAGTTATAAATATAAGAAGTACAACATCAAGGTATTTAAATGAAGGATTACTTGGTAAAGTAAATCTATTTTTGATAAGAAACTTATTTAATAAATCTGATTTGATAATATCAAATTCTTCAGGCGTAGATGAGGATTTAAAATCGTTAATGAGTATAACTACTAATACAAAAGTGATTTATAATCCTGTGAATTTGGAATATATAAATTCTAATAAAAATATTTGTGAAGATGTTGAGTTTAAGTTTAAAAGTGATAAAAGGTATATTATATCTGTGGGAAGACTGATACCGCTAAAGAGAAACAAAGATTTGATAGATGCATTTTGTGAGTTACAAAAAAATGATGAAAGTTTAGAATTAATATTTTTAGGGGATGGTATTTTAAAGGATACTTTGATAAATTTAAGCATAGAATTAAAACTAGATAAAAAAGTTCATTTTTTTGGAAATGTCAAAAATCCATTTTATTATTTAAATAAGTCTGATTTATTCATTATGAACTCAGAAATTGAAGGTTTTCCAAATGTTTTACTCGAGGCTATGGCAGTTGGTATTCCTGTTATATCATCTAATTGTACATCTGGGCCAAGAGAGATACTGGAAGATGAAAAGTATGGATACTTATATCCTGTTGGTGATATAAAAATATTAATAGAAAAAATGAAAATAGTTTTATATGGAGATATAGACAAAGAAGAGATAAAAAAATTAAATAAACAGAGAATTGAAGATTTTAATATAGACAAAATTCTTCAAGAATTTAAGAGGGTATTATGAAAAATGTGCTAAAAAAATTATTGAGACAAAATAAATATATTGAGGCATTAGCTTATATATTACAAAATAATCAGATATTAAACTCTTCAGGAACAGGAGAATTTGGAAATAGTATAGAAGAAATGTACCAACACAATATAAATATAGCACAACTATATGCGAAAAATTATGATGGAATTTTAGATAATAAAATAGTACTAGAGATAGGAACAGGCTTTACAAGAACAACTATGCTTTATATGATAAAAGAATATAATCTTAAAAAAGCATATTGTTATGACAGATTTAATTGCTTACATGAAAATGATGACAAAATTATTCAAAAATATGGATTGGAACCATATTTAGAAAAGCTTGAATATATTTCAGGTGTTAATGAGGAATTATTAAAAATTGAAAATAGTAGTATTGATTATATAGTGTCAAATGCTGTTTTAGAACATGTAGATAATTTAGATTTATTGTTTAATGTATTAGGCCAATTGATTAAACAAGATGGCGTAATTTATCACAAAGTTGATTTAAGATGTCACAACAGATTTAAAAAATATGGGGAATTGTACTTTCATACATTTAGCGATACTTTCTGGAATATGATGGGTGGAAAGATTGGACAACCAAATAGAAAACTTTTGAAAGACTATATAGCATTATATGAGCAACATAATTTTAATCAAGAAGTAAATATAGTTGAAAGTTTTAATAATCATGAACTTGAAAGAGCACAAAAATACTTAAAAAACAAAAATATAAATGAATATAAAACAGCAAGTGTGGAATTTAAACTATGCAAAAAATAGCAATAGTTACAAATGATTCTTGGTATGCTTGGAATATGAGAGCAAATCTTGGACGAGCTTTTAAAAATAATGGTTATGAAGTAGTTTTTATATGTCCGTATGATAAGTATAGTCAAAACATAGAAAAAGAGTTTGGATATATAGATGTAAAAGTAAGTACAAAAGGGACAAATCCTTTTGATGACTTGAAAACTATATATAACTTTTATGCTATATATAAAAGGATTAAGCCTGATATAGTACTTCACTATACCATTAAACCAAATATTTATGGAACCATAGCAGCTAGTTTTTTGAGTATTCCTACGATAAATAATATAGCAGGTCTTGGCACACTTTTTATAAAGCAGAATTTTGTGACTAAAATAGCTAAATGGCTGTACAGATTTTCTCAAAAAAGAGCTATGAAAATATTTTTTCAAAATAGAGATGATTTTGAGATGTTTGTTGCTGAAGGACTAGTTGATAAAGAGAAATGTGATACATTGCCTGGAAGTGGTGTAGATATAGAAAAGTTTAAACCAGTAAATAAAATAGATGATAAAGAGTTTAAGTTTTTGCTTGTTTCAAGAATGCTTTGGGCAAAGGGTATAGGTGAGTTTGTTGAAGCGGCTAAGATTATAAAATCAAAGTACCATAATATAGAGTTTCAACTTCTTGGAATGTTGGATGCTAAAACGCCAACAGCTATATCTAAAAAACAAATGCAAGAGTGGGTGGGAGATGGATATGTATCATATCTTGGAACAAGCGATGATGTGCCTAGTGCGATAGCTAGTGTTGATTGTGTAGTGTTGCCATCATATTATAGAGAAGGTACACCTAGGGTGCTATTAGAAGCTGCTAGTATGGCACAGCCAATTATTACAACTGACAATGTAGGATGTCGAGATGTAGTTGATGATGAGATAAATGGATATCTTTGTGAAGTTAAAAATGCTAATGATTTAGCAGATAAAATGGAAATGATGATCAGTTTATCCGAAGATGAAAGAAAAGCAATGGGTGAAGCTGGAAGAAAAAAAATTGTGAAAGAATTTGATGAAAAAATAGTTATTGATAAATATTTAGAAAGTATAAAAGAGATATTAGAATAATGAATATATTATTAACAGGTTCAAATGGTTTTTTAGGAACTTATTTTATAAATAAGTACAGTGAAAAATACGATATACAAAAGTTTAGTTTTTTAAATGATGATTTTACCATGCTAGTTATAAAAGATGTTGATGTAGTGCTTCACCTTTCGGCCCTTGTTCATCAAATGGGTGGAGCTAGTAAAAAGGAATATGAAAAAGTAAATGTAATTCAAACTTTAGAGTTGGCATATAAAGCTAAAGAAAGTGGAGTTAAACATTTTGTATTTATGAGCACTGTTAAAGTATATGGAGAAGAGACAGATATAGCTTATACAGAAAGTAGTTTGTGTATACCAGAAGATGAGTATGGAAGAAGTAAACTAAAAGCTGAAATAGAGTTACAAAAACTTGAAGATAATGATTTTAAAGTCTCAATCATAAGAACACCTATTGTTTATGGCTATGGCGTAAAAGCAAATATTAAAAATCTTATAAACTTAGTTAATAAAATTCCTGTTTTACCTTTTAGAGGTATTGAAAATCGTAGAAGTATGGTTTATATAAGAAATCTTTGTCATTTAATAGATAGAATAATACAGAAGAAAAAAAGTGGTGTCTTCTTAGCATCTGATGATAAGGCTATTTCTACTACAAGACTTGTAGAGCTTATAGCAAAAGAGTTGAATAAAAAAGTGTATTTGGCCAAAGTTCCATTTTTTGAAACATTGTTGAAAATTCTTAAGCCAGATTTTCATAAAAGACTTTATGAGAGTTTAGAAGTAGATAACAATAAGACAAAAGAGATACTTGATTTTAGAAACTTATATACAGTGGAAGATGGGATAAAGTATATGATAAATGGTGAGAGCAGATGATATATTTAATCTTATTTTTGCTCTCATTGATACTTACATTTTACATAAAAAAAATAGCTATAGAAAAATCTTTAGTCGACATACCAAACGACAGAAGCTCTCACACAACTGTTACTCCTCATGGTGGTGGAATTGCTATAGCTGTGACTTGGTTTATTGGAATATCGTATTTGTATTATATTAATGATATGAACAGTTCATTGTACTACGCGTTGCTAATAGGTGTCATAATCTCCGTTGTATCATATCTTGATGATTTGTATGAGTTGAGTGCAAAGATTAGGCTTATTACTCAAATGCTTGTAGCATCTTTAGGTCTGTACTTTTTAGGCGGGTTGGATAAAATTGATGTAGCAATATTTTCTATAGAAAATCAGATTTTTATTAATATTTTTACTTTTTTTATGATAGTTTGGTTTATAAATCTTTATAATTTTTTAGATGGTATAGATGGATATGCAGGTAGTGAAGCTGTATTTCTTAGTATTGCCGGATTTTTACTATTTGGCGGAAGTCATTTTTTAGTTTTTGTTGTAGCAGTTTTAGGCTTTTTAGTTTGGAATTGGCATAAGGCTAAAATATTTATGGGAGATGTTGGCAGTACTCTTCTTGGATATAATATAGCAATATTTACTATTTATTACGCAAATCAAGAAAGCACAAATCTATGGATATGGATAATACTATTTGGAGTTTTCTGGTTTGACGCGACTTTAACACTACTTAGAAGATATATAAATGGAGAAAAATTAAGTAAGGCACATAGAAAACATGCATACCAAAGACTTACTCAAAGTGGATGGGCACATGACAGAGTTGTTATATACTCTATATTTGTAAATATTATCCTTTTTAGTTTTGTATATTTTATTTCAAATGTATTTATTGCGTTTTGTATGGCACTTATGCTATTGTACATAATTGTTAAACTAGTTGATAAGAAGAAGGCATTTTAGTGTTTCATTTTGATAAAAGAATATTGAACTTTTTAGTAATTATACTCCTTACATGTATAACATTTTGGTGGACTTTTTTCATATTTCACATTCCATTTGATTTTAATGTAACTATGAGTGTTATTGCTATTCGCATTATTGCGTCTTTACTTATTTTTAGTGATTATTCACTTTCATGGTCTAAGGCTTCTCAAAAAACATTTATTATAAAAAGTGTTGTCTATATTTCTGCATTTTTGGTTTATCTACCTATATTTTATGGAGAGGTTAGATTCTCTTTTTTAGCTTCAGAACTTTTTTTATATCTGTTCAGTATTAATTTTATTATGTACTTTTACTATTATTATATAAATAAGAGTCGTACTGAGAAAACAAAGTCAGTTGTCATTTATGGTGCAGGTAAGGCAGGTGTAAAACTAGAGGCAGAGTTTACTCAGACAGAGTTTAAAGTTAAATACTTTGTAGATGATGACAAAATTATTCAAAACCGTTCTATAGACTCAATTCAGGTCCTTTCAAAAGAAAAGTTAAAAGATAAGATTGGTAATAATAAATTTGATTTATTAGTAATAGCTATGCCATCAGCTTCAAAGAGTAGAGTGAAAGAGATTTACAATGAATTAGGTGATCACTTTAATGATATACAGGTATTGCCTTCTTTAGATGAGATTTTAGAAGGTAAAGATTTTACTACTCAGCTTAAAAGTATTTCTGTAGAAGACCTACTTGCAAGACACCCTCAAGATTTAGATAAAGAAAAAATTAGTGAATTTATTAAAAATAAAACTGTTTTAGTTACTGGTGCAGGTGGAAGTATAGGTAGTGAAATATGTAGACAGTGTGAAAAGTTTGGAGCTAAACAGTTGATACTATTGGATAATAGTGAATATAATTTATATGCAATTGAACAAGAATTAAATGAAATTGAGACTATACCTATTATGCAAAATATAGTTGATAGAGACTTCTTAGATAAAACTTTTAAAACTTACACACCAAACATTGTTATACATGCAGCAGCATATAAACATGTGCCATTAGTTGAGTCTAATATATATGAAGGTATTTTAAACAATGTAGTTGGTACAAAAAATGTCATTGATACAGCTATAAAATACGGTGTAGAAAAGTTTGTAATGATATCTACAGATAAAGCAGTCCGTCCAACAAACGTTATGGGTACTACAAAGCGTATTTGTGAACTTTATGCACAGAACTCTAATGGAAATGGCACTGATATAGTAGCTGTTAGATTTGGAAATGTACTTGGAAGCAGTGGTAGTGTTATACCTAAGTTTAAATCTCAGATAGAAAGTGGACAAAATATAACTGTAACTCATCCTGACATTACAAGATACTTTATGCTCATTCCTGAAGCATGTGAGCTAGTACTTCAAGCAGGTGCAATCGGTACAGGTGGAGAGATATTTATTCTAGACATGGGCGAGCCTATAAAAATAGTTGACTTAGCTAAAAAGATGATAGAACTTAGTGGAAGAGAAGGAATAGAGATAGAGTTCTCAGGACTTCGTCCAGGTGAAAAACTCTATGAAGAGTTGCTAATAGATGATAGTGATACAAAAACAGATTATGATTCTATAACAGTTGCAAGTCCGACAAAATATTATATAGATAAGTTAAATCAAGATATAGAAGAGTTATTGACATGTCAAGATAAATTGGCTAAACTTAAAGAGATAGTACCAGAGTTTAATCATCAGAGAAATAAATAGTTGTAAAATATTAAATTTTATTATATACTCTCCAAATTAAAATAAAGGGTTTAAAATGAAAATTTTAGTTATGATTTTTCTTTGGGTTAGTGTACTGTCTGGAGCTGTTGATATCAACACAGCAGGTCAAAAAGAGTTAAGTAGTTTAAATGGTATAGGTACTAAAAAAGCAGATGCAATTATTGCATATAGAAGTGTTAATTGTTTCAAAAGTGTAGATGAGCTTGCTAAAGTAAAAGGCATTGGCAAAAAAACTATACAAAAAAACAGAAATAATTTAACTACTAGTGAATGTAAAAGATAAATTTACTTTTACTTTTATTATTATATTGAACCTCTTTTAAGTAGTTCACTATATATATTTAACTATTATTACATATAAGTAAACAACAAATTTTTTAGGACCTTTATGCAAGACAATCAAGTAAATATTCAAAGATATGAAGAAGATGAGATAGATTTAAGAGAGCTGTTTAAAACTCTTATGAGAAATAAATTAAAGATAGTAGTTATTACTTCTATGATTACTTTTGGAGCAATTATTTATGCATATGCAGTACCAAAAGTTTATGAAGCAAAAGTAATTCTAAAGATTGGAGAATATAAGCTTGCTAATGCTAATGCTAATGCTAATGCTAATGCTAATATTACAAGTGCATCAGAACTCTCAAAAGAGTTGGAAATTTTATTTATTGATATACTTAAAAATACTAAAGATAGAGAGGCAAGAATAAGTAAAGTAGGTTTAGTTAATAACCAACAAAATTTTATAGAAATATCATCCATTGGTGTTTCAAATAATACTGCTATCTCTGAAATAGATAACGTAGTTACGCATTTAGTAGAGTCCCATGTTAAAATACTTGATAACATCAAAGAGTTTAGAGAAAATAAAATAAAAGACTTGGAATCTAAGATACTCATAAAGAGTGATGATTTATTTAGATATGAAAATCAATTAGATAGGCTAAAATTTATATCTTTACCCCATAATTATAAGTACACATCCATTGTAGGTAATATTATGACAAATGACCATCCAATAAAACCAAAAAAGAAACTGATAGTAGTTGTGGCTTTTGTAACTGGGCTTATATTATCTATATTCTTTGTGTTTTTTATGGAATTTATCAAAGGTTTTAAGGATAAGGAAAAAGAGGCATAGTTAAACTATAACATGTCCAACAAACTTACTCATGTTATCCATTATTTCTCCTCCTTTTCGAAAGCTAAGTCCACAAGCTTCATAAGCGAAGAAAATTCCTGCTTGGTACTTCATTCCTGAGTTGTCTTTATTAAACTCTACATACTCTTGATAAACTTTTTTATAGTTATCATAAGGTCCATCCACTTTTTCTAATAAAGTATTGTTCTCGTCAATAATAGCAGTGTTAGCTCCTTCTCTTCCAAAGACACATTTTTCTACTTGTTTAGTTAATTCTAGCGGTTCAAACGATGTTTGAAGTAAATAAGGAGAGTCTGGAAAAAGGTCATACAGTATTTTTAACATCCCTTTTGATTGAAACAAAAGAGTATATGCAGGGTTGAGTATAATAGCACTTTGATTGTTCATAATAGTTGTCAGGGTAGTAGCTAGCTCTGGTTCATCGTGAGCTATATCTTCCCAGGGATAAAGTTTAAACCAATACTCGTACTTGTTGTCATCTAAATCAAAGATTCCTTCTTCATCAAACTTTACATTTTGTAGATATTCAAAGCCTGTATTAAATCCAGCATCAGTAGCAATCTGTTGAAGAAGTTTTGTGGTAGCTTCTTCTTCATCATCACCTTCTATAGATGAAAAGAGTATCTTCCAAGCATCATAGTTTTCATCAAAACCGTCAACATCATCAAATAGGGTTATAAGTCTTTTAAAGTTATTTTTAATAGCCTCATAAACATTGTTAAATTGTTTAGCCTCATCCATACCATTTTCTTTTAAAAGTGCCCATTGGAGTAGGGTAGTTTCAAATAATGAAGTTGGAGTGTCAGCATTAAACTCTATAAGTTTTATTGGACTTCCATCTATCCCACCGCACAAGTCAAAACGACCATATATATGCCAGTGAACATCGCTCTCCCAAGATTTCTTAATTGTGTCAACTAGATTAAATGGAATCCCAAGTTCAAAGAAGAGCTCATTTTCTATTACATATTCTGCTGCTTCAACATACATGTCATATATTTCATTTGCTGCAGTGTAATAAGCCTCCGCTTCATCTGATGATATCTGAATTAATTCGTCACTTACATATTTAGTACAATCGCTATCTGTATGCCAAGTAAATCCTAACTTTTCTAGTGTAGTATCTTCTAATGAGTTTACTTTTTCTAGTTTAACCGCCAAACGATCTACTTCCATATGATGAAGTTCTACTAGATCCACCAAAAAAGCTTCTTCTAGTACTTTTACTACGAGAGGCTTTACCCGCAGCTGATCGACTATAAGCACTTTTATTTACTGATGATGAACGCTTAGAGAAGTTTTTATTGTTCATTAGAGCATTACCAATCATATTACCCATAAGTGAACCAGCTGCTACAGCGAGGATAGTCCCAGCTAAACCCATACCAGCACTACTGTCTCCACTTTGTACTGTCTCAGAAGTTCCATTTTGAACTTTTTGATACTCCTGCTCTGCAAGAGTTTTCATCTCTTGCTCATTCATAAAGCGTTCAGTTATATTTCCATTTTCATCTTTTTCTCTGATGATTGCACGGTTAGGACCTTCTGTTGGCATCTCTTCTACAACTATATATTTTCCATTAGTCTGTTGTTCTATTACTAAGTATCTATTTTGTTGTTCTTGTTGTGCTTCACATCCACTAAGAACGCTCATCATAACTATACCAGCACTTCCTAGTGCTACTCCGCTAGCTATTGAAGAAATATGTTTCATCTATCTTGACCCTTTAATTTGTTTTTATCTAAAGTAATTATTTTTTTAAGTTGATAATCATAAAATGATATTTTATTTCTACCATTGTAAACTATATCACCCTCATAATTAAATTTTCCAACTCTTAGTACTCTATCCTTACTCATAAGGAGGTCTTCACCTACTTTGTTTCCAACATCTTCTATAAGGGTAGACAATACAAGTATAGATAAAAATCCAATTACCGATATACTAACCTTAGAGTTTTTAACATATATAACTAAGTACCCAAATATAACGGAAAGTGTCATGAATAGGTAAATATTTTGATGGTCTGCAAAAAGGATGTTGTAGTATAGGTCTATCTCATATAAGTCTATATAGTTGATTTTTATACCTAAAAAAAGAAAGAAATCTAAGAAGAATGTAAAGAACATACCAGTTAACAGTGCTTGAATAATTTTACTCATCTTAATTTTTTCCTCTTTTTAGAGTTTATTTTTATAAGTGCTGACGATGAATTTTCATGTAAGCCGTTTATGTCTTCTACTATTATATCAGCTTTTGTTTCACAAAATTCTCGTTTAAAGTTTTCGCCACTTTTATTCGCAGATGTGGAATAATGCCAAGACAAATCCTTTAATATTTTAGAGTTTAAATTATTTTTAGCTATCCTAAACGCTTTATTTTTAACTATAAAAGTTGTTTTTTTAGATCTTCTTACTAAGCTCTTTTGAGATGATGGGACTCTACATGTAGAGTGCTTAAATGATTCAAAATCAGAGAATATTTTTATAAAGGGTTTTGTAGTTTCTCTTGATTTTATCTCATACAATTTATCGCTGTTTTGAGATAAAAAACCGACAGTGGTGTCGGTTTGTGCAAGTATAATAGGTGATTTTATGCTAGAAAGTCTTGTAGTGCTTTTGCATCTGACCATGAGTCATCTTTCATCTCTTGGAGGGCTAATATAAGTGCTCTTGCAGCACTTAAAGTTGTAAAGTAAGGTATGCTTCTTTTTAGAACTTCTTGACGAATTACTACTGCATCTTTTTTTGATGTGTTGTTATCAGAAGTATTTATTGCCATAGCAATTTCATCATTTTTCATACTGTCCTCAATATTTGGACGACCTTCAGATATTTTAAGTACTACCTCACAAGGAACACCAGCTTCTTCTATAATAGCTTGCGTACCTTTAGTAGCTACAAGTTTGAAGCCATGTTTATGTAGTCCACTTGCTATCTCTGCTGCATGTTGTTTATCTGTATCTACAAATGACAGAAAACATGTACCAGATGTTGGAATTTTATTTCCAGCAGATATCTGAGCCTTTGCAAAACTAACACCAAAGTTAGAACTAATCCCCATAACTTCACCAGTTGATTTCATTTCAGGTGAAAGAACTAAGTCAGCACCATAAAGTTTATGGAAAGGAAAAACTGCCTCTTTAACAGAGATATGATCTTTAAGTTTTGGTTTTAGTAGACCATTCACTTCTTGAACAATGTTATACTGGTCATAGTACTCAAGAGAACTTCTTAGAGTCTCACCAACCATAACGCGAGTTGCTACCTTTGCAAGAGGCATACCAGTAGCCTTACTTACAAAAGGAACAGTTCTAGAAGCTCTAGGGTTAACCTCTATTAAGTATATTTCATCTTGGTAGATTGCATACTGAACATTCATAAGTCCACGTACACCAAGTCCAAGCGCAATAGTTTTAGTTTGCTGTTCAACTTTTTCTATCATTTCCTGAGTTAAATTTACAGGAGGAAGAGAACAAGCAGAATCACCAGAGTGTATACCAGCCTCTTCAATATGTTGCATTACCGAACCAATATATACATCTTCGCCATCACATATAGCATCAACATCAAGCTCAATTGCTTGATCTAAAAACTTATCAATTAAAACAGGAGCTTCATTTGATACGGAAATAGCAAGTTCCATATACTGTGCTAACTCTTCTTGTGAATAGACTATCTTCATTCCACGACCACCAAGAACAAATGATGGACGAACCAACACAGGAAATCCTAGTCTCTCTGCAATTTCAGGAGCTTCATCTTTGTGACGAGCTAAACCATTCTCTGGTTGTTTAAGTCCATGAGAATTAACAAAGTCAGAGAACTGTTCTCTATCTTCAGCTAAATCAATAACTGCCGAAGGTGTACCAGCTATATTCGCACCTATTTTTGTAAGTGCATCAGCAAGTTTAAGTGGAGTTTGCCCACCAAAGTGAACGATGATTCCGTCTGGTTGTTCGTTTTCTATAACTTCTCTAACATGCTCTAAATCAATAGGTTCAAAGTAAAGCACATCAGAAGTATCGTAGTCAGTTGAAACAGTCTCAGGATTACAGTTGTACATAATACACTCTATATCCATCTCTTTTAAAGCAAATGCAGCATGAACACAACAGTAATCAAATTCTATACCTTGACCAATTCTATTTGGACCACCACCTAAGATAAGTACTTTTTTCTTATCGCTTACACGGTTAGTTACATTTGGAAGTTGCGTAATATTTGTTGTTGAATACAGATATGGTGTTAATGCTTCAAATTCAGCCGCACAAGTGTCAACTTCATTAAATTCTAAACTAACTTTTAAAAACTTTCTTGAGCTGTATACTTCATCTTCAGTTATTGTTTGTCTAGAGTTTTTGTTTATAAGTTGAGCTATTCTTTTATCTGAAAAACCATCTACTTTAACATTTCTCATCCATTTTTTATCAAATAGTATCTTGTGCGTAATAGTTTTTTCAACCTCTAATAACTCTTGCATTTGATAAAGGAACCAAGGGTCTATCTGACATGTGTCAAACATCTCTTCTATAGTCATTCCACGACGGAAACCTTCAGCTACATAAAGGATGCGGTCTGCATTTGGACGACGTATTTCATGTTTAACAAATTCATCGTCAGCATCAATCTCATCTAAACCACAAAGTCCAGTTTCAAGAGAACAAAGAGCTTTTTGTAGTGATTCTTTAAAAGTACGACCAATCGCCATTACTTCACCAACTGACTTCATACTTGTACTTAGTGTATCTATAGCCTCAGGGAATTTTTCAAAAGTAAAACGAGGAATCTTTGTAACAACATAATCAATAACTGGTTCAAAAGCTGCAGGAGTTCCTGTTATATCATTTGTGATTTCATCAAGAGTAAAACCGACAGCAAGTAGGGTTGCTACTTTTGCAATAGGGTAACCAGTAGCTTTAGAAGCAAGAGCTGATGAACGAGATACACGAGGGTTCATTTCAATAACAATCATTCGACCAGTTTTAGGACAGATTGAAAACTGAACATTAGATCCACCAGTATCAACACCGATTTCTCTTAAAATAGCAAAAGAAGCATCACGCATTCTTTGGTACTCTTTGTCTGTCAGTGTAAGAGCAGGCGCAACAGTGATACTATCACCTGTATGAACACCCATAGGGTCAAAGTTTTCAATTGAGCATATGATGATACAGTTATCCGCTTTATCACGAATAACTTCCATTTCATACTCTTTCCAACCAAGCATAGATTCCATAATCTCTATTTCATTAACAGGTGAAGCAGACAGTCCCTCTTGGGCTAGTTGTTTAAACTCTTCCATGTTGTAAGCAACACCAGAACCACCACCAGCAAGTGTGAATGATGCTCTTGAAATAACTGGAAATCCAATCTCTTTAACAACTTCTATAGCTTCGTCAACACTATAGGCATTAGCACTTTTTGGTAAATCCATACCAATTTTTTCCATAGCTTCATTGAAGGCTGAACGGTCTTCACCTTTATGAATAGCTTCTGGTGATGCACCTAGAAATTGTACGCCTTCAAGCATACCTTTTTCATACATAGATGTTGCAACATTAAGAGCAGTTTGTCCACCCATAGTCGGTAGAACCGCATCTACTTTTTCAGCTTTGATGATTTTAGCGATAACATCTTCTCTGATTGGTTCAATATATGTTCTATCAGCAAATTCAGGGTCAGTCATAATAGTTGCAGGATTTGAATTAATAAGAACAACACGGTAACCTAACTCTTTTAGAGTTTTAACAGCTTGAGTCCCAGAGTAATCAAATTCACATGCTTGACCAATAACAATAGGACCAGAACCTATAAGTAAAATAGTATTAATGTCGGTGCGTTTTGGCATAGAAAATCCCATTTAAAAAATTATAGGATTATAGCTAAAGAGAGCTTATGTATGAATTATTTTACTTCTCTTATCATATAAAAATAGTTTGGATCATTAGATTTGTAGTAAGGGTCGATAATGGCATTTTGATAACCTTGTGATTTTGTAATAGACTCAACAACACCAACTTTTAAACCTTTAAAAAATATATTATCTAGTCCTGAAGTAACAACTTCATCACCAACACGAAGAGTAAACCAAGCTGGAATGTATTTAACAATTAATTTGTCGGAATTATTCCCATGTGCTACTCCATGGGCTTTAGAAGACCCTATTGAAACTGCATATGTACTTTTTATATCTCTATTTAAAAGTGCGACAGCTCTACCATTTTCTGGAATAACAATACCGGCAACTAGCTCTTTATATGTTAACCCATAGACTTTTGAAGAATTATAGTCGATTACTTCAAGCCATACTCTATTATGATTTGCAAACTCTTTATAAGATATTGCACGAACAAGTTCAACTTTTGGGTTACTTTTGAATTTTGAATTTTGATATCTGAAAAAATCATTTACTTCAGATGCAAGTTGTTGCATAACTAGATGGTTATTTTCATATTTTTGAAGTTCTTCTTCTAAGTCACTTATATACTCTGCTTGAAAAAAATGTTTATCAATAGTCTTTGTAATCAATTCAGTTGTATTATGATACTTAATATTGATTGTATTTAGGGCATAAATAAAGGGTGATTGTATTATATTTGTATAGTAAAGTGCACCCACAAAGAGTGCAATAAAGATAGAAAAAAAGCCTAATAGCCCTTTATTCATTCTCAAATAGCTCCTGTAAGATATCTATCTCTTCAAGTGCGCGACCTGTTCCTCTTGCAACTGCAAGAAGAGGTTCATCAGCAACATATACAGGGATTTTAATAATGTTAGATAGGTATTTATCAAGCTGACGAATAAGTGCTCCACCACCCGTTAAAATAATACCGTGATTTACGATATCACCAGCTAAATCCGGAGGCATTTGCTCTAGTACATCACGAAGCGCTTCACCTATCTCTTTAAGAGGTTCTCTCATAGCTTCTCTAGCATCTTCTGAAGTTAACTCAACTGAGCTTAGAAGACCTTCAACTTGATCTCTACCGTTTATAACCATTAAAAGCTCTTCTTCTAGTGTTACAGCAGTACCAATGTTTATTTTAATCTCTTCAGCAACTCTCTCACCAATAAGAAGGTTGTATTTTTTTCTAACATAGTTGACAATAGATGCATCTATTTTATCACCAGCAGTACGGATTGATTTAGATAAAACAAGACCACCAAGTGAAACAACACCAATCTCAGTAGTACCACCACCAATATCAACTACCAAGTTACCTTTAGGCTCGCGAATCTCAATACCAGCACCAATTGCAGCTGCCATAGGCTCTTCTATAAGAAAAACTTGTCTAGCCCCAGCACTTAGAGCTGATTCACGAACAGCTTTTCTTTCAACCTGTGTTAGACCATAAGGAACACAGATAATAATACGAGGAGAGATTAAAGATGAACGACCATGGGCTTTTTCAATAAACTTTCTAATCATTTTTTCAGTAACGTCAAAGTCAGCGATAACACCATCTTTCATAGGACGAATAGCTTTGATATTTCCAGGAGTCTTACCAACCATCTCTTTTGCTTCTTTACCAACAGCAAGAACTCTTTGTTGTCCGTACTTTTCAGTTTTAACAGCAACAACAGATGGTTCATTGATAATAATACCTCTACCTTTTGCAATTACAATAGTATTTGCTGTTCCTAAATCTATAGAAAGATCGTTTGAAAAAAGTCCAACTAGTTTATTAAATATCATTATGTTCCCTTATGCTATGTTTTTTGTTTGTTTCTTGATATATACTGCTTCTTCACCATCATCAATAACTGCTTTAGTTATTAAAACTTCGTATCCAGCATACTCTGGTAATTCGTACATGATATTTATCATGTTCTCTTCTAAAATAGCACGAAGACCACGAGCCCCAGTCTTTCTTTTAAGTGATTTTGCTGCAATTGCTCGAAGAGCATCTTCTTCAAAGTTTAATTCAACATCATCAATAGAGAATAGTTTTTTATATTGTTTAATTAGAGAGTTCTTAGGTTCAGTAAGTATACGAACCATATCGTCTTCTGTTATCTCATTGAGTGAAGCTATAATAGGTAAACGACCAACAAGTTCAGGAATAAGACCATAACTCACTAAATCATCTGGTTCAACCATATCATATGTAGTTTTTTTCTCTTCTGTACTTTTCTTCTCATGTCCAAAACCTAAAATATTTTCACCCTGTTTCTTTTTTAAATGTTCATCAAGACCATCAAAGGCCCCACCACAAATAAATAAAATGCCAGTAGTGTCAATCTGAGTAAACTCTTGATTAGGATGTTTTCTCCCACCTTTAGGTGGAATGTTTACTTGAGCTCCCTCTATTATCTTAAGAAGAGCTTGTTGAACACCTTCGCCTGATACATCACGAGTAATAGAACGGTTTTCACTCATACGAGATATTTTATCTACTTCATCAATAAATACTATACCTTGCTCTGCACGTTCTACATCACCATCAGCTGCTTGAATAAGTTTAGTTAAGATGTTCTCTACATCTTCACCAACATAACCAGCTTCAGTCAGACTTGTAGCATCTGCAATAGCTATTGGTACATTTAAAACTCTAGCAATCGTTTGAGCCATAAGTGTTTTACCACTACCAGTTGGTCCAATAAGTAATACATTTGATTTTGCAATCTCTGTATCATCATCTTCCACATTATCAGTTTTAAAAATTCTTTTATAATGATTATAAACTGCTACACTTAGCAGTTTTCTAGCACCTTCTTGACCGATGACATATTCACCCAAAAAGCTATTTAACTCTTTTGGGGTCATTAGTTTTGTTACAGCATCCACAAGTTCACTGTCTTCATCAGACACACTGTGTGCATCATCTCCAAACATTATTTTATATGCAGATGTAACACAGTTTTTACAGATATAAACACCGTTACCAGCAATTAGAGGATTTTCTTCACTCTCTTTTGCGTCACAAAAACTACAAGCTCTATGAATCATGATTTTTTTCTCTCATAAGGTATTCCTCTTTTTGTCTTCAATATAAAATTACATAAGTTATGTATATTATGATTTTGAGTATTTTCAACTAGTTCAGCTGCTGTATCTTTTAAAGGTTTCCCAGCTTCAAATAAATCTCTATAAGCAGATTTAAGTTCATCTATCTCATCTCTTGACATATTTCTTCTTAGTCCTGTCAGGTTAAGACCTCTTAAAGTCGCACGATTTCCCTCGGCCATACAAAATGGTGGAACATCTTGAGCTAAAGCAGAAGCACCAGCTACCATTGCATAGTCACCAATATGAACAAACTGATGTATTGGAGTCATTCCTCCAATTACTGCATAGTCACCCATTTCAACATGTCCAGCAAGAGTTGCTGCATTTGCTAGAATACAGTGATTTCCAATAATTACATCGTGACCGATGTGAACATAACCCATAAAAAGATTATGAGAACCGATGATAGTCTTCCCACCACCACCTTTTGTGCCTGGATTGAAAAGTGTAAACTCTCTGATTTTGTTGTGGTCACCAATTATTAGTTCAACATCTTCACCAGCAAATTTCAAGTCTTGTGGAACTGAACCTATAACTGCATGTGAAAAGATATGGTTATTTTTTCCGATAGTTGTTTTGCCGTAGATACAAGAGTTTTGATCTATTCTTGTTCCATCACCAATGGTCGCTTTTGCTGATATAAGACAGTATGGTCCTATGTCAACATCTTGACCAATTACAGCACCATCTTCTATGATAGCAAGTGGGGAAATTTTACTCATTATTTATCTACAATCATCGCTTTTAGTTCAGCTTGTGAAACTAAAACATCATCAACATAAGCTTTACCATCAAGCATCCAGATTTGACCTTTGTTTTTAATAACGCTAATTCTGTATTCAAGTCTATCACCTGGCTTTACAGGATTTCTAAACTTAGCTTTATCTATACTCATGAAGTAAACAACTTTAGAAGCAGCTTCTTCTTCTGTCATATCACCCATGCTTTTAAATGCTAAAATACCACCAGCTTGCGCCATACCTTCAAGTATCATAACACCTGGGTAAATTGGGTGACCTGGAAAGTGGCCTTGGAATACATTGTCTCCTATAGTTACATTCTTAAATCCAATAAGAGATTCACCTTTTTGTATATCTGTAACTCTATCCAGAAGTAAAAAAGGGTAACGGTGAGGAATAATTTTTTGAATTTCAACAACATCCATAATCATATGTAAAAGCCTTAATATTATAATTTTGGTTATTTTACCTAAAAAAAGATTATAAAAAGATTTATATTAGAATGAGTTTTTCTTTTACGTCTTCGTAAGTTTTTGAATCAAGGTTGATTGTAAGTTTAGAATCGGGAATACTATCAATAACAATTATAGGGCTTAAGTCATAATTATTATTAGTGATATTTTCTCTTAATAGTAACTCTTTTTCGAAGTTTGGATTGTTAAAGATTAGTTCATTTACATTTTTATAATCACTCTTACATGTAGAGTTGAAATAATCTAAAGTAATGAATTTTATCTCTTCACGGTTGAAGTAGTGTATGTCATCATTCTCAAACTCTATACGACCCTGAGCTCTTTGTCTTGGAAGTATTGAGTAAGATAATGCATAGGCTGGAATAACCTCTTTTTTACCCTTAATAAGCTTGAAGTTAAACTGTCTATAGTTTAAAAATTTTTGCTTAATTATTCTGTACTCTGTACCTTCATCTTCTAGTTTCATGCGGTACTTATACATTTCGAGTCTTTCTTCTATTGAAGCTGGAAGAGTTTGATTTGATATAGGTGAAAACATTTCATCCATTAGTCTGTCTTGTTGATCTCTTTGCATAGTTAGACCGAAGATACATCCACAGTAATCTTGACGATATAGTTGTTCTTCTTTTGTGACACGACTCTGGTCTTGAGTACCACCATTTGCACGATAATCAACTGCAATAAATTCGACACCATTTTTGGCATAAAACTCATCACCTACACGTTTTAGTTGTTCTTGTGATTTTAGAGGACTTACTAGTAGAGTTGTAGTGATTTTATCTTCACCTAACTCTAATGCTTTTTTTGCAGATACAGAGAATCTTTTGTCAAAGCATACTTCACAACGTGCACCTTTTTCAGGTTCATTCTCAAGACCTTTAACGGCTTGCATCCAAGCTTCAAAGTCATACTCACCTTCAAGAAGGTCAATACCTAGTTTTTTACATGAACGTTGTACATCAAGGTATCTGAGTTGATATTCGGAGTAGGGGTGTATATTTGGGTCGTAGAAGAAGCCTGTTAGCTTCTCTTGTGGAAAATCTTGTTGTAGTTTCTCTAAAAAGAAATGAGAGTCAACACTACAACAGATATGTACTAGCATTTAAATTACTATTTAGACTCTACAACTGATATAGAGTTAATAGCATCTTGACCATCGATAGCATCAAGTACTGCAAAACTATCTGCATCATCTTCAGCTATAGCACCAAAAACAGTATGAACACCATCTAAGTGTGGAGTTGCAACGAAAGTAATGAAAAATTGACTTCCACCAGTGTCTGGTCCAGCGTGAGCCATTGAAAGAGTACCTCTACGGTGTAGAGATGTGTTTGAAGAAGTTTCACAAGCTATTGCCCAGTCAGGACCACCAGTACCAGTACCAGTTGGACAACCACCTTGAGCCATAAACCCTGGAATTACACGGTGAAAAACTAGGTCGTTGTAAAAACCTGTATTTGCTAAATGTGCAAAGTTTGCAACTGTATTAGGAGCTTCTTCTGGGTAAAGTTTAATCCAGATATCACCTTTTGCTGTTGACACTTTTGCGTATTGTTGTTTTAGTGAATCTTCTGCACTAATTTTGTAATCTTTTAATTGTTTTCCAAACATATTTAATCCTTAAATAATTTTAATAATCGAATTATAGTAAAAGTTTCTTAACGTTTATCCCAGCCAATCATTCCCCATTTTTCCATATCTTTTTGTAAGGAGTCTAGGGTTTTGTCTTTATGACACGAAAAACATGCATTTGTCTCTTTAGGCATTTTAAAGTCTCTAGTCTCTTTAGGTGTTATAAAACCAAATACATGAGTTCTAACAGTATGTGGAGATTTAGATGTATGCTTTCCAACTTTAGGCATATGACACTCTACACATAGTGAACCCTTAGACTCTTCTTTATGTCTAGTATGAGCAGTTAATGAACTCTGGTGTGGACCTATAAGAGAACCAAAAGAATGACAATTCATACATAAGTCATTTCCCGTATTTTTTTGCGCAGTCGGTTCAAGGGTATGAGGATTGTGGCAGTTTATACATGTAATTCCATGTTTACCCTTCATGGAATGAACAAACTCATTACCTTGCATTCTATTTTTTTTACCAACACCATTTGCATAAAACTCTTTTGTCTCTTGACCTAGTATAAATGGAGCAACATATTTAAACTCACTAAGAGCTTTTCCTGGTTCATATCCGAGAGGATAATCTCTTGCATCTCCATATATCTCACTCATATTTTTGTCTTTCATTCTAATGTCACGATTTCTCATATGACATTGTAAACAGACTTCATTCTGACGACCTGGATCACTTAGACTAGCCTTATATATTTGTGATTCTGGATTTTCTACATGTAGAGATGCTGGACCATGACATGCTTCACAAGCAATACCCGTTTCAACTCTTATCTCCCTCGACATAAAACCAGTGAAGTGACAACCATCACAAGCTCTTGAAGTAGGGTGTTGCTCATTTTCATGAGGGTAAGCATCTTTGTACCAATATTTCCATGACTTATAAGATTGCCATTTTTTAGTCTCTACATTCCATTGATAATTACCAAGAACATAATCTTCTTTGTTATCAACATCTTTTCTAATCATAAAGCGTTGCTTAAACTTCCCACCAACCGTATATGTTGCATCTTCAAGTTTAAAGTTTGCATCTTTAGGTAACTTGGAAAAATCAGCCACCAAGACAGATGGGTCAGCTTTAAAGTCTTGAATCATTTTGGGATGTCTTGAGTGTGACCATGATTTGTGATTCTCTTCATGACATTTACTACATTTTTGAGAGCCAACATATGTAGCAGTGCTTTGCTCTTTACTCTGTAGATTTATTTCAGTTCTAACTCTATCTTTTGTAAGTTGATCATAAAAAGGTAATATTTTTGAAAGATTGACGTAAGCAGCATACGCAAATACAACAACAATAACAGATAAAACTAATTTTAATATTTTTTTCAATCTAAATAGCCTTTTATAGATGTAAATTATTATTATGCTATTGTATCGACAATATTTTAATAAACAGTTTAAGACAATTATAAACATAAGGAATCACTATGCATGAAAACCTTGTTCAGCAGATAAAACATGACCCAAATTACAAAGAGTTGGTCTCAAAAAGAAGCTCTTTTTCTCTAAAATTATCACTATCAATATTAGTGGTATATTTTTCATTTATATTAACAATAGCATTTAAACCAGAACTTTTAGCTATTACTATTTCAGACTCTTCGGTAATCACCATAGGTGTTCCTGTAGGAATAATGGTAATAGTTTTTGCATTTATATTAACGGGTCTATATACAAGGCGTGCAAATAGTGAGTTTGATGAATTGACTAGAAAGATAAAGGACAAGATTAATGAATAGAGTAATAACTTTTTTACTTCTAAGCGCAATCGTTCTTTATGGGGCAGGTGCTATAGAAGGTCAGATAGTAAAACAAGAACTTAATATCTCTGCAATAGTCATGTTTTTA
The DNA here is from genome assembly GCA_028044295.1 of Sulfurimonas sp. Taxonomy (GTDB): domain Bacteria; phylum Campylobacterota; class Campylobacteria; order Campylobacterales; family Sulfurimonadaceae; genus Sulfurimonas. Next base: position 50,959 of record JAOFSE010000014.1, read on the forward strand.
ATCTTTGTGAGTGCAACTTTAGGTATAACTTATTGGGCTTCAAAGAGAACAAAGTCTGCAAAAGATTTTTACACTGCTGGTGGTGGTATAACTGGTTTTCAAAATGGAATGGCAATAGCGGGTGACTATATGTCTGCAGCTTCATTCTTAGGTATATCAGGTCTTGTTTACCTAAAGGGTTATGATGGTCTCATTTATTCTATAGGTTTTTTAGTTGGTTGGCCAATCATACTTTTTATGATTGCTGAACCTCTTAGAAATTTAGGTAAATACACATTTGCAGATGTAGCCTCATACAGACTTCGTCAAACTCCTATAAGAACGTTAGCAGCTTCTGGTTCAATTGCTACTGTTATTCTTTATCTCATTGCTCAAATGGTTGGAAGTGGAAAACTTATTCAACTTCTTTTTGGATTAGAGTATGAAGTAGCTGTTATCTTAGTTGGTGTGTTAATGATTTTATATGTAACGTTTGGTGGTATGCTTGCCACTACATGGGTACAAATCATTAAAGCATTTTTACTACTCTCAGGTGCGACGTTTATGGCTATTGCTGTTATGAATCATTATGACTTTAGTTTCAATGCACTGTTTTCTCATGCAACAGAATTAAAGGGTGTTGAGATAATGAGTCCTGGTGGTTTGGTGTCTGATCCAGTTTCAGCGATATCTTTAGCGGTAGCCTTAATGTTTGGTACTGCTGGTCTTCCACATATTTTGATGAGGTTTTTTACAGTGAGTGATGCTAAAGAGGCTAGAAAGTCTGTCTTTTTTGCTACTGGTTTTATAGGGTACTTTTACATCCTGACTTTCATTATAGGATTTGGTGCTATTGTGATGGTTTTTAACAACCATGAGTATCTTGACATGGTAAAACAAGCTGTGAACGGTGGTTCACCAATTCTAGGTGGAAATAATATGGCAGCTATTCATCTATCTCACGCTGTAGGTGGAGATATATTTTTAGGTTTTATATCTGCTGTTGCTTTCGCCACTATACTCGCAGTTGTTTCTGGCTTAACACTCGCAGGTGCTTCTGCAATCAGTCATGATTTATATTCATCTGTTTTCAAAGAGGGAAATGCTGATAGTAAATCAGAGATGAGAGTCTCTAAAATCGCTACGGTAGCTCTTGGTATCGTGGCAATTATAATGGGAATAATGTTTGAAAAACAAAATATTGCTTTTGTAGTAGGTCTGGCTTTTGCCATAGCAGCATCGGCGAACTTCCCTATACTTTTTCTTTCAATGTATTGGAGTAAATTAACAACTAGAGGAGCTGTTGTTGGTGGGTCTATTGGTCTTGCTACTGCAGTTGTACTAGTAATATTAGGTCCAATTGTCTGGGTTCAAATATTAGGGTACGAAGAAGCTATTTTTCCTTACAAATACCCAGCTCTCTTCTCTGTTACAGCAGCTTTTATTTCCATATGGTTTTTCTCTATTACAGATTCTACATGTAGAGCCGATGAAGAGAGAGAAGCTTTTGAAGCACAATACATTAGAAGTCAAACTGGTATAGGTGCTGAGGGTGCATCACAACATTAAATTTTTAATGTAAAATAAATCTGTCTAAGATATAATTTACAAAATTATTCAAAGGCAGAACATTGTCAGACTTACATAACAGAAAAGTATATTACCCAAATGAAGAGTTTTCTAAAAATGCTCGTATAGGCAGCATGGAAGAGTACAAAAAACTACAAGATGAAGCTACAAATGACTACGAAGGTTTTTGGTCAAGACATGCCAAAGATAAAATAGATTGGATTGAACCTTTTACAAATACTTTAGATGAGTCTAACTTTCCTTTTGTGAAGTGGTTTGAAGGCGGAAAGCTAAACGTTTCTGCTCAGTGTATTGACCGTCATTTAGATACACGTGGTGACAAGACTGCGATTCTTTTTGAAGGTGATAGAGGTGATGTACAACGTATTAGCTACAAAGAACTACATGTAAGAGTAAATAAATTTGCAAACCTATTAAAAGAAGACTTTGGTGTCAAAAAAGGTGATAGAGTAGTTATCTATATGCCTATGATTCCTGAAGCTGCTTTTGCAATGCTTGCATGTGCTAGAATCGGTGCTATTCACTCTATAGTTTTTGGTGGCTTCTCTAGTGAAGCTCTTAAAGATAGAATCGAAGACGCAAAAGCAAAAGTAGTTATTACAGCTGATGGCGCTTACAGAAAAGAAAAACCATATCTTCTAAAACCAGTTGTTGATGCTGCTATTACAAGAACTTCTCCTGTTGAAAAAGTTCTTGTAGTTGAGAGAAACAATGAAAAGGTTGACTGGGTAGATGGTCGTGACTTTTCTTATCACAAACTTGTAGAGAATAAGTCTGATGAGTGTGAGCCAGAAGTTATGGACTCAGAAGACCCACTTTTCTTACTCTATACATCTGGTAGTACGGGTAAACCTAAAGGTGTACAACACAATCAAGCAGGTTATATTCTTTGGGCACAAATGACTATGGAATGGGTCTTTGATGTTAAAGAACAAGATGTGTTTTGGTGTACAGCTGATGTCGGTTGGATAACAGGGCACACTTATATAGTTTACGGTCCTTTAGCAATGGGTGCGACTACAGTAATGTTTGAGGGTGTTATAACACATCCAGATGCTGGTCGTCCTTGGAAAATGGTTCAAGACCATAAAATCAATCAGTTCTACACTGCACCAACAGCTATCAGAGTACTTCATAAAATGGGTGCTGATGAACCACTTAAGTATGATATGTCGACACTAAAAGTACTTGGAACTGTTGGTGAGCCAATAGATCCTCCTGCATGGAAATGGTACTACGAAAAAGTAGGTAGCTCTAAGTGTGCTATCGTAGATACTTACTGGCAAACTGAAACAGGTGGTCATGTTATATCTCCACTTCCAGGTGCTACACCAATCAAGCCAGCATGTGCAACTCTTCCAGTTCCTGGAATTATGGCTGAGATAATAGATGAAGAAGGAAATACTCCTGAGCTTGGGGAAAAAGGACTACTGTGTATAACTCGTCCTTGGCCTTCTATGATTCGTGGAGTGTGGGGTGACCCTGATAGATTTAAAAAAGCATACTTTGGTGATGTGAAAAAGAACGGTAAACCAGTTTACTTTACAGGTGATGGTGCTATTTACGATAAAGATGGCTACATTACAGTTACTGGTCGTACTGATGATGTTATAAATGTATCTGGACATCGAATGGGTACTGCTGAGGTTGAGGCTGCGATACTAAAACATGATAATGTAGCTGAAGTTGCAGTAGTTGGAAAACCACATGATTTAAAAGGCGAGGGTATCTTTGCCTATGTAGTACTTAAATGTGAGGAAGTTTGTAAGGAAGCGCAAGAGATAAATACCATTATTAAAAGTGAGATAGGAAATATCGCACTATGTGATGATATAGTATTTTGTCCGGGACTACCTAAAACACGTTCTGGAAAGATCATGAGAAGAATCCTTCGTTCGCTTGCTAAGGGTGAAGAAATTACTCAAGATATTTCTACTTTAGAAGACCCAAGTGTTGTTGCTTGTATAGAGGAAAAAGTTAAAAATTAATCTACATGTAAAGATGTTATAATTCCATAAATAAAACCACTTTGGGAATATATTATGGAATTATGCGTTGCGCTAGACCTACCTACAAAACAAGAAAACTTAGACTTAATCCACAAAATAAAAAATTATGATGTTTGGCTAAAAGTTGGACTTCGTACTTATATTCGTGATGGTGAAGAGTTTTTAAAAGACATCAAAAAAATAAATCCTGATTTTAAAATATTTTTAGACCTAAAACTTTATGACATTCCAAATACTATGGCTGATTCTGCTGAGTCTATTATGGGACTTGGTGTTGATATGTTTAATGTTCATGCATCTGCTGGGAAACGTGCTATGAAAGAAGTTATGAGTAGACTTGTGAAGTATGACACAAGACCAATCGTTCTTGCTGTTACTGCACTTACTTCATTTACAGAAGAAGAGTTCACTGAAGTATATGAAAAAGGTATATCTAATAAAGCTGACCAATTTGCTAAAGATGCTTATGAGAGTGGACTAGATGGTGTTGTTTGTTCTGCTTTTGAGAGTGAGTCTATAAAAGGTGTTACATGTAAAGAGTTTATGACTCTTACACCAGGTATACGTCCATTTGGTGAAGATGCTGGGGATCAAAAAAGAGTTGCAAATGTAGCTTTTGCAAAAAGTGCACTTGTTGACTTCATAGTAGTTGGTCGTCCAATTTATCAGTCAGAGGACCCAGCTTCAGTAGTAGAGAGAATTTTAAAAGAGATTTAGTTCCCTTTTTGAACTCTTTTAAGTAGATTTTCAAAGCCTACATGTAGAGAGTGAGTTTTTACAAGCTCTTTAAAATTTTTGATCTTAAAAACTCCATTTTTACTTATAAATAGATCTGCTGTTAAGTCATCCCTTGTCTTTAAATCTAGTACTCTAAAACTAAGGTTATCAAGTATTAGTGGTGGTTTGTTCTTATCCTGAAAATAGCTAAGGACCATATGATAACCTCCGGTATAATTCTCTCTGACTGTAGTAAAATAAAGTTTATCTTTGTCAAAACCTAGTTTTAGTAGTGTAAAGTACTTGATGATCACATAGTCCTCACAATCCCCATAACCAAGAGATAAAAACTCTTTCGGAGTAGCCCAGTGATCCTCTTTATTTTGTATAACAGCATCGTGTTGAGGTAATAGTTGGTTTAAATAAGTATTTACTTTTTGTAGCTGTACTTGTTGTGGAAGTTTTTTAAAATCATTTATACTATTTACATAGTCCATAACTCTATTTTTAGCGATTTTACCTGATGAGTTTTCTATTTTTTTTATTTCTTGATTTGAAAACGATGGATAGTTAGAAGCGTTTAATATGCTTGTAATTATTAAAAAAAGTAAGAGTTTCATTTTTATTCATAAGTCCATTTTTATAGATACCCATATTATAGCTATTTTTAAGTTAGTTATGATTATACTTTCACTCTTCAAAATGGACAAGTGGGTGAGCGGCTGAAACCACATCCCTGCTAAGGATGCGTACGGGTAACTGTACCGAGAGTTCGAATCTCTCCTTGTCCACCACTTGAAGACTTTTAAACCTCATAAGAATCTTACTAAAATAGTTTAAATATCGTTTAAAAATATATGTATATAATGTTAGTTAGTAGGGAACTAACGGAGAATACATGTGAAAAATATTAAACTTCTATTTATAATTATATTTATTTGTATAGAATTGGCTTTATATTTTGCTCTTAACTACTTCAAAGAAAAAGACACAAATCAATTTAATACAACATACAAAACTTACCATGTTACTCAGCCATTAAATGCAACAATTAATTTTTACAGTAAGAGTGCACGTGCTATCTATGATTTACATATCAATAATGATGATGTTTTATCTATAGTTCATAAGGCAAGTAAAACTAATGACTTAAAAGTACAAAATCAAGAGCGTAAAAAATTATTTGATAAACTCAAAGATGAATATCAAATATTTAAACAAGTTGGTATAAAACAACTTCATTTCCATTTTAAAGATACTACTAGTTTCCTTCGCTTTCATAAGCCATCTAAGTTTGGAGATCATCTTAGTGATATTAGGTATTCTTTAGTTCTGGCAAATAAAAATAAAAACTTTGTAGAAGGCTTTGAAGAAGGAAGAATATTTAATGGTTATCGTTACGTTTTCCCTTTAACGTACAAGAATGAGCATATTGGTACAGTAGAAGTTAGTATAGGATTCAATTCAATCGCAAGAGTACTACATCAAGATTTTCATTTACAACCATATATGATTTTAAAAGATGATGTAGTAAAAGAAAAAGTTTTCGTTAACGAACGCCGTAATTATGAAAAAAGTCTGATTAGTCGTTATTATTTTCATGAACTAAATCAGTATGATAGTATTTTGAAGTTAGACTTTGATGAGGATAGAATTTCTAAAAAAATATTTGAAACAACATTAGAAAAATATGC
>JAOFSE010000015.1 GCA_028044295.1 Sulfurimonas sp.
AGATTCATAAACAAAGACTTAACCCTCATTATAAACTTGATCTTAATTCTAAAGATAAAATTCGTATTACTCCACTTGGTGGACTAGGTGAAATTGGTGGAAACATCACAGTTTTTGAAACAGATAAAGAAGCAATTCTAATTGATGTAGGTATGAGTTTTCCAGATGAAGACATGCATGGTGTTGATATCTTAGTTCCTGACTTTACTTATATCAGAGAAATTAAAGATAAAATCGTAGCTGTAATCATTACTCACTCACATGAAGATCATATTGGTGCAATGCCTTATTTATTTAAAGAAATGCAATTCCCAATATATGCTTCACCACTACCATTAGCAATGATTGGTAATAAGTTTGATGAGCATCATATTAAAGAAGCTAGAAAACATTTCAATCCAATTGAGAAAAGAAAAGTATATGAGATAGGTAATGACTTTAAAATTGAGTGGATGCATATGACTCACTCGATTTTAGATTCTTCTTCTCTAGCAATTACTACGGATGCAGGTACAATTATTCACACAGGTGACTTTAAAATTGACCATACTCCAGTAGATGGATATACAGCTGACTTACATAGACTAGCTTACTATGGAGATAAAGGTGTACTTTGTCTTTTAAGTGACTCTACGAACTCGTATAACCCATTACCAACTCCATCAGAGTTAAGTGTTGCACCAGCTCTTGATAGAGTATTTGCAAAGGCTGAAGGTCGTGTAATTCTTTCAACTTTTAGTTCAAACATTCACCGTGTGCAACAAGCTATCCAGTATGGTGTTAAGTACGGTCGTAAAGTTTGTGTTATTGGTCGCTCAATGGAGAGAAATATTGAGATTGCTATGCAATACGATTATGTTAAATTTCCAAAGAGTATTTTTATTGAACCAGATCAAATTTCAAGCTTTAATGATAAAGAGGTCTTAATTGTTACAACTGGTTCTCAAGGTGAGCCTAGTTCAGCATTATTTAGAATGTCAATTGGCGAGCATAGAGCTGTTAAAATTAAACCTACTGATTTAATTGTTCTTTCATCTCGTGCTATTCCTGGTAACGAGGGTTCGATTTCTGGAATGCTTAACCACCTTCAACGTGCAGGTGCTACAATCTCTAGAGAACAAAACATACATGTTTCTGGTCACGCATCTAGTGAAGAGCAAAAACTTATGCTTCGTCTTGTTAATCCTAAGTTCTTCTTACCAATTCATGGTGAGTATAATCACGTTATGCGACATCGTGAAACCGGTATGATGTGTGGTGTCCCAGAGCGTAACATCCATATTATGAATGATGGTGATACTATTGAAGTAGCTCCTAAATACATGAGAAAAGTTAAATCAGTGAGAACTGGTAAAACATATATCGATAACCAAAACAACCATAAAATTGATGACGATATCGTTATTGACAGACAAAAACTTGCATCCGATGGTATTGTTATGATTGTTGCTCAAGTTGATGGTCAACACACTAAAATGCTATCTAAACCATTAGTTACTACATTTGGTTTAGTAGCAGATAAGCAAGATAAATATTTTGCTAAAGAGATGGAAGATGTACTTGAACAATTCCTATTAAATATGAAAGAGGGTCTAATAGAAAATACTAGAGCCTTAGAGAATGACCTACGTCAAGTAGTTCGTAAGCATATATATAGAAAAATGAAGAAGTATCCACTTATAGTTCCTCACGTTTTCGTACAGTAAAACAGTTTCTACATGTAGAGTCTCTACATGTAGAAAACACCATCCAAAAAAATTATTTCCAAACGATAAAATAAACTTCTCAGCTATTTATTGTTACCCTATAGTTATAAAAACTCCAAAAGGTATAAAGTTGTCAGAAAACAAAAACGAAGAATTTGAAAACTCTGTTAAGAGTATGATGCTTCATGTAGGAGAAGACCCTAGTAGAGAAGGGCTTTTAAAGACTCCAGAGAGAGTAAGAAAAGCACATGAATTTATCTTTGGCGGCTATAATGAAGACCCAATTGATATACTTGAATCTGCACTTTTTACAAGTTCAAATAATGAGATGGTATTGTTAAAGGACATAGAGTTTTACTCTACATGTGAACATCATCTTTTACCAATTATCGGTCGTGTGCATGTAGCTTATATTCCTGATGGTAAAGTTGTTGGACTTTCTAAAATTCCTCGTGTTGTAAATGTTTTTGCACGTCGTATGCAGATACAAGAGCAACTTACAGAACAAATTGCCGATGCTATAAATGAAGCTATCAAGCCAAAAGGTGTAGCCGTTGTTATTCAAGCACGTCATATGTGTATGGAAATGAGAGGAGTAGAGAAGATAAATTCTACTACGACATCTAGTGCTCTTCGCGGCCTATTTAAAAGAGATGAAAAAACAAGAAGCGAATTTTTCTCACTTATAAATTCACCTACAGGTACTCGTTACTAATTCATCATGCCATTCTCATCATTAAAGACAAAAATATCATCTAAGAACCATTCAGTCTCTTTTGGTGAAGTTGTAAAAATAAATGCAACGGTTATTACTGCTAATGGCTTAAAAGTAAGTATTAGTGATATGGTAAAGATTGTATCAAATACTACAGCTCAAGAGACTATGGGAATGGTTACAGAGATAGATGGTGATACATTTTTCATTACCCCATTTAGTTTTGTCGAAGGATTTTGCTCGGGTGATAAAGTTTTTTTAGATCAGACAGGTCTTAACATCCCAGTTGGTGATTCTCTCCTAGGTCGTGTAGTAGATCCTTTTATGCGTCCTATTGATGGAAAAGGAAATCTTTCAAATTCTAAATTAACTCCAATCATAAAAGCACCTATTGCTGCAATGAAAAGAGGGATGATAGATGAAGTTTTTAGTGTAGGTGTAAAAAGTATTGATGGGCTCTTAACTTGCGGTAAAGGCCAAAAACTTGGTATATTTGCAGGAAGTGGGGTAGGGAAATCTACTCTTATGGGAATGATTGTACGTGGTTCAGATGCACCTATAAAGGTTGTTGCACTTATTGGAGAGCGTGGTCGTGAGGTTCCTGAGTTTATTGAGAAAAATCTTGGTGGAGATTTGACTAACACAGTAATCATTGTAGCAACTTCTGATGACTCTCCTCTTATGAGAAAGTATGGAGCTTTTGCCGCTATGAGTGTTGCAGAATTTTTTAAAGACCAAGGTCTTGATGTTTTGTTTATTATGGATTCAGTTACTAGATTCGCAATGGCTCAAAGAGAGATAGGCCTAGCTCTAGGTGAACCACCGACCTCAAAAGGTTATCCTCCGTCATCTTTAACTTTATTACCACAACTAATGGAAAGAGCAGGGAAAGAAGAGGGAAAAGGTTCTATTACAGCTTTTTTTACTGTGCTTATCGAGGGTGATGATATGAGTGACCCTATTGCTGATCAATCTCGTTCTATATTAGATGGGCATATTGTACTATCTCGCGAACTTACAGACTTTGGTATTTATCCTCCAGTACACATTTTAAACTCAGCATCTAGGGTTATGTCAGATATTGTTTCAGAGTCACATCTAAAATCGGTAATGAGATTTAGAAGACTATATACACTTTTAAAAGAGAATGAAACCTTAATAAGAATAGGTGCTTATACAAAAGGCAGTGATAGAGAGTTAGATGAGGCGATAGATAAAAAAGAAAAAATGGAAAAGTTTATGATACAAAATTCAACATCTAAGTCTAGCTATGATGAGTGCATTGAATCATTAGAGAAACTAATGGGCGATTCTACTTCATTATTATAGGTGAATGAGTCCAATTATCTCTAGATACTCTTTTATCGCTATCCTGGGAGAGAGCTAACTTAATAGAAGATACTTTTTCGAAGTTTTTCATAATCTGTTTTATTTCACTATCTTTACCAAAGATATCTAGATAAGAGTATATAATTGTTTCACATGCAACGTAATTTTTTGAATCTAGAAGCATGTTTATTCTTACATGGAAACTTACTCTAATAAGGTCACCGAGTTTACTCCTACGACTTTCTACATGTAGAAGGTCTCCAAGTGTTTTTTTAATATCTTTTATATTGCCTTTTAGTGCAAACTCTTCACAAGTGTGCATAAGTTTTTTCCAATGTTTTTCTAGCAATATGCCAAGTTCAGTTTGCCCAAGTGATTTATGTTTATCAAGTATTGTATAGCATGATTTAAAATGGTCATTTTTATAAGCTTTTTGTAGTTCTAAGTAATGCTTACACTCTAGGTTTAGTAGTTGTAACTTATCCTTAATATGTTCCACATTTGATAATGAAAATAGAAGTTTTTTAGCAATTATTATCTCACCACTTTTTATACTAAACTCTATATTTTCAAGTTTAGTATCTATCTCATCCATCAGAGATGTATAGTTTGGAATCTGTAAAAAAAGTTCGTTTGAATTTACTAACTTATCTATTGCTAAGTAATCTTTCTTTTTCACAGCATTTAAAAAGTCAATAAACTCTTGATTTTGGTTCAAAATCATTTTAATTATGGGTTTCTTCGCAATGATAGTACTGTATTCAAAGAGTAGGTTCTTAGCACCTTGAATATTTCCTTGCATTACCTGTCTTTGAGCATTCGCAAAAGCCATCTTAAATACTGACTCCATTTGCTTGTACTGTATGGTCTGCTTTAATGGCTCGTATTTAGAACACATTGCATAAGCAAGTGCATATTTTTTCTCTAAAAATAGACCATGGAATCTTCTAAAGTTTTTAAATGCAATAAATAAGTTTCTAATCATAACTTGCTTTGATGATACATCTTTATATATATCTAGTATTTGGGTTGCTAGCGTTTTGTTTTGATGTATAAGAGCTTTTGTCGCTTCTTTGTACTTCATATCAAATTTATCTTCTAGTATCTTATGTTCAAGCGTTCCATTAAGCATAGGTTCCTCGTTAATGAGTTTATATGCTTTTTCTATAGAGTTATGAAGGATGAGAGATTTTAGTTTATCTACGCTTGGTAATTCAATGTATGATATTTTTTTATTTTCTAGTGCTACAACTATAGTTTCATCATTAAATATATCTACACAATTTATTCTAGCTTCAAACTCTACATATTTACTATGTACAATTTTAAACTTTTTAATATCAATAATTGTCAGTATATTTGTCACTCCAACTACAAGTATATAGTCTGGATTAGGCAAGATAAGAATTTGTTTTATTTTTGATAGAGGGGTTTGTATAGTTTTATAGGACTTTGTATCATTGAGTGGAGTAATATCTATACTCCCATCATTGTTGCCACTAATGAGTGTGTTTTCATCAATAAAACATAAAGCGTCTATCCTGCTTCTTTTATGGTTTATTATATGTTTGTCGGCTTGAGAATGTAAGTCTATAATAAATATAGCACCACCATAACCGCTACAAGCCATTAAGGTGTTATGAAAAGCTAAAGAGCTTACATAGTTCTCATTCTCTTTAAACTTTGAGTATATGCTATCTCTATTGTGAGGAAATGAACATAGTCTTGAGAGTATTTCTGGCTTATTATATTTATACTGAAGAACTCTACCATTTTGACTACCAGCTATAATATATGTAGATGAACTATCAAAGGCTAATATATCTATTAGCTCATCATGAGTATTTATAGTTTGAACTGTTTTTTTTGTTTGTATATCTAGGATGTTTAGAGTTGTTCCATTTATGAAAGCAAAAAGTTTAGAATTTGGGGAAAATGCTACAGCTGTAACGTCAGAGTTAAGACTTCTGTTGACAATACTTTTTTTAGGTTCTCTTTCTTCAAAGTCTAATATAGTAATACCATGCACAGAAGTACTATAAGCTACAAGCGTATTATCTAAAACTTGTAACTTAGTTATATTACTTCTAGTGCTATGACATTGATATATTTTTGGCATAAAATATTACGGTTTTATTCGTCTCTTGCTTCTACTTCAGACCAGGCTTTCATAAGGTGTTTACCCATTTGTCCTTCTATATCATCCCAAGAGTGATAGTCTTTTAAATTATCCATAACTTCTGGTTTAATTTCATAACTTTCCATATCGTTTGCATAAGCTTTTTCAGCTCCAGCAACAACTATTTTCATATAATTTAAGAAAGGATCTAGTGTTTCATGTAGCGCACCTGATGGACCATGACCTGGAACATATAAGTTATACTCACCGTAGCCATCTTTTTTATTTATGACATTCTCTAAGATTTCTATATTTCCATACAGGCTTGATGAGAAGTCAAAAGCTCCAAAACGACCTTTCATTAGGTTATCACCTAGGAATAATGTTTTAGAATTTACATGTTCTATAAGAAGATCTGTATCCGTATGACCACGAGCAGGATGGCGCATAATAAAAGTTTGACCATCAACTTCTACAATCTCTTTATGATCTACTCCAGTATTTGGAAAAGCAAAAGGATTGTTACTACCAACAAGATTTCCACCAGTTAGTCTGTTTAAGATGTCATACCAAAGGTCTGCAGCACTCTCTTTTACTTGTTCTATCATATATGTAAGAGCATATATTTTAACATCTGGATATGCTTCAACAAAGTTTTTATTTGCAAACCAGTGATCACCATGTTTATGAGTATTAAAAATAGCTATAACAGGTTTTGGAGAGATTTTTTGAACCTCTTTTAGTATATCTTTACCAACATTGTAGTTTCCACCTGGATCTATTACAATGAGACCATTTTCACTCTCAACAACTGCTGGATTATTCATAAACCCACCGTTAAGTTTGTTAGGCATCATAACTGGACCATGCATAACCCATACATTTTGATTTACTTTTTCAAACTTATATGTCCCAAGTCCATCTATTTTCCAAGCATTTAGTGATAGTGAAAATGCCATTACTAATGTAATTAACAAAGTAATTTTCTTCATTTGTTCTCCCATTGATTATTGTATTAATATATTGAAGAATATTATACTTTTAAAAGCTTAAGGGGTCTCTGAATTTATATTTATATGATTTTAAAGGGGATGGATTGTATAAAATAATCCCTCGAAGAGAGGGATTAGAAGTCGGACTATGCTTTACCTGAAAGCATACCGTGGATTGTCATTGGTTTAAGAGCGTAAACTTTTAATAACCACCAAATCCATCTTTCTTGAGTTGGGTCAAGTGGGAATGACGCAGCATTTACACCTGAACCTGGCTTTTTAGAAGCCCAGTTGAATTCTGCAAGCATAACTGTACCGATACTAGTAATTAGAGGACAAACAGTATAGCCATCATATTCAGCTGTTGGTTCTTTACCACTCATTACTGAAATCATGTTATCCACAACAACTTTGTATTGCTTACGAGCAGATCCACCAGTTTTACCCATTGGTACACCAGCAACATCACCTAAAGACCATACATTGTTAAAGAAAGTTGACTGTAAAGTTTTCTTGTTAACAGTAACCCAACCTGGACCTTGTGAACCAATTTCAGATTTACCAACAACATCTGGAGCTTTCATTGGAGGAGAGATATGCATAAAGTCATATTTAACTTCAACAGGCTCAGAAACCTCTACTTTTTTCATGTATGGCTCATCCATCTCATCTAAGAACTCTTTTTCAACTTTTTTCCATTTGTTGAATGTAGCTGTTTTAGTTGCAGTATCAACTGCTACTAGGTTATGCTTATAGTTCCATTTGAAATCTCTTTCTTCAAATTGTTTAACGATTGCAGTATGGTAATCTTTGATACCAAACATACCACCACCATTTGGATAGAAAGTCATCTCTACTTTATCACGAACACCAGCTTCTACTAGACGTGCATGTGTAAGATACATAATTTTCTTTGGAGCACCACCACATTTTAATGGCCCTCTTGGGTGTGTAAATACAGCTTGAAGCTTTTCAGGACCTTTATGGTTCTTAGCTTTTTCGATTAACTCTTTGATTCCTTCCCATGTTGCAGCAGCACCATCTTGGAAGTAGATTGAGTGAAGACCATCTTGAGTAATAGTTTTCTTAGTTGCAGCATTGTCAGTAGTAGCTGATGAAATTTCACCCTCTAAACCTTTAATACCACCATAGTTAAGATTAATACCAGTAGCAACTACTAGTTGATCATAAGAAATTTCATCTTTACCGTCTACAACAACTTTGTTGTTTTTAGGGTCAAATGCAGTAACAGCACCTTTGATTAGTTTAACACCACTTGGAACATACTCGTCTCTTTTATACTGGATATCAGAAAGATCCCATAGACCAGCACCGATTAGTGTTTGACCTGGTTGGTAAGATACAGATAATGGATCTGGCTCAATAACTGTGATATCAGCATTGTCTATAGTGTTGTTAAGACGTGCAGCTGTACTCATTCCAGCTAAACCACCACCAACGATAACAATTTTACCTGTTACATCTGATGAAGCCGATGCAGATGCTGCTCCAACTGATGCACTTGCTAGTACAGATGCAGCTAGTGGAGAAACACTTAAATATTTTAAAGCGTCACGACGAGACATAATCTCTGGATGCTTATCTACTTCATTTAAAATTTCTTCTAAAATCTTATTTTTACTCATGTATGTCCTTCTTGTTTTGATAAAGTCATCAATTCTACATCCTTGAGGCTTAAGAATATTTTAAAGAGGTCTGTTTTTAGCTGTTAAATAGTATTTTGTTGCTTTATAGTGCCATTTTACTATCATAGAGGAGTATCACTAATAATCATAGATTTTATTAATAATAAGCTGAGCTGATACTCGTCCGTTAAACTCATTCTTACTTACTCTATAGCTACATGTAATTTTATTATTTTCAGGAATTTTATAGATATTTTTAAACAAAATAAGCTCAATACTCTTTTCATCATGTTCAAATTGTTTCACAATTATTTTAGAATGGGACTTGTCTTTTCCAAAGAGTTTTACTTCTAAAATATCTGCATTCTTTACCAAAAAAATTGGGCGTAAGTTTGCTTCACCATATGGTTCAAAACTATCTTGAAGTTTTAAAAGGTCAAAATCTATATCATGACTAGGTAAAATACCAACTATATCTTCTTTTGGTATAAAGTCATTTTTATCTATTTTTGATGCACTTATGTTTATCGCATTTTTAAAATCATCTATACTATTTTCATCAAGTCCAAGTCCAGCAGCCATTTTATGCCCACCAAATTTGCTAAGATATGATTCATTCTCTTTTATAAGTTCATAAATATTTACATCGCCTATACTTCTTGCACTTCCCTTTGCTACGCCATTTTCACAGCTAAGTACAATGGCAGGTTTTTGATAATGCTCAACAAGTCTAGCTGCAACAATCCCCACTACACCTTCGTGCCAACCTTCTGAATAGACAACATTTACCAAGTTGTCACTACTAGCTAAGCTAAGAGCTTCTTTTGTCGTCTCAGCTTCTGTTTCTTTTCTCATTTCATTCAGTGCATTTAGTTTTTCAAATTGTCTATAGGCGGTGTTAGTGTCTTTAGCTGTGTAGAACTCAAGGGCTATACTCGCATCTTCAAGACGTCCTGCAGCATTTATACGAGGTGCTATTTGAAATGCTATATCTTCGGATGATATAACAGACCTATTTAAAAAGTCCCTGATAATAATAGAAGAGGGTCTCTTTGAAGTACTTAAAACTTTTAGCCCCTCTTTTACAAGTGTGCGATTGATATTGATTAGTGGCATAATATCTGCGATGATAGCAATAGCGAGTATGTCTAAGAACTGTTTCATATCTATTTTCAGAGCTAACTCTTTTTTTATAAGACCCATTAATAACCATGCTACTTGTGCACCACAAATCTCTGTAAAAGGGTAACTACATGTAGAAAGTTTTGGATCTACTATTGCAAATGCATCTGGAAGTACCTCTGATGGAGTATGATGATCTGTGATGATAAGATCAATATTTCTCTCTTTACATATTTTTGCCGCTTCAACAGCTGTTATACCATTGTCCACAGTAATAACTAAATCTGTATCTATTCTTTTTAAAACATTTGGGCTTACTCCATACCCATCTCGAAAACGGTTTGGAATTATGGCTTCTAAAGGGTATGGAATCTGTCTAAAAAAGTCTACTACAATTGCGGTAGAACTCACACCATCTACATCGTAGTCACCAACGAGTGTAATTTTTTGTTTTTTTAATATAGCCTCTGCAATTCTTGAAGCAGACTTTTGCGCATCTTGAAGTAGTGAAGGACTAGGGATTTGTGAGAGTTTTTTTTCCTCTTTATCAAATCTTTTAGAGAGTAGTTCAAATAAAGTTTGTTTATTAAGTATAGGAGTATCAATCATTTATATCTGCTCTGTATTTTAGTTTTTAAAAGTATAGTATTTTTTTAGATGGTTAGGGATAGATATGACTAAATGTCATATTAATATAAAAGCAGAGAGTCTGAGTTGATTACTCAGCGCTCATACTAGCTTTAACAAATGCAAGGATAGATGCATTTGGAGTTTGAAGTCTTGATGTGAATTCAGGGTGAAACTGAACACCCAAGAACCATGGATGACCTTCTATTTCAACAGTTTCAATTAGACCATTAGACTCACCAGTTACAACCATACCAGCTTTTTCTAATTGATCACGGTACGCAGGATTTGCTTCATAACGGTGACGATGTCTCTCGTGTATAACTTTCTCTCCATTGTAAGCTTCTCTTAGAATAGAACCTTCTTTAGTATCACAAGGATACTCTCCTAAACGAAGTGTTCCACCCATTGGTGAAGTGTGAGTACGAAGTTGTTGACCACCACTTTGGTCTAAGAAGTTGTCAATAAGGTATACCATAGGGTGAGGTGTGTTTTCATCAAATTCTATTGAGTTTGCACCTTCAAGTCCAAGTACATTTCTAGCGTACTCTACAAGTGTTAACTGCATACCAAGACAGATACCAAGATATGGAACTTTGTTTACACGAGCATACTCTATAGCTTGAATCTTGCCTTCAACACCACGGTTACCAAAACCACCTGCAACTAAAACGCTATCACAGTCAGCTAAAAGTGCTTCAGCCCCTTTTTCTTCTATCTCTTCAGAGTCTACCCAGCATATTTCTACTCTTGTATCTAAGTGAGCACCACAGTGAATAAGTGATTCTGTTAAAGATTTGTAAGCTTCTTTTAGTTCAAGGTATTTCCCAACAAAACCAACAACAGTTTTATTTTGAGGTTGAACTATTTTCTTAACTAAAGAGTCCCACTCTTCCATATCAGGGTTTAACTCGCCTAGTTCTAACTCTTTAGCTATTGGAGCTAAGATATTTTGTCTTAAAAATGTAACAGGAATTGCATAAATTGAAGCAGCATCTAGTGCTTCTATAACACTGTCTTGTGAAACATCACAGCTCATAGCAAGCTTTTTCTTGAATGTTTTAGGAAGGGGACGCTCACTTCTAGCAATAATCATTTGTGGAGTAATCCCAATACGACGAAGCTCTTGAACAGAGTGTTGTGTTGGTTTTGACTTCATCTCACCAGCAGCTTTGATGTAAGGAATAAGTGTTACATGTATAAAGAAAGTTCCTGCTACTTCATCATCATGTTTCATTTGACGGATTGCTTCCATAAACGGAAGTCCTTCTATATCTCCAACAGTTCCACCAAGTTCAACAACAAGTATGTCATGGCCTTCACCTGCAAGTTTGATACGGTTTACAATCTCTCCAACAATATGAGGGATAACTTGAATAGTTTGACCAAGATAACCACCAGAACGCTCACGTTCTATAACAGATGAGTATACTTGACCAGTAGTGAAGTTTGATGATTTTAGGTATGAAGAATCAAGAAATCTTTCGTAGTTTCCAATGTCAAGGTCAGTCTCTGCACCATCCTTAGTAACAAAAACTTCCCCATGCTCTAATGGGGACATAGTTCCAGGGTCTACGTTGATATATGGATCTATTTTTAGCATGCCCACTTTTTTGCCAGAGTGTTTTAAAAGAGTACCAACACTAGCTGCTGTTATCCCTTTTCCAAGAGAACTTAAAACCCCACCGGTTACAAAAATGTATTTAGTCATGCATAAACTCCATATTAGTTAAATTATGGATGGTATTGTATTGTATAATGACTTAAAGTATGGACTTAATATATAATAAGTTTGTTAGTATATAATGTTTTAAATTCAAATGAAAGATTTTAATGGACTCTGCACTACTCTATATAGTAATGGCACTTGGTATTTCTACTGTCTTAAATTTATTTTTAAAACGTATTGGTGTATCACAAATTATAGGTTACATTTTAACCGGAACTATCATTGTTTATGCGTTTGATTTAAGACATATTAGTGACTCAACAACTTTAGAGCATATAGGTGAATTTGGTATTGTGTTTTTAATGTTCACGATAGGACTAGAGATTTCTCTTGCAAAAATGAATAGCATGAAACAAGAGATATTTGCAAATGGTTTTATGCAAGTTGGTTTTACTGCCTTAGTTGTTTATGGAGTAAGTCATTATTTGTTTGATCTTGAATCCACATCTGCACTTATTCTGTCTCTCGCTTTTGCGCTTTCATCTACGGCTGTTGTTCTAAGTTATCTAAAGACTTCAAAAGAGATCCATAATCCATATGGTCAAAAAGCAACTGGTATCTTAATATTTCAAGATATCGCTGTTATTCCAATTTTAATTCTTTTAGGTTTTTTAACAAGTGAAGGTGATGAGTCTGTAGCAGTTATTTTGACAGATACTATTGTCAGTGCTGTTGTTATTATGGCTCTAATGTTTGTAGTAGGGAAGAGGTTGATGACTTGGCTACTGCATTTCTCAGCATCAAGTGAGGTCGATGAACTCTTTATGGGATCAGTTCTTTTCATAGTTGTAAGTGCTTCACTTCTGGCTTCATTTATGGGCTTTACATATTCTCTTGGAGCTTTTGTAGCAGGAATGATTATCGCTGAGACAAAGTATCATCACAAGGTTGAGTCAGATATAGCACCATTTAAAGATATTCTCTTAGGAACATTTTTTATTGTTGTTGGTATGAAAGTAGATGTATTTTACTTTTTAGATAACTTCTCAGCTATAGTGGGTATTTTCCTCTTAGTATTGATTTTAAAAAGCATTATTATGTACTGTCTTTTACGTATTACATCTTCACATGTACTCTCTTTAAAAACTGCTCTTGCCTTGTCTCAAGTAGGAGAGTTCTCTTTTGTAATTTTTGCAGTAGCGAGTATGGGTGGACTTTTAGACAAAGAACTTGAATCTCTTTTTGTATTAGTAGTAATATTTTCTATGATTGTTACACCATTTTTTATCTCTAATATAAATAAACTAGTTGAGAGTATCACACACTATGAATATTTAGGACTAGATACTGAGAGCTTTAGCTCAAGAAAAAACCATGTTATTGTTTGTGGTTACGGTATTGTTGGAAAGTTTGTGACTAAACATCTAGATGAAATAGGTGCCAAGTATGTGATAATAGACAACTCATCAAAACATGTTCAAGAGGCTATTGCAGACGGTCATGAAGCATATCTTGGAGATATGTCTAAGCATGCACTCCTCGAAGCTATGCATACAGAGTATGCTTCATCAATTATCGTCACTATTGATAATATAGCAAAAAGAAGAGCGGTTTGTGTAGCAATTTTGCAACATACGAAAGATATAAATCTAATTGTAAAAGTGAGAACCTTAGAGGGTAAGAAAAGTCTTGAGGATTTAAACATTACATCTATAGTGGATTCTAAATTAGAAGTAGGTCGTATTTTAGTAGATAGAATGATGACATGTCAGTTAAAGTATAAGTAGAATGAAAAAAGTATATATAACAGACCTTGATCACACTTTTTTACGAAATGATTTAAGTGTTAGTAACTTTACAAAAGATATGTGGAATTCCCTTTCAAATGATTCTATACTTAGCATAGCAACTGCTCGAACATATACAAAAACTGCGCAGTTTTTGGGTGGAGTAGATGTAAATGCACCTATGATTTTGCTTGATGGTGCACTCATAGCAACTATGGATAAAAAAATTATAGATACTAAGTTCATAACTAAAGAGATAGCAGATACTATTATAGATGAGAGTGCTAAGTTTGGTATTTATCCTTTTATTTTAGCGCTTAAGGGTGACAAACTCAATGAAACTTTTCTTTACAGCGAAATCCTCAATCCTATTCAGAAGCAAGTTCTAACTCGTTACTCAACTGATGACCACCTTCAGTCTTGTAAGAATCTTCGTGCTATGGATGGAAACTTTAAACTGGTCTACATGGGAGAAGAAAAACTAATTCGTGAAGTAGCTTTACATGTAGAAAATATTTTTGGAGATGAACTAAAGTATATTTTAGCTCCTGAGGCCTATACTCAGTCTTATTTCTTAACTATCCTACACAAAGATGCGGACAAGTCTCATGGTATAAAAAGTGTAAGTGAGTATGTAGGTTTTGATTTAGCAAACTTAACTGTCTTTGGAGATAACTTTAATGATGTAGGTATGTTTGAGCTGGCAAAGACCTCAGTAGCAGTTGCAAATGCTCAAGAAGGTGTTAAGAAATTTGCTGATATTATATTGCCACATACAAATGATGAAGATGCAGTTGCACACTACATAAAGGGTATAGCACATGGATAAGAAACAGACACTTTTCCCTATGGTGATCATAGGTATTTTGTTCTTTATATTTGGTTTTGTTACATGGCTAAATGGTTCACTTA
The DNA here is from genome assembly GCA_028044295.1 of Sulfurimonas sp. Lineage (GTDB taxonomy): Bacteria > Campylobacterota > Campylobacteria > Campylobacterales > Sulfurimonadaceae > Sulfurimonas. The sequence goes on from JAOFSE010000015.1 coordinate 14,625, forward strand.
TCCCTTTTTTAAAGGTCATCTGCGACCTTAACGATTTTCAAGCTCTCTTTGTTACATTCGCTTTTTACATAGCTTATACCGTTATGGCTTTTCCTATGTCATTTTTACTTGACAAAATAGGGTATAAAGATGGAATGGCACTTGGACTTGGAGTTATGGTTATAGGTTCACTTCTTTTTATTCCAGCAGCTCAAGGTGCTGACTTTAGTATATTTTTAGTTGCTCTTTTTACTCTTGGTACTGGACTTACTATATTACAAACTGCATCAAACCCATACATTGTTCACATAGGACCATTAGAGAGTGCGGCTATGCGTATCAGTATTATGGGTCTAATAAATAAAGGGGCAGGAGTAATTGTTCCTCTTCTTTTTACAGCTCTTATTCTCTCAGATATGGGGACAATGCAAGACCTCTCTGCTGAAGCTAAAGATGAGTTAGCTCAAAGGCTTATTATGCCTTATATTGTAATGGCAGTAGTTCTTACAGGCCTGATAGCTTTAGTAAAATTTTCAGAACTTCCAGAGATAGTTTTTGAAGAGGAAGAGTTTAAGGGAAAGAAAAATATACTTGATTTTCCTCGTGTTGTCATGGGAGCTATTGCTTTGTTTTTCTATGTAGGCATAGAAGTAATAGCTGGAGATACTATAGGACTTTATGGACAGTACTTAGGACTTGAAAACACAACGGCTCTCACATCTTACACTATGATGTTCATGGTATTTGGTTACATCATAGGAGTTGCATTAATTCCTAAGTATATTTCTCAGGAAAAAGCATTAATCTACTCAGCTATTTTTGGAATTTTATTCTTAGTAGGAGTTGTTGCCTCTTCGGGTGTAAGTCACTCTATATCAGAGTTTTTATGGGGATGGATGGGTATTACTACTCTACCAAATACTATAACATTTGTTGCACTTCTAGGTTTTGCTAATGCTCTTGTTTGGCCTACTATTTGGCCTCTGGCTTTAGAGGGTTTAGGCAAGTATACAGCACAAGGTAGCGCTCTTCTTATTATGGGGATTGCTGGTGGTGCTATTTTACCTTTAGTATTTGGAAAAATCTCTGATGTAAGTGGAGATATGCAGTCTACATATATGCTAGGAATAGTCTGTTATGTATTTATTCTTATGTACGCTCTAAAATGGCACAAGATTACTTCGTGGAAGAGTCTTGATTCAGAGTAAAAAACTTTCCAATGGATTTAAATTTGTTGAGGTAAGTAATGACACTGCTTCTGTAAAAATAGCTCTTCAAGGTGCACATATATTTCACTACCAAAGAGTAGGGGAAGAGCCAGTTCTTTGGCTAAGTGACATAGAAGCATTTGATTTTGGCAAATCTATCCGTGGGGGTGTGCCTATATGTTGGCCATGGTTTGGGATACAAGAAAACTTGCCTCAACACGGATTTGCACGAACTTCTATGTTTGCACTCACCCATACGGATGATACAAATCCAAACAATACACATTTGACTTTTACCCTACAAGACTCAAATGAGAGTAGAAAACTTTGGAACTATAAGTTTAAACTAGAGCTACATGTAGAGATTGGCGATACACTTACAATGAGACTAACAACTACAAATTTAGATGAAAAATCTTTTACACTATCTCAAGCACTACATAGTTATTTTGATGTTTCACATATATCAAATGTAGAAATAAATGGTTTAGAAAATAAGCCGTATCTTGATGCACTTACATGGACAAAAGAGTTGCAAAAAGATTCTATAACTTTCAATAAAGAGGTAGATAGAGTTTATCAAGAAGTAGATGGAAAAATCACTTTAAAAGATAAAAACAGAACTCTATATATAGAGAATGAAGGTTCATCTTCTGTTGTAGTTTGGAACCCCTGGATAGATAAGTGCAAAAGAATGTCTGCTATGAAAGATGATGATTATAAAAAAATGGTCTGTATAGAATCTGCCAATGCTTTTGATGATACAATAGTTATGAAGCCAAAGAGTTCACATACTCTAGTGGCTACTGTTTCTTAGCGTATAGACCTTTATTAGCATCGTAAGCTAGACGAAGTACACCAACTGCATAGTTTGATGAGTTGTTATAACGCATGATTTTTTTAGCATATGACTTCATGTACACTAGTTCCACTTTTCCACACGTGAAACAGTCATACTTCTTCCCACTACGTTTACTTTCTGCATACACAAACGAAGCGTTATCGTTGTCAAACTCATAGTCATACCATTGAGCTTCTATCTTCACTACATCTGGCATAAGATCCCACTCGATGAGTTCAGAGAACTTAGCTTTTTGATGTAAGAACTTACTAGCAGAGACTATGGCATCTTCCATCTTGGTTAAGTCAGCAACCTTACCCTTATAGCTTTGTGTATATACAAAACTATTTGGCATAAACTGTGGAATTCCAACTGCACCAGCGTATGAACTAGGTAGGTTACACTCTTCAGGCTCTACGCCTTTTTTATAGCAGTGAGAGATTATTGATACCATATTTGTTTTACCCATGTTCAGTAACCACTTATTTCTTTTAGTATCAGGTTTAACGCGTCTTACAAGTGTGTTAAATACTAAAAATGCATCATGTTTTGGTTGTATCTTTCCTAGATTCGTCTCTTTTGTAAGAATAGCAGCGATAATCTCACGGTTGACACCAAATTTCTTTTCAGTGTAGTCGTAAACTTCTTTATATTTTTTTAGATGCGCAATGATTCTAGGAACATGCTTTACTAGAACATTGTTAGCTTTTTTCTCATTTTTTCTATGAGATTTTATGTACTTTGGCTGTAGGTACTTGTAGCTTACCTCATCAAACTTTTGTGTTTTAAAGTAAGAAAGTAAAAATTTATTGGCATACTCAATGCTCACGCCTTGTTTTACAGACCTTTCACAGACATCTATGTAGTTAGAGTTTTGAAAGAAACAAGTTGTATATTTTGCAAAAACTGCACTGTTTAGAACTAGAAGAAGTAGAAGTAGCTTAGTCACAAAATATCCTTGAGTTATATATTTTATTTTACAAGCATTTTTAGTACCAATTAGCCTATTTTATTGATTTTAGAGCTAATCAGTGCTGTAGAAGCGAAAAGCATTTTTAGAGTTTTTTTTGATTCTATACATCGCTTCATCTGCATAGTTTATAAGTGTATCTATATCTTGCGCATCTTTTGGAAACATACTTATTCCAATACTCGCTCCTACAGGTGACGATGTATCTATGAAATCATAGTCTCTATTGATTTCACTGATGATTCTTAGAGAGATGGTTTCTATATATTTTGAGTCAGTTACATTGTTGAGCACTACTGAAAATTCATCTCCACCTATTCGGGCTATTGTATCTTCATCCCTCAGAACAGACTTAATCCTATTTGAGACTTCAACGAGAAGCTCATCGCCTATGTTATGACCAAAAGTGTCATTTACATATTTGAAGTTATCTAAGTCTATAAAGAGAAGAGCTATTGACCTTTGCTTACTCTGTGAAGATTTTATTTTTAAATCTAGCAGCTTTCTAAAGTTGTATCTATTTGATACATTTGTTAATGAATCATGATTGGCAAGATGATGCAGTTTTATATTTGCTTCTATAAACTCTTCTGTACGTTCTTGTAATTTTTCATGCTGCTCTTGTAGTATTTTATGAGCACTTTCATCCTGCTCTTTAATAAAATGCTTAATCAGGAGATACAGACCTGTTAAACCAGTTAATAAATTCATTATTAAAAGTATATCAATAGCTATCTGGGGAAGAGTAGATACATATGAAGAACTTAAATGTTTATCAATAAAAATTGAGACTACTAATAAGATTAAGAATAAATAGAACCATAAAGACTGTTTATTGTTATATACTAAAGCTCCTACAGGCGCAAAAAATGCCCAAATCATTACAAAGCTTCCATTAACAAAGCCGCCTAGTGACCACATGAGTAAGAAAGGGATAAAGAGAAGTACAACTATTTGTATATTTCTAAAAGTATTTATATTTTTTGTTTTCTTTAGATAGTAAAAGCTTATCACAGCATTTATAGAAAAAAGTAGTGGGAATATCGCAGGTACTAGAGCCCCAAAACTCAAGTATAAAATACTCCATACAATTCCTAATACACCTAAAACTAATGGTAGTAGAAGAACAAAAGCTTTTTTTATTTTTATTTGCTGAGTATCACTTTCAAGCGATGCTTCTTGTATACAATAGTCAAATAGTTTAGTGTATATATTCATAACCTTATTTGTTAACCTCTTCTAATCTTTGTGGAGTTCCAATGTCGTGCCAGTAACCTACATGTAGATTTCCACTTACTTTTGATTTGTCTATGGCTTTACGCAAAAGTGGTGCAAGAGCTGCCTTTTCTACAGGCAGACCTTCAAAAAGTTTTGGGGAATAGTAACCTATGCCAGAGAATGTAAACATTTCTTCATGTGTGTTTAAAACTTTGTTGTTTTGAAGTCCAAAATCACCATTTGGATTATGCTCAGGATTTGGAACTAAAACTAGATGAGCTAAGTTGTCATCTAGTTTAAAACTAGGGTCAAAGTTGTATTCACAAAAAACATCTCCATTAACAACTAAAAAAGTTTCATTACTAAAAAAAGGAAGGACTTTAATAATCCCACCAGCACTCTCTAGAGCACCATCTTTTTGTTCATCAGAGTAAGTCAGAGTTACTCCCCATTTTGAGCCATCGCCTAATGTATCAGGAATTATATGCCCTAAATGCGCAATGTTAATGATAATCTCTTTAAATCCCAAAGAAGCCAGCTTTTCTATGTGATGAACTATAAGAGGTTTGTTTTTGACTAGAAGTAGTGGTTTTGGTGTGTGGTCGGTAAGAGGACGCATTCTTTCACCACGACCAGCTGCTAGTATCATTGCTTTCATGTCTAGATTATATCGAAAATGTATCCCTTTAGCTAACAATAAAGTAAGTAGAAAAGTTGTAGACTATTTATAGCTAAGTAACTAAAGGATATATAATGAGACAGTATGAAACATATGTGTGTAGTAAGTGCGGAAATATAGTTGAAGTGCAAAATGTTGGAGGAGGAACACTTTCATGTTGTGGTGAGGATATGGGATGTGTTACAACTAACCTTACAATGGTGAATTTGCAAAAAGCATTTGCAGGAGAGTCTCAAGCTAGAAACAAGTATGAGTACTTTGCTAAAGTAGCTCAAAAAGAGGGCTATAGAGATATAGCAGAACACTTCCAAAGAGCTGCTAACAATGAAAAAACGCATGCTAAGTTAGAACTAGCACTCTACAATAGAATGGAAAGTGGAAGCGAAAATAATTTTGGAACTACAAAAGAAAATCTTACAATGGCCATCAATGGTGAAAGCTATGAAAACCTAAAAATGTATCCAGATTTTGCAGCGATTGCAAAAGAAGAAGGGTATAAAGAAGCAGCTAAACTATTTAGCGGAATTGGCAAGATTGAAGTGGAACATGAGAAGATGTTTCAGATGCTTTTAGACAGACTAGTTGCAGACTCTGAATTTGTTAGTAATGATGATGAAGAAGCATGGATTTGCGAAGTGTGCGGACATGTGCACTATGGTAAAAAAGCCCTAAAAGTTTGCCCAGTATGTAAACATCCACAAGAGTATCAGTCTAGGTTAAATAGTAAAAAATAGATCTTAAGTATCTACGTTATCAACTTCTATAGTAAAACAAGCTCCCTCTCCAACATTACTGGCGGAGAGTTTCCCCTGCATATGTTTTTCTACAATTAACTTTGACATGTACAGACCAAGACCACTTCCGTTTAACTTTTCTTTTGTTGTAAAGTATGGTTCAAATAGTTTCTCTATTATACTCTCGGGAATTCCACCTGCATTATCTTGAATAGATATACAAAATTTAGAGTTATTTTTGTATATTTTTATATCTATAGTAGGATTGTCAATTTCTTTTTCTTGGATAATTTCTTGAGCATTACTGAGTATGTTTAAGATAACTTGTTTCAACTCATTTGGATATGTATACAACGTAGAGTCACTTGTATTCTCTACATTAACTTCTATACCCTTACTTTTCAAAATATCACCAATTATGGATATGGAATCATTCACAATACTCTCCAAAGAGACATTTGCTTTCGATTTTTCATCTTTAAAAAAGTTTCTGAAGTCGTCAATGGTCTGTGAAAGATGTTGGGTGTATTCGGTAATATTTTTCATCTGTTGATTAAAAGATTCTTGTTCAAACCCATGAAGTTCTTGCTCTACTTGTAGTGTAGCAGCTGTAGCTGATATTGCTGCTAAAGGTTGTCTCCATTGATGTGCTATCATTGATATCATCTCCCCCATTTGCGCATGACGAGATTGTTTTAAGAGCTGCTCATCTTGTAGTTTTTTTTCTGCTTTTAGTTGTTTTTGCTCAGTTATATCATCATATATCCCAAGTATACCTATGATATTGTCATTCACATCTCTTAGGGGTACTTTAGAGGTGACAAGGCTGATGAAGCTGCCATCTTCTTTTGGCTGATCTTCTTCGTACATGAGTCTAGGGGTACCACTGGCTATAACTGCAGCATCATCCTCTCTGAACTGCTCGGCACTTTTACTCCAAGTCATATCAAAGTCGTTTTTACCTATCATCTCAGAGACGTCAGTTAACTCTGCATCATCTACAAACCCTTGGTTTGCACCCAAATAAACGCCATCTCTATCTTTCCAAAAGATTCTACTAGGAATAGAGTTCATAATTTTTTCTTGAAGTTCGTACTGATTGTAGAGAGTCTCTTTAGATTCTTCGAGTGCTTTAGTTTGTGTAAGAAACATACGGAACACAACAATACCCAATACGGCAGAGAAAACAATGATGAAGCTTGCTAATAGTAGTAGTGATTTTAGGCTTTGTTCTGATTTTTGGTTGTACTCTATAGTTAAAGTTTCGATGATGTTAATTATCTCATCGAGTTTATCAGTGTATATTTTTTTGTGAATATCATAGTTTTTGCTAAAGAGTAAAGAGTGTGCTTGACTAAATTTACCAGCTTTAACTAACTCAAAAGATTCCCTCTCTAGAGCGATAAGCGTATCACCATAAGTAGATATTTCATCTATATGTTTACTTATTTCAGGAAATTTTTTTATGGCTTTTGAGATTGTGTCTTCTATGGTGACATTAGCTTTATCATAACGATCTATCCACTTTAGGTTCTGAGTGAGTGTTGCCATATATGCTGACATAGTTAGTACTTCATCATCATATTTAATATTTTGTGGGATGAGTAACAATTCGTATGCAGTATTATGAAAATTCTTAGTTTCATGACTGTGTTTATATAATAGGACTACTGATAGTACTAAACTAGAGAGTACTACTATTGTTAAAGTTAAAATTTGATTATTTTTATTCATAATACAATTTTAATAGAATGATTCTTAATGTAAGCTACAACAGATATAAGGTAGCAATCCAAACTTACTTGTACTTAATATAAACTCTTAGTAATTGTCCCATATAACTGAGGTACTTGCTTATAAGCTGTACCTTTTTGAAGTGAAGTTCTTTTTACTTTACTTCTTATCTTAGAGTAGATGTTTTGAAGATTTTTAGTACCATTTGCTAGCTCTTTTATAAGATGGTATGAAAATAGTCTCTGTTTTTTATCTTCGTAGTTATTTGCAAAGTCATGGTCTGCACCAGCTGTCATAACTGTAAGCTTTTTATTTCTTATCTTTGTTTTGTTTACCATTGTTGCAGCAGCTACACCTTTGTAAAGAAGGTCTCCGTTGTCATCTTGTCCACTAAAGCATGAGTCCATAAAAATAAATATGTTTGAAGCTAGAGATTTTGTTAGGTTAGCGTATATCTTTCTCAGTTGAAGGTTTGGTTCTAGGTGAATGTTTCCTGCACTCATGTCTGCTGGTAACATGTAAACATGTCCATCTTTACCCGGTACACCATGTCCAGCGTAGAAAAGATAGATAGTTCCACCTTTTTCAGGAATCTCTTTTATGTAGTCTAGTTTAGCTTTTATCTGACCAGAACTTGCATCTGCGTTTAGCATAGTTACGATGTTGTCTTTTGGAACTCCAAAAGTAGTATTTACAAGTTTTTCAAATGCTAGGGCAGAGTAGTCTGCGTAGGCTACGTTAGAGTTTTCTTTGTACTCGTTTATCCCAATGATAAGAGCATAAGAGTTGTAGTCTTCTCTTTTGTTTTTCTTGAAGTTGAATTGTTGTGCAGAGTTTGAGAAGTTCTTTCTAGTGTTTTCAGCTGAGTTTACTGCCCCACCTTGATAGACTATTTTGTCCTTGTAGACAACTTTGTCTTTGTAAACAATCTTTTCTTTTTCAACTATCTTGTCTTTATATACGACTTTAGTTCCACTGTTTGTAGCTGGAACATAAGCTTTAAACTTTGGTTTTGGAGCACATGATATGAAAATTAGCGCAATAATAATTGTTAATAGTAGAGTAGTGTTTTTCATTTGATTGCCTTTTTAAATAATTGTAATATATTATACAAAAAATCTTCAGAGGCATTATTAATTATTACAATTAGTTAAAACCCACGAAACATCTCAGGGATAAAAGCGGATTTTCCTACATGTATAGCTTCTGCCAATTCGTCTACAAGTCTGTCCCTATCTTTTGGTAAATTACCTTTTAGATGAAGAGCATTTGATGCGTGGTTTGAGCGGAAGATGGTTTTGCTTTTAGGTTCGAGTAGTTCTAAAAAGTTTTTCTGTTCATGGAGTAACTGCTCATCATTTGGCATGGTAAAATCTTCGAAGTGTTTGTAGAAGTTTTCTTTTGCATTTTCTTCTAGACCTAGTTGTAAAGTAGAGAGATATGTAACAGTTGTTGCGTTGATGACTTTTGCTGATTCTTCTACATGTAGAGATGAGTATTTCTCTCCACCTATGCCTAAAATGACTGTAGCAGAGATTTTCATCCCAGCATGACTGGCTTTGTTAAGTGTCTCTATGATTTCACTTTGGTTTACACCCTTCGTTATCTTTTTTAGCACCACATCACTACCAGTTTCAACACCGTAGTAGATGAGATTTAGTTTGGATTTACAAAGTTCTTCTAACTCTTTGTTTGATTTTTCAGTTAAATTCTGTGTAGAGGCATATGTAGATACACGACGTAGTTTAGGGAATTTTTCATCAAGGTACTTGAGAATAGTGAACAGCTGTTCACTAGGCAAAGCTAGCGCATCACCATCGGCTAAAAAGACTTTTGTGGCATCTGGATAGCTGTAAGCAAGAGTCTCTATGTCTCTTTTGATTTCATCCATATTTTTAGCTTGATAGCTCTTAGTTTTGTACATAGAACAAAAGCTACATCTGTTGTAACTACACCCAAGAGTGACTTGAAGTATGACATTGTTTGCTTCTGCGGGTGGACGAAAAAGTGGGTAGTCGTACTCTAACATTTTGCTTTTAAAAACTCTGCTAACTCTTTTGTTTCGTCATATCTACTTGCAGTTTCTATGGTGTACTTTAGTGTTAAAGGTATATCTTTTAAGTAACCATCTTTCCCATCACGAAGATAAAGACGAGAGAAAATTCCAAGCACTTTTATGTGTCTTTGAAGACCCATAAAGTCAAACCACTTTATAAATGTTTCATCATCTACATGTAGTTTTGATTTATCACGAAATTCAAGGGCTAATTTTTCTACTTCTTTTCTTGGGTACTCAATATAACAATCTTTTAAAAGTGATACTAAGTCATAAGTCACAGCTCCACTCATAGCATCTTGATAGTCTATGACGCCTATGTCATTTTGCTCGGTTAGCATTATGTTTCTAGAGTGAAAATCTCTATGAACAAAAAGACCTTGTGGTTGCTCTAAAACTACATCAGAGATTAGGTCTAATGTTTTTGCTATGAGTTCTTTTTCTTCTACATCTAAAGTTAGGTTTAGTTGTTTTTCTAAGTACCAATCCTTCATCAAATCCATTTCTACATGTAGAAATGCTTTGTCATAAAGAGGTAAGCTAGAAGCGTCTGCTTTTTGCATGCTTAGTATCTCATCTATGGCTTTTGAGTAGAGTTCTTTAAAGTTCTTGTCATCGAGAACATTGAGGTAGTGAGTGTTTCCAAAATCTTTTATGATTAAAAAGCCATCTTCTAGATTTTGCTCTAGTATTTCAGGAACATTCACTCCTACATGTAAGAGTCTCCCAGTCACATCTAAAAAGGGAGCGAGTGAATCTTTTTCTAGTGAAGAGTCCATCAGTAAAACTGTTTCACTACCCTTCGTGAGTCTGTAGTACTTTCTAAAACTAGCATCTGCAGAGGCTACAGTTATGTCGTAGTTCTTGTAAGGAGTAGTTGGTAGCCAGTATTTTATTTTATTCATATATGCAACCCAAAATCGAATTTTCTCTAGCACCTGTAACAGACTTGATGTCTACTTTTTCTTTATGAACTCTTTTGTAGGCTAGCCAAGCAAATGCCATAGCTTCCATATAGTCCGCACTTACGCCCTTGTCATCAGTTGTTTTAACTTCTATATCTTTTAGTCTAGTTTTTAGTCTACGCATAAGTGCGGAGTTCTTTGCTCCACCACCACATACTAGTAGCAGTTCTGTGTCAGTTTTTAATACTTCATTCACAATACTTTCAACACTTAGTTCAAGTAGAGTGGCTTGCACATCTGCATCACTGAGATGTGAAAAGTTTTGTAGTTTTGTAGTTAACCAAGCCTCGTTAAAAAGCTCTCTTCCGCAACTTTTTGGAGCAGGTTTTGAAAAGTACTCTTCTTTTAGCATCTTTTGTAGGAGTTCATCATTTGCATGACCAGAGTCTCCAAAAGATCCATCTTTGTCATAAGATAGATTAAGTTTTTTTGATATCCAAAGGTCTAGCAGTACATTACCAGTTCCTGTGTCGTAACCAAGAAGTTTTTCACCTAAGATACTAATATTAGCCATACCACCTATATTTAAAACAGCTACATTTTTTTGTATATGTGAAAATACTTCTTTATGAAAGGCAGGGGTTAGGGGTGCCCCTTGGCCACCAAGGGCTATGTCTTTTTGTCTGAAGTCACTTATAACACTAACACCTGTATTTTCTGTTAGTGTGTTAGCATTTCCAAGTTGCATTGAGAAAGGGAATTCTCCATTTGGTTCATGCCATAGTGTTTGACCATGAAGTCCTATCGCCTTTATGGTCTCTGTGTCTATTTCATTATGACGAATAAAAGCACATAAGCATTCTGAGTATAAATTACCAAGACGGATATCTATCTCACCTATACTTTTAAGAGTTGTTTTTGAGTTTATGAGTGTTAAAATATCTTCTTTTAGATCTTTATCAAAAGGGTATTCTGCTGAACAGATTAATTCGCAAGTAGTTTTGTTGATTTTACATAAAACAACATCGACACCATCTAGGCTTGTACCAGACATTACACCTATGTATAACTCTCTCATGAAACAGCCTTTATACTATTTTAACATGCCAAGGTTCGTATCTAACACCATCTAAGTTGTTTGGAGAGTACCTGATATGAATGTACTCCAGTTGAGTCATTTGGTGAAACTCTTTAGTCTTTGCAAAAGCAGATGTAAAATTTTTACCACCAAGACCCATTTTACCAACATCAAAATCACCAATAGTGTGAAAAGAGTGAGAAGGTGGAGCTATGTCTAAAGAAGCTTGAGTCATATTTCCTTTGAGGCTTTTGAGTTTAGAACAGTAAAGACTTAACTGTTTTACTACATTCCTAACACCAGAAGTAAGGTAAAGAGTATCTCCTATGTCGGAGATGATTCTGTTGTAGTCATGAGTAGATTTTCCCTTAAATATATAGTGGCCAGAATGGGGGATTTTTACTACATCTTTTTTAGAGATTTTGTTGTTGATGTTAAAACAAGTTCGTTCGCCATAAAAACCATATTTAGATGGGTTTTCGTAAAAAAACTTATATGTTAACTCAATTTCTTCCTTTGTAAAACGTCCAATTTTTGGAACTCTAGCAGCTATTTTAAGAGAGTCTTCATAAGATAGAAGATTGAAATTTCCAAAACCTACATATCTTTTTATTTGTCTGAGTTTAAGGTCAAGTGATATAAGAGACTTGTACTCATTTTGAGATAAAAACATATCAGAACTCTCTAAAGCACTACCACTAGCGACCGTGGCTGTTACAGTAGATGAGTAAAGTAGGAAGTTTCTTCTTGTCATATTTTTATCTCTTCAATTATTTTATCTGTTTGATTATAGCCATATTTTCTATTTTTTACCAAATTGCATGATACAAAATGCAACAAAAGTACCTATAACAATTTGCCATGAAAAACCGATACTCATACCAAAAGTATAGGGTTGGAGTGCTAAAACAGTTACAAATCCACCTATAAGTGAGTAAAGCACAGTTTGCTCATTTCCCCTTTTGGTAAATATCGCTGAGAAGTAAACTCCCAAAAGCCCCGTGTATGCAAAAGCCATAACTCCAAGTGCAAAACCAATAAGTGAGAGGTCACTATATTGTTGCCAGTAGTAACTAACCATAGCCATTAGAGATAGAGTAAGAGCGAAAAGTAAGACAGCTACTCTTGAAGCTTTTACAAAATGCAACTCATCAACACTAGAGTTTTGTAGTTTGTATGGTTTATAAAGGTCTTCTACTGCGACTGATGCCATAGCACCTAAAACAGAATTTGTACTAGAAAGGGCTGCTGCTATTGCTCCTACTGTTACAAGTCCTCTAAGACCCTCTGGCATCTCATTTAGGATGTAATACATAAAGATAGTTATCTTTTCACCTTCAAAGTTTTGAACTACATCACTCTCTTGGTAAAAAACAAAGAGTAAAGCACCTATGGCAAGAAAAAGAAGAACAACAGGAATAGTCATTATGATTGAGAGTATAAGAGACTTTGTAGCCTCATTCTTACTCTTACATGTAAGAACTCTTTGTGTCATGTCTTGGTCGAGTCCAAAGGCAGCAATGTTAAGTAAAAGCCAACCACTAAGCAGACCTATGATGCTAAACTTTCCATCTAGTGAAGTGTCATAAAAGTTGAGTTTGTTGTGCTCTTGTAGGGTAGCTATGATGTCAACACTCTCTAGTGAGTAGTAAAGAAAAACTAAAACAGCAACTCCAGCACCTATGTATGTAACAGCTTGAATGATGTCACTTAGTATGACTGAACGTACACCGCCAAAGTAAGTGTAAGCTAATGCTCCGGTCACTAAAATGAAAATAGAGATAGCTACATGTAGAAATACAATATCACTAAATAGTATCATTGAAATGGCTAATGCTCCAATGTAAAGCCTTGCCCCACTTGCAAGTACTCGACCAACTAGAAACATTACTCCAGCATACTTTTTAGCTTCACTCCCGTACCTGATTTCAAGAAGTTCATAAACCGTAACAGCCTTCATCTCGTAAAATCTAGGTATGAAAACAAATGCTACAAAGGTTACAGCTAAAAGAGCAGATATATAAAAACCTATAAATGTAAAATCATGAGCGTATGAAAATTCTGGAGCACCTAAAAATGTAGCGGCTGATTGACTTGTAGCTAGAATTGAAATAGCAACTGCAAACATTGGCATACCATTTTTGGTTAGAAAGAAGTCTCTTGATGAGTTGATTTTGTTACGACTAAGGAGGATGGAGCTAATGGTTAAAAGTAAAAAGTATGAGACAAAAACTATCCAGTCAAGGCTAGAAAATGAACTCTGCATGGTTAATTCTCTTGTGTGTGAAGAAGTTCTATTCTTCTGTTGGACTCTAAGATTCTCTCTATCGGAATAATTCCATTTTTAACTTCTGTAGCAATGAGAAGAACGAGTTCATCTATGTCTTGCTCAGCTAGTTGATTTCCAAAAAGGAGTATGTCAACACCAGCGTTAATAGCTAGTGCTACACTCTCAGAAATTGTGTAGTGCTCAGAGATTGCTTTCATCTGTAGGTCATCACTTATAACAACACCCTTGTATCCAAGATTTTCTCTAAGAAGAGTTGTGTTTACAAAGTGAGAGAGCGTAGCAGGATGATTTTCATCTAGATTTGAGTTAAAGACATGAGCTGTCATAATCATTTTAACCTTGCCTTGGTTGATGAGGTAATGATATGGTTCTAATTCTTTTTTGGTCCATGTATTTGTAATATCTACAAAACCTTTGTGAGAATCTCCTAACGATGAGCCATGACCCGGAAAGTGTTTTAAAACACTTAAAATCTCTGTATTTTCTAAAGAGTCCATAAAAATAGATGCGTATTTAACTACCTCTTGGGGATTAGACCCGTACGAACGCTCAAGTCCATATATGACACTATTCTCTTCGTTTACAGCTAAGTCAACAACAGGGGCAAAGTCACAGTTAATACCACTACTTTTAAGCATTCTAGCTTGTGCATTGTAAATTGCTTTGGCTTTATCTACATGTAGAGATGATACGCGTTTAGCAGATGGAATGTTTGCAAAACCATAAGCTGGTTTGAGACGAGCAACTTTTCCGCCTTCTTGGTCTATAGATATGAGTAGTGGTTTGTTTGAATATAGTTTTAGTTTTGATGTTAAGTGTTGAAGCTGGTTTGGAGAAGATATGTTTTTTGTTTTAGTTCTATCACTATAAAAACGGTCAAATAGGATGACCCCACCAAGATTGTATTGCTTGATTTGTCTTACTATTTCAGAGTTTTTGTCTATAGTCTCATTGGGAAAACCAACAAGAAGCATTCTTCCTATTAGCTTGTGTAGTTCTTCGTCATTTGGTAATTGTGTATCACTTGAGTGTAATACACCAAGTGTTATAAAAAGAAGAAGTAGAAGTTTTTTAATTACCACGAGAACCTGGTTTTATAGCTTCACTTCCATCTTTACAAAGAGGACACTCATCAGGAGCATACATTTCAAATGTAAAATCAGCAAGTGCAAAAAATGGTATATCTTGAGGAAGTTTACAGTTTGGTTTTGTAGTTATATCGCTATTTTCACGCTTACAAAAACCACGGTTAGCAAGTGCAGCTGCACCTACTATTTCACCACCAAGTTCCTTAACAACTGCTGCTGCTTCCATAGCTGAGCCACCAGTTGTAATGATGTCTTCACACATAAGAACTTTTTCGCCTTTACTTACTTCAAAGCCACGACGAATGTTCATAACACCATCAACTCTCTCCGCAAATATGAAACGAACATCAAGTGCAGTAGCAAGTGCAAAACCAGCAATAAGGCCACCAAGTGCTGGAGCACAGACTGTGTCTATCTTTAAGCCTGAAGCTTTGATATCTTTTGCTAGAGCTTCTGCAAGAAGTTTAGCAGTTTTTGGGTCTTCAAGTACTTTTGCAGACTGAAGATAAAACTGTGAATGGTTTCCGCTACTTAGTTTAAAGTGACCCTCTAATAGAGCGTCTGCGTCCATATATATTTTTTTAACATCCATCCGATTAAACCTTAAGGATTTCCGCTTCTTTAGATTTTAAAATAGCGTCAATTTCTGCAGTAAATTTATCTGTAGTTTTTTGAATATTATCTTGAGCAGATTTAGATTCATCAGTTGTGATTTCTTTATCTTTCTCAAGTTTTTTTATTTGGTCATTTGAGTGTTTTCTATCGTTTCTTAGTGAAACTTTAGCGTTTTCACCCATACCTTTCATTTGTTTTACAGATTCTTTTCTTTGGTCAACTGTCATAGCTGGAAAAAATAGTTTGATTTGCTCACCGTCATTGTTTGGAGTAGCTCCAACATTAGCAGCAGATATAGCAGACTCAATATCATCAAGAAGAGGTTTTTCCCAAGGATTTACAACGATAGTAGTTGCATCTTGAGCGATTACTGAACCAACTTGATCAAGTGAAGTTGGAGTTCCATAGTAGTCAATTTTAACATTGTCTAAAACAGATGTAGTTACTTTACCAGTTCTAAGTGTTTTGAAGTCTCTTAACATATGGTCAAGACTTGATTGCATCTTTGTTTGACAAGATTCAAATATTTCATTTATCATTTTGTTTCCTTATAGAGATTATTTCGTAGTTTCTGGTGTAGGTGCTGTTGGCGCAACTACGTTAGTTGTTTCAATCATGTTGTCAACTACAGACTCATTTGCTGATGTTGAGTACATATAACCTAGAGTGATTGTATTTGCTACAAATAAAAAACCGATTAAAAAAGTTGTTTTAGCTAAAAAGCTACTTGGACCTTTTGCTCCAAAAACAGAGTCATTTGAACCACTGTATGCTCCAAGGCCTATGCTTGAGCTTTTTTGTAGTAGTACAGCTATCACAAGTACCACAACTAAAACGATTTGAACCATTAGTAAAAAACTAGCTGTCATTATATATATCCTGAGTGTAAAAAGTTGCGAATTATACCAAAATAAATAATATATTACAATTTTAGCTATAATTTCAAAAAAATTCTAAAGGGTCTGTCAATGAGTATTAAAAAGAGTCTATTTATAATCATTGCGATCTCAATTATTATATTTTTAACAAATATGAACACACAAACAGATGTGAAAAGTGCAACTAGTAAACCAAAAGTATCACTATCTACATTTGCTCTTTACGATATAGCAAAACACATTGCTCAAGATGAAATAGAGATTTCGATGATACTTCCTTTAGGGGTAGATACTCATTCGTATGAACCAACACCAAAACAACTTACGAAACTTTATAAAAGTGATTTATTAGTTTTTAATGGAGCATCATTAGAGCCTTGGACTAAAGGATTCGATTTTAAAAATACGACTCTAGATATAAGTCTACATGTAGATTTATTAGAGATTGCAGAAGATGAAGAAGAGGGTCACGAAGAGCATGAGGGTCATGGACATGAGGGTCATAAGTGTGAAGCTGCACATGGAGTAGATCCGCACTACTGGTTAGATATTCCAAACATGATAAAAGCTACATACAAAATCACTCTTGAGCTTATGAAGCTTTCTCCTAAAAATGAAAGTATATTTGCTAAAAACAGAGATGAATACGTATCTGAGTTAAAAAAATTAGATAAATTATATAAAGAAAAACTTTCTACATGTAGGCTTAAAACCATAGTGGTAAATCATAATGCTTTTGGATATCTTTCTAAGAATTACGGTTTTGAAGTAGAAGCACTAAGTGGTCTTTCACCAGAAGCTCAGCCCAGTCCTAAAACTATGGTTGATTTGATAAAGCATGTAAATGAGCACAGTGTGAAGACTATCTTTTTTGAAAGCTTTGTGAGTGATAAGGCGATTAAGAGTATCGCTATCGATGCTAACGTCAAGGTAGATGTTCTTCAACCTCTTGGGAATATTACAGCTAATGAAGCGCAAAAAAACTTAACTTATAATGACATTATGATAGATAACTTGAAAAAAATATCACAAGCTTTGGAATGCAAATGATGAAGTTTAAAGCTCCGATTTTTGACATCAAGAATCTTGACTTTAGAGTTAAGTCACAGAAGATTTTGAGTAATGTTTCATTAGAAATATTTCAATCAGAGTACATAGCAATAATAGGCCCAAATGGTGGTGGAAAGACTACTCTTATTAGAATGCTATTGGGACTTGATAAACCAACTTCTGGGGATATTCGAATTTTTGGTAAAAAAATAAAAAATTTTAAAGAGTGGCATAAGATTGGTTACGTTCCCCAACGAGCTTCACATGTTGATAGCTCTTTTCCCGCTACAGTTTTAGACATTGTAAAAATGGGTAGAACTTCTCAACGACCACTTTTTGGAAGTTTTTCAGATGAAGATGAGAAACATGTTCATGACTCTATGACCAAAATGGACGTTTTACACCTTCAAGATAAGATGGTGGGTACGCTCTCAGGCGGACAAAGACAAAGAGTTATGATAGCTCGTGCCCTTGCGTCTTCTCCAGAGATATTGATTTTAGATGAGCCTAATACTGGTGTGGATATGGTTTCACAAAACAGATTTTATGCACTTCTCCGTAAATTAAACAAGGATGATGGAATCACTATTGTTTTCATTACTCATGATATTGGAGTTATTGCTGATGATATCGGTAGATTATTTACAATAAATGAAAAAGCAACAATCTGTAATAACCCAAAACAAATACTAAGCTGTGATGAGATGAGTGAACTATATGGTAGAGAAGCTCATCTCTTACACATGCATAAGCACGAGCATTAATCATGGAAATGTTTGAATACTCATTTATGCAACGAGCTTTCGTAGCAGGGATTATTATTGCGATATTAGCTTCTATTAGCGGTACTTTTGTAGTTTTACGTCGCTATTCTATGATAAGTGAAACATTAGCACACTCAGCTCTAGTTGGTGTTGCAGTTGGACTTGTTGCTGGTTTTAATCCTCTATGGATGGCAGTGGCAGTTGCAATACTCTCTGCTTGGCTTATAGAGTATCTTAGAAGTGAGTTCGCTCTTTACTCTGATGCAGTGCTAGCGATACTTCTTTCTGGTTCTTTAGCTATCGCAGTTATTATTGTATCTCTTGGTGGTGCATTTAACAACTCCCTATTCTCATATCTTTTCGGATCAATTCTCTCCGTTAGTTATGAAGATGTCGTTACTATCGCTATTTTTGGCTCGATTGCACTAGCTGCTCTTTTACTATTTTATAAAGAGTTATACTTTATAGCTTATGATGAAGAAGTAGCTAAGACAAGTGGCATAAGAGTTAAGCTTCTAAATTTTTTACTTGTTAGTGTAGTAGCTATTATAATTGCTCTTTCAATTAGAGTTGTTGGAAGTTTACTTATAGGTGCTTTAATGGTTATACCTACAGTGTCTGCTCTTCAATACAGAGTCGGATTTTTAAAGACTACACTTATATCTTTAGGTTTTGCTATTCTCGGTGTATCTGCCGGAATGACACTGTCATTTTATTTCTCTCTTCCATCAGGAGCTACTATAGTTCTTTGTGTGCTTTTTATATTTATAGTCTCATTGGTAGCCAATAGAAAATGAATATAAGTTCTGAGTTTTCAAAACACGCAGAGGATTACAACGACCACAATATAATCCAAAACAAAGTCATAGATAAACTGCTTCTACATGTAGAAGGTAAACCAGAGAATATCTTAGACCTTGGCTGTGGTAATGGTGGTCTTTATAAAGTAATTGATTGGAAAGTAAAACATTTTAAGGGGATAGACTTCGCACCTAAGATGTTGGAACTTCACCCTAAGGGCGAAAACATTGAAACTATCTATGGTGACTTTAATGATAGAGCATTTTTCGATAAACTCAACACTCATAAGTACGACTATATATTATCAGCTTCAGCACTTCAATGGGCAGGTGATTTAGATTTTGTGTTTAAAAAGATAAAAGAGTTAGACGCACCTATAGCCTTAGCAATATTTACATCAAATACTTTCAAAACTCTCAATAAAACAGCATCAATTAACTCTTTACTTAGAAGTTCTGATGAAGTTCATGAACTGCAAAAAAAGTACTTTGATGCTAGCTATGAGGTAGTAGAGTATAAGTTAGAATTTGAGTCAACTAGAGATATGTTTAGATATATAAAGAAGAGCGGAGTAAGTGGTTCTAGAAAAGTCCTAAGCTATAAAGAGAGTAAGAAACTCTTTCGTGATTACCCAGTAAACTATCTTGAGTTTGAAGTAGCTTTCATATACTCTAAAAACCGCTAACTCTCTCGATAAACCAAAAAGAAGCAAGTGAACCTATGGCATAAACCATAAGCGTTTGCGATTTATCTTGAACTGACTTCGAAGTTACTTTTTTAAGAGCTAGTCCTATTAAGATAATTACTCCAACAAAGATAAGTTGACCAATCTCAACTCCTACATTAAAAAATAGAAGTGCTAATGGAACTGCATGCTCTGGAAGACCTATTTCTGCTAAAGCCCCTGCAAAACCAAAACCATGAAGAAGACCAAAAACAAAAGATACTATCCAAGGTAAACGAGAAGCTAACCCAGAAGAGCCTCTTTTTTTATGTATAACTTCCATAGCTAAGAAAATGATACTCAGAGCGATAATAGCCTCTACAGGAGCACTTGGAAGACTCATGTAACCAAGTGCAGAGCCAGCTAAAGTAATACTATGAGCTAGAGTAAAAGCTGTAATTGTAAGTATTAGTTGACGAAAATTTGTAACAATCAGTAAAAGCGCAAACACAAATAAAAGATGATCAAAGCCTATGAGTATATGCTCAATGCCTAAAAATGTATATGTCTGTGCTACTTCATAAGATGACTCTTGCGCAGGAACTGTATATGAGTTGTTGTCAGTTGGTACTAAAGCTGTGTATGAGGTTTGATTTAAGAAGTCTATTTTTAAAAGAAGGTCAGTGTTCCATTCTTTTAATCCATCTATACTTATAGTTTGTTCAAGTAAGCCATCATTACATTGTACAGACCAACTATTCAAATAAGCACTATTTACAAGCTCTTTTGTAGTTTGAGTTGTATTTTTACAGGTAGATGGAAGGTTTACATGTAAGTTGACTTTTTTACCCTTATTTATAGGGGTTTTAAAAACAACATTAAAACTGTTCTTTTGATACTCTTGTAGTTCTAAATAAGCCATTCGTATCTCATCGCTAAAAGATGAGGTAGCTAAAAATATCAGTAATGATAGTTTAAAAAAAGTTTTTAGTATCACTATTTTGTACTTTCTCTCTCTACTATAACTTTATATTTACTTTGTAGATTATTATAAAGTTCTATGTTTGCTAGTTCTCTTTTTTGAAGCTTATACTCCTGAACAACACTATCTTT
>JAOFSE010000016.1 GCA_028044295.1 Sulfurimonas sp.
ACTCAATGATAACATGGGTATTTATGTTGCAAACCAAGTTATAAAACTAATGATAAAAAAAGGTCATAAGATTGAGGGTTCTAAAGTTCTTGTTCTTGGGATTACTTTTAAAGAGAATTGTCCCGATATTAGGAATAGTAGAGTTATAGATGTAATTGAAGAACTTCAAGAGTTTGGATGTAATATTGATGTTTACGATCCTTGGGCAGATAAAGCAGAAGTACAACACGAATACAATATAGAACTGCAAGATAAAATCGACACTTCAAAGCATGAAGCAATAGTTCTTGCTGTAGCCCATGATGAGTTTAAAAATTTAGAGTTATCAAATTTAAATAACAAAATTGTATTTGATATTAAGTCTATCCTAAAAGATAGTGATGGAAGATTGTAGTTTTTTAATAAACAAAATTCTAAGTAATTTTTTGATATAGTCTATTTTAATTAATGATAACAAGGCTTTAACCATAAATGAACATATTAGTATTATCAAATTCAGATGACTTAATCGCTAGTATAAGGCCAGAAGCTGAAATTTATGTATCTTTAGCAAAACATGGCTATACCATAATTATGATGACGCAATCAAGCAGTGCGTATAATTCCAGATTTGTAGAACATAACATTAAAGTTATAGATACTTCATTTAAAAAAAAGTTTGACTTTAAGCTCATAAAAAAAATCAGATCAATTATAAAAGAAGAAAGCATTGATATTCTCTATGCAACAAATTCGAGGGCAATATCCAATGCAACATTTGCTTGTATTGGAACGAATACAAAACTAGTGTCTTATCGTGGTACCACTGGTGGACTCTACCGCCATGATCCAAGCTCATACTTAAACGCATTAAACCCGAGGGTAGACAGTATTATATGTGTGTCCCAGGCCGTAAACAATCATGTATCAAAACAACTCTTTTCTAAATCAACTAAGGTTGTAACTATTTACAAAGGACATGATCTTGCCTGGTATAACTTTAAGCCTGTTGACCTTAATAAATTTTCTATAAGTAAAGACGCCTTTAACGTTGTCTGTGTTGCTAATGATAGACCAATTAAAGGTCTTATCTATTTAATTAAAGCAGCTAAACTACTATCTCATATAAAAAATATAAATATTATTTTAATTGGTGCGAATATTAAGCAAAAATCATATCTAGATGAGATTGATCAGTCTGGGATGAAAGAAAGAATACATATATTGGGATATCGTAATGATGTACCACAAATTATTAAAGCGTGTAATGTTTTAGTACAACCTTCCCTAAGAGAGGGTTTACCTAAAGTAATCCTTGAAGCATTATCTGTTAGTACACCTGTTATTGCATCAGCAATAGAAGGTAATATGGAGATTATTAATGATGAATTTAATGGGCTTATTGTTCCTGTAAAAGATTCTAAAGCCATTTCTGATAAAATTATAGAACTTTATAATTCACCTGAAAAGCTACAAATCCTATCCAATAATTGTATATATACAATTAAAAATAAAATGTCACACACAACGACTGTCGAAAATTATATTAAATATTTCAAACTATTATTAAAATAGATTCAAAGCTTGGAATAATTTCTAAGCTTGATTTATATAATTATACAACTTACCCATTTGAATCTTACTGTCGAACTTCTTTTTTATCTTTTGGTACCCACCATTACATAAACTTTTTCTTAAATTTTCATCATCGTAAAGTAACTTAATTTTAGAGACTAAGTCTTCTACACTTCTATCAAAGAAAAGTCCATCTTGCATATTATCAATTATTTCCAATGGTCCACCTGCATTTGTAGCTATTACCGGTGTGTTATTAATCATTGATTCTATTACAACAAGGCCAAAAGTCTCTTTTTTAGTTGCTAAAATCATTGTATCTAAGAGTTTAAGATGCTCATTTACTTCCCTAGTAAAACCAGTGAAAATAACTTTATCTTCTAAGTCAAGGTTTTTAATCTTTTGCTTTAACTCAGTAAGATAGTTTTCATCCATTGTATGTCCAACTATTATAAGTTTAATATTCAACTCTTTAAGTTTATCAAGAGCTTCTATAACTATATATTGTCCTTTTTCACTCTCGATTCTACCAACAATTCCAACAACAAAACTATCCTCTAATTTGTATTTATTTTTCAGTTCTTCTACTCTATTAGTATCAATAGTTGGTTCATCTATTCCTAAGTGAATTGCTTCTACTTTTGGTCTAACATCAGATGGTATAAATTTGATAGCCTGTTCTTTTACTTGCTCTGATACTGTGTGAATTAAACTTATTTGTCTATACAACCACTTATGGTAAATATCATCTTTAAATCTTGTCATATTCATGTGTCTAGAATATACAATATTTGGTCTTTTTTTACTAATTAATTTTGCCAATATAACAGTAATCATATCTTTAATCCAATGAATATGTATGATATCTATATCATTTTCATCTATAAATTTAGCTAATTTAAATGCTGGTAAAATAGCAAATTTATTATTCCTAACTATATATGAAAGATCAGGATTATCTGAATTAATATAGTCTGATAGTTTAAACCTAGGATCTACAATAATTTTACAATTAGTTTTTCTCTTAAAATATTCATAACATGTAGAAGTAAACAATTCTAAGCCACCTAAACCATCAGCTAAACAAATTTCTAAAATATTCTTACTTTGCAAGAGAGTCCTTCTTTAATAAATATCTTATAACACCCTTTAGATACTTTGGATGATGCCATGAATTAGGAAAAGCTTTTAACATATACTTAGTTGCCAATTTTTTTTCATTTACTTTAACAAGTTGAATAAAGCAGTATAAATTATGTCTTGCAATTGCTTTTTTATACATTGGTTCATCTGAATAAGAATTTAACATCTTCTCATTCTCTTCAATCATGAAAGATATGTTTTTACTAATATTACTGTCATGATCTCTATAATAAATTAAATATTCATCTAAGTAGTATATCTTATATTTTTTAGCTATTTTTAACCACAAAGGATGATCTTCTATTTTAAACCTTGCATCAAACCCACCAACTTCATCCAAAACACTCTTTTTCATCATTACAGTTGGTGCTGTAATAAAATTTCTAAAAAGTAAATCATTAAATAAGTAGCCTGATTTATTGTACTTTGTAGTACGACTAGAGGTAATAATATTAGAGTTTTTATCTACACTTATCATACGCCCATAACACATTCCATAATCTTGATTTTCTTCTAAAGACTTTACCTGTAATTTTATTCTATTTTTGGTACAAAAATCATCTGAAGCAATTCCAAGTATATAATACCCTTTAGCCATAGCATTCAACTCATTTATGCTAGCTATAAGACCTTTATTCTCACGATTTATGTATTCAAACCTTGTAAACCTTTCCTTACATTTCTCATATAGTTGCATTATTTTTTCATGAGTACTATCTGGAGAACCATCATTTATTACCAATAGTTCTATATTTTGATATGTTTGATTGATAATACTTTCTATCGTTTCTTGAACAAAATTTTCGTGATTATATGCTGAAAGCATGATTGTAACTAGTTTACTTGAATCCATTTACTACCTCAACTATTTTTATAGTGTCTTCAATATTTTGGATACCACTTATAGGTAAGCTCAAGACCTCATCATGAATCATCTCACTTATATAAAACTTTTGATTGCTCCATTCAGAGTAAGCTTCTTGTTTATACGGTGGTACTGGATAATGGATAAGAGTTTGAATACCATTTTGTGAAAGATATTTTTGAACCTCCCCTCTTCTTTTAGCTCTTATTACAAAAAGGTGCCATACATGTGAGCTTTGTTCTTTAATATTTGGTAGTAGTAAGTTTTCATTTTTAATATTATCAAGATAATAGTTTGCTATTTGTCTTCTATGTTTTATCTCTGAATCTAAATATTTTAGCTTGACCCTAAGCATTGCTGCTTGTATCTCATCTAGTCTGCTATTTGTACCCTTATATAAGTTTTCATATTTCTTATGACTTCCGTAGTTACCTAAAGCTCTTATTGTATTAGCTAAGCTTTCATCATCTGTTGTAACAGCTCCACCATCACCAAGTGCTCCTAGGTTTTTTCCAGGATAAAAACTAAATCCGCTAGCATCACCTATAGAACCTACTCTTTTGTTCTTGTCATAAGCACCATGAGCTTGAGCAGAATCTTCAATAACTTTCAAATCATACTTTTTTGCTAACGATAATATACTCTCCATTTCAACGGCTTGTCCATACAGATGAACTACCATGATAGCTTTTGTCTTGGATGTGATTTTATCTTCTATTTTATTTATATCTATGTTGTAAGTATCCATACTAGGTTCTACTAAAACAGGAGTTAAATTATTTTTAGATATTGCGAGGATAGAAGCTATATAAGTATTTGAAGGAACAATAACTTCATCATTCTCATTAAAATCACCAAGTTCTATATATGCTCTCATAATTAATATCAAAGCATCCAAGCCATTAGCAACACCTACAGTATATTTACTACCACAATATGATGAAAACTCCTCTTCAAACTTATTGCACTCATTACCTTGAATATACCATCCACTATCTATAACACTAGTACAGGCTTCAATAAGTTCTTGTCTATATTGCAAATTTATATTTTTTATATCTAAAAATGTAATCATTTTATTTTCCTATTATATACTTCTTAAAATCACTCTTGATGGTGCACCATCACTACCTATAACTTTTAAAGGTAAACAGATCAATTCATATTCACCTTCAGAAACCTCCAATAGGTTTATGCCTTCTAAAACCACAATATTATTTCCTAGTAATTTTTTATGAACTGAACCATCAGAATAAAAAGACTCAATAGATAGGTAATCAATACCTATAAGATGCACACCCTTATCTATTAAATATTCTGCTGCATCTAAACTTAATGCAATAAAGTTCTCATTAAACTCTTTTTGAAGTAAATATTGAGAGTTCATTGTTTTAAACAATATTTTTTTATATTTAGTAAAATCAATATTTTCTATATGTTTTAATTCTATTAAAGACTTAGTTTCAACTTCAAGTACGTAGCAGACTCCAATTAAATTATCAATAGAAATACTTTCAGTTTTTTTTCCATTTTCAACAAAATGGTAAGGTGCATCTATATGAGTACCTGTATGTGCACCAATATCTATGTTTGTTACATTACATATATCACCTGACGCTATAGAATTTTTTTTACTAATATTCACCTTAGGATTCCCTGGCCATGTTATTGTACTATTTGAAATTCCTAGTGTTATATCGTATATCATTATTTAACCTTTAACTTAAGTGAAATACTTCACCTTTTTGTCCACCTACTTTTTCAAAGCCATGGTAACCAAAAAAATCCCTCTGTGCCTGAATTAAGTTAGCAGGAAGTTTTTCAGATCTGATACTATCAAAAAAAGAAACTGACGCGGTAAGTACAGGTGCAGGAATACCACTTAATATAGCTGTGGAGACACAGTTTCTTAATCCTGTTTCTTTGGAATTAAATAGTTTTGAAAATATATTATTTTCAAATAGGCTCTCTTTTAGATTATCTTTTAGTGCCTCTTCTAAAGTGTATAACATATCTGACTGAATTATACATCCAGCCTTCCATGACCCAATTACATTCACTAGGTCGATATCCCATTTATTTAACTTTGAAAACTCTTCTATCAACATAAACCCTTGTATGTAGGCTAGTAGTATTGAAAAATACATTGCATCATATAAATCAGATAGGAGTAACTCTTTCTTTCCTTTAAATTCTATTTCTGAATTGTATATTTCAGACAACTCTTGTCTATTTTTAAAAAAGCTTGAGATAAATCTCGCATTAACAGCCTCAGATATCAAAGATGATGGAATTCCATATTTCAGTGAGTTAATTACAGTGTCCTTACCAGTCCCCTTTTGACTTGACTTATCAAGGATAGTATCTACAATATTATCTCCATGCTCATCCTCCATAAGGAGTAGGTCACAAGTAATATTTAATAAAAAGCTATTAAGTTCAAGATTTTTCCAAGAGCTCATATTTTCTTCTATCTCATTGTTATTTAACCTAAGAAGTCTTTTTTGTAAATCATATGACTCTACTATTACTTGCATAATTGCATATTCTATCCCATTATGGACCATTTTAACAAAATGACCCGCACCATCAACTCCCATCCATTGACAACATGATTTATTATTAATATCTTTTGCAGAAATATCTTGAAACATTTTTTCAAGATATTTCCATGCTCTTTGTGAACCACCAGGCATCATAGATGGACCTTTTAAAGCACCCTCTGAACCACCAGAGATACCACAACCAAGATAATCTATATTATAGTTCTTTAGATGATTCAACCTTTTAGCCGTATCCAAATAGTTTGAGTTTCCACCGTCAATAAGGATATCTTGATTATCCAACAAAGGTAAAAGTTTCTCAATAACACTATCAACAACTTTTCCTGCTACAACCATAATTAAAATTATCTTTTTTGATTTTAACGATTCAACGAAGTCTTCCACAGATGTAAATCCACTTATTTTCTGTTTATCAGTTATAGTACCCATAAAATCTTCAATGATTTTTTCTTCACCATCTTCAGTACGGTTATATACAGAAACCTTATATCCATTGTTGGCAAGATTTAATGCCAAATTTTGACCCATTACACCCAAGCCAAAAATACCGATATCACTTTTAAGCAATTTTATCCTTTTATTCTAATAGTTCCAATATCTTTTTACAGATATTATTAATACTTTGATTTGCATCAATATTAATTAAATTATCATTCACCTCTAATATTTTATATTGGCTATCAATTAATTCAACAGGAAAGAAATGATTTTCTCTTTTTAAAATACGACTTTTTGCTGATGTTTTATCTATTGTCAAATACATAAATGAAACGTCCTTAATATAACCATTCGAAAGTACTTTCCTATACTTTTCTTTTAGCGCAGAACATGCTAAAAAACTATTACCATTTTTATTCCATAAATCTATTTTTTCTGAAAGCATTTTTAGCCATGCTAATCTATCACTATCATCTAATTCAATACCCTGTTTCATTTTATTTATATTATCTATTGAATGAAAACTGTCAGCATCATAAAATGGATAATTAACTATTTCAGACATCTTTTTTCCTATAGTTGTTTTTCCACAACCTGACACCCCCATTAATATATAAACCATATATTAAAGAACCAATTTTTTTATAATACGATCTTTACTAAAACGAAGATCAAGGTACTGTCTATATATTAAAGGTGCACTCTGAACAGCACCTATGAATACAGGCAAGTCAATATCTTTTAGTATATTAGGGCTTTTAATATCTTTATCAAAGAACTTGTTACCAATAACTTCTTTTCTAGGGTCAACAAAAAAATCTATATCAACATATTTGAAAAAATATGACTTATTAATTATTAATTCAGCCTGTGCTCCGGTACCCCAAACTATAATATTTTTATATTCATCAGTGGTAGCAAAATATTTTGATAAACTATACTGTTTTAAAAAATCTTTTATCCTATCTATTTTTTCACTATTAATGTTAACAAGTCTTTGCCAGACTAAATCATCTAAAAAGATAAATTCAACCCCAATATCTAATAATAGACAGTATAGATAACACATTTTCTCCAGGGAGTCGTCAAGTATCTCTTCAGACTTAAAATCATAACTAATTTGAAAATTACAATTTTCTAACTTGTACTCTTTTATAAGGTTGACAAATGAATTAATTTCATTAAACGCACTGTTATTGTCCAATAAAAGGTATTTTATAATAATATTATGAGGATTGATACTAGAGTAAGACTGTAGATTTTTCATTACTTGATCAATTTTACTAATTCCTCTAACATCCATGAAGGTCTCTTCTGTACCGGCATCAATACTTGTTACAATATAGGCTTTATCTGTATTTAATAAATTAAATAATTCTGGTACATACTTAACAGCATTTGTGATGACTCTTTGTTTTGTAGTTTCTAAACTTTTATCCAACAAGCCTAAAACCTTTGTAAATGATTTATCAATAGTTGGTTCTCCACCACCCCAGACTACGTATGGGACATTTTCAATTGCATTATTTTCTTTCAAATTTACCACTAACTCTTCTACATCATAGCTTGCTTGCTTACCACCATAATAAGTATCACTACAATAAGTACACTTCATATTACAGACAGAGTGATACTCAAATGATAGGTATTTAATTCCATTTTCTAAAGGTGTACCCCAATTATCAAATTTTAAGAAAGGGCACCCATCACACTCTGGAGCATTTTCTCTATTTATCTCCTTAAATAGGGTTGTCTTTTTATTTAAAATATATTTATAATTAAATTCGTACTGAGGATCTTTATTCTTATTAAATAGTACAACATCACCTTTAAACTCATTATTATGGAAATATCTTTTACAACATGTTCGTATCTCATCTGGAGCTAAAAAAACAGAGTTATGTAGATCAAAACAACTCCAAGACTTATCTTTAATACTCGTAATAAATTCTTTTAGTTTTTCTTCTTTATCTATTGATTCACTTCTGTAAAGTTCTATAAAAAATTCATAAACCATTTCATACTTAGTTTTAAAATTCTTTGATTCTAAATATACATCAATATTAATACTTGTCATATTATGTAGCTTTACCGTTTCATCATACAAACAGTTCAACATCTCTTCAATACTTGTATTATTATTTAATATATTATAAATTCTTATAATTCTTGAAGCAACAATATTAATAACACCTCTTTTATAAGCAACTTCATACTCATAAAATATATTTTTACTCTCAAGTATATGATATATTTCATATAGTGCACCAAAATATCCTTCTATATGTTTTTGAGTAAAAGAATTTATAATAGAGTGTTCACGATTATTTTTTAAATATAATTGTTTATTGATAGTTAATACTTTAGTTGAATATAAAATACATTTGAAAATAAAGTCAACATCTTCATGTATTCCCTCACGAAAAAATATTTTATTTTTCACCAAGAACTCTTTTTTGAATGCAGAATAAATAACAGAGCAATCTATCTTATTTAATAAAAATTCTGTTAAGGTGTTTTTTTTATCTTTATATTGCAATATTGTTAAATCATCTCTACCTTCATATCCACTAATCGAAGCAGTTGAGTTAATATCATACTTCCAATCAAAAAACACAATATCTATATTTTTATCAGACAATTTTTGATAAACTATATTAAAAATATTTTTATCAAAAGTATCATCACTATCTAAAAAAAATAGAAAGTCCCCACTGCTTTCTTCTATTCCTCTATTCCTGGCTAACCCAGGCCCACCATTTTGTTCTTGTTGAAAAAGTTTAACATTAGTGTATTTTAAAGACAGATCTTTAATACATTCATATGTATTGTCAGGTGAACAGTCATCTACTATTATAATTTCAATGTTATACTTATCTGATTTTTTGACTTGTGCACTTAAGATTGCCTTCTCTATAAATGCTTTACTTTGGTATGTAGGTATAATTACACTAAATTTCATTTGTACATCTTTCATCTTAAACCAACCCATTTTTTATTAATACTTGATTCTGTAATAGCCTCTAACATTTGCAACCCTTCAAATGCATCATCAACTCCAAAAACAAAACTATTTTTTTCTTCTTCTAATAAATAATCAGCAATATCACTATAGTGATTTGCAAATGCCTCTATAAATCCAGACGGATGTCCAGCTTTAAATCTGTTATACCTAAGATCTGATGTAACATTTACATCTAAACTTCCTCTATCTATCACCATTTTATTACCCTTATTGTCATTAAAATGTAGAGTCTCAGGCTCTAGTTGATACCACTCAGCAGAGCCGATAGTTCCATAGATTCTAACTCTTAAACCATTTCTATGTCCAAGTGCTGCTTTAGAGTACCAAATATTTGAAACTATATTATTAGTATAGTTTGCAATAGCAATAGTATTATCTATTACTTGAGAAAAAGAACCAAGACTATTTTGAATTGCTACCAACTCTATTGGCTGCTCACCTGTCAAAAAAGAAGTTAAATCATGGGTGTGAGTTCCCAAATCAAGAGAGATTGTTGGTAGGCTGTTATCTGAAAGTCTCCACTCCTGAGGCTTTTGAGGATTTCCATTTTTATCAAGTCTCGCAAAACTCTCCTGAGGCATCTCTATATGAACTTGTTCAAGTGTACCTAGCTTACCACTGTCTACCATATCCTTTAGCTCTCTTAGCATCGGATAACCAGTATAGTTATATGTTACAGCTAAAAAACCTTTGTATTTTTCGAGCGCTTCTTTTATCTCAAGTACTTCCTCACTCGATGAGGCTAAGGCTTTCTCACAAATAACAGGTATATTACTTTGCAAACATTTGATAACTTCACCTTTGTGATTTGGTGTAGGTGTTAAGATAATAATTGCATCAATATTATCTTTTTCATTTTCAATCAGTCCATCTAAATTATTATAAACTCTTTGTAAAGATACATTGTACTCTTTTGCACTATTGTTATTGATATTTGAAACTCTACTAAAACAACCAGCAACCAGTTCATATCTGTTATCCATCTCTATTGCTATTTTGTGTGTTCTTCCAATAGCAGAGTTTATTCCTCCCCCTAAAAAAGCAACCTTTAGTTTTCTATCTTTTGTATTTATCATTATATTAATCTTCTTTTTTATCTATATTTATAAAAGTATTTAACAATGGAGTATATTTAGCTAGTTCATCTATATCTTTAAACTCTGCAAATAAGATACCAACTTTATCAAATGGTGCAACCTTAAGAATATGTCCACTCTCTTTTAATGGATATATATCAATTTTTTCAGATGGTATAGTATGACTAAATGATTGAAATAAGTACTGATTTTTCACAGAAACAGTATGCCGTGCTATATATTTATTTATTTTTTCACTTTCTTGTTTTAATACTTTTTTATTTAAAAATGGCATTACATAAAGTTCTGTGTATAAAGATCCTGTTGATTTTTCAATCAAGGCTCCATACAAGTCTCCAGGACATCTTCTCATCGTTTCAATAAGCCAAAAGTCATCTCCATCAACAATAAACTGAGTATGCATTAAACCATCACTTAGATTTAGCAAAGAAATCAACTTTTCAATACTCGTACTCATACCATTTTTAACTTTATTAGATAAGTTTACCGCCATAGATGAACTATCTACTTGATATGGATAAACACTACAAAATTCATCAACAAAAAATTCATCAGTAATTTTGCCATCTTGTATAAATGCTGAATGACTATGAAGTGTTCCGTTAATAAATTCTTCTATAATTGCTGTTTTATCTCTTGAATTTTGTTCAGCGATAGATATTGCATCATATAGTTCTTCTTTAATACCTATCTTTGTCACACCTTTACCACTAAAGCTATCTACTGGCTTTATTAATAATGGATATTTAATATCACCATTATCACCCAGCACCTCTTCACTTGTATAAGTTTTTGATACATTAAATTTATTTTTTTGTGTGAACTCTTTAAAGCTATCTTTTGTGTGGAGTAGCATTGTAGTTTGATAATTATCAAAACCAAAGTAAAGACCAAGTTCCGTTGCAACATAAGAAGCAGAATTATAAGAAAAATCATTACATGTAGGAACAATAAAATCAAAGTGGTTGTTTTTACATAGCTTCAATAATTCATCTTTTTTAGAATAATCTATATAAAAAGATTCATCAGCATATAAATGACATGGGTCATCTTTTAAAGCACCACATACAGATACACTGTATCCAAGTTTTTTTATGTAGATTAAAAGAGAAATTGCACTAAAACTACTACCTATTAGTAATACTTTATTTTTATTGCTCATGAATAACCTTTATAAACTTTTCATAATCTCTAATATAATCATCTTCATCATAATGTTCACTAGCAAGAACAACTAAAACGCAGTCCTCACTAAAACCATACATCTCTCTCCAAATAAGTCCTTCAATTAATAATCCATGATTGGGAGTATCAAGTGAAATTTCTTCTCTTTTTTTACCATCATCTAGTACAAAAGTACAACTTCCCTTTACGCATACAGCCATCTGTTTTAACTTAATATGTGCATGGTATCCTCTTCTAACACCATCTTTTGTATCAAATATATAATAAACTCTATTAACATTAAATGGAATATTATAATCTTTTTCAAGAGCAATAAGAGAGCCTCTTTCGTCACCTAAAGTTTTAAAATCAACTTTTTTATACCCCATTGTACTTCCTAAAATACCATTCAACAGTCTTAGCTATCCCACTATCAAAATTCTCATCTGCTTTCCAACCAAGTTCATTTTCAAGTTTTGATGCATCTATTGCATATCGCCTGTCATGACCAGCTCTGTCTTCAACAAAAGTAATAAGTTCTTTATAGCTTTTATCTTTAGGAACTTTTTCATCTAAAATAGTACATATTGCATTTACTATTTGTAGATTAGTTCTTTCATTTCTTCCACCTACATTATAAACATTAGACTCTTTACCATTATGATAAGCTAAGTCTATACCCTTACAGTGGTCAAGTACATACAACCAATCTCTGATATTTTTACCATCACCATAGATAGGGATGCTTTCACCGGCAAGAGCTTTTCTAATAATAGTAGGGATAAGCTTTTCATCATGTTGTTTTGGACCATAGTTGTTTGAGCAGTTCGTTACAACCGTGTTTAGTCCATAGGTCTTTTGATAGCTTCTTACTATCATATCGGAACTTGCTTTAGAAGCTGAGTATGGAGAATTTGGAGCATATGGTGTTTTTTCTGTAAAGAGGTCAGTTTCATTAAGTGTACCATAGACTTCATCAGTTGATATGTGATGAAATCTACATCCATCATAATCTTTTTTATAAATGAATGGTTTATCCATCCAGTAGTTTTTTGCCACATCTAAAAGAGTAAATGTACCATTTACATTTGTCTCTATAAACACACCTGGATTTTTAATAGAATTATCTACATGAGACTCTGCTGCAAAGTGAATTACCCCCTGTATATCATACTCTTTAAATATAAACTCTACTAATTCACGATTACATATGTCACCTTTAATAAATTTATATCTAGGATTATTCTCGCACTCATTTAGGTTTTTCAAGTCACCAGCATACGTTAAAAGGTCTAAATTTATTAAGTTATATTCTGTGTATTTCTCTAAGAAGTATGGAGTAAAATTACTTCCAATGAAGCCTGCTGTTCCTGTTAATAATATGCTTTTCATTATTTAAGTAACTCTTTTAAGTATTGTCCATATCCATTTTTACTTAATGGTTTTGCTATTTCAAGAACTTTTGCCTTGCTAATCCAGCCATTAGTATAAGCTATCTCTTCAAGACAAGCTATTTTATACCCTTGTCTATGTTCTATTGTTTGAACAAATTTTCCAGCTTCCATTAAGCTGTCATGTGTACCTGTATCTAGCCAAGCAAACCCACGACCTAAAAGTTCTACTTTTAGCTTATCTCTCTTTAGATATTCTTCATTGATTGAGGTTATTTCAAGTTCACCACGATGTGATGGTTTTACATTTTTAGCAATTTCAACCACACTATTATCATAAAAGTACAATCCAGTTACTGCAAAGTTTGATTTAGGGTTATTTGGTTTTTCTTCTATACTAATAGCTTTTTTATTTTTATCAAACTCGACAACACCAAATCGCGATGGATCCTTTACTTGATATCCAAAAACAACTGCACCATCTGTAATATTAGCTGCATTTTGAAGCATAGAAGAGAACCCTTGTCCATAAAATATATTATCACCTAAAATTAAGCACACACTGTCTTCACCTATAAACTCTTCACCTAATATAAATGCTTGAGCCAGACCCTCAGGTGATGGCTGAACTTTATATTCAAGTCTAATTCCCAAGTCACCGCCATCGCCTAAAAGTTCTTTAAATTTAGGTAAATCCTGTGGTGTTGAAATAATTAATATCTCTTTTATTCCAGCCAACATAAGCACTGACAATGGATAATAAACCATAGGTTTATCGTAAATTGGTAATAATTGTTTTGAAATTGATTTAGTTATCGGATACAGTCTAGTTCCGCTTCCTCCTGCTAAAATAATTCCTTTTGTCATCGGACAACCCCTTTGTTATTTGGCTAATTATATCAAATATTTGTAAAGTCTACTCAGTAAAATATAAAATTTCATTAAGTATATTTTGATATACTTCATCATATTAAAATATAAATTTAGGAATATTGTTATCTCAAAATCATTTTCCCTTAAAAATATGAGCTTAAACAACTACATAAACTATATATTTTTACTCTACGCTTTTTTACTTCCTTTATCTAGAGGTGCTATAACAATACTCACTGCACTACTATTTATTCTTTGGTTATTCACAGAAAACTTTAAAGAAAAAGTAAAATTTTTAAAGTCAAATAAAACTGTTGTTTATTTAACTTCCTTTGTTCTCTTTAGCTTACTCTCGCTACTATGGACTGATAATGTGAGCAGTGGTCTGTATTATGTAAGAAAATACTGGTATTTTTTACCAATATTTGTAATAGCAACAAACGTAGAGAAAAAATTTATATATCAAGGAATTTCTGCATTTTTATTAGGTATGCTAATAAGTGAAATAATCTCATATGGAATATTTTTTGAACTATGGACTACGAGACATAGTAGTGTGTCTGACCCAACCCCTTTTATGAGTCATGTTCAGTACTCTATGTTTCTATCATTTACATCTTTAATTCTTTTAAATAGATTTTTCTTTGAAGAGCAGCTAAAATGGAAAATATTTTATTTTTTATACTTTTTAACTGTGACATCAAATCTATTTTTAAATGGTGGAAGAACTGGTCATGTTGCTTTTGCTGTATCAATATTTATAGTTGGATTTTTAAATATTAAAAATAAAATTTTAGCTTTTTTTAGTATGTTAATACTAGTAGTTTCAATATTCTATGCAGCATACAATATTAATCCAGGATTTAAGAATAGGATTCATTCTTCCATAATGGAAACTCAAATTATAAATAGTAAAGGCTCGTTTTGCGGCTCCTTTGGAAAAAGGCTTGGCTCTTGGATAATTGCCGTTCAAATATTTCTTGACAATCCTATACTCGGCACAGGTGCAACATGTGAAATGAGTCACCTTCAAGAATATATCAATCAAAGACATCTTGATATGAATTGTGTCAAGGACATGCCTAGTTATCACAATAATATTATGCAAACTATTGCAGATTTTGGAATAATTGGTTTATTCTTATATTTAATGATTTTCTACTATCTATTTAAATTAAAGATTAAAGATAAACAATATTTCAACATGCTAATTATCTTCATCTCTATATATACTATCTCTAGTATGTTTGAAACTATGTTTCATTCTCAATTTGGAGAAGCATTCCTTGCTCTTTTTATAGGTATCTTTATAGCTAAATCAAGGCTAGAGAATGAAGCGTGATATGATCGATATGAAACACTTAACTATGTTACAAGACATTAGAAGATATTTTAATGATTCTACTACTTATATTCATAAAGCAAGAAACGAAATAAAAGTTGTTGAGTTTGAAGATGAGTCTTTAGTCATAAAATCTTTCAAAGTTCCAAATATAATTAATAAAATAATATATACATTCTTCAAATCTTCTAAGGCTAAAAAGTCTTACGACAACAGTATTCAAATAATAAATTTTGTTCCAAAACCTATAGGTTTTGTTGAGTTTAAACAATTTGGTCTAATTAGTGACAGTTACTTTATAAGTGAGAACTTCAACTATGATTTTACAATCCGCGAACCTTTGATTAATGAAAGCTTTGAAAATAAAGAGAATATATTTAAATCCTTTGCAAAATTCACTCTTGAACTTCATGAAGCGGGTATATTTCATCTGGATTATTCACCTGGAAATATATTAATAAAAAAAGAAGATGATAGTTATATTTTTAAAATTGTAGATATTAATAGGATGCAGTTTAAGACTCTTTCGCAAGAGGATAGATTAAGAAACTTCTCAAAACTTTGGGCTAAAGATAGTGATTTAACTATTATAATAAAAGAATACTCAAAACTTACAGAATATGATGAGCATACATGTATAAATAGTGCTATTAAATATTCACAATCCCACAAAGATAAAAAAAATACAAAAAAAAGATTACGCGGTCAGAAGGTGGTTGATTAATTATGTTATTTAACTCTTATGAATTCATTTTTCTTTTTTTGCCATTTACATTCTTAGCATATTTTTATCTACTAAACAAAAGACTAATCACAGCCAGTAAAGGTTTTTTGGTTTTTTCTTCACTCTTTTTCTACAGCTGGTGGAATATAAATTATCTTCCCCTTATACTAGTTTCAATGCTATTTAACTACACTATAGGAAGTAGTTTAAACGAAAAGTTTGTAAAAGTTAAAGTCTCTAAGAAGAGCATTCTCATCTTTGGTATATCTATGAATCTATTCTTACTTGCTTACTTCAAATACTATGATTTTTTCATAAGTGGTGTGAACAATGTGCTCAGCTCAAATATTGAGTTACTGAATCTTTTACTTCCTCTTGCTATAAGTTTTTTTACATTTCAACAAATAGCATATTTGGTTGACAGTTACAGACAAGAGACTAAAGAGTACGACTTCCTAAATTATGCAATATTTGTGACATTTTTTCCTCAGCTTATCGCAGGACCTATTGTTCACCACAAAGAGATGATGCCCCAATTTGCTTCTACTTACAACTTAGTAAAAAAGCATAAAAACATTGCGCTTGGACTATTTATATTTTCCATAGGACTTTTTAAAAAAGTTTTTATAGCAGACAACCTAGCAATTATGGCTACAAACGGTTTTAATGCAACAGAGTCACTTCATACTATTGAAGCATGGATAACATCACTATCATATACAATGCAACTCTACTTTGACTTTTCAGGTTATACAGATATGGCAATAGGAGTAGCTCTGCTATTTAATATAAAACTGCCTATCAACTTTAACACGCCATATAAAGCAACAAGTATTCAAGACTTTTGGAGAAGATGGCATATTACTCTATCAAGGTTTTTAAGAGATTATATATACATACCTCTTGGTGGAAGCAGAGTATCATCATTTCGAATATATTCTAACTTAATGATAACGTTTATATTAGGCGGTCTTTGGCATGGTGCTGGTCTTACTTTCATATTTTGGGGTTTTCTTCACGGATTTGCATTGATAGTACATAGATTATGGAAAAAGACAGGTATAGAACTTAATAAATTTATAGCATGGTTTATTACGTTTAACTTTATCAACATTACATGGATATTTTTTAGAGCAGAAGAGTTTAAAGATGCAATAAATATTTTAAAGGCAATGTTTATCTATAAAGATTTTTATGTAGTCATATATAAAGTAGATTATATACTTGCGAATATTAAAGCCAACGATAAGCTCTTGGCTATATTAATTTTATCAATTATTGCTTCTATCTTGTTCAAAAATAGTATTGAACTGATGAGAGACTTTAAAGCCACTAAAAAAAGTGCTATTTTCGTTATT
The DNA here is from genome assembly GCA_028044295.1 of Sulfurimonas sp. Classification (GTDB taxonomy): domain Bacteria; phylum Campylobacterota; class Campylobacteria; order Campylobacterales; family Sulfurimonadaceae; genus Sulfurimonas. The sequence goes on from JAOFSE010000016.1 coordinate 17,539, forward strand.
CTAATCGCTCTTGTGTCTCTACTTGAAATGCACAAAGTATCAGAATTTTTATATTTTAATTTTTAGGGTCATTAAATGAAGCACAATCAATGGAATAAAACAATTATATATTCAATCATCATACTTTTAACATCTATAATCAGTTTCAACTACATAATAGATCCCTACTTTGTATTTAACTCATCTCAAATAAATGGTTTAAACACAATAAAAAGAAATACAGTAAGTGCAAAGATGTCCAAATTTCACACTGCTAAAAGATCAGATGCCAAAATAATGCTTTTTGGAACATCAAGAACAGAACATATCAACCCACTATATCTTAAAAAATATACAGACAACAAAATATATAATATGGCTCTTCCAGGTTCCGGTATAAACTCCCAAGCAGAAAATATAAAATACTTTGTTGAAAAAAAAGGAGTTACAACTGTATTTTTGGGGGTTGATTTTTTCTCTTTTAATCCGTTTCATACTGATGACAAAACAGAATCACAAAACATAAGATATAAAGATGACTATACAAAAGACTATATGGATTCACTGCTGAGTATAAGAACTTTTAGAAAAAGCATAAAGACACTAAAAGACAACTTAAAGTCAAAAAAGCATAACATCGACTATTATACAGGCTGGAGAAACTACAATGATGATTATTCACATATTGAAAAAGAGGGAAACATTTTTATAGAAAAAAATGTAATAAAACAGATAAAACTATACTCTTCAAAAAGATACAACTATAACTATCCCCCATTTAAAGAGCCATCATCTTTGGAGGAACCATTTAGGTATCTAAAACAGATACAAGATATTTGTGAAAAAAACAATGTTAAGATTTACATGTTTATATCTCCATTATATTCAAGAATAACTGACCTTATATACTCAAGAGGATATGATAAAAGTTATCACCGTTGGAAAAAAGAGTTATCAAAATATGAAAATATCTATGACTTTAGTGGCTATAACAGTATCACAACAGATATATCAAACTATATAGATGGAAGCCATTATCAGACAAAGCTTGCCAAGTTTATGTTTGCAAAAATATTTGATGACAAATCAGTAGATGTTCCAAGTGATTTTGGTATTATTTTAAGCAGTAAAAATATTGATAAAGTTTTACTTGAACAATCAAAAAGGGCTAAGATAAATAATGAATCAAGAAAGAATTAATAATATATCATGCGTAATCATTGTAAAAGATGGAGTGTCAACAATTGAGAAAACTCTAGACTCTTTGAACTTTTTTGAAGATGTTGTTGTTTACGACAACGGTTCTACAGATGGTACTACCCAGATAGTAAAGAGTTACCACAATGTAAATTTAGTTGAAGGTGATTTCAAAGGTTTTGGTCCAACTAAAAATGAAGCTCTCATGCATGCAAAAAATGATTGGATACTCTCTTTAGATGCAGATGAAGTACTATCAACTGAGTTTGTAAGAACTATAAAAAACATAGATTTGAATGAAAATATGATCTATTCAATACTCAGAGAAAATTATTATAGGGATATACATGTAAAACACTGCTGGGGCAATGACATTATCATAAGGATCTTTAACCGTAAAAAAACAATGTTTACGGATGAAAAAGTTCATGAAAAAGTCATTGAAGATGGCTGTAATCTTCTCTCAATAGATGGAGTTGTTAGACACTATCCATACTCTACTATTACAGAATTTATTATAAAACTAGATCGTTACTCAACTATATTTGCTAATGCCAATGTTGGTAAAAAAAGCTCCTCTCCACTAAAAGCTATACTCAACGGAATCTTCTCCTTTATAAAAACATTCTTCTTTAAACGTGGTTTTTTAGATGGATATGCTGGTCTAATAATCGCCTTTTCTCACATGGCTACAAACTTTTACAAGTATATTAAACTCTATGAGTTAAACAGAGAGTTATAAACTATGAACCCATTAAGCCTAATACAGAGACTAAAAAACAAGGTTAAAATAAAAGGTTCTAACAACCAGATTATTATTGATGATAAAAAATCACTAAAAATTTCAAATACAAAGATATATATTAAAGGGCAAAACAACAAACTTCATATAAAAAGCGATGTTAAAATAAGAGACACTTTTATTGAGATTGTTGGTGATGACTGTTCCATAACAATTGGCAGCAGTGCAACTATTGGACATGATTGTTACCTATCTGCTAAAGAGAGCGATATCCACTTGCATATTGGTGATAACTGTATGCTATCAAGAAATGCAAAACTTATGACATCTGATGGACATCCAATATATATAAATGATGAAGTAATAAATAGTGCAAAAAGTATTATTATACAAGACAATGTGTGGGTAGCAGACAATGTAACCATACTAAAGGGTATTGAAGTTGGAGCTAACTCGGTTATTGGCATAGACTCTGTTTTAACCAAATCTATACCAGAGCACTCAATTGCAGCCGGGAATCCTGCTAAAGTCATAAAAGAGGGTATTAGATGGGAACACTAACAAGATACTAATTCCTTTTTAACCTCTTCAAACAACTTCTCTTTTTCCTCTTTTACTTGCGGTATCATATAGTGCCTCTGCAAGCTCTCTTCACCTACACTTTTCCATCTCTTTGAACTTGCAAACAGAGAGTTTCCAAAGAATGTCATTGTTGGAGTTCCAACTAATGAAGCTATATGATACGTTCCAGTTGATGTACTTATAAACAGTTTGAAACTACTCACAAGTTTTGCAAAGTAAACTAACCCTTCAAGAGAAAGATAAAACACAACATTAACATCATAAAGTCTCTTTTGCATGTTTTCATATAGCTCTTTTTCATCTGGTCCAAATGTTAAAACAACTTGATATTTACCTTGCTTAACTACTTCTCTGATTAAAACTTCGTACTCATCCAAAGTCCAGTTTGCATCACTTGAACCTCCAAAACCGACATGAAAAGCGACTATTTCTCTCTCTATATCATGATTTGCACAAAAGACATTACTAATCATATCTTTGTCATCGAATGATAAAAGTGGTTTTTGGTACTCTAAACTAATGTCCTGAAAGAGACTACATGTAAGTTCTAAGTTATACTCAAACTCAGCCATTTTAACTTCACTACGTCTCTGCTTAACTCTCTTAGTATAAAAGATTTGTGCTATTTTTGTAGCCGGGGCAATAGTAATGGGAATCTTTGCTAAAAACTGTGCAAAAGCAACTCTTGTATTTGAATAAAGCGTAACAGAAGCCTCTATCTTTGCTGCACGAAGTTTTGAAGCAAACTTCCAAATACTACAACCATCATCTACTATTACCTCATCGATAAAGCTACAAGATTCAGCCAAACCTTTATTAATAGGAGACACACAAGCAATAACTCTATTTTTTGGATCATGCTGCTTTAAGACATACATTGCTGGAAGAGCCGTTACAAAATCACCTAGTTTATCTGTTCTTACTACTAATATATTCAAAAAAATCTCCAAAAATTAATGAGTAATTCTATCTTAAAAAGGATATAATTACACTTATGAAAGAACCTTATGTATGGGATAACTATTCCGACCAACCGTATCCATTAAAAGACAGAAATTATAAAAAAGTAATGAGGAAAAGAGAACTCTTCTCACTTATAAAAACATTTTTAATATCTCTAATAATTTTACCTTTTTCTATCATTATGATGCCATTTGTAAAACGTAAAACTGTTAACTCTAATGAGTTTTTCTGTATTGGTATTGACTTCCAAAGAGAGAGTGAAAAAACTATAGCTTATATAGAAGAGCTTTGTGTACAAAGAGTACTTGTACGTTTAAAACTTTGGGAAATGAACTCACTTGATGAACTCAAAGCTTTTATATTAAAACTAAAAGATAAGAAAATAACTCTTAAAATCATGCAAGATAGAGAGAATGTAGAAGATTTAGAACTTTTACGTACAAACCTACATAAGATATTTAAAGAGCTAAATCAACATGTCGATATTTTTGAAATTGGTTCAACTATCAATAGAGCGAAATGGGGATTTTTTAGTGTTGATGAGTATAATAATTTTTATAAGACAGCATATGATTTAAAAGTTTCTAATTTTCCATATATAAAACTTATAGGTAGCGGTGTTATAGACTTCGAGTACCACTTTACATCGCATACTCTATTTAACCTGTTTAAATATAGCTATAATGGAATTTCTTCTCTTCTTTATGTAGATAGGCGAGGTGCACCTGAGAATGGACAGTTTGGTTTTACACTCTCAGATAAAATTGCCCTTTTAAGTACTATGGTTTGGTTGAGTCCAAAAGTGAAACAAGAGTTACATATAACAGAAACAAATTGGCCAATTTCAGGTACTGCTCCCTATGCTCCAACTAGTGAGTATGAGTGTGTAGATGAAGAGGTGTATGCTGACTTTATGTTACGCTACTATCTTTTAGCATTTGCCTCTCAACAAGTAGACTCTGTATCCTGGCATCAACTCATAGCTCCAGGGTATGGACTTATAGACAATCGTAAAGGTATTAAAAAAAGAACTGCTTTTACTACATACAAGCATATGGTCAAGAGCTTAGTTAATGCTCAGTTTTTAAGACTTGATATAAAAAGAGGTTATTACATACTTCAATGTTTAGTTGATGATCAACTACTGCAAATACATTGGTCTACTGCACCAACTACTCTAAAAAATGAAGACTTCTTCACAATATACTCTCGTGATGGTGAACTTATTAAAAGTGACATATTAGATATCGATTCATCACCTCTATATATTTATATAGATAACGCGGTATAATTTCCAGATGAGAATACTTATAATATTACCAAACTGGTTAGGTGATGCTGTTATGGCTACACCAGCTATTGAACTACTTTCAAAATATCACCCAAACGCTAAGTTTACATTTGTTGGTAGCTTTGTTTCTATAGAAGCTATAAAACATCATCCACTGTGTGAAAGAGCTATAGTAGACGATACGAAGAACTCTTCTAATAGACTTTTAGCTACTTATAAATTAGCTAAAGAGTTAGGTGAATTTGACTTATGTGTATCTTTTAGAAATCAGATTTACTCATCACTTCTTTTAAAATTTACAAACAGTCTAGTTTGCATAGCTAAGAAGTCATGGCACTCTATGTTTTTGCTCTCACATACTCCTAAAATTACATCAGATAAGCACCTCTCTAAACAATATGCCGAGCTTGCTATGACAAGTGTAGATAGCTGGGATAGGAGTACTTCTAACCTAAAGCTATATATTGAGCCAAAAGTACAAGAGAAGCCAACACTAGGCATAAATGCTGGTGCTACATATGGAAGTGCTAAGAGATGGTATCCTGAAAGATTTGCAGAGGTTGCATCTGAGTTTAGTGACAGGTTTAACATTATCATCTTTGGTGGACCAAATGAAGTTGAAATGGCCAATGAGATTGAAGAGAACCTAAAAAACTCTAATGTGACAAACTATGTTAATCTAGCTGGAAAAACAACTATAGAAGAACTTTGCTCAAACATTGGTAGCTGTTCTTTATTTATTACTAATGATAGTGGACCGATGCATGTAGCTGCTGCTTACCAAGTACCTTCAGTTGCTATATTTGGTCCAACTAAACATAAAGAGACTTGTCAGTGGATGAATGAAAAAAGTAAGCTTGTAAGACACGATATGGATTGTGCTCCGTGTATGAAAAGAGAGTGCCCTTTTAAACATCACGACTGTATGAAAAGTATATCAGCTCTGGAAGTTATACAAGCTGTTAAAGAGTTAGATATTTAGTTAGCTTGTATCTTCTCTATAGTTTTGGTAGTACTTTTACCATCTACAAAATCAACAAGTTTTAGCTCACCACTAAACTCAGAACCAACAACTTTTTTACCCTCATAATCTCCGCCTTTTACAAGGGTATCAGGCTCAATCATTTTTATTAGGTCATATGGTGTGTCTTGAGTGAAGGGAACTACAAAGTCAACAGCTTCAAGTGCCGCAAGTAAATATGCACGGTCTTCAGCAATGTTTATAGGACGAGTTGGACCTTTGAGACGTGAAACTGACTCATCAGAATTAAGTCCAACGATAAGTATATCTCCAAAGCTTTTAGCAACTTGGAGGTACTTAACATGACCTACATGTAAAATATCAAAACAACCATTTGTAAATACTATTTTTTTGCCATTTTCTTTATATCTTTTTACTAAAGCCTCTATATCATCAAAACTTTTTATATGTGAATCAGACGTACTTTTATGAAGACTTGCTTCATACTCTTCTATCTCATTAAGTGTTACAGTTGCAGAGCCTATTTTTCCGACAACTACACCTGCTGCCAGATTTGAAAAAGCTGCTGTTTCTTCTACAGATTTTCCGGCACTCAAAGCAAAAGCAATAGAAGCTATTACAGTATCTCCCGCACCTGTTACATCAAAAACCTCTTTTGCAACAGTCGGAGAAATACGAAGTTCATCCTCGTATGTCGCTATACCATCTTCAGAGAGGGTAATAAGTGAAACATCTAAATCACACTCAGTTTTTAGTTTGAGTAGAGCCTCTTTTAAACTACTTTCATCTTTTATGTCAATATTAGTGGCAAGTATTGCCTCTTTTTTATTTGGAGTTAAAAGATGCGCACCTCTATATTTACTAAAGTCACTTCCCTTTGGGTCTACAAGTACTCTCACTGAGTTTTGATTTGCTAACTCTATTATATTTTGACAAAGTTCAGCTGTTAAAACACCTTTTCCATAGTCAGATAAAATCACCATATCATATTCACGTATAGTGTTATATATAGACTCTACTATTTTAGAGCAAGACTCAGTAGAGATATCATTTTTACTCTCTTTATCATATCTAAGTACCTGTTGGCTCACTGCTATAATACGACTTTTTTTAGATGTCTTTCTATCGCTATCTACTACAATATTTTCGCTATTAACATTAATTTTAGCTAGCATCTCTTTTAGCTCATAACCATTAGCATCGTCACCAATAACACTACTAACACTTACATTTGCACCAAGGGCTACAAGGTTATTTATAACGTTACCCGCACCACCAAGGACTGTTGTTTCTTTAGAAATATCTACAACTTGTACTGGTGCTTCAGGAGAGATTCGCTCACAGCTTCCCCATAAATAATGATCTATCATCAAGTCACCGATAACCAAAATGTTTGGAGTAAAATTTTTAAGAGTCTTCATTATTTAACTTCTTCCTCATATACTCTTTTAATCTCAGATACATAAGCTTTTATACCATCTTCCATCTCGAAAGAGGGAGAGTATCCTAAAGCCTCTTTAGTTGAAGCTATATCTGCCTCTGTATGAAACTGATAAGAACCAATAAAAGGATTTGGAATATACTCACATGTAAGAGTAGTTCCTAACTCACGTTGTAATATATCTACTATGTCTTGAAAACTTCTTGCCTTACCAGTTCCAACATTATATATTCCACTCTGTTTAGGCTTCATAGCTTTAATATTTGCTTGGATAATATCTTCTATATATATAAAATCACGAAGTATCTTGTCGCTATCTTCAAAGAGACGAGGATTTTTTCCTGCAAGCAATTGATGACCAAACTGTAGCACCATTGAAGCTGTCGAATTTTTAAAATATTCATGCGATCCATAAACATTAAAATATCTAAGACCAACAATAGATATTTCACTCTTTTTCATATACTCGTGACTTAAGTTATCCATACTAAGTTTAGAGAATCCATAAACATTTTGAGGTGCTTCACGTCCTACTTTTTGTGGAGACTCAGCATTTCCATATGTTGCAGCGGATGAAGCATAAATCATATTGGCATTATGTGAAACAGCCATATCAAGTAAATCCTTATATGCATTTACATTGGTTCTAATCATTAAGTCTTGCTCAAGAGCTGTAGTATCAGAAATTGCTGCTTCATGAAAGATATAATCAAATTTATAATTATTTGTTAGGTCAGCTAAAAGCTTTTTGTCATTAATGTCTCCACTTATAATTTCACCAGTGAATCCAATAAGATTTTTAAAATGTCCAAAGCTCTTTAAATTTCCATTTGAAAGTGTCTCTCCACTCCTAAAACTATCTAGAATAACAACATTAGAATCAGGATGATTGTTTTGAAAATAAAATGCTAGGTTAGAGCCTATAAATCCAGCTCCACCAGTTATTAAAATCGTTTTATTTTTTAAATCATCTTCAATATATTTCATCAAACTACCACATTATTTTAAATTTACACAATAATAACTAATAAACCATTAACATCTATTTAAGAGATAAAGTACTATAATCCCTATCAAATAAATTAATAAGGGTTAATAATGAAAAATATCGTTACTACAATCGTTGCTTTAACTGCAACTACAGCTTTAATGGCTGGTGTAAATGGTGCTGCTTGTAAAGGTTGTCATGGTGCTGACTGGAGCAAAAAAGCTATGGGTAAATCTAAAAATGTATCTGCAATGAGTCATGCTGATATCGCTGCTGCACTTAAAGGTTACAAAGCTGGTACTTATGGTGGTCCAATGAAAGGTCTTATGAAAGGTCAAGTTGCAAAATACTCTGACGCTGATTTAGACGCATTCGCACAAACTATCGGTAAATAATTTACCCTGAATTGCCTTTCGGCAATTCAAACCTTACCTACAAAACCACAAACTTATTCTGGTCTATAATCTTTCTTTAGACTTTCTCTTTTTCTCTCTTGATTTACAGCATCATTTAGCTCTTGTTCATCATCAAACTTTGTAGCATTTAAAAACTTTTCTTCATCGTCAAACTGACCATTTTTAACAGCCCATAAAAAAGCGATTAGTGCTAAAAGTCCTAAAAATATAGATGCACCTAACATCATAGTTACAATCCAGTCATCCATATTAGTCTCTACTCCACTTATACTTAATTCTCATCGAGTTACCCACAACAAGCAGAGAACTTAAACTCATCGAAATAGCTGCAATTAGTGGTATAACATAACCAGCCATTGCAAGGGGAATAGTTATACCATTATATGCTAATGATATAAAAAGGTTTTGTTTTATTAATCCATATGTTGTATTACTAATTTTAAAAGCATCGTTCAGAGAATTTATAGAATCATCCAGAAGTACTACATCACCAATTTCTAATGCAACATCACTACCGCTACCCATAACAATACCTATATCAGCCCGTGCTAAGGCAAGAACATCATTAACGCCATCGCCAACCATGACTACGGTTTTATTTTCATTCTGAAGAGTTTCTATATAACTCTCTTTGTCTTGAGGTTTTTGTTCATACAAATAATTTTGTATACCTACAAATTCAGCTACACTCTTAGCAACACTGAAATTATCACCCGTAAGCATTACACTATTTATACCCCTTTTACTTAACTTAGTTACAAGTTCTTTAACCCCATCTTTGATAGCGTCTTCAAGTTCATAAATTCCAACAATTCTTGAGTTAATAATAAAGTAAAATAGTGTACATGTTGAGTCAAAATCTAATTCAAAAGAATTATCATCCAATAACTTTTTATTTCCACCTAAAATATTCAAATCTTTGTATCTAGCCTGAATCCCAAGTGCTGGTATCTGCCTATACTCTTCAAAATCCAATTCTGAAACATCATTATTCTCTATGATATAGTCCAAAAGACCTTTTGATATAGGGTGATTTGACAACTTAACAAGAGAATATAATATATTAATATCAAACTCTTCGTATATATGCTCTTTAACAACGCTTGGTTTTCCATTTGTTATTGTTCCTGTTTTATCAAAAACAATAGTGTCAATATTAGCTATACTTTCTAATTGTGCAGCTTCTTTAAAAAGTATGCCTCTCGAAGCCCCTAGATTTAGGCCAACTAACGTTGCTACAGGAGTAGCAAGAGCAAGGGCACATGGACAAGCAATAATAATTACAGATATACCAACCATAAATGATTCTTCAAAACTATGTGGCCATAAATACCAAATAAAAAATGTAATAACGGATAAAAGTAAAATAACTGTGGAAAAATGTTCTGAAAGTTTATTTGCCATCTGCTGAATTTTAGGTTTTTTCTCTATTGCTGTCTCAAGAAGATTAACTAAATTTGAAAGTGTAGAATGTTTAAAGTCCTTACTTGCACTGTAGTAAACATCTGCATCTATACTAGCAGTTCCACTTATAATATAATCACCTTCACTCTTATATATTGGCTCACTTTCACCTGTTAAACTAGACTCATTAAATGACCCATCACCTTTTGTAACTACACCATCCAATAAAACTCTCTCACCAGAAGACACAACAACTATATCTCCAACATTAACATCATCAAGTCTACATGTAGAAATTTGATTGTCTTGAAATATTTTCACCTCATTAGGAATTTGTTTGGTAATCATATCGAGAGTATCAGAAGCATTTTTTTTACTTATAATTTCTAAAAACTTACCAATTAGCACAAAGGTAATTATCATACTTACAGAATCAAAATATGCTTCACCCTCTTCTTCTAGAGTAATGTAAATCGAATATAAGTAAGTAAGAGATGCGCCTGTAGCAACAAGCAAATCCATATTTACTACTTTTGACTTTAGTCCATAGTATGCACCTCTAAAAAATATCCATCCACTATAAAAAAGAACAGGTGTAGCAAGTATTCCTTCTGCAGTATTAAGTGTAGTTTTTATATCTTGAGTTATCCCCGTAAAATAACCTGCATACTGAGCAACTGCAATCCACATAATATTCATAGATGCGAAAATTGCAACTGCCATTTTTAGGTAGTATGACTTTCTCTCATTGTTAGCATGAACTTCTTGCATAGATGAATCATAAGCAAAAGCGTTATATCCAATGGAGCGTATCATATCTATAATATTTGATAGTTTTACAATATCATCTGCCCATACAATCTTTGCTTTATTATTTGTAAAGTTTATATTTGCATCGATGACCCCATCCATTTTATGAAGAGCTTTTTCATTTAACCATACACATGCAGAGCAGTGTATTCCTTCGATAACCAATGAAACTTCATTAAAACCATCACTATCCACTTTAACAAATCTATCGTAGAATGATTCTGTGTTAAAGTTTAAGGAATCTTCATATTTTACAGATTGCGGAGTTAGAACTACATTATTAGATTTTTCATAAAAACTATCTAGTCCTTCTTCACTTAAAAGATGAAATACGCCTTGACAACCAGTACAACAAAAATAATGATCTTCGTCCTTAATCATAACATCTTCATTAAATTGAAGATGACAATGAGAGCACTTTACTTTATTCGACAACTTCGAATTTACCAAACTTTGTATTTTTTTGTATTTTATTCCATTCTTTAGTATATCCACTCATACAGATATATACACCAAACTCTTTTTTAGCTCTTATGAATCCTATCGCCATACCAAAATTCAAACTAGCTTCAACCTTGTCAATTTCAAAAGGTTTCATAGAACCAACTAAGATAATTTTTTTATTATCAAAAATTTCTGATAAAAACTCAGCAGTCATGTGCATAGTATCTGTGCCATGAACAATAATAAAAGTATCGTCATCTGATTGCATAATTATATTTGCTAATATCTTTCTATCATCAATAGTCATATCTAATGAATCTTTATACATGACACCTGCTAAGTCATAACTTGACTCCACGCTAGTTAATATATCTTCGATAGCTCTATTATCAAATGGAACATCTAACTCTCCATTTAAATGGTTATACCTTTTGTTAAAAGTACCACCACTATTTAGTATTAGCATTATATATTTCCTCTAACTTAGATACTATTTTTGTAGCTTTAGAATCTTTACATGTAGAATTATTATTAAACAAATAGGTGCAAGTAAGTCCAGCATTTAGGCCAGCTTCTATATCACTTTCTTTATCCCCAATAATAATTGAGTTCTCTAAATCTACATCATACTCCTTAGAAGCATTTAAAAGCATTCCAGGTTCTGGTTTTCTGCAAGTACATGTCCCTGTTATTGTTGGATGATGAGGGCAATGATATACATGTTGAATATCAACACCTCTTTCATCAAACATACCTATCATCCAAGAAGTCAAATTTTCGAATTGCTTTTGTGTGTAATAATCTCGAGCAATTCCAGATTGATTTGTAACAACTATAATAATATAGTCTTGCGACATATAATACTGACACAATTCAAAAATACCATCAATAAACTCAAAATCTTCTATCTTATACAGATAGTCTTTTTCAATGTTTATAACACCATCTCTATCCAAAAAAAGAGCTTTCTTCATACTACTCTAATTAACACCCTCACCAAATGTTTCTTTCTCTATAATATCACATATTATATGACCAATTAATATATGAGATTCTTGTATCCTAGGAGTTGAGTTTGAAGGTACAATAATAGCGATATCAGCTTTCTTTGCCATTTCACCACCATCACGTCCCACCAATGCAACTGTAGTGATACCTTTGTCCTTCGCACTATTAAATGCTTCTACTATATTTGTAGAATTTCCAGAAGTAGATATACCGATAAAAAGATCACCTGTTTGACCCATACCTTCTAGTTGTCGAGAGAAAACTTTATCATAACCATAATCATTGCCAATAGCTGTTAAGGCCGATGTATCAGTTGTAAGTGCTAGTGAAGGAAGAGAAGGTCTGTCAAAACCATATCTTCCTACCATCTCAGCTGCAATATGTTGTGCATCAGCAGCACTGCCACCATTGCCAGCAAGGATTGTTTTGTTTGTACCCTTATATAAGTCAACGCATAGTTTAGATACTTTTTCTATTTGCTTCAATAACTCTTCATTTTCATAAATAGCTTGTTTTGTTTCGTAAGATTTTTTAATTTGATCTTTAATATATTGTTTCATATATAATCCTAAAATAGTATATAAAATAATA
>JAOFSE010000017.1 GCA_028044295.1 Sulfurimonas sp.
TAATGGTAATTTTGATGCTCCTCTTGAAGAGCTTCCAGGTAAGAAAATCTTCATCAATAATACTATTGAAGCAGTTAGAAAAAATCTTAAAAGTTTAATTTCTGGATTTAATACAGCAGGAGAAGCTGTTAAAGTTGGTGATCTTAAAGTTAGAGTTGACGCTACAGGGCTAGAAGGTGACTTCGGAGAAATTGTAAGTACTATTAACAACCTTCTAGTAGTTGTTGACGATGCTTTTGCAGATACAATTGGTGGTCTTAAGAAGCTAGAAGATGGTGATTTAACTTACCGTATTACAACACCATATGCTGGTGATTTTGACACAGTTAAGCAGACAGCTAATGCAGTTGCTGATAGCCTTCAGAATATGGTTAGAAAAATAAATGGTGCTGCTAGTGAGATTGGTTCTGCTTCTCAAGGTGTAAGTGGTTCATCTCAGTCACTTTCATCAGGGGCAACACAACAAGCTTCTTCACTAGAAGAGACAAGTGCTGCACTAGAAGAAATGAGTGGTAGTGTTGCCGAGTCTGCTAAAAATGCAGTCCAAACAAACTTTCTAGCAGAAGAAGCCGCAAAAATGGCTATAGAAGGTGGTGAAGCCGTTACTAAAACTGTTGAAGCTATGCGTGATATATCAGAAAAAATCGGGATTATTGAAGATATTGCGTACCAAACAAACCTTATCGCATTAAATGCTGCTATTGAAGCAGCACGTGCTGGTGAACATGGTAAAGGTTTTGCTGTTGTTGCTGCAGAAGTTAGAAAACTAGCCCAACGTTCACAAGTTTCAGCGCAAGAGATTAGCTCTACTGCTTCAAGTAGTGTAAAAGTAAGTGAGCAAGCTGGTGACTTAATCGGTCAAGTTGTTCCAAAAATTCAAGAGACAGCATCGCTTGTAAAAGATATTGCTAATGCTTCTAAAGAGCAAGATGTAGGTATTGGCCAAATAAATGTTGCAATGACTCAACTTGATCAACTAACTCAGACAAATGCAGCAGCATCATCAGAGATGGCATCTGCCAGTGAACAGTTAAATGCACAAGCAGGTAATCTTGGTCAGATGATGACTTTCTTTAATATTGGAACAGAAGATATGGGCTTTAATGCTCCAAGAGGGCAACAACAACAACGAACACATGCTCTTCCAACTGCATCATCTCCACAGGGGAATTCTAATCAAAACGGGTCATTAGACCTCCGTGATTTTGATAGATACTAAGAGGTTATTAATATGAATAACCTTGAGGATGAAGGTAATGATTCCGTTAAGAATCAGTACCTTCTGTTTTTATTAGACAAAACATTATATGCTATTGAAGCCCTTCATGCTCAAGAGATAGTTGAGTATACCCAGATTACCAAGGTACCAACTATGACGTCTAGTGTAAAAGGTGTAACAAACATCAGGGGAAATATAGTACCAGTTATAGACCTAATGGAGAGATTTAATATAGGAAAAACGACCATTGGGACAAAGACATCTATAATTGTGATGAACTATAATAATGGTGAAGATAAAATTCAAATGGGTGTATTGATTGATGAAGTATATGAAGTTGATGATATAGACACATCAAACTTAAAAGAAACCCCTAAATTTGGTTCAAAAGTAGATAAGAAGTTTATCAAAAAAATGGGACGTTATGAAAAAGACTATATACCCATACTAGATATGAAAGTAATTTTAGATATTGAAGAACTATCTAAAAGTGTGAGTTAAGGAAAAGTATTATGTCACAAATAAATGATTTAGAAGATATAACCAAGAGTATGTATGATGAGCAGATTGATGATGATGAACTTGACCTAGTGAAACTTGTCAGTACAAATGCGAATGACACAAGTCAATATCTTATCTTTTTAGGTTCAGATAAACAGTACTATGCTAAGAATGTATCAAAAATTGAAGAACTATTGGTATATAAAGAACTGAAAATTGTTAAAAATACTGACAAGGGTCTTATCGTTGGTACGGCGGATATTCGTGGAAATATGACAACTATTGTAAATTTCGACAATTGGTTTGGTAATGAAGTACTCGATGATAATGAGTATGAATTAGTAATACTAGCTCACTATGGTGGGCACAGGATTGGTATAGTAGTAAAGAGGGTTGAGTATATAGTTAATATTCCATCTGAGACTATGGTAGACAACTCCGAGAATAATGAAAAAACATCTTTTATTACAAATGTACTAGTTAAGGGTAAAGAAGAGCTATGTCTAATATTTGACAGTGATAAATTTTTACTAGATGTTTTTGATAAAATTGATTCAAAAAGAGTAAGTGACACAAATTCTCTTACTAAAATTCCAAATACAGATAAAAAAGTGTATTTTGCTGATGATAGTCGTTTTGTTCGTAAAATGGTTGAAGAACTGTTTGATAAACTTTCTCTTAAGTATGAGATGTATGAAAATGGTCAGCTGATGATAGATGCCTTGGAAAATGAAAAAGCTGAACATATAGCACTTTTTATAACTGATTTAGAGATGCCTGTTCTAGGTGGTCGTGATGTAATGAGATATATTAAAAAACGAGAAGATTTTGATGATATAAAAATTATAGTTCATACAAATATGTCAAATGACAATATGGAAAAAACATTAATGGATGCTGGAGCTAATGAAATTATTGGTAAAGTAAATATGCTTAAACTAGGTGAGTCTATAAATAGACTCATTATATAGGATATAAAAGTGTCAAGTATAGTTTTAAAAGAGTCAGAGTTTAAAGTTTTTCAAAAGATTATTTATGCTGAAGCTGGTATAGATATAGATGATAAAAAAATTCTACTTGTACAAAGTAGACTTCTTAAAAAATTACTCGACTATAAGTTAAGTTCTTATAGTGAGTACCTAAGACTTGTACAGATTAATACAAAAGAAAAAACAGATATGATAAATCTCATTAGTACTAATGAAACATATTTTTTTAGAGAAGATGAGCATTTTACTTTTTTAAGTTCTTTAATAAATAAAGAATTTAAAAATATAAACATGTTTCGCGTATGGAGTGCAGCATCTTCTGTCGGAGCTGAAGCATATAGTAGTGCAATGGTTATTGACTCAATACTGCCTCGCGATAAATGGGAAATTATAGGTACTGATATAAACTCTGAAGTAGTTAAAAAAGCAAGAATTGGCTTGTACCCAGAAAGCTGGATAACTAAAATCCCTGACAAGTACAAACGTGCTTACTGCTTAAAAGGACGAGGTTCACAAGATGGGAAGTTTCTAATAGACAGAGGATTAGCAAATAATTTACATTTTAAAGAAGCAAATTTACTAGAACCTATAAATAATTTAGGTAAATTTGATATCATCTTCTTACGAAATGTATTAATCTATTTTGATGATGCCACTAAACAAAGAGTTGTAGATAACGTTGCAAACAGTTTAAAAACAGGTGGTTTTTTTTTAATAAGTCATACCGAAAATTTAAACATGATAAACCTAGGTACATTAGAACAAGTTGCAACTGCAATATACAGAAAGAAAATATAAATGAATAATAAAAAAATAATGATAGTTTCAAGTAAAGGTGGAGTTGGCAAAAGTACTGTGTCAATGCAAGTAATAGCTCCATATCTATACCAACATAACAATAAAGAAGCTATAAGTTACTATGAATTTGATGAAGAAAATAATGACTCTTTAAGTTTTGCTGATTCAAAACTTACTAACAGAATAGTTGGGTCTGTCTCTTCTCCAATGTTAAAAGAGGAATTAGCCGAAATAATCTCAAAAGATGAAAATGCTTGTTTTGATATAGGTGGTAATAAAAGCACATCAATAGTACTAGAAGCACTTGAAGAGAGTGGTATGATAAGCTTCATTGACTTGGCTATTATACCACTTCTTGAAGGTGAACAGGATGGAATCAATGCTTGTATAACTTACTCCGTACTAAAGGGTATGAAAAAAGATTTAAATATTATGTTTATGTTAAATAGGGCTAGAGACTTAGAACATGTTGAGTACCAGTTTGATAATTATTTTGGTGACTTACGAGGTTTTTTTCATGATAAATATGCAATAAAAAACTATCTTATTGATGATGAGATAGACTCTTATGGTGTACTTATAGATGATGATGTAATAAAATATAGTAGAAAGTTTGGTCTTACTATTTATGAGATTGCAAAGCAAGATAGAGATTTTGTTAGTGAAATGATTGATCATAAAGAAAAAGGATCAGACAAAGAAGAACTAAAGCTACTAAGTTTCAAAAACTACATCAATAAAAATTCTACAAAATATTACGTAGATGTTCTTATACCAATATTTAAAAAAATGGATACTTTATTAGGAGTGATCAAATGAAGCAAAAACTATACGAAGAGTTCCTTCCCCATTTAGCAAAAGACAAAGGAATATTATTCCTTAGTAATAATCACTTAGATATATTTGAAACAGTTAAAAAAGAGTTCTCCTCTGCAGTTCAAAGGAATATTACACCATCCGCATTAGAGCACCTAAGCAACACTCTAATCCATAGTAAAATTGACGTAGTAATTATGGATGCAGATATGGATAATGAGATGTTAGTACATTTTGTAGAAAAAATTAAAAGTTATGATCTATCGATGAATATGATATTGATATATGATGAAAAAAATGTAAAGCAATTTTTACATGTAGTTGACGACTTTAGTATTATTATAGAACGAAATAAATGTTCTAAAATTTTAATAGAAAAATTATTTATGATTTTAAGTGTTTCATTTACATTAGAGAAATTATCAATAGAGACTAAACATATCAGTAAGGAGAATAATATCGCGGGTATGGGTGATATGGATGAGTTTTTAGATACATATGAAGGTGTTGCACTATTCTCGATAGAGGACTTATCAAGTATATGTACAAAGTTAAGAAGTGGTGAACTCTCCGAAGAGTTAATAACAGAGAGTAGTAATAAACTCAAAGACATTTCAAATATATTTGAAAACCATGATAGGATGAGAAGTATAGCACCTATCTTACAAACACTATCACTATTTTTAGATAGTTTAGATATATCAACATTGGAACCAAGCTCGTTAAAAGGCTTTGACTATCTATCAGCAATTTTGGATGATGTGTCAGGGGCTTTGTTAAACATGTTTGTAGATAGAATATATACCAATGTGTATATTATTGAACATTCTCTAGAAAGCAATATTGATTTTATGAAAAACTCTCTATTAGGAATAGCTAGCGAGAGCTGTAGTGAACTGGACTTTTTTTAATGATTAAAGTAATGGTTATAGATGACTCTGCTGTAGTTAGAAATGCATTTAAAAAGATGCTCTCTGATATAAAAGATATAAAGCTAATCTCTACTGCGGTGAATCCTATTGATGCATTTTCTGAATTCAAAAAAACAGGTTTACCTGATGTTTTTATCTTAGATATTGAAATGCCAAAAATGGATGGTCTTACTTTTTTAAAACAGATAAATGAACAGAGACCTATACCAACTATTATGTGTTCTACACTACTTACCTCAGGCAGTAAAGCTGCTATTGATGCATTAAGAATGGGTGCAATTGGCATCATGCAAAAACCAACTGTGCAACTAGGTAAATATTTTGATGAGTATAAAGATGAGTTTTTAGATCTTATTTATGCTGCAAGTAAGTCAAAAATAAATTTTAATATGTCTATATCTAAAACAGATATAAGAAAATCAATACTAAATAAAAACACATCAAAGAATATAGTTGCGATTGGCGCTTCTACAGGTGGTGTCCAAGCTATAGAAAATATTGTAAAACATTTAAGACCAAACCATACTCCAATAATCATTACACAACATATACCCGTAGGATTTTCTAAAACTTTTGCGCAGAGACTAGATAGTATAGTTGCAACATCTACAATTAAAGAAGCTGAAGATAATGATAAAGTTATAAATGGAAGAGTTTTGATTGCTCCTGGTAACTTACATATGGAAATCAAAAAAGTTGGTTTTGACTTTGTAGTACGTTTAAAGGATTTTCCAAAAGTAAATTCTCATAAACCAAGTGTAAATGTACTTTTTTCATCAATGGCAAAGGAAGTTGGTTCTAGAGGTGTTGGGTTTATTCTCACCGGTATGGGAGATGATGGAGCATCAAAACTTAAAGCGATGAAAGATAAGGGTGCAAAAACGTATGCACAGAGTGAATCTAGTTGTATGGTATATGGAATGCCTAAAGAAGCAGTTCGTATTGGTGCAGTAGACGCATCAATATCTTTACATCAAATGGTAAATATTATTAATGAACTATAGATAGGAATAATTATGAGCTCAGTGAAATTATTAGCAAGTACAGGAAAAGACTTCAAAGTATTATATATTGAAGATGATATAGAGATTAGAAATAGTACATCACAATTTCTAAATACATTTTTCAATGTTGTTGATACCGCAATAGATGGTTTAGACGGATTAGAGAAATACAAAAGCTTTCATAAAGAAAATAATTCTTACTATCATTTGATCATAACAGATATTAATATGCCAAATATGAATGGGATAGAATTATCTAAAAATATTTTAAAAATAAATCCAGATCAGACAATTCTTGTTATTTCGGCATATAACGATTCTAATAACTTAATAGAAATGATTAATTTACATATTTCTCACTTTACACCAAAACCCATTCTTCAGGAACATATAATTGAAACATTACTAATGATATGTAATAGGCTCAATGATACTATATTATTAGATAGATATTATTTAGATATCGAGAAACTATCCAATGAACTATGTGATAAAAATAAACAACTAGAAACTACAATAAGATACTATAAAGATGAGATAGAATGTATTAATAAAGCAAACAAACAAGTTATTAATGGTGGTACTGATGAAGAAGAGAAGCCGAAGAAAGAAAAGATAACTTTAAGTAACTCCATTTCAAATGATCTTAGGTTTACACAAAATGACAAAGTTGATGCCAACTCATTTGTTGAGACTCTTGATGACTCAGTTATTGATAAAATAGAAACCTTTGTGCATGAGGTTGATAGACTCGCCCTTCATATATATGATATAGAAGATTTGAATGATATAGAGAGTATAAAAATAAAAATGAATGATATAGTAGAAGTATTTACAAACTTTACGGGTGTTATAGATTCATTAGCAACTTTCCCAGTTACAGTTAGAGCATTTATATCATTTTCTAATTTTCTTGATACTCTTGATATGAGTTTTGTAGATGATAAAGCAAAGAAAAAAATGTTTGTTTTTGCTTTACTCGGAGTGACTAATGACTTAGAAGAGTGGATAAAAAATATATTTGTTGATAGGCTTACTAATGATATTCATTATTTTGATGCATCTTTTGCTAATAACTGTCTAGAACTTGAAGCAATGTTTAATGATACAGAAATAGAATCTGATGATGATGATTTAGAGTTCTTTTAAATTTAACTACTTTACACTTTTTCTTGTGCTCACTAGTTAAAACCCAGTATTGAAGAGTATCAAACAATTGACCTAGCACATGTAACCCCGCTACTAAAGGCCCATTGGAAGTTGTATCCACCTAGTTCACCTGTCACATCCACTACTTCACCTATAAAGTATAAATTCTCTACATGTAAGGATTCTAAGGTAGCAAAATTCAGCTCATCTGTTAGTACTCCACCACGACAAACCTCAGCTTTAGTGAATCCGAAATTACCTGCTGGTGCAAACTCATAATTATGAATATTTTTCAACTTTTCTATAGTTTTATGATCTAATTTTTTACACTCTATATCTTCTACATGTAAAGCTTCTAAAATTGCTTTGGAGAGTCTTTTTGGTAGAGGGATTACAGAACTTACAAGTTTTTTACTTCCAGTAACAAGTTCTTGTATATTAACGTTTGGTAAAAAATCTATAGAAATATTTCCCTTCTTCCAATAAAGAGAGGCTGATAGAACAGCAGGACCACTTATACCCTTGTGTGCAAAAAGCATCTCTTCTTTAAGTATTTTACCTTCTACATGTATATTCACATAACAGCTGAGTCCACTAAGATCTTTCATCCAAAACTGCTCTTTTTGAACTGTTAGACCAACTAGTGCTGGAGTAAACTCTTTTGTTTTTATATCAAAACTATTTGCAATTTTAAGACCTATATCGCTTGCCCCTAATGTTGCAAAACTTTTCGCGCCTGTTGCAACAATGAGTTTTTTAGCTTGTAATATATCCTTAGATGTTTTTACTTGAAAAAGTTCATCTTTTTTTTCTACATGTAAGATATCTCTGTTTAAAAGTATCTCTGCTTGTGAAGAGTTTTTCTTTAGTATATCTATGATTTCATCCGACGAGTGTTTACAGAAGTAGTAACGATTTTTACGAATTTCAGGTTCTAAACTATTTACATGTAGATACTCTAACAAGTCCTCTTTAGAGAATTGACTGAGTGAATAGGCAATAAAATCATTGTCACCATCAAAGTTATCTTCACTTACATGTACAGATGTAATGTTACACTTACCACCGCCTGAGATTTTTAGTTTTTTTGCAACTTTTGAGTTAATATCTACTATAGCAGTTGATAATTTTTTATCTAAATGAGAAGCACACATAAGCCCACTAGCGCCCGCTCCTAAAATAAGTACATCATATATTTTCATGTACAAATTATACTTTGTGCTCCCTTTAGATATAATACGAAAAATATTTAAAATATAAAAAGTAGTAAAAATGAGCAACAAACTTCATATAGTATCTCTTGGATGTACAAAAAACTTAGTTGATACAGAAGTAATGATGGGTAGACTTCAAAACTTTGAACTTAGTGACGATAATAAAAATGCTGATGTAATCATAGTAAATACATGTGGCTTTATCGATGCAGCAAAAGAGGAATCTATCAATACTATTTTAGATCTTCATGACACAAGGAAAGATGACTCTCTCTTAGTTGTTGCAGGTTGTTTGAGTGAGCGTTACCGCGAAGAATTGGCTGCAGATATGCCTGAGGTAGATATATTTACAGGTGTTGGTGACTACGACAAGATAGATGAGCTTTTAGCAGCAAAAGAGAGCCGTTTTTCTGATGAAGTATTCTTAATTGATGGAGCGGAGAGAGTTGTTACAGGTTCTTCGTACCATGCATACATTAAACTCTCAGAAGGTTGTAACCAAAAATGTAGTTTCTGTGCTATTCCATCTTTTAAAGGTAAGCTAAACTCCCGTAACCTTGATTCTATTGCTAAAGAGGTAGAAGGTTTAGTTGCTAAAGGGTATTATGATTTTTCTTTTGTTTCACAAGATAGTTCTTCATACTTACGCGATCAAAATGTAAAAGATGGTCTTTCTCTTCTTATACAAAGAGTGGAGCTTATAGAAGGTGTTAAGGGTGCAAGAATCCTTTATCTTTATCCATCGTCTACATCTATCGACTTACTTAAAAATATTGCTAAAAGTGAAGTATTTCATAACTACTTCGATATGCCTATTCAGCATATTAATGATGATATGCTTGGTATGATGAAACGTGGATTTGGAAAAGATAAAACTATTGAGCTTTTAGACTTTATGAAATCTGTTCCAAACTCTTTTTTAAGAACATCATTTATAGTTGGTCACCCAAATGAGACTCAAGAGATGTTTGATGAGATGTGTGACTTTGCAGAAAACTTTGGTTTTGATAGAATCAATGTTTTTTCATATTCTGATGAGGAGACAACTCCAGCTTACGATATGAGTCAAAAAATATCTGCTGAAGTAATTGCTGAGCGTGCTGATTTACTAGGTGATATTACTGCGAAAGTTTTAGAAAAATCACTTAAGTCTCAAATCGGTAAAGAGATTGAACTAGTTATTGATGGTGAGAGCGATGAGCATGAATTTTTACTATCTGCAAAAGACATTTGTTGGACACCTGAGATTGACGGTGAAATATATGTAAATGACCGTGATAAAGATGAAGACTTGGAATTTGGAAAAGTTTACAAGGCTAAAGTTACAGATATCGTTGGTAAGATCTTAACAGCGACTGTGCACAACTAAGATAAACTTTGATGTTAGAAGAGAAAACACTTCTTGAACTTAGAGGTAAAAAAAACCTTCTAGCCTTTTCTGCTGGTGGAGACTCCACTGCCCTCTTCTTTTTACTACTAAAAAACAAAATTACATTTGACATAGCTATAGTTGACTACGGAGTTAGAGCCCAGAGTGAAGATGAAGTACTCTATGCTCAAGAGCTTGCGAATAAATACAATCTTACATGTAAGCTTTTAAAAGCTCCAAAAATAGATAGTAACTTCGAATCCAAAGCTAGAGAAATAAGATACTCATTCTTTGAAGAATTAATCTCTACATGTAGGTATGACAATTTACTTACCGCCCATCATCTAGGAGATAGGCTTGAATGGATGCTTATGCAGTTTTGTAAGGGTGCAGGAGTAATAGAGTTAGCTGGTATGAAAAGTATAGAGAAAAGAGACTCTTATAAGCTTCTACGCCCTCTTTTACAGGTAGGCAAGTCAGAACTTTTGAAATTTTTACATGTAGAGAATATTAAGTACTTTGAAGATGAAACAAACCAAGATGAAAGCATACGAAGAAATAGTTTTAGACATAAGTATTCGCAACCCCTTTTGGAAGAGAACTTATCTGGAATTAAAAAGAGTTTTGAGTATTTGGATGAAGATAGAGACTCGCTTGTCAAAGAGTTACATGTAGAAAATCTAGGTGAATTTGCATACTTTAAAAACTCTCATAATCAACGAAGTAATATATTGGCAATAGACAAATATCTAAAGTCTAATATTTACATGTTGAGCGCGAGTGAACGACATCAACTAAAGAGTGAAATAACTGTAACAGTTGGAAGAAAGTTTGTTATAAATCAAAGTGAAGACTACGTATTTATAACACCATTAACAAAACAAGAAAATATGGAAAAAGAATTTAAAGAGAAGATGAGGCTTTTACATGTAGAGCCAAAACTTCGTCCATACTTTTACCAAAACCATAAGGCTTTAGTAAAGCTAGAAGAGTTACTTAGTTGTATTTAAATCTTGTGGTGTTTGTGCGTTTGCATACACTTTCATAGTAAAAGATGAACTAATAGTCTCACTATCTCTCTTAAAGTTTATAGGGAAGTTTATACCAACTATCCAGTCACTTTTATTTACAGCTTCTAAAAAATTATAAAAACTCTTTGGAGAGCTAATCGCAGAGGTAGTATTTACCTCATAAACGCTAAATATATTTTCATTTTCACTCTTCTCAATTTTTGACAACTTAAGTGTACTAAAAAACTTACTATGCAGTTTTTCAAATCGCTCTACACTAAAACTATTTTCAAAAGCTGTAATAATATGTCTATTATCAGTTTGTAGTCTTTGAAGCACATTTGAAGTATCATCTGAGAAATTTTGTAGTTGTCTTAACTTCTTTTGTTCATCTTGAAGCTCTTTTCTTTTTACTCTATAATCTTTACCATTTGGGATTAATACTCCAAATGAAAAAATTAGGACAAAGATAAGTAAGAATACTGATAGTCCTAGAAGATAGATATTTTGCCTACTAATATTCATCACTAGACTCCTCATCTATATAGTTAGTTGAAACAAATCTGTACCAACCACTATCAAGAGCATAAAAGCTGCTATAACTTCTATGGAAAATTGACCTAAGCGGTGCTTGGAGCATAAAATTATATACATCTTTATTTGGTGTAACCCCATATAAAATAAGACCATTTTCCATAATTTTAGCTTCTGACAACGTTATACGAGCTGGTACTAAATCAAAAAGATTGTTTATGCTGTCTTTTAACACACTATTTTTAGTAAAGACTCTCTCAGAGATCATACTCTGTTTTTCAATGAGCGTTATTTTATCTTCCATATGAGCTATGCTTAGTTTTAACTGCTGTTGCTCTGCAATCGTATTTTCAAGGTTTACATTGAATCTATAGTCACGAAATAGTAAAAATATATAAGTTAAAAAAAGCATAACTATAGTTACGCTAAAAAATGTAAAAAGAAGTTGGATGTCTTTTGTTAAAGCTGATTTTTTTCTAGGATTTATATAACTATATTTCATTACAGTTCATCCCTTGCCATCTTACTCATCTCTTCAAGTAGGTCCATTTTTCTTACAACTACATTCAGGAACATCTCTTCTTCGAAATACTTTTTCAAATCAGAACTTACTCCAACACTATCAGCTACATATATTGACTCTAAAAATTCACTCTCAAATCTATCATCTTTATAAAAGTTATTTATAGAATTCTGAACCATTATAAATCTTTCATAGTCTTCATTCATACCGTCAAAAGACTCTTCCTCTTCTTTATCAACAGGAGCTTCCTCTTCTTCTTGAACTTCGGCAAACTCTTCAATATCTTCAGTAGTATCTAAATCTTCTATATCGCTAAAATCTTCTAATGAATCATCATCGTCAATTTCTATATCTTCTAAATCCACTTCATCAATCTCGAGTAATAAATCGTCATCTAACGTTGAATCTATAAGCTCATGATCTTCTTCAAGCTCTTCTTTATGCATATCAATAAGTTCAGCATAAACCATTTCAGTATGATTAAAAACAGCTAAAGATATATACTTATCCTCAACTAAAATAAAAATCGCTAACTCAGAGTCTGTCTTATCTTTGAAAAAATCATTTAGTATATTAAAAGGAGAAAAAATAAAATCTAACCCTATACTTCTGTACTCATACTTCAAGTCCTTTATCTCAGAACGTTCAGTATAAGAAATCCACTTTTTATCTTTACAAACAGTCTCTATTGAAGTACTTTGTATGTATTTACTATACTCATCGCTATCACAAGTGGGAAGTGCTCCTTGGGATGGAGACTTATCTAAAATTGACACGTAGTAAAAAGGTGACTGTTTTATATAATGATTTATGTATTCAAACATTTCAGAGTTTATGGAAGTTGTTTTAAAAGATGAGTGATCACCACTCTCTACACCATTTTTTGAGCATATTTCAACATACACTTCACTAGATGTAGCTTTGACAATAATATTAATAAAAACCTTAGTATATAAAGTCTCTAAAAACTTACTTATCATGATTTATCTACTCCACATAAGGGGTGTGCACTATTATAGTTTTTTTGCTTCAGTGCACTGCCAAGTTTGGTATAAATTTGAGTCGTCGCCATTGATGAATGCCCAAGTAATTCACTTACATCTGTAATTGGTGCATTACCATTTAATAGTTCAGATGCATACGCATGGCGAAGTTGATGTGGAGTAACTTTCAATCCGACCCTTCTAAAAATTTTTGTTATTATATATCTTAGACTGTTTTCGCTTAATTTTTCGCCATTTTTCTCTAAAATAAACTTTTTTTGTGCTCTTACACTTAAATATTCATCTATTAACTCACTAGTAGTTCCTAGTAGTGGTATATCTCTATGTTTATTTCCTTTACCTAGAACTCGTACCCATTCTGTGGAAATATCAGATAATTTAAGTGAGGAAAGTTCAGAAATTCTAAGTCCTAAAGTATAGAGGATAGTTATAATTAAACGCTCCTCTTCATCACAATGACTTATAGCTTCTAAAATATTTTTGTGAGATACTGGTTTTGGAAGTGTTTTGGCAACTTTCACACTGTCATCAGATTTTAAAACAACTACTAATGAATTATCATTTAAATACTCTACAAAAGATCTCATTGCACTAAGTTTTTTGCTTATTGTTTTGGAGTTTAAATGAGCTATTTTGATTCTATATGGCATCATATTTATAATTAGTTGCTTATTGTCTTCTAGTACTTCTACATATTCAAAAGCTTCTTTTAGTGCCTCATCATACGTTTTTATACTAAGGTCAGAGTATCCTCTTATCTTTTCAATATACTCTAAAAACTCTATTCGTTTAGTATTGAGTAACTTTTTCAAGGAGTCTCTCAAATTTTGAATAATAACTAGCAGACTCGCCTACTAAATCTTTATCCGTTATAACACTAGGGGCTAGTTTTATATATGCACTAATCATAATCTCACACATCAGTCTTATCTTTGCTTTATCAGCATCAGAGATAGTATCGTGGAGTGATATTTCGTCTATCGACGCCATATATTTTTTAGCATCTTGATTATAATTGTAGTACCTTAATGAAGTTTGAGACTGTGCCATAACAGTAGCTGCCATGCGGTTATAAACGTCTAGAGAAAATGCTTCCTTAGCTTGTGCATATGCTTCATTGTAATCACCTATTTCAAAATAGTATTTTGCTTTTATAGATTTTTCATAAGATGGATTTGTAAGGAAATAGACACCCATTATAAAAAGTATAAATAATCCTACTACAGGAATCAACACCTTAGGCTTCATAGTTTTGTAACCTCTCTTGAAGTAAAGTTCTTGCTTCTTCTAACTCTAAGCCACTTACGTCTATAGGAAGTGTAGCATAATATTTAAGAGTACCAAAAGGTTTAGGAACAGTAAACTTATCCCAAGAGTTAAACTGCCAATATGAAGTTGGTATCATTCTAATTAAAATTATTTTTGTATTTGTCTTTTGAGCCATTATTATAAGGCCATCTGCCACTTGATGCCTTGGTCCTTTTGGACCATCCGGAGTAATACCGATATCATAACCATCTCTTAATGCTTTAATACCTTGGATAAGCACTTTCGCAGCATTTCTATTAGTTGAACCAGCTATTGTTTCTAGACCAAAATACTCTATTGTTTTAGAAATTAAAAGACCATCAAAATGACTTGAGATTAAAACTTTTGCATGAGGTATTTTTCTATAACGTCCATAAAGGTATGGAAGCATTAAAAGTTCCCCATGCCAACAAGCAAAAATAAGAGGCTGGTCATTTTCCACTACTGCAGGTTCAAGCTCTTTTTTACTTGTTAAATATATCAGTCTAATAATGATTGTTCCTATAATAGGAACAATTACGAGAGCTAATGCACGTAATAGTTTCTTAAGCAACTATTTCTCCAGTTAAAATTGTTCTCCCTATAGAAGTTATTTTAACATCTCTAAATTGGCCCAGCAGTTCATCTGAGCCTTTAACTTTAACTACAAGATTATTATCAGTTCTACCACTAACAAAATAGTCTCTATTTAAAGCTTCAAAGTAAACTTTATATGTACGGCCGAGTTGAGTAGCATTTTTATCATCTATTATTTTAGTATTAAGGTCTTGAAGAGTTGTAAGCCTCATAGATGCTATATCTTCATCCACTACATTTGTAAATGACTCTGCTTCGGTTTCAGGACGTGGAGAGTACTTAAAAGAAAAAATTTGATCAAACTCAACTTGTTTCATTACATCAATAGTATCTTCAAAATCCGTATCACTCTCGCCTGGAAAAGCTACAATAATATCTGTAGATATACTAACCTCTGGACATTCAGCTCTTAGTTTCTCTACACGATTTAAAAACCACTCTTTAGAGTATCCACGTTTCATATCTTTTAAAACTTTTGTTGAGCCACTCTGAAGAGGCATATGCATTGATTTGCATATTTTTGGATTTTTAGCGAATTCTTCTATAAACTCATCATCCATATGAAAAGGGTGTGGGGATGTAAAACGAATACGTTCTAGCTTTTCTATTTTACTCAAACGACGAAGAAGCTCAGTAAAATTTACTTTTTCATGTTCACCGGAGAAACGACGTCCATAGTTATTTACATTTTGACCTAAAAGAAAAATCTCTTTTGCACCTGAATCCACAACTTTTTGAGCTTCTCTAATAATCAGTTCATCAGGTATAGATATCTCATCACCTCTAGTTTTTGGAACTATACAGAATGTACAAGACTTATCACAACCAATTGAAATATTTATGTAAGCTTTATAAGGGGATGTTCTGTAGTCATCAAATGCAAATTCACTCTCGTCATAGTTAATATCTACTTCAACAGCTTTGTCCTTATGAAGTACTTCAGCTATTCTAGATACATTTCTCGCACCTAAAACAAAACTAACATAGGGAGCACGTTTAAGAATTTCATCACCAAGATGCGAAGCTGTACAACCACAAACTCCTATCTTTGCACTCTCTTTTTTTTTCTTGTTAAAAACACCAAGTTCTGAAAACAGTTTTGATACTGGTTTTTCACGAACGGAGCATGTATTTATTAAAATTAGGTCAGCAGATGGCATATCATCTGTGGTTTCATAACCCTCTTTTTCTTTTAGTTGTGCAATCATGTGCTCAGAGTCACGTGAGTTCATTGCACAACCTAAGGTTTCTATAAAAAGTTTTTTTGACATCTTATTATGATTAGTTTATGATGTGAACTTGGTACATGTATTCGTTATCTGAAAGTCCATATTTAACTTCAGTCATGTAAAAACTCTTGCCTTTTTCTTCAAAATGATCTTGAAGAGAAAGTAAATCTTTATGAGAGTTATCTCTGTCAAAGTAAAATATTACACTATCATCTTTTTCTGCAGCTGCTTCTAATTTAGCTAAATCTGCTTTTTTTGGTTTGCTTTCTACATCAGCTCTTGCGAATTTTAAATCCATAGTATTATTCCTTAATAAAAGTATTGCATTATAGTTAAAAAGTACTAAAAACTTAATTAAAGATGATTTTATACTCTTTGGATATAATTACATACTTCATAAGAAATCCCAATAAATATTTTAACACTGTTTTTTATGAGACTACCCTAACAAGGACACATTAATGGAAAAAATTATAGATATTGCCGAGGCAATTGCTCACGAAAAAGGGCTACAACCAGACCAAGTTATGACTGCATTAAAAACTGCATTTGTTCAAACTGCGAAGAGAGTTATAGACAATAAGTTTGCTTTTGAAGCAGTTATAAATGATGAAACTAAAGCACTTGATATAATCCAAACAATTACAGTAGTAAATGATGATGATGAAAGACTTCAAGATGAAGAAGTAGCACCAGCATATATATCTATAACAGAAGCTAGAGAGTATGATGATCAAGTAGAACTTGATGATCAACTGCAAGTTCCTCATCTACTAGAAGAGTATGGAAGAACTGGTGCTTCTCAACTTCATCGTGAGATAGAATACCACATACAAAGAGTTGTAGAGGATGAACTTTACAACAAATATAAATCTAAGATAGGGACTCTTGTAACAGGTCGTGTAACAAGAGTTGATTCTCAAAATTCTACATATATAGAAGTTGATGAAGTTCGCGCTGTACTTCCAATGAAAAGCCGTATTAAAGGTGAATCATTTAGTATAGGCGACCACCTTAAAGCTGTTGTTCGTCGTGTCAATATGGACAAAGAAAATGGTATGCAAATTGAACTTTCTCGTACATCTCCTAAATTTTTAGAAGAGCTATTGGCCCTTGAAGTTCCAGAAATAGCTGATGGTGCTGTATTAATCGAAGGAAGTGCTAGAATACCTGGCGAGAGAGCAAAAATTGCACTACTTAGTACTCATCCACAAGTGGATGCAGTAGGTGCAACTGTTGGTGTAAAAGGTGTTCGTATCAATGCTGTTAGTCAAGAGCTTATAGGCGAGAATATAGACTGTATAGAATACACATCTATACCTGAACTTTTTATATCTAGAATTATGGCTCCTGCAATTATTTCGCATGTTGAAATCGTTAAAAATGAAGAGGGTGAAGCAGAACGTGCAATCATTACTCTTCCAGCAGACCAAAAGTCAAAAGCTATTGGTAAAAGTGGTATAAATATTCGTCTTGCTTCAATGATTAGTGGACTAAACATTGAACTAGTTGAAACTGACAGTACTACTACAGAAAATGGTGAAATCGAAGAAGCTAAAGATGGTGTTGATGCACTAGAAGCATTATTTAAATAGTCTAACCTCTTTTTATATACGGATTTAATTTTAAAAGAATTAAATCCGCTATCATATTCCCTAAAAGTGTTAAAAAAGCTGTAATCATTAAAGTACCCATAATTATAGGATAATCACGAGATAAAGCACTCATAAAAAACAGTTGTCCCATTCCATCAATCCCAAAAATAGATTCTAAAATAACACTACCACCAATAAGACCTGGAAGTGATAGACCTAAAAGGGTAATAATGGGTGGTAATAGATTTGGTAATATATAATAACGAAGTAATTTTAATTTATCTAAACCACGAGAAAGTGCAAAAAAGTAATAATCACTCTTTAATATTTCTAAAGTTAAAGATCTAACATATATAATCATACTTCCCAGACCTACAAATATCATAACTCCAACAGGCAAAACTAAATGCCAAGCCATATCTATGTAGTATTCAAAACCACTTTTAACATCTATAGAATGTAGTCCTGCTATTGGGAAAAGATCTAACTTTATAGAAAAAAAGATTATCAATATAAGTGCTAGATAAAACGATGGCATAGAAAAAGAGACTAAAGATATTTGGCGAATTATATAATCACTTTTTTTCTCATAATTCATAGCGGACTTAATCCCTAAGTATATAGATACTATAAATACAAAAACCATGGCTGTCAGGTTCATAATAAGTGTTATAGGTAATCTTTTTAATATCTCTGCGGAGACGTCTTGACCTGTTACAAATGAAATACCAAAATTTAAAGTAGCAATATTTGTAACCCAGTCTATATACTGCTGATGAAGTGGTTTATCTAAACCATAAACAGCCTTTAAAGCTTCTATAGACTCCTTTGTCATGTTAGGGTTTAACTCCCCTGCTGCGAAGAAACTATTTGGTGCTGCATGAATCGCTAAAAATGATATAAGTGAAATTATTATAAGCATAAAGAAAATATAAAAGATTTTATTTAGAAGTAGTTTCATAGAGAAGATTATATCGAAAAAGAAAAGTATTCATTATCTCCCTAATGGGAGAAATGAATTTTACATGTAACTAATACTAGAAGTTATATGTTAAATATACTTGTAAGTTATTACTTTGATAGTTATTTGTTGAAGCAGCGTTATCTTCGAAATCATCTAAGATAATTGCTAAAGAAGTATCAAGTGGACCAAATGATTTAGTAGCAGTTAAAGCGATTTCTGTCATCTCTTCATCTGTTGCTCCTGTTGGATCAATATCAGCTTTGTAGTAACCTGCAAATAAATCTATACCAGCAACTGTAGTTTCAGCAGTAACTGACCAAGAATCAGCACCTATTGCAGATACACTTCCGTAAGCCCACCACATTTCAGTATATAGTTTAGATTGAGCACCTGCACCATTTCTTGAGTTACCATTACCAGTTGCAACATTTGCAACACCGATAGTACCATCTTCATCAACTGAAGAGTATGCAGCTTTAATAGTTACCATATCTTTAGCTTCATAACCAACCATGAATGAATAAGCCTCATCCTTATTTGTACCAGCATCTACATCTACTTCAGTATATTGAGCACCAAGTAAGATTCCATCAACATTAAGATCAGCTTGTAACCAAATAGCATCTGCTAATTGTTGAAGAGAGTAATACCACGCTTGAACAGTTAATGGTTCAACAGAGTTATTAATTAAACCTGCTACATAAACACCATTTGTGCCAAATGTATTAAACTTACCTTCTTGTGCCATATAACCAGCTTGTGCAGCTGTTGCATAACCAGCAACTGAATTTAAACCTGTATTATTTTTATGTCCTGTTGCATTTAAATCATCTGCAGAACCATTTGATTTACCAACATAAGCACCAATTAGAGTTGTATCAGGAAGACTCTGATTAATTACAACAGCAGCCTCAAATGTATTAGCATCAACACCCCAAGACTCTGTGAATGCTAATGGAGTATCTAAAGATTGACGACCCACTTTTAGTGTCGTATCCATTGCAGTACCAGCTACCCATAACTCACCCATATACATAGCATCATCAAGTTGTGCTCTAGTTGCGAAACTTGCAGCTTGATTTGATGTTACAGCATGTGTATTAGACCAAGTATTTTCAACAAGATTATTCTCTAAACCTAAAGTTGTAACATAAGTAACTTTAGCACCTGCAGAAACACCCTTTGTTAAATCTGTAGTTAACTCTAAATTAACTGAGATATCACCATATGCACCAGCAGCGTCAAATAAATCAGTACTTGCTCCGCCGTATGTCCCACCATCAGAATGCATAGTTCCATAAAATAAGTTGATATCTCCAGAAACTTTTGTATTTTCAATTGCAAAAGCACTTGAACCTATAAGCATTGCTGCTATTAAACTTAACTTTGTTAATTTCATTTATATTCTCCCAAATAAAAAAGTATATTAAAGTTAACTTATAATCAAAAACTAGCTATTTAACTTTAAATATATAATATTATCGCACACTTATTATTAAATTAAACTAAACTTATAATTAAATTGTAATATTTTTTATAAGTAATGTTAATTTTCTTACTGTATACTACAAATATGAAA
This sequence comes from Sulfurimonas sp., assembly GCA_028044295.1. Taxonomy (GTDB): domain Bacteria; phylum Campylobacterota; class Campylobacteria; order Campylobacterales; family Sulfurimonadaceae; genus Sulfurimonas. The sequence goes on from JAOFSE010000017.1 coordinate 20,314, forward strand.
ACAAAACTAATTACATTAACAACGTCAACACTACTTATATTTACAGCTTGTTCACAAGTTGATGGTGCGAATCCTTCGCAGAACAAGGCTGTTAATGCAGTAGCAGGCAAAAAAGAGAAAACAGATGGCTTTATGCAACGCTCTTTAGATAAATGGCTTAAAGAGGAATGGGATCCTGTAGTCTCTAGTGCAACTAAACCAAATGGTGAAACAAAGGTTAAAATTGTTCCAAATGAAGATGGTTCATCAAAATTAGTTGAGTCTGATACAGGGATTGTTTTAAAAGAGATGACAAAAGAAGAAACTCAAATACATAAAGAGATTAAAGAACCAAAAATTAAAATTGTAGAAAAAGTAGATGGTTCTGCAGATGTTATCGAGGTAAAAACTGGAGTTATTATAAAAGAGATGACTAAAGAGCAAGTTGAAAATCGTAAAGAGGTACAAGAAAAATATTCTGATGAAGATAGAAGTTTTACACTACAAGAGTATGTAGATAAAATGTCAGTTTACAATAGTGCTAATGTTACTAATGATAAAGACTCTCATACAAGAAAAATAAATTCTATGCCTGTAATAGGAAAATAAAATCTTTACATGTAAAAGAGATTTACTTCTCTTTCACATCCCATGACATAACAGTTTTACCATCTTCATTCTGCTCAGCAGAACCCATACCCATAATATTATAACCACTGTCAACATAGTGTACTTCACCTGTAACGCCAGATGCTAAATCACTAAGTAAATACATTGAAGAGTTACCAACTTGTTCAGTTGTCACATTTCTTTTTAGTGGCGCATTTACTTCATTCCAGTTAAGGATTTGTTTAAAGTCACCAATACCAGCTGCTGCAAGTGTTTTAATCGGTCCTGCAGATATGGCATTTACTCTTTGGCCTTTTTTACCTAAATCTACTGCCATGTATCTAACAGTTGATTCAAGAGCTGCTTTTGCAACACCCATAACATTGTAGTTTACTACATACTTTGGTCCACCAAGATAAGAAAGAGTAAGAATCGAAGCATCATCAGCTAAAACAGATTCTAAACGATTTGTTAAATCAATAAGAGAGTAAACTGAAATATCCATAGCAATTTGGAATGCTGATTTAGTCGTTTTCATAAATGGTTCTGAGAGAGCTTCTTTTGGAGCAAATGCAACAGAATGAACAAGAAAGTCTATCTTACCAAAATCTTTTTCTACTAGTTCAGCTATACCAGCCATGTGTTCTTCATTTGATACATCAAGTTCATACACTTTATCACTACCAAATTCTTTAGCTATTGG
>JAOFSE010000018.1 GCA_028044295.1 Sulfurimonas sp.
CAGTTATTAGAAATCAAACAAATTTTAAAAGAGCAACAAAGTTTTATAAACTTATTATTACCAAAAAAGGTGTCAATATCTTACCTTGTAGATAAAACGGGGAAGACTAGACAATCTATTAGAGAATATTTAATAAATAATTTTGAACCTGAAGAAGACTTTTGGAAAGAAGGTGCTAAGATCTATATGTCCCGTGAGACTGCAATTACAATCCAATTAAGGGGTTAGTAATGGCAAGAGGAGATGGTAAATTATATTTACGTGGTAATACAATCTGGGTTCGAGGTTCAATTAACGGAAAATTGTATCGAAGAACAACAGATAAAACGTATAGTTCTTTGACAAAAAAATGGTTTAAAACTGCAAAAGGTATAGATGTTTTAAAAGCTATTTTAGAGGAGGAAACTTCCTTCTTATCTTTAAAAAACATTAGTTTAGAAAAGTTTGGCTTAGAGGTTATTAACTTAACATCTGACAGAAGAAAAGAGTCTTCGCAGAAAGATACTTTGAGAGTTTTTCATTTACATATACTTCCATATTTTAGACATTATGCTATGAGTGATATAAAACCCATAGATATTATTAATTTTATAAAACAATTAAAAGAAAAAATGTCTGAGGAGAGAGTAAAGCGAGCTAAAAATATACTTGGTTCAATTCTATCTTATGCATTTGACAATGATATAATTGAAAAAAATCCAGTTGAAAGTAAAACTGTAAAAGATATAAAGTTTAACACTAAACCAAAAGACAATAGAGTTTATACAACTGATGAAGTCAGTTTAATGTTGTCTAAATCATATGGTTGGTTGAGGGTTTTTTTAGAAATTTCATTTACCTCAGGACTCCGTGTAGGAGAGGTGATGGCGTTAAAATGGTCAGATTTTTCATTAGAGTATGGACTTATGTTTGTAAGTAGAAGTATCTCAAAAGGAATAATAACAGAGGGAAGTAGTGGAGATAAGAACCACGATAGACCTATACCGATTTTACCTAGAACATTAGAAGTGTTGAAAAACTATTATGAAGTTCGTCCATCTAATGAATGGTTGTTTATAAATAAAGATTCAAGACCATATAGAGAATCAAAAACGATAGTTGATTATCACTTTAAACCATTTTTGGAGTCAATAGGTGTAGAGTATAAAACTTTACAAGCGAATAGGAGAACATACGCTTCGATAATGAGTTATGGTGGAAGTGATTTAAGTCAAACTAAAAAAATAATGGGACATAGTGAAAATTCAAACACTATTAACAAACACTATATAAAGCAAGGTGTCTTAAATAATGAGAATTATTCTAATATGGCGAATAATTCAGAAGATATCTTTAATAGAATGATTGGTCATAAATAGTAAAATTAACTTGCACAAAAGTTGCACAGTTAAAAGTCTTAGTCCTATTTCATAGGGTTAGATGGACCTTTTCCCACCATTGAGGGGCTTGTGCCTAACGGTGTGAGGGTTCAAATCCCTCCGATCGCACCATCTTTTAAAATACTTATATTTTTATACTTCCCTTTATAACCTCAATAAAATAACAACTTCTTTAAGATATAATTTTTTAATTAAAACTTATTTCGAGGATATATATAATGTTAATAGACCCAAGTAGATTACCACAAGTAGCAAACGATGTCATGAATATGTTACATGAAGAGGAAATAGAAGTATTTAACAACTTCCATGATGCTGTTTTAGCAAAAGATATAGATAAGATAGATGAACTGTTTAAGGTTGTTCTATTTGATGTAGAAGATCATTTTAAAACTGAAGAAGATTTGATGGAGCAAACTAACTATGTTAATTTTCAAACTCATAAAAATGATCATGACACTATGAGAAAAAAACTAGCAAAGTTTCATAAAAGATGGGAAATACTTAAAGGGCCTACTGAACTACAAGGCTTTTTAGAGAAAGATTTTTCACAGTGGTTGATGCTGCATATCTCAAAATGGGATTCAGAAACTGCTCTTCACCTTGGTTATGCTAACTAGAATACTCAACTTCTAAAATAATTGGTATAATACCTATTAACTATATAAAATAGGATTATACTGATGAGTGTTAAAAACAAAACATTATTTATTATTGCGACTTCTCTTATTGTCTTATCTGCTTCAATTTTTTATATTGTAAAGATGCAAAAAAATGAAAGTATAGAACTAAGCAAAAAAGAGTATTTAAAAAACAGTGCACTATCTTATGAAAGCATACTGAATAAGTATAAAAATTTCTATAGGGGCGTTGTGCTCAAACAGTTCAATTCACTTGAACTTAAAAAATCTATATTACAACATGATAAAAACCTTGTACATAAATTGATATCAAATAAATATGAGATATTAAAATCTGACAATAAAAATCTTGTAATGATGAATATTCATCTAAAAGACAATACTTTCTTTTTAGATATGGAAGACTTAAGTTTAGAAAGACCATCATTTACAAGTCCAGTTATAAAAAAAGTAGAGGTAACGCATAAATACGCATCAGCTTATGAACAAGCCAAAGATAAAATACTACTAAAAAGCTTTCATCCTATATTTTACGATAGACAGTACATAGGACTTATTGAGATGGGCGTAGACATTGGGTATATTCTAGAAGACATGTCTAAATACTCTAGACTTAATGGTGTAAAAGTTGATTTACTTGGAAATGGTTCTTCTTTTAAACTTGCAAGCAAGACATTAGATGATATAGAGATATCTGAAAAACTATCGACTGGTACATTTAATGGCGATAGGATATTTACAAGACGGGGTAAAGAGTACTTCGTACAATCCTTTGATATTAAAGATATACTAAATCTAACAATTTCTAAATTTTATTTTGTAGCAAGTGTAGATGACTCTGTTTATAAAAGGGACTTACAGTTTTTACTAATATTTTTAATAGTTATCGTTATAGTAACTCTTTTAATCATAAACTTTACTCTTTCAAAAAGTCTTAAATATCTTCAAGATAGTTTTGATAACCTATATGAATACACTGACATGATCGATAATAATATTATGATGGTTGATGTATCTCATGACTTTATTATTATAGGGGTTAGTCAAAGATTCTGTGACATTAGTGGTTATACAAAAGATGAACTCTTAGGCAAAGATTTTGAGACTCTTCGTGATCCAGAGACATCAAAAAAACTATATGAAGGTATACATAAAGAGTTGGATGAACACTCTGAGTGGAGCGGAGAGATTCAAAACAGAACTAAGACAGGTGAGAGTTACTGGTTAAGTACTAAAATAGAGGCAAAATTTAAAGATAATAAGTTGTTTTGTTATAACTATATCATGCATAACATTACAGCTAGAAAAATGAATGAAGAGTTAGTCTTTATAGATGACTTGACTTCTTTATACAATAGAAAACACTTTAATGATGTATTTCCTAGAATGGTAAATGGTATAAAAAGAAATGGTGGTTGTATAAACTTTTCTATATTGGATTTGGATGACTTTAAAAAGTATAATGAGATATATGGTCACTCTAGAGGTGATGAAGCACTTATAGCGGTTGCCGACTCTTTGATAGCATCTCTTAGACGTCCTGATGATTACTGCTTTAGACTTGGTGGTGGTGAGTTTGGTATTCTTTTTAGATCAGAAAGTGAAGATGAGGGTAGGTTGTATACTCAGGTTTTAAAGAAAAACATTGAAATGTTATCAATAAAACATAAAGGTAACTTAACTTATCATGTACTTACTGCATCATTCGGTTTAGTTTCTATAAAAAGTGATAATATAAAAGATGAACAAAATATATATACTAAGGCTTATGAACACTTACAAAGAGCCAAGGCAGATGGAAGAAATAAAATAGTATCTAAGTTACTATAAATAAAGGTAAAAATATGAAGATAGCAAGTAATGTAACTGAGCTTATTGGTAATACTCCTATGGTTAGATTGAACTCCTTATCTAAAAAAACTGGAGCAAATATAGTTGCTAAGTGCGAGTTTATGAATCCAACCAGTTCTGTAAAAGATAGAATAGGACTTAATATGATTAGAAGGGCTCAAGAGTCTGGTGTAATTACAGCAGATACAGTAATTATTGAGCCCACAAGTGGAAATACGGGAATCGCTTTAGCCTCAAATTGTGCAGCACAAGGACTGAAACTTATTTTGACGATGCCTGAGTCTATGAGTCTAGAGAGACGAAAATTACTAAAGGCTTTTGGTGCAGAATTAGTACTAACTCCAGCAGCACTTGGCATGAACGGAGCGATTGCAAAAGCAAATGAACTGCAGTTACTAACGAAAAACTCTATAGTACTTCAACAGTTTGAAAATCCATCGAACCCGGAGATTCATGAGCTAACAACTGCTAAAGAGATTTTAAGCGATATGGACTCTAAAATAGATGCTTTTGTAGCTGCAGTAGGAACAGGAGGTACTATTAGTGGTACTTCAAAAGTTTTAAAAGAAGCTATCTCAGATATAAAAGTTTTTGCAGTTGAACCTAAGGCTTCTGCTGTACTCTCGGGTGGTGAACCAGGTCCCCATGCTATTCAAGGAATAGGTGCTGGTTTTATTCCCAAAACTTTAGATACAACAGTTTATGGTGAAGTTATACAAGTAAGTAATGAAGATGCTATCAATACAGCTAAGATGTTAGCTCGTCAAGAAGGACTGCTTGTCGGAATATCTGCAGGTGCAAATGTTTACGCAACAATGCAGGTAGCATCAAGAGATGAGTTCCAAGGTAAAACATTAGTTACTATTCTTTGTGATACAGGTGAGAGATACCTATCAACAGACTTATTTAGTGAATAGTTATTTAGAAACTATCAAGGCAGTCGATGGAGAGATTTTTAATCTCTCTTATCATCAAAAAAGATATGATGCTGTACTTGAATCACTAAAAGCTATAGAAAAAGATGACTTGGGTAAATATTTAAATCCACCTGAGTATGGTGTTTATAGATGCAGGTTAGTATATACAGCTGAATCGATTGAAGTTACTTATCATGAATATAAAAAAAGAGAAATAAACTCCTTAAAGATAGTTTTCGATAATGACATAGAGTATGCAAATAAATTTACATGTAGAAATAAAATAGATGCTCTTTTTGAGACACGAGAAGAAGCAGATGATATACTTATAGTAAAAGATTTACTGGTTAGAGATACGAGTATTGCAAATATAGCATTTTATGATAATGGTGTATGGTTAACACCTAAGAGCCCATTACTTAAAGGTACTACCAGAGATAGACTTTTAGATGAAGGTAAACTCACAGAAGCAGATATAAAGATACAAGATATAAGAAAGTATAAGAAAGTAGCACTTATGAATGCTATGATAGACTTTTATGTTTTAGAAAACTGTGAGTTTTTGATATAATTTTACATATAAGGATGTAATGTGTTAGATGTTGTAATACAAGATGAAGATTTTGCTAAATTGATGAAAAAGAATATACAGGATATGATGATTCATCTTTTTGATAAAGAGAGAAACTTTGGAATACTTTGTAAGATTGACGATATATCTTTTGAGCCATCTCTTCCAGAAGATATAAATGCAGAGTTTAGACCAATGACTCTTTTCTTTTTAGCTGGATATACATTTGATACTGCAAAAATTGTTGATGATACTTTAGTTTTTGAGGCTGGTTTTGGGGCTGATAATTTTGGTTCAGTTGTCTCTGTACCACTTCTAAGCATTATTCAAGTTATAGTCGACGAAACACCACTACTAATAAATTTAGCTACATATAAAAAAGATGAAGAGAGTATTGAGAAAGTAGATAGTGATGGAGTTGAGAACTCTATGGCTTCATTTCTTTCGAATCCAGAGAACTCTAAATTTTTAAAGTAAGTTGTTAAGACCCTATATCTTATGAAGAGATAGAAGGTAGTTAACTACATTATCAACAAATGCATCATGTTTTCTTTCTTTCATGTATGCAATGTAAAAGTTTCTTTCAATTTTATAGTTTTTAAGTCTAGCTTCAAAAAGCTTTCCATCTCTTAGTTCATCAGCTATAACATGACGACTCATAACAGATGTTACTGGTCTTTCAGCTGTAGGATCAGCATGAATAATTGCCTCTTTAATGGCAGTAGGACTTCCTAAAATACCAAGAACACTAAAGTTACTACAGTTTACACCCATCTCTTCAAAAACTTCAGATGTAAGTTTTCTTGTATGAGACTCTTCATCTCTACATATCCAGTCAAAGTCCATTAAATCTTCCACTGCTAAGTGTTTTTTAATAGGTTGGTTAGAAAATACAACAAGTTCATCCATAACCCATTCTCTATACACAATACCATCTCTAAATACTGGAGATTCTATTAGTGCTACATCGATTTTTTTATCTTCAAGTTCATCAATCATATCACATGAACGACCAACATTCATGTATACATCGTTATCAATTCTTTTTTTGATTTCACCAAGATAGTTAGGCAAAACATAGTTACCAATAGCGTTTGAAGAACCCATTACAAATGTAAAGTCTTTGTTAATGATTTTAAGAAGTTCTTTTTCACTATTTGCTATGGCTTTTTCAAGTCTAACTGCAATTCTATATAGGTCTTCACCCTCTTTTGTAAGAAGAATACCATTCTTTTTTCTCTCTACTATCGCAGTGTCAAGGTAGTCTTCGATAAATTTGATTTGTTGAGTAACTGCTGGTTGTGAGATGCCTAGTTTAGCTGATGCCTTAGAAAAACTCTTCTCTTTTATGACCATTAAAAACGTTTTAAGTTTAGCAAAATCTTTTAACATAATAATTCCTATAAGTTTAATTAATAAGTGAAATTATAACTCAAAATTATAAGTAAAGCAATAGTTTTGTAATATTTATATTTATTTAGATATAATAATTTAAATTAATTTAAGATAGTAGTAATTTATGGAAAAAGTATTTAACAAACTAAATGACTCTCAGACTCAAGCTGTTAAACAATCAGAAGGTCCTGTGCTTATACTTGCCGGTGCAGGTAGTGGTAAAACAACTACAATAATCTCTCGCTTAGCATATTTAGTAGAGGGTTTAGGAATACCTGCCTCAAATACTCTTACTCTTACTTTTACAAATAAAGCTGCTAAAGAGATGAAAGAACGTGCTACTGACATGATGGAAAGTGCAGCTTATCCACCAATGCTTTGTACTTTTCATAAGTTTGGCCTTCTGTTTTTAAAATTTCATATTCATCTTTTAGGAAGACAAAATAACTTTGTAGTAATAGATACTGATGATAAAAAAAGAATTATCAAAAAAATAAACTCTGAATTAGCTACTCCACTAATTGCTAGTGAAATATCTAGATATAAAAATTCACTTTTAAATCCTGATGATGCTTATAAGCAAGCAGAAAGTCATAACTATCAACAAATTGCTAAAGTATATGAAGCTTACCAAGCAAATCTTTTAGAAAATAATCTTGTTGACTTTGATGACTTAATCGCGCTTACATATAAGCTTCTAGATGAAAATTCTGAACTAGCTAAAAGTACATCTGAGAAGTATCAGTACATCATGGTTGATGAGTACCAGGATACAAATGAACTTCAGTTAAAACTTCTTCAAAAGCTTTGTACATCTCATAAAAACCTTTGTGTTGTTGGTGATGATGACCAGAGTATATATGGTTGGCGTGGAGCACACATAAGAAATATTATGGAGTTTGATCAAGATTTTGAAGGAACTAGTGTATATAAGCTAGAAGAGAACTATCGCTCTCGTGAACCAATACTAAAAGTTGCAAATTCACTTATAGAACATAACCGTTCTCGTTTAGGAAAGAAACTGATTCCAACACGCGGAAGTGGAGATGATGTTACAGTACTTAACTCAAGTGATGAGAATGAAGAGGCTAGAAAAATAGCTGATAAAATTAGTAAGCTTTTAGATTCAGGTGTAAGTGCTGAGAATATTGCTGTTCTTTATAGAGTAAATGTTCTAAGCCGTTCTATAGAAGAGGGATTGAACCGTTCAGGTATAAACTATAAGCTTGTTGGTGGACTTAGATTTTATGACCGCGCTGAGATTAAAGACTTGATTTCTTACATAAGAGTTATAACAAACTTCCATGATGATTTTTCATTTAAACGAATTGTTAATAAACCAAAACGTGGTTTAGGAAAAGCTAGTGTAGATAAGATAGAACTAGCTGCTCATGCAAACGGTACTTCTATATATGAGTACATTAAAAAAGTATCTGTTGCAGATTTAGAACTGCTAGTTAAAAAGAAAAATGCAAAAACACTTAAAAAGTTCATAAAAGATATAGCAGCTGTTGCTAAGGTTGTTCATGAATCAACATATGAGTTCATAGATGTACTAGAAGATACTTTTCATCTGAAGGATATCTATAAAGGTATGGCAGATGAGGCTGATAGAATTTTAAATATGGATGAATTTTATGGACTTTTCCGTGATTTCATAAAAAATTCTCCAACTGCATCTCTAGATGAATTTTTAAATGAACTTACACTTCAGAGTGAACAAGATCAAGTTGAGGGTGAGTCTATCTATATGATGAGTATTCATGCATCTAAGGGTCTTGAATTTGACCATATATTTATCATCGGTTTAGAGGAAGGCTTTTTGCCACTTGTTGGTGATGGAAGTGACTTAGAAGAGGAAAGACGTCTTGGTTATGTGTCTTTTACTAGAGCTAAAGACACCTTAACACTTTCTCATACTGATAGTAGGTTTTATAAAGGTCGAAGAAGTGACTTACAAAAGAGTCGTTTTTTCAATGAAGCAGGACTATGTGAAGGTTCACTTATAGTTGAAAAAAATACAGCCTTTAAAAAGGGTGATTTAGTTCGCCATAAAATCTTTGGTACTGGACGTGTTAATGGTGTTAGTAAGTCTGGACGCGAGTTTAAACTAAACATTAATTTTGCTGGAACAAAAAGAGATATCCTAGCTTCATTTGTAGAGAGACTGTAAACTGAGATGAACAGGCTCTTTGTAGCGTATAAACCAACAGGAATAAGTTCGAACTTCTTTTTAACAAGACTCAAAAGAAAGTACAACACAAAAAAAGCTGGTTTCTCAGGAACACTTGATCCTTTTGCAAAAGGCGTTTTACTAATAGGTATGGGAAGTCATACAAAACTTTTCCGTTTTTTAAACAAAACTCCAAAGACATACAGAGCTACGCTTTGGCTCGGTGCTAAAAGTGATTCACTTGATACTGAGCTCATAGAAGAGGTAAAGACTCCTAAAGAGTTAAGCTATGATGAAGTCCTTAATGTTATTAAATCACTTGAGGGAGAGTTAGAATATGAACCACCTATTTTCTCTGCAAAACAGGTAAATGGACAGCGTGCTTATGATTTAGCCCGTGCAGGAGTTGAGTTTACACTCAACAAAATTAACTCAACTATTATAGAAACTAAACTTATATCTTATTGTCATCCATTTATAACTTTTGAAGCAACAGTCTCAGAGGGTACGTATATTCGTTCTCTTGGTCGTATAATAGCAGAACGACTGGGAATTGATTATGGAAGCCTAAGTGCCTTAGAGAGACTATGTGAAGGTCAGTTTAAATATGATGATGAAAAACAGTTAGATATTAAAAAATCTTTGAATATGCCTCAGAATATTTATACAGGGGATAGTGATAATTTAAAATATGGAAGGGTTCTTGCTTTAAAAGATTTAAATATACAAGAAGATGGATATTATTGGCTTGATAATGATGATACAATAGCTATAATAAACATAGTAGATGCAGAAGTAAAATATGAGCTCGGTAGGATAGATATATGTTAGTACTAGCTAGAAAATTAGACGAAGCTATAGTTTTAGGCGATGATATAACAGTCAAAATTATATCAATAGATAAGGGTGTAGTTAAACTTGGTATAGAAGCACCAAAAAGTGTATCTATTTTAAGAAGTGAACTTCTTGAAGATGTAAAAGACTCAAATATTGCTTCTTCTAAAGATGATAGTGTAGATGATTTATCACTTTTAAGCTCACTTATTAAAAAATAAACGTACTTAGTAGATATAATTATAAAAATATAACTAGGAACTGTAATCAATGGGCGAAACAATAGCCAAAAACAAAAAAGCCTATCATGACTATTTTATAGAAGAGAAGTTTGAAGCTGGTCTTGTACTTCAGGGAAGTGAAGTAAAGGGTATAAGAGCAAACAGAGTTAATTTAAAAGATAGTTTTATCCGTTTTGTAAATGGCGAAGCTTTTTTGTTTAATGCTCACATAGGAAGACTTGAAACAACTCATCACTACTATACTCACGAAGAAAGAGGAAGTAGAAAACTTCTTTTACATAAAAAACAGCTACTAAAAATGAAAAAAGCCATAGAAAAAGATGGATTTACAGTTGTACCTTTGCAACTTTATTTTAACAGTAGAAATCTTGCAAAGATTCAAATTGGTATTGCTAAGGGTAAACAGCTTCATGATAAGCGTCAAGATTTAAAAGACAAAGACCAAAAGCGAGACATCGCACGCGCTATGAAAGATTACTAATGAAACTTTTAGTCCTTTTATCGCTTCTTACATGTAGCCTTTTTTCATTTAACATAAACATTTCAAGCTCTACCATATCAAATGGAAGAACAGCTTTAATTGAGTTTGATAAAGAGTTACATGTAGAGTATGATAAATTGGTAGTTGGTAAAAAAAAGTATAAAATTTTTGACAATCCAAAAGATACAAAAAAAGCCTATGTACTTTTACCAGTAAGTTATTATGAAACTCCGAAAAACACTAAAAAAGTAAGTTTAATCTATAAAGAAAATAATATACAAAAAACTAAGTCATTATTTTTTAAAATAGAAGATGGTCAGTATAAAAAAGAGACTATAAAGGTGCAAAATTCAAAAGTAAAGCTTAATAAAAAAGATAAACAAAGAGCTTCTAAAGAATATGCCCAAGCAATGAAAATTTATGGAACTACTACAAAAGAAAGTTACATAACTAAGCCTTTTATTGTTCCCCTTTCTTCAAAGATTACTAGTGATTTCGGAAAAGCCAGAGTATATAATGACACATTAAAAGGGTATCATAGTGGTACAGATTTTAGAGCAAAAGTAGGAACACCACTTGTGTCTTGTAATGATGGTGTTGTTGTTTTAGCTCAAGATAGATTTTATTCAGGTGGATCAGTCATAGTTGATCATGGACAAGGAATTTACTCTTGTTACTACCACATGAGTAAGTTTGATGTTAAACAAGGCGACAGCGTAAAAAGAGGAGACCTTTTAGGTTTATCCGGTGACACAGGTAGGGTAACTGGGCCTCATCTTCACTTCAGTTTTAGAGTTGGTGGTGAACAAGTTGATCCACTTCAGCTCATAGAGTTACTAAATAAAAATTTATTAAAATAGGAAAATTATGACTACATTACAATTAATAATGCTTGGAGCTTCTGCTTTTTTTGCTTTTAAAGTATATGAACACATTCAAACACTACAAGATCCAGAGGATGAACAAAATAACCATTCTGACAATTCTCAAAGTGCAGACGCATTTTCACCATTTAGTGCTGAAGACTTGATAGAAAAAGCAGATGAAGCTTTTGATGCTGATGACATGCAAAAAGCACTTGCACTTTTAATAGAGGCAAATACAAAAGAGGGACAAAACCCTGATGTACTTTTTAAAATAGCATATATACTTCAAACGCTTAGAGATTTTGATAAGTCTATGAAGTACTACAAAGAAGCTCTTGAAGTAGATAAAAACAATGAATACATTCATAACTCTATGGCAAGTATATATAGACAAAACGGTGAGTTTACATCAGCTAAAATGCACCTAAATGAATCTATCGAGATAGATGATCAAAATGCTATTACTTACTACAACTATGGAAATTTACTTGTTGATATGGAAAAACCTGATGAAGCAAAAGAGATGTACAAACGTGCATTAGAAGTAAATCCTGACTTTGATGAAGCAAAAGAAGAGTTAGAAAAATTAGCTTAGGAGTTAAATATGAAGATATCAGAAATATATGAATTTTTAAATGAGTTGTCACCATTTGAGATTCAAGAATCATGGGACAACTCAGGGCTACTTATAGGTGATTTTTCACAAGACATACAAAAAGTTGTTCTTAGTATAGATATTGATGAAGCACTTATTGACTCCATAGAAGAAGACTCTCTTATAATAACTCATCACCCTCTAATATTTGGTGGACTAAAGCAGCTTGAGTTTAACAAGTACCCCGCAAACTTAGTACATAAAATGATAAGAAAAAATATTTCCAATATTGCTATGCATACAAATTTTGACCAGACTCATTTGAATGAATATGTAGCTACTGAAGTTTTAGGATATCCTATTTCTAAAAAAGATGGCTTTGTAGCTTACTTAGAAGTAAATGAAGATTTTGATGTTTTTGCAAAAAAAGTATCAGCTGCTTTTTCATTACCTCATGCAAAATGTGTACAAACATCAAATTTTATAAAAACAGCGGCTCTCACAACTGGTTCAGGCTGTTCACTTATCAAGTCTATTGACGCTGACTGCTTCTTAACAGGAGATGTGAAATACCATGATGCGATGGAAGCTAAGAGTATAAATTTATCACTTATTGACATCGGACATTTTGAATCTGAGCACTTTTTTGCAGAGATTTTACTTAAACATTTGAAAATTTTAGGTTTAGAAGCTATAATTGCATCATCAAAGAATCCGTTCACATATATTTAATCCAAGGAGATTGATTGAACCCACATTTAAAACAACTAATTGACCTATCGCATGTAGATAAAGACATAGATGCTTTTGAGCCTCAAATTGAGGAAGCTAACTATAAATTTGAAGCTGCACTAGCTAAGAAACAAAGTATCGATTCTGATATTGAAAATCTTACTAATGAAATCAAAGACGAGCAAGTTAAAAAGCAAAAGAATGAACTACATTTAGCTGAACTTTCTCAAAAACTAGAAGACAACTCTAAAAAATCTGGTGAAGTTAAGACTGAACGCGAAATGAAATCACTTCAACTAGAAGAAGAGATTGCAAAAGAGCAAGTTACTTTCGCTAATGAAGAGATTGCTAGACTTGAAAAGATTATTGAACTAAAAACTGAACAAGTTGAAGCTGCTAAAACTTCTTTAGAAGAGTTAGATTCTAATCTTGCTTCAGTAAAAGCAGAAGTAGATTCTCAGTTAGAAGCTATCAACAAATCTCGTCAATCTGTTTTTGTTAAAAAAGAGAAACTTCTTACTGATATTAATCAAAAAGGTTTAACTTTTTACCAAAAAATCCGTAGATGGGCAAAAAATACTACTGTTGTTCTTGTTGAAGAACAAGCTTGTAGAGGTTGTAATATGCTTGTTAATGATAAAATCTATGCAGATGTTATCAAGGCAGAAGATATTACTACATGTCCACATTGTGGTCGTATCCTTTATGTGGAAACTGCAGCGGAGTAGGCTTGAAGCCGTTCACTCTTCTATACTCCATCCTAAGTGTTGTGCTCTACATAGTAGCACTTCCACTTTTGGTGTATTTATCTCTTAAGCCAAAATACAAAGAGTCTATCCCTTCTCGTTTTTTTCTTCTTAACAATCCTAGATTTAAAACTACTAATGGAATATGGTTTCATGTATGCTCATTTGGTGAAGCTGGAGCACTCAAACCTATATTGAAGTTATTAGGTGACACAGAAATTAAAATAAGTACGATAAGTCAAACTGGTTTTGCTGCAGCTAAAAAGTATGATGCTGATGTTCGGTATTTACCATATGAGATGTTCTTACCATTTTGGGCTAAAAAGCAAGATGTCCTTGTAGTATTAGAAGCAGAGTTTTGGTACTTGCTTTTTACAGTCTTAAAGGCAAAGGGAGCAAGAGTAATTTTACTTAATGCTCGTATACCTGACAACAGTGTAAAGAAGTACCTTCAAATGGCATGGTTCTATAAAAGACTTCTTGCACATGTGGAGATAGTTTATGCTCAGAGTGATGTTGATAAAAACCGCTTTATCGCACTTGGTGCAAGAAATGTAGAAGTAATAGGTAACATTAAACTCGCAGGTGAGATAGTTAAAACAAAAGATTATGAAAAACCAGAAGTAGAGCTTATAGTAGCTGGAAGTACACACCCAACTGAAGAGGAAATGATTCTTAAGTCTTTTGTTGAGTACAGAAAACAGAGTGATGCTAAACTAGTTGTAGTACCAAGACATCCTGAGAGATTTGAAGATGTGTATAAACTTATGCAAGAGTATGCTGATAAAGCAGACTTAACACTTGAGAAGTTCTCTGTAAGTAAAAAATTTGATACAGATATGGTTTTAGTTGATTCTCTTGGAGAGTTAAATAACATATATGCTATTAGTGACATAGCAATTCTAGGTGGAGCATTCGTAGAAGGTATTGGTGGACACAATCCACTAGAACCAGCGAAGTTTGGATGTAAGATAATTACCGGGAAGCACTTCCCACACCAAAAAGAGCTTTTTAAATACGTACATCATGTGCAGTACGTTGAACCAAGCGAAATACATAAAGCTCTACTGACTTGTAGAGAATTACCAGAGAGTATGGTTGAAGAAGAAATCAACCTTGGCCCTGTGATTAAAAATATAATAGGAAATTAAAATGGCATTAGAAAAAGCGTATAAACTAGTAGCGATTCAAGAGGGTGTATCGAACTCTCAAGCTAAGTCTATGATAGACCGTGGTTTAGTATATGTTGGAAATAAAAAAGTTATGATTGCTCGTGGCGAGATTGACTCAAAGACAACATTTAGAGTTCAAAAAATAGAAAGAGCTGTTCCAATCTTTGAAAATGATGATTTAATAGTTGTGGATAAACCAGCTTATGTAAATTCAGATGAGATAGAGAGACAATTTAAAGGTGCAGTACTTCTCCATAGACTGGACCGTGAAACAAGTGGTGTTTTAATGCTTGTTAAAAATGAAGAGTTTCGTGAGAAAGCTATAAAAGAGTTCAAAAAAGACAATGTTTATAAAGAGTACATCGCATGGGTTGAAGGAATCGTTTCTGAGCCTGTAGACATAGATAAAGCGATTTTAACTACAAAGAAAAACAATCGTGCTACATCAAATGTTTCTTCTAAGGGTAAACCAGCACGTACGGAAGTTACTCCTGACATAGTAAGTGGAAACAAGACTAAGGTTAAATGTATAATCCATCATGGACGTACTCACCAGATTAGAACTCACTTGAGATACATAGACCATCCAATCATTGGTGATGAACAGTATGGTGGGCGTCGTGCAAAACGTGTAATGCTTCATGCATATAAAGTTAGACTTTTAGATATGGAGTTCGTATCACCTGAACCAAAGGCATTTGTGCACTTTGAGTAGCTCTAATAGCTCTTGGTTTATTTATATTTTAAAATGTAGTGATGATACCTTATACACTGGTATTACTACAGATTTAGATAGACGACTTGATGAACATAACAACTCTCCAAAAGGTGCAAAATACACTCGTATTAGAAGACCATTAGAATTAGTCTATTCTGAAAACTCAACAGATAAAAGTAGTGCATCAAAACGAGAAATAGAGATTAAGAAATTATCTAGAAGTCAAAAATTAGAGTTAATAAAATCATGAAAATATTTGTAGATGGAGATGCCTTTCCAAACCTTTTAAAACCTATACTTTTCAAACAGATTCAAAGGCTACATGTAGAGACTGTTGTCGTAGCAAATAAAAGAATAGATATTGGTAAGTCAGACTTGATAACATATATGATTGTAGATGCTGGAGCTGACGAGGCTGACCATAAAATAGTAGAGATGTGTGAAGAGGGTGACTTGGTTATCACTGCCGATATTCCACTTGCCGATAGAGTTATAACGAAAGATGCTCATGCTATAGACCACAGAGGTGAACTCTACAGTGTAGATAACATAAAACAGTATCTTGCTATGAGAAATCTAATGGAAAAGATTCGTGAAAGTGGAGAGATGACAAAGGGACCAAAACCTTTTTCTATTAAAGATGCGGAGTCCTTTGCTAACCAACTAAATTCTTTTTTAACAAAGCATTATAAAAGTTAAGATATAATTCGCGAAATTTTAGACCCATTTAAAAGGTATTTTTATGTTTGATACATTAACAAGTTCATTTACAGCTGCGATAAAAAAGATTCGTACATTCGATGATGAGAAATCATTAACAAAAGCACTAAATGAGCTTAAAAAATCACTTTTAAAAGCTGATGTAAACCATAAAGTAGTAAAAGAGTTAATAGCTAAAGTTGAAGTAGATACTAAAGCTAGTGGAATCGGTAAAGACCAATTTCTAGATGCTATGAGAACGACTCTTTATGAACTACTAGAAGTTGGTGGTAACAAAGGCTTTACTTTTGCTCCTAACCCTCCAACAGTAATTCTTATGACGGGACTTCAAGGTTCTGGTAAAACAACTACTACTGGTAAACTTGCAAACTATCTCAAAAACAAACAGAAAAAAGTTCTTATTGTTGCAGCCGATCTACAACGTTTGGCTGCGGTTGAACAACTTCGCCAAATTACAACTCAAATAGAAGTAGAACTTTACGAAGACGAAGCTACAAAGAATCCTGTTGAAATTGTAAAAGCAGCACTTAAAAAAGCAGAATCTGGAATCTATGATGTAGTTCTTATAGATACAGCTGGTCGTTTAGCTATAGATGATGAACTTATGGGTGAGTTAGATGAAGTTAAAAAGGCAGCAAACCCTGATGAGATTTTCTATGTAGCTGACTCAATGACTGGTCAAGATGCAGTTCGTACAGCTTCAACATTTAAAGAAAAAATAGGAATCGATGGAGTAATACTTTCAAAATATGATGGTGATGCTAAGGGTGGTGTAGCTCTTGGACTATCGTCACAAGTTCAAGTTCCACTTCGTTTTATCGGTAGTGGTGAGAAGATGGAAGACTTAGAAGTTTTCATGCCTGACCGTATTGTTAATCGTCTTATGGGTTTTGGAGACATTGAAGGTTTAGCTGAGAAAACTGCAAATGTTATAGATGAAAAACAAGCAAAGAAACTTACTCAAAAGATTAAAAAAGGTAAGTTCAACTTCAATGACTTCTTAGAACAAATGGAATCAATGAAGAAAATGGGTTCTATGAAATCACTTATGGGAATGATTCCAGGTATGGGTGATATGTCAAAGGCTCTTAAAAACTTTGATATGGAGAACTCATCTGAACTTAAAAACATCAAGTCAATGGTTTCATCTATGACTATGAAAGAAAGAGAAGAGCCAGATTTATTAAATAATTCTCGTAAAGAGAGAATCGCAAGAGGTTGTGGACTTGAAATAGTTGAAATCAACCGTATGATTAAGCAGTTTAAAAATGCTGGTAAAATGGCTAAAAAATTCTCAGGTAAAAATGGGATGAAAGACTTACAAGCGATGATGGGTCAAATGGGCGGTCCTGGTGGTATGGGTGGAATTCCACGTTAAAAAGTATGAAATAGTGAAAAAAATTAAATATTTATTTATACTGTTAATTAGTATTTTATTCGTTTCTTGTGCACCAACTATCAAGAACCTTCCAATTACTAGTATTGAACCTCATGAGAAAAATCAATACGAATCTTTATATAAAGTAAATTATTCTTTTAATTGTGAATTAGATGTTGGCTTGTTTGATGGATCATTTATTAAGGTGCTAAACTTTAAAGATACTCATTTATTTTCACCTGTTGTTGTAAATTCAGATACACACTTTTCTAATGGGGCTAATATTCCAAAGGAGACCTTAGGATTAAAAATAGCTAACCCCTATTATATTTTGATATATCCTGATGGTACTATAGTATCTGAAACACATCCTGTTATAGTTGCTTTTGATCCTACCGCTCAAGTCTTAGTACCTGGAAGATGTAGAACAAAATTAGATAAAGCACCATTTACACTAATTAAGAATAGACTATAGTTCTTTACATTTCGAAAAAACTCCGCTATAATTCCGCCATCGTAATAACTTCTGAAATAATCCCTCTGTGATTAGAAGGTATCTTGACTATCAAGATATAAGACGCCAAATGGCGGTAAGAGGCACAATTTAATATACTTATATTTTATTTTGCAAAAAACCCCCGAAAATTTTATTATTAAAACAAGGAAATAACATGACAGTAATTAGACTGACTCGTATGGGAAGAAAAAAACAACCTTTTTACAGAATAGCTGTAACAGATAGCCGTAAACGTAGAGATGGTGGTTGGATTGAACTAATTGGACACTATAATCCAATGCCAACTGAAAAAGTTTTAGTTGTAGATAACGAAAGACTTGACTATTGGATTAGTACTGGTGCTCAAATGAGTGACCGTGTTAAAAAGATAACTGGTCGCTAAGATGATAGCTGATTTTGTCGCACAATTTGCTAAACTTATTGCATCTCATCCTGATGATGTAAAAGTTGAAGTAAAAGAAGGCGATGAAAATACTGAGATTCTTCTTTTTGCTAATCAAGCTGACATTGGTAAGCTTATTGGTAAAGAGGGTAAGATGATTGGTGCTATAAAAACTGTTATATCTGGCTGTAAAGCTAAAGATGGCGTTAGTTATAGAATCAATGTCGAAGCAGTATAAAGAACAACTCCTTCATATCGCTACTATCGGCAAAACTGTCGGTATTCATGGTGATATGAAATTCCACGATAAATCTGATTTTCCAGAGCAATTTTTTAATGGTGCTACTTTTTTTACAAATTTAAAAAAAGAGATAACTCTAAATGATGTAAACCTTGAAAGAGGGATAATCAAAATAGCAGGCATCAATACTATAGAAGATGCAAAAAAATACACGAATGCAAAACTTTTTACTACAAGAGAAGAGACAAGAAAAAACTGTCGTTTAGAAGACGGTGAGTATTTTTGGTTTGATCTTGAAGACTGCGAAGTATATGAAGACTCAAAACTTCTAGGTAAAGTAGATGACATTGAAAGAATAGCAGTAACTAACTATTTAAACATCATAACTGATGAAAAGCTTGTGAAAAGTGGAAGTGCTAAGAAATTTTTAGTTCCATTTGCAGAGCCTTTTAAAGTTAGTGTAGACATAGATAAAAAAATCATCACCCTTAAAGGTGCTATGGATATTTTAGAAGCTTCTTAGATGAAATTCACTTTTGTAACTCTATTTCAAAATATAGTAGAGGGTTATTTTCAAGACTCTATACTTAAACGTGCTATTGAAAAAGAGATTCTACATGTAGAATATTTAAACCCAAGAGATTTTAGTGAAAACAAACATAATAAAGTAGATGACACTGCAGTTGGTGGTGGAGCAGGTATGGTTATGAATCCGCAACCACTTTATGATGCACTGGATGAGTTAAAGTCAGAAGATGAAGACTTACATGTAGTTTTTTTAACGCCAGTTGCAAAACCTTTTAAACAAAATGATGCAAAAAGGTTAGCAAAAAAATCCCATATAGCTTTTGTGAGTGGAAGATATGAAGGGATTGATGAGAGAGTTGTAGAAAAATATGCTGATGAAGTTTTTAGTATAGGTGATTATATATTAACAGGTGGAGAATTAGCCTCTCTTGTTATATGTGATGCGGTATCTAGAAATGTTGATGGTGTTTTAGGTAACAGTGATTCATTGACTATGGAAAGCTTTGAATCACCTCTTTTGGAAGCACCATCTTTCTCTAAACCAAAAGATTATAAAGAAAATTCTGTACCATCAGAATATTTAAAGGGAAATCATAGTAAAATTCGCTCACTAAAAATAGTTCTGTCTGAATGTAAGACTAAATTCTTCAGACCACAAGAGCTTTTAAAGCATAGAACAAGGAAATCTTATGAGAAATAAGTACATAGAAAATTTTGAAAAAGCACAAATATCTGAGAAAAACATTCCAGACTTTCGTGCAGGTGATACTGTTCGTTTAGCAGTAACAATTAAAGAAGGTGACAAATCTCGTATTCAAGCATATGAAGGTGTTTGTATAGCGAAACGTGGTCAAGGTACTGGTAAAACTATTACTGTACGTAAAATTGGTGCTAATGGTATTGGTATTGAAAGAATTTTTCCAATTTATGCTGATGCAATTGATGAGATTAAGGTTATTCGTCGCGGTCGTGTTCGTCGTGCAAAACTATTTTATCTTCGCGATCTTGCAGGTAAAAAAGCTCGTATTAAAGAACTTAGAAGAAAATAATCTTCTAAGTCTTACTTTTACTTCTCCTCTAAACAACAAACTCCAAAACAAAATACTTACTAAAATAGAATATTGAATAGACACTTATTGAAATTAATTATGTAAAAATTACATACAATTCCAT
>JAOFSE010000019.1 GCA_028044295.1 Sulfurimonas sp.
CAATGCAACAAATACTTAGATGTTTTGTGGAAGTTCTATTATAAAACAAATACCATCATCAATATTTTTAGTATAAAGTTTTCCATTATGATGTTCTTCTATTATTCTTTTAGACATATATAGTCCTATACCCGTTCCTGTTGCTTCATCTTTAGTTGTATAGTCTTGTAGAAATATCTTATCGAGGGCTGATTCATCAATACCCCCTCCGTTATCACAAATGTGAACTTCCATATTTGTGTCATGAGAAAAAAGTTTAATATGTACTCTAGCATCTTCAGTTTTATTTTCAACGAAATTATCATCAGCATTTTTTATAATATTGAGCATTACCTGTGTGATTTCATTAGGAAAGACTTCTACTTCCTTATCAGTATCAATATCTAACTGAATTAATACTCCATGGGACTTTAATGTTCCTTCAAGTATTTTAACTGCTCTATTAATTGGTTTTGATAATTTTGTAAATTCTTTAATTCTATCTGTTCTAAAAAATGAACGAAACTCATCAATAGTTTCTGCTAAATAACTACTATTTTCCATAGTCTTAGTTAAACACTCTTTCATACTATCTTTAGTTAAAGTAGATAATTCCAAAGATACAAGATTAGACATGGAACTTGTATTTATTATACTTAATGGCTGCTTCCATTGATGTGCAACCATTCCTAAAAGTTCTCCCATCTGTGCTTCTTTAGATTGACGTTGAAGTAACTCGTCTTTAAGTAAAGAGTCGAGTTTTATTTTTTGAAATCTAAGTGCTAAAACGATAGAAAACACTACGACCTCTAAAACTGTTGCTATAAGCATACCGTGATGACTAATAAAATTAGAAGGTAACCCAAAAGATGAATAAATAGCTATATAAAAAACACACAATATAAATACACTCCATCCTAACAATATATATTGAGCATAAAGAACTTTTTTAATGATTGCCAAAACAATTGTATATGTAATAACAAGTAGCATTAATGGAACGATTAAAGCATTACGAATCATTTGTAAAAGTTGTCCATCAAAAATAAAGATTAATGGAAAAAGCATAAATATACCTATAAATATATTAAGTACAATATCTAGCTTATAAGATAATTCTTTTGTACGTAAAATTTCTTTCATAAAGAATATTAAAAAGATAAATGTTAAAGAAATTGAGATAACTAATAAAATATAAAAGTATTCACCACCACCAAATATGTCTAATATGACACTACTCTTAACAAGTTGAAATAATATAACAAAAAGTAGATAAGTTATATAGTATGCGTAGATCTTATCTTTTGTAATTAAATAAATAAAAGTATTGTATATTAAAAATGCAATCATTATTGCTATAAAAGCTATGCTAATAGTGTTATATTTACTACTAGCATAATAGAACTCTTCTTTTGAATCAAACTCTTTTAGCGTGAATATAGTAGACATTTTTGATTGAATTTGAATATAAATTACTTTTTCTTCATTAGGCTCCATAGATGTAGTATAAGAATTATGAACTTGATAAATTACATTTTTATTTTTTGGCATAAGATACCCAGCTTTGTAAACACTAAAACCATCATCTTTCTTTTCATAGAAGTTCATATGTGTAGCTGCATACTGAAGTTGAATTGCTTTTTCTGTAGGATAATTAAATGCGTTATGTAAAGGATATTTAACCCATATTGTGTCATTTGTATGTTTAAAGTGAAGATTCTCTTTTGTTTGGAATGTTGTATTTTTTGAAGCGACATCTTTAATGGTTAATAAACCAGACTTATCTCTCAATACTTCGTAAGCACTTAGTGAATCAAAAAATATAAATATCAATATAAATAATAGTTTCATTTACTTCCATAATATTAAAATAAGATAAATTGTATCATATAAATTATAAAAAAAACTATATTTAACATTAATATTTAAACACCCTATTATGAATATATATAAATTACTTCTTTCATTTTATATACTACCTTAAGGTAGTAATAGTACAATTCGACAAATTTTCATAAGGATACAAATGAGCTTATCACAAGAAACCATCACATCAATCAAAGAGACTATCCCATTCATCAACAAAGAAGTAGAGAGTGTAACTAGTCGTATGTACGAAATACTATTTACTAAATACCCAGAGACTAAACCTCTGTTTGATGCTACAACTGGTGATCAGCATAAAAAACTAGCTGGTGCTATCGGTGCATTTGCAGCAAACATAGACAACTTAGCTGTACTTGGTCAAGCTGTAGAGAAAATGGCACAGACTCATGTTAAAACAAATGTAAAGCCAATTCACTATCCAATGGTTGCAGATTCATTAATAACAGCTATGGGTGATGTTTTAGGAAGTGACTTTTCTGAGGCTCATAAAAATGCTTGGGTTGAAGGATATACTTTTCTTGCAAATATTTTAATGCAAAGAGAAAAAGAGTTATACGCGCAAAACTAGTATACTACTTACCTACTACAGCTTTAAATTTTGATCTATAAATAATGATTCTAAGGTAGCTGTAGTAAAAATACTTTGAATCATTTGATTTGGTTCATCCCATTTATTGTGAAGAGCGCAAGGGTTTTTAGCGTTACACTTCTCAAAGCCTAAGATGCACTGGTCATCTTCCAATGGTTCCCCAATAGCTTCAAAAATATCACAAAGCATAATTTCACTAGCATCTTTTTCTAAGGTAAAACCGCCATCTCGTCCACGAGTTGATTTTACAAGACCTTGCTTTACTAACTCAGTCATCAGTTTTGTTATGTACTTGTATGGAAGATTTAGCTCTTTATGTATGGTATTAACAGAATGAGGTTTTTCACTATATCTATATAGGTAAGATAAAGTACGAATTGCATACTGGGCAGTTTTTGAAAATTGCATACAAATTCCTTCATTAGTGAATAATCTCATTTTAATGAAAAATTACTTTATAGTTGGTAAATTTTAACACTTAATAAACTTAATATCTGATACAATTTCAATTATCTTAAGTATTGAGATATTTGGGGACGACTTGGCTTCGACAGGATCAAGTAGCTTTCGACTGCATGTCGGACTGAGCAATTCCGTTACGCGGCTCACAATTGCTTAAATGCAAACAATACAAATTACCGCCCAGCTTACGCAGTAGCATAAGTTTTACCCCCTCTTAGAGGACGGGCTGCTTCACCTATGGACTCTAGATAAGTAGGATTCGAAGTATAACCCCTATGTAGATATATACTAAGTCTGTCTCAGCTTAGTATGAAAACTTGAGGCTCGTTTTGTGTAGCTTTGCAAGTTGTGTGAAGCAAGATTAAACTTTAACAACTTCTCTAAGCATGTAGACGTTGGGAGTAGCTTGGTTTTGGACTCCGGTTCGATTCCGGACGTCTCCACCATCACTAAATTTAACAAACTAAAAATTCTTCTTATCTTATGTATAAAAATCTATAATTTTTAAGCTCTTTTTATTCCTCTTTTTTATATAATCGCGTATTGAAAAGTATTCTTTATATACACACTAAAATTTAAAAAAGGCTTCTAAAATGGCAGAGTTATTAAAAACTCCTCTTTACGATAGACAGCAAGAACTAAAGACTAAAAACGTTAGCTTTTGTGGCTGGGACATGCCTATTCAGTTTGATGGTATCATCGCAGAACACGCTTCATGTAGAGAAGATGTGGCTCTTTTTGACACATCACACATGGGTGAGTTCTTCTTCAAAGGTGACATCAAAACTTCAGGAATCAACGAAGCTACTTCCGTAAATGTAGAAGCTCTAGCAGTTGGTAAATGTAAGTACGGTTTTTTACTAAATGAGCAAGGTGGCGTAATTGATGACCTTATCATCTACAGACTTACTGATGATGAACTTATGATAGTTGTAAATGCAGCTACAAGAGAAAACGACTTCAACACAATCAACTCAAGAATCAACAACGCTACTTTACAAGACAAGTCTATGGACTACGCGAAGCTAGATGTTCAAGGTCCAAAATCTAAAGCTACTTTAGAAAAGTACTTTGAAGTAGACTTAGACTCACTTGGTTTTTTCTCATTTGTTGAGACAAAACTATTTGGTAACGACTGTATCCTTAGCCGTACAGGTTACACAGGTGAATTAGGGTTTGAGATATATGCAAATTCTGAGACATCTATCAAGCTTTGGGATGCTCTTATAGCTGATGGTGTAGCACCAGCAGGTTTAGGTTCTCGTGATATTCTAAGACTAGAAATGGGCTACAGCTTATACGGAAATGATTTAAGTGAGACAATTACACCACTTGAAGCGAACCTAGGCAAGTTCGTAAACCTAAAGAGAAACTACTTTGGTAAAGATGCACTTCTTAAACAAAAAGAAGATGGTCTAAAAAGAATTCTTATGCCATTTAAAACGACAAGTAGAAGAGCTGCTAGAAAAGACTTTGAAGTTTACCAAAATGACAAAAAAGTTGGCTTTGTAACATCAGGAGCTTTTTCACCTATCTTAAATGTAGGTGTTGGTCTTGCGATGGTAGATACGGACAGTTTTGATGAAACTCAAAGCATGGAACTAAGAGATAAACGTTCAAGCATAGAAGCTAATGTAGCTAGCTTACCGTTTATTACAAAATAAAACTAAAAATCAAGGAGAAAGTAAAATGAAAAAGTATAGTGAATCACACGAATGGGTAGAAGTTGAAGGTGACATAGCAAATGTTGGAATCTCATCATATGCAGTTGAGCAATTAGGTGATATAACTTTTATGGAACTTCCTGAAGTTGATAGTGAGTTTTCAAAAGGCGATAGTGTTGCATTTGTTGAGTCTGTAAAAGCAGCTTCTGATATCTACACTCCAATCTCTGGAAGCATTACTGAAGTAAATGAGCTTTTAATTGACGCACCTGAAACTATGAACGAAGATGCTGAAGGTACTTTCATTTTTAAACTAAAAGTTAGTGACATGGGTGAAATCGACGCTTTAATGTCTCAAGAACAGTACGACGAATACAAAGAAACTCTTTAGGAAATAAGATGCCATATACACCACATACACAAACTGAAGTAAGAGAGATGCTAGATGTTATCGGACTTGAAAAAGAGTCTGACTTATTTGCATCTATTCCTGATGACTTAAAAGTATCAAAACTAGATTTACCAGATGGTTTAGATGAGTTTTCAACATTTAACATGTTTAAAAAACTGGCATCTAAAAATGTTACAAACAAACTTATGTTTATGGGTGGCGGTTACTATGATCATGTAGTACCAAGTGCTGTTGATGCACTAGCTGGTCGTTCTGAGTTTTATACTGCTTATACTCCGTACCAAGCAGAAGCTTCTCAAGGTACACTACAAGCTCTTTACGAGTACCAAAGTCTTATCTGTGAACTAACAGGAATGGACGTTTCAAATGCTTCTATGTATGATGGTGCGACTGCACTAGCTGAAGCTGCACTAATGGCTGTAAGAATTACTAGAAGAAACAAAATTCTAGTTGATGCTGGCGTAAACCCAACTTACATCGAAGTAGTAAAAACTTACCTTTCATTTAGAGATATTGAAGTAGAAGTTATCGACATGAATGGCGAGGAAAGTAACCTAGAAGCAGTTGAGTCTAAAATAGACAACACTGTAGCAGCTTACCTTTTCCAAAACCCTAACTTTTTTGGTTCTGTAAGTGACTTTACTTCTATCTGTGACAAACTTCATGAGCATAAAGCATTAGCGGTTATGTCTGCGTACCCAGTCTCACTTGGAATGCTTAAAGACCCAGGTAGCTTAGGTGTTGACATTGTTAGTGCTGATGGTCAGTGTTTAGGAAATTACCTTAGTTTTGGTGGACCAACATTTGGTATGGTTGCTACAAAAACTGAGTACATTAGAAACTTACCTGGTCGTATCATCGGTAAGACTCTTGATAAAGATGGCAAAGAGCTTTTTGTTTTAACTATGCAAGCTCGTGAGCAACACATCCGTCGTCAACGTGCAACTTCTAACATCTGCTCGAATCAAAACCTTTTAGCTCTTCGTTCAACTATGTTCTTATCTCTTATTGGTAGAGAAGGTTTAGTAACTATGGCTGAATTATGTTTTAACAAATCTGAGTATTTAAAAGAACAGATTTCTAAAGTAAGTGGTATTAGCGTTGTTAATACTCAAAGTACTTTTAATGAGTTCGTAATTAAAACTCCACTAAGTGCGAGTGACTTACTTGCAAAACTAAGTGATAAAGGTTTTTACGCAGGTGTTAACCTTTCAGCTCTGTATGAGAACAGAACTAACGAGATTTTAATCTCTGTAACTGAGAAAAGAACAAAAGAAGACATGGATCAGTTAGTAACAGCTATAGGAGAAGTACTATGAGCGTAGAGAATATGACAGTAACTACTATTTTTGACAAATCTCAAGAAGGTAGAAAAGGTCTTAACTTACCTGTTTTAGATGTAGAAGCTAAAACTACTTTAGATTCATCTCTTCTTAGAAAAGAAAAAGCTAAACTACCACAACTAAGTGAGTTTGATGTTGTAAGACACTTTACAAATCTTTCAAACAAAAACATGGCGATTGATAAAAACTTTTATCCATTAGGCTCTTGTACTATGAAGTACAACCCAAAAATCGCTGAGAGAGTTGCTGGTTTAGAAGGCTTTTCATCTATCCACCCTCATGTTATTACAAACAACATGAATGAAGATGTTCAAGGTATCTTAGAGACTGTAGATATGCTAGAGAAAAACTTATGTGAAGTAACTGGTATGAAAAAGTTCACTACTACTCCACAAGCTGGTGCTCATGGTGAAATGCTTGGTATTATGATGATTGATAAATACCATAGAAGTAAAGGTAACAAAAGAAAGTACATTATTGTTCCTGACTCTTCTCACGGTACAAATCCAGCAACGGCAACTATGGTTGGCTATGAAGTAATTACGATTAAGTCAGATGCAAATGGTGGTATGGACTTTGATGATTATTGTGCAAAAATGAATGAAGATGTAGCGGCTGTAATGCTTACAGTACCAAACACTTTAGGACTATATAACCCAAGAATCAAACAACTTTGTGAAGTAGCACATAAATATGATGCTCTTATGTACTATGATGGTGCAAATATGAATGCTATTATGGGTGTTGCTCGTCCGGGTGATATTGGTTTTGATGTTATCCATATCAACGTTCATAAAACATTCGCAACACCACACGGTGGTGGAGGTCCAGGTTCTGGTCCTGTTGGAGTAAGTGAAAAACTTATGGAATTTTTACCTGATTTGGGCATCAAAAAAGTAAATGATATATATGAATTTACTACTGGTGGAAAAAACTCTATCGGTAAGATTTCTCCATTCTTTGGTAACTATGGAATCTCTTTAAGAGCTATTACTTACATGACTACTCTTGGTGGTAATGGTATGTACAACACAAGTTCAAAAGCAGTTTTAAATGCTAACTATATTTTGAACCGTCTAAAAGACTACTTTGATGTTCCATTTGGAAATAAATGTATGCATGAGTGTGTTATCTCAGCTAAGACATTAGCTAAAGGTGGAGTAACTGCTATGGATATCGCTAAATACCTTTTAGACTTTGGTATGCATGCACCTACAGTTTACTTCCCTCTTATCGTTAAGGAAGCTATCATGATTGAGCCAACTGAAACAGAGAACAAACAAACTCTTGACCTGTTTTGTGACACAATGATTGATGCAGTTAATTTAGCTAAAAAAGCTCCCGCAGATTTTCAACATTACCCTAAAACATTAGGTGTATGTAGACCTGATGATACTATGGCTATTAAAAATCTAAATGTTAGATACGAGCAGTAGAGAAGAGTTTAGACTAATTCGCTCTGGTACTATGAGTGCCAGAGAAAATATGGCTATAGACAAGGTGCTTTTTGAGAGTTTTTCTCAAACTCTAATACCTACTCTTCGAGTTTATACTTGGGAAAAGTCTTTTACTTACGGAGTATCTGCAAAGATATCTGAAATAAAAGATAAAGAAGAATTACTTCCATACAAAAGTAACTACGCAAAAAGAATGACAGGCGGTGGAATTTTATTTCATGGAAATGATGTCTCTTACTCTTTAGTTATTCCGACTTCGTATATGAATAACTTGAGTGTAAAACAGAGTTACGAGAAGATTTGTCACTTTTTACTAGCATTTTACAAGAGCTTGGGACTGAAAGCTATCTATGCAAAAGATGATGAGAGTGTCGCTAAAAGTCATAACGAATTTTGTCAACTTGGATTTGAAGACTATGACATTTTAATAAATGGCATAAAAATGGGTGGCAACGCTCAAAGAAGAACTAAAGATGTAATTTTTCAACATGGTTCTATCGGAATTAATCGACAAGAAGATTTCTTACATGTAGGAAATTGTTTAGAAGATTTAAACATCAATATATCGTACAATGAAGCACAAGAAAAGCTAATAAAATCTTTCAAAGAAACATTCAATGTTGTTTTGAAAGATTCTATTTTAAATGATGAAGAAAACAGAAGATTACAAGAGATACTTCAAAAGGAAGAACTGTGAGTGTACCTGAGAGAAAGTTACCTAGAAAACCTGAGTGGCTAAGAAAAAAGATATCTTTTACTGCTCAAAAAGATATGGACCAACTTCTAAAAGAGAATGGTATCCATACAATTTGTCAAGAAGCGAAATGTCCAAATATTAGTGAGTGTTTTGCTGCAAAAACTGCTACGTTTTTAATCCTTGGTGGAATATGTACAAGAAGATGTACTTACTGTAATGTTACAACTGGAGCACCTCTTAGTGTAAACAAAGAAGAGATTGACCAAGTGACAGATGCAGTGAAACAGTTAGGACTAAAGTTTGTAGTTATCACGAGCCCTGCAAGAGATGATTTAAAAGATGGTGGTTCACAACAGTTTTATGAAGTAACTCAAAATCTCTTAAATGAAGTTCCAGGTACACAAGTAGAACTTCTAGTACCTGACTTTCAAGCCAATATGGACTCTATCAAACAAGTTGCAAATAGTGGTGCTGTTATAGTTGGACACAATATGGAAACAGTGCCAAGACTTTACAGTATTAGAAAAGCTTCAAACTACCAAAGATCTTTAGATGTACTCCAAGAGATAAAAAACCATGCGCCAGAGGGTGTAAAAACTAAGAGTGCTATCATGGTTGGACTTGGTGAGACTCAAGATGAAGTAGTGCAAGTGATGCGTGACTTGTTAGATGTTGATTGTAAACTTCTTAGTATTGGTCAATACCTTGCGCCATCTAAAGAGTATGAAGAAGTTCTAGAGTATGTTACACCAGCGCAATTTGACGAATATAAAAGAATCGCGATGGAGATGGGTTTTGAGTATGTTCACTCAGCACCTTATGCCAGAAGTTCTTATATGGCGCATGAATATGTAGGAGAAAAACATGTATGATTTTGATGTAATAGTTATCGGAGCTGGACCAGCTGGATATGAAGTAGCTTCACTTTTAGGTGCTGGCGGCAAGAGTGTATGTATCGTTGAGAAGTCTGAAAGTACAGTAGGTGGAACTTGTCTAAATGAGGGCTGTGTACCTGCGAAGAACTTTTTAGAGACTTCTAGTTACATTAAAAAAGCTGCGTACTTTGAGTCTTGTGGTGTAAGTGGGAATGAAAATAAGTTTAATATCACAACATTACAAAAAGCAACGAACTGTCTTATTCAAGATTTAAAAGTTGGAATCTTAGGCAAACTTAAAAAGTCAAAAGTGACTATAGAGTACGATAGTGCTAGTTTTGTTGATAACCATACAGTGAAACTTGAAAGTCAAGATAAAAACATAACTGCTCAAGATATAGTTATAGCATCTGGTTCATCTCATAGAGACCATCCACTTATGAGTCTTGAAGGTGAGACTATCATTTCAAGTAGAGAAGTGTTTAAACTATCATCTATCCCAAAATCAATTTTAATTATTGGTGGTGGTGCTATTGGTTGTGAATTTGCATCTTTTTTTAATGCTCTAGGCTCAGATGTACGTATATCAGAGTTTGCTCCAAAACTTGTTGCTCATGAAGACGATGATGTGTCAAGAACACTCAAACGTGAGCTAGAGAAAAATGATATATCTATCGACTTAAAGGCTAATGTTACAGAGTATCGTGTAAGTGAAGAAGGCGTTGAAGTTACAATTGATACAGGTAAAAAACAAGAGACACAAACATTTGAAAAAGTCCTCATATCTATTGGGCGTATACCCAATACCTCGGTCCTACATGTAGAAAATGCCAACATTGTAGAAGATAGAGGTTTTATTGAAGTAGATGAAAATTTAAGATGCCTAAATCATGATAACATCTATGCTATAGGTGATGTACTGAAAAGTCCAGCCTTAGCTCATGTTGCTTACTATGAAGCAAAAAGAGTAGCTCAAAGTATTTTAGATAAAGATACATTTTCAGGTGATTATATTTTTCCATCAGTTACATTTTGTACACCACAAATTGCAAGTATTGGTAAGAGTGAAAAAGCTTTAAAAGAGCAAGAAATAAAATTTAAAAATAAAAAACTATTTTTCAAAACAAATGCAAAAGCAAAAATAAAAGGTGATGACAGTGGTTTCATAAAAGTTCTTTTTGACGAAGAGACATCTTTAGTTTTAGGAGCTAGTATAATTGGTAATGATGCGACAGAGCTTATACACCAGTTTTTAATAGCAATAAATGCTAAACTAACAATGAATGATTTAGAGAAAATGATTTTTGCTCACCCTACTTTAAGTGAGTCAACTTTAGACCTAATTCACTAATATAAAACTTTTTATATAAATTTTATACTATAATGCATATAGAATGCATAAGTATAAATATAAGTGTTTTGGAATTAGTATGTATATTAAATTATAAAAGGCAATATAATGAAACATAATATGATTAAAATCAGTATGATAACAGTTGCTTGTATGGCACTTACAACATCGGCCCACGCAACACTAAAATCCGAAAAAGTTACTTTAAAAGGTAATATGCAGGTCAAATTTAACAAACTACCTTCTAGCGTTGATACTTTAAAAGAAGCCTTTACAGAAGGTATGTTCTATGGTCGTCTTAGAATGAATTCTTTTTATTGGGATTGGGATAATACAGCTGCTGGTAAAGACAATAGAAATCTTGGTCTTGGTGCATCTTTAGTATACAAAACTGCTCCATTAAACGGTGTTAGTGGTACTGTTGGTCTGTATACATCTCAAAATCCATTTTTCCGTATGGATAAAGATCTTGTAGGTCAGTCAAAGTCTGGTAAAGACACATTTAGTCGTGAAAAAGTAAATAGTGGTGGTGGTTATGGTCTTACTGTGCTTGGCCAAGCATATTTACAATATGACTTTTCAAAGACCTCTGTAAAACTTGGTCGTCAAATGATTGAAACCGTTTTTACAAAGTCAAATGACACTAAAATGATACCAAATACTTTTGATGCTCTAGCAGTTACCATAAAAGATATTCCAGACACTACTGTTAAATTAGCATATATTGGAGCACAAAAACTTCGTGATCATGAGTCAGCTCATGATGTAATAGCTTTTAATAATGGGACAGGTTCGACTGGAATAGCAAATACTAATAAGCTAAGCTGGACTGAGAATGATGACTCAGCAGTTAATAAAAGCTTAACAGTAAATGGAGCAGGTGGTACTGCAAAAATAGGTAATAACAATGAACTTATAGTTGCATCTGTAACAAATAAATCAATTAAAAACTTAAAAGCTAATATTAGTTATGCAGCTGTTCCTGATGTGCTTAGTAATCTTACTTTAGAAGCTCACTATACAATTCCTGTTGGTGATTGGAAAATAGTACCGGGGATTAGATATATGGAGCAAATGGATGATTTAGGAGCTAGTGTTAGTGTTGCTAATTTAGGTAAAGACACAACTGGCTACAACAATCCAACTAGCTTAGATTCAAATCTTTTAGCTATTAGAACAGACTTCAAAAAAGGTGCTTT
Organism: Sulfurimonas sp.; assembly: GCA_028044295.1. GTDB lineage: Bacteria > Campylobacterota > Campylobacteria > Campylobacterales > Sulfurimonadaceae > Sulfurimonas. The sequence continues at coordinate 11,916 of JAOFSE010000019.1, forward strand.
CCTTGGTCGTTTAGGTTACTCTAAAATTGCTGATGAAGCGGATATCGTAGCTCCATGGCGTGGATTTCCTACTGGTGGATTTACTCGTGCAATGGCTCAATATAACTGGTATGCTAATACTAAAACATATATGGCTAGAGTTGGTTATGACTTTGGTAAAGCAGATATGATTCCTGGTTTTAGTATCATGGGAAGATATGCCATCCAAGATTTTGATGATAGTAAGGCTGGTGTAGGCGCAGATAGTGATGTTATTCATATTGATGCTCGCCAAAATATTGGTAAAGACTTAGAGCTTAAACTAAGACTAGGGTTTATCGATGCAGATCCAGGTACTACTGGTAAAACAGACACTTCATATAATGAGTATCGCGTAGAGTTAAACTACTTCTTTTAGAGAGTAGTAACTCTTTACTCACTATATCTTAGCAACATTTCTAAAAGTTTATTTTTATCTATCGGCTTCGCAAGATGTCCATTCATACCAGCACGTTTTGTTAACTCTAAATCTTCTTTCATCACAGCAGCGCTTAGAGCGATTATAGGCTTATCTTTATAGATTTCATTCTCTCTAATAAGTTTAGTTGCTTCAAAACCACCCATCACGGGCATTTGTAAATCCATAAGTATGATGTCATATTCTTTTTTGAGAACCATATCTACAGCTTCTTGTCCATCGTTAGCTATATCCATATCGTCTATATAGTCTTCTAAAACACCCATGGCAACTATTTGATTTGTTTTATTATCTTCGACTAAAAGTAGCTTAATATTTTTTAGTAACGCAAGTCTTGAATCATTCATATCTATTATAGTTTCACTAACTTGATTTATAGATTCCCTATTAGATTTTTCAAACTCTACATTAAATATAAACTTACTACCTTTACCTTCAATACTTTCAATCCATATATCACCATCCATCATGTTAACCAATTGTTTAGATATGGATAGTCCTAAACCTGTTCCGCCATACTTACGAGTTGTAGAATTATCTGCTTGAGAAAACTTTTTAAATAAATTATCTTGAGCATCTCTACTAAGTCCAATACCACTATCTTCTACACAGAATTCTAAGTGTACTATATTCTCATACTCACTTAAAGTTTTAACATTTATACTTACATACCCATCAGACGTAAACTTGATAGCGTTACCGACGAGGTTAGTTAACACCTGTGTTAAACGGAGGGAATCGCCTATAATAAATTGACTTGTTACATCGAAATTTATATTAAGACCTATGCCTTTGTGATTTGCTTGATACTCAAATAAATCTTTTATATTTTGGATAGTTAAAGATAAATCAAATGGATGCATTTCCAGATCTAATTTACCCGCTTCTATTTTAGAGTAATCTAAGATATCGTTAATAACTCTCAGTAAAGCCAACGATGAGACTTTAGATTTTAAAAGTAGTTCTTTTTGCTTAGTGCTCAAGTCACTATTGAGTACTATATCTGTAAGTCCTATGATACCGTTTAATGGTGTTCTTATTTCATGAGACATATTCGCTAAGAAATCAGACTTAGCTTTGTTGGCTTGATCTGCTTCTATTTTAGCATTAGTGAGGTTCTTCTCTAACTCTTTTTGTTCTGTAATATCCATATGCAGTCCAAGTATACGAATTACATATCCACTTTCATCATGAATTGCTTTACCTTTTGCAAGAATGATTTTATATGATTCATCTTTACATCTTATCCTCATCTCAGACTCATAAATATCTTTTTTACCATCTAAGTAATCTTGAATATCACGCATACTCTTTTGCAGGTCATCCTTATGTATTCTATCTTTCCACTCAGTCACACTATCTTTAATATCATCTAACTCATATCCAAACATCTTCTTCCATGTGTCTGAATAGTAAACCTCATCTGTAATTAGGTTCCAATCCCAAAGACCATCTTGTGCACCTTCTAATGCTAATGAAAAACGCTCTTCACTTAGGGCTAAGTTATTTGTTAATTCCTTAGTGGATTCAAGTAGCTCATTTGTTTCTATATTTTTAACTAGAAATATTTCTGCAGCCTTAGTTAACTCCCCTACTTCATCCTTTACTTTATACTCAGGAATTTTAATATCTACTTTTCCTGAAGAAAGATCTGAAAATGATTTTGTCAAAAGACTAA
>JAOFSE010000002.1 GCA_028044295.1 Sulfurimonas sp.
TACATAATCTTCATTTGAAGACCATGCATATAGAAGGTATTAAGAAAGTATCTTTAGTTTTGGAGTATTTGGATTTTCTGCAGTAACTTCGCGAACACTTTCATTTTCATCTTGACTTAATCTCTTGAGTATTTCTACTGGTGTTTTAAGATTTTTAGCAACAGCCGCTCTTACATTTTCATCAGAATCTTTACTTAGTTTATCTAATATACCAACAGTTATATTTGGGTTAACAGAGATTGATATTCTAACAAATACATCATCATCTAAACTAAGTTTATTTAGTATTTTCAGTGGTGTATTTGGATTACCAGCTACCCAGGAAACTATATCCTCATCATTACTTAATTCAACTAATGTATCTACTGGAGTATTTAGGTGTTCTGCAACAAATTCTCTTACAAATACTTTGTCATCTTTACTAAGTTTTACTAATGTCTCAGGAGATGTGTTTAGGTTAGCTGCAATTCTAGCTCTTATAAATGGATCTTCATTGGTACAATGTCTATCTAAATCTTCAGGAGATGTGTTTTGATCTTGTACTAATGCTAATGTCTCTAAATCTATCATATATAATACCTTTTAAATAATTGGTGGAATTGTAGCTTGTAATGTCTTAAATATAGTTGCCATTTTTAATATAGGGCTTTAAGTGAAGATACAATATCATATGGAACTTATAGATCCAAAAAGGGAACATATACTTATGGATAATACTATCAACATAAATTTTAAAGTTACACCATCACAAAAAGAAACTATTGACTCAAGAGCTAATGAGAATGGCTTTAGTGATACTGCGAGCTATCTAAAAGTAGTAGCATTAAAGATGGATAGATTTATACTTACTGATGCAGGGTCTGCCACGGAAGAAAAGTCCATAGAACTAAGCTTTACAGTTACTCCAGAGCAAAAAACTAGAATAGAAGAAAATATGAAAGTTAGTGATTGCCAAGATATGAGTAGGTATTTAGAGTATGTTGGAATGTATGGAGCAATATCAGCCGTGGTTGAAGTACGTTCAAGTGGAAATCTTGAAGCAATGCTTGCTCGTATTGCTAAGGCAAAAGGAAAGTAATGAACGATTATCAAACTATCAAAAATGATTATAAATTCACAAAAGAAGAAGAGGTTATTTTAAAAGAACTTCAACCAAAAATGAATGAAATAGCAGATACGTTTATAGATGAGTTTTATGATTATATTTGGGGGTTTGGCAAGACTGCTCAATTTTTAAAAAACAAAAAGATAATAGAACACCATAAAGTTAAGATTAGAGAGTGGTTTATTAATCTCTTTTGCGGGAAGTATGACTTAGAGTATTTTATGTATTTATATAAAATAGGCGAGATTCATGTGAAGATTGGATTGCCTACGCATTATGTAAACTCTGCTTTTACATTTGTTAGAACTTTTATCTTTAAGACTATTGAAAATAACTTTGAAAGTAAAGAGAGACATGTACAAGAGATTAAGGCTTGTCAAAAAATAATAGATATGAACCTTGACTCACTAACTAGCTCATATAGAGAAGAGGAATTAGGTAAGTTTTTGTCCATGTCTCATGTTGAAAAGAACATCTTAAGTAGCTTAAAAAAGTTTAACTCTTACATAAACTATTTTTTAGCTGGTGCATTAGCTATAGTTGCATTTTTTGCTATTGGACTATTTGGATACGATATTTATCTACTCTTTTTTACAGATATAAAAATAGAAAAAGGAATTTTGACAGTACTCGGAAGTTTACTTGTCTTATGGGCATCCATTGAACTTATTCATGAGGAGATAGAACACCTACAAGGAAAAGGTTTTGCTATTGGTGCATTTATTATGTTAGCGATGGCTGCGCTAATTAGAAAAGTTCTTATTTATTCTTTATCTTCTGAAAAGGGTGAAGAGTTACTTATTATCGCGGTTGTTTTAGTTGGATTAGCCTTGTCTTATTGGCTTGTAGGTGCTAAGAAAAAAAGTCCTTTAAGGTAACTTTTTTTCTGGCTTAGGAGAAGTGTCTAATTTTGAAATCGCTTCAAGAGCTGGTTCAAACTGCTCAGGAGTCAAAACAAAAGCGTGAACACCAAACTCTATAATATCTCCAATCTTTTCTTCATAGTCACCTAAAATCAACGAGACTAGCACTAATTCAGGTTTCATTTCTTTAATTTGTTTCATAAAAGTAGTTCCATCAACTGGATCAACACTCATGTCATCAATAATAACATCGTATTTATTATTCTGAATAAGTTTAAGTGCTTTTTGATCACCTTTAACTTTATCTACTTTATTGAAAAGTTCATCAAATATTTTAGTGTCTGAATCAAATACAGAATTATTATCTTCGATGAATAGTACATCTAGCTTTTTATTTGTGCTCATTTTTTGCCTTTAAATCTTTTTCTTAGAAGTTTTGAATTCTTGCATGAGTTGACCTGCTCTTTTTTTAAATATTTTAGCTACATCTGGTGTATATACTTCATCTGTTGTTTCAGAAAAAAGATGTAACCACTGTATAAAGCTAGATTCTTTTATACGAGGCATCTTAACATGTGCCCCCACAAAGTTACCATAGTAAGTGTCTTCACCCAAAATTTTTGCTAACCAAAAGTCAGCTAATAGTTCTATATGGTCTATCCAATCTTGATCTGTTATATCATCACCAAGCTCATGTGTAAAGTATGGTCCTAGTTCAGTATCCTTAATAGATTTCTCATAAAATGAGGTCATTAATACTCTAAGGTTTTCTCTAGTGATTGTATCTTGAAGTTCTATACTTCATCCTTTTTTATCAATGATAGATTTTTTTGAAATGAAATTATAGCAAGTTAATCAAAATCTATAACATAGAATACAGCTTTTATAGATTATAATTCTATTATGCCTATAAAAATTAAGCCTCATGTAGATCTCAAGCTATTTGAGCCAAAAATGTATCTTGTTACTATTGTTTATGACAAACATGTTTCATGGGAGTTCTGTGTGAAAATTCTTATGGGAGTTTTTCATTGGAACGAAGAGAATGCAAAAGCTATCGCTCATGAAATCGTCACAAATGGTGAAGGTATATGTGGTGGTTATATGCTAGAGATAGCAGAAAGTAAAGCCGAACTTGTTGAACAACAAGCTAAAAAAGAAGGCTTCTCTTTATACTGTTTAGTTGAAGAAGTATAATTTAAACTTTTAAAAAGACTGCCATTTCAGTGTCCATTGTCTTGACATGATGAGTCATCCATGGAGTTAATCCACCTTTAACATAAGCTATTATTGCACCTGGATCTCTGTTTGTATCAAAGTATTTCATTAAAGCTTTTAATTCATGTAAATGTCTGTCATGCTCACTTTTATGTTCTGTAAATGCTGGAAATCTTGCTTCTTTCATTAGCTTTTCTTCATCAGTAAAATGAATTGTAGTATGATCAAGTAACTCTTGTAAAACCTCTTTAATTACTTTTACATTACCTTCTTTTGATACTTTGTCTAGTTTATTAATTAGTAACATATCTTCTAAGTGAGTATCATTCATACTTGGTACTAGTACCATTGGTAATTGGTCTTGCGTTATCAACATCTTTCCTTTTACTGTAGTAAACTATCTAGCTCATCCGCATAAATAATTTCTTTTTGAAGTAGTAACTTTGACAACTTCTCTATAGCATTCCAATTTTTACTGACTAGCTTTTCAATATTTTTTTCACCTTCAAGCATCCATCTTTCAAGCGCAGCATCGATTTTTGTATGATAATGTTCAGTATCTTTAGAGCTTATAGAATTTCCTTGCGCATCGATAACACCATTTATATTGATGTAGCCTACATCTTTATCCATACCATAATGTGCTATCGCTACATAAGCATCACGTGTTGCTTGTTGTAGGTCATTTGAAGCTCCAGAGTCCATACCTTCTATATCACCAAAATGTTTTATTTGAGATGCTCTACCTGCCAAAGATACACATATTCTGTCTTTAAAATCTTTTACTGTCATATTCTCTTGAACATCATTATAGTTATTTGAAATAAAGTATTCGTTGTTGTCTTTTGGCGTAAGACTTACATGCTCAATATTTACGTGAGGCATTAGAGTTTTAGAAATAACAGCACGACCTGCCTCATAAACTGCTGTCTCTTCAAACATCTGTTCAAGAGATAAGTACGATTGTCTATCACCGTATTTAATAGTGTTAATTTGGTCTATTAAAATATCTTGTGTTATCGCAGGTAGACTATGGCGTAAACAGTAAAATGAAGCTTCTTTACCTAGCATTTCAAGTTGAGAGCCTGTAAATCCTGTAGTGTACATTAGAAGTTTTTTCATATCAAAATTACCGCTAGTTGGTTTGTCTTTGATTACTCTATCTAGGAAGTATTTTCTAGCGTCTTTATCAAGGTTATTGATTTCTATATGAATTTCAACACGACCAGGTCTTATGATTGCAGGGTCAATATTTTCTTTATAGTTTGTTGCAGCAATCACAAAGATATCTTCACCTTTTCTACCTGAGAAACCGTCCATTTCAGAAAGAAGTTTATTGATTGGCACTTCTCTACCATTTTCACCATCACGTTTACCAAGAGTGTCTATCTCGTCTATAAAGATGATAGCTGGAGCATAGGCCTTTGCTTTTGTAAAGATGAGTTTAGTTCTTTCAGCTTGTAAGAGTTCTAATCCAGTTGTTGAGATAAAAGGAAGTTCTGCTTCTTTAGCAAATGCTTTTGCTAGCATAGTTTTACCAGTACCTGGAGGTCCATAAAGAAGCATACCTTTTGGAGGTTCAATTTTAAACGTGTCTAAAAGTTTTGGTTCTTTAAAAAAGTTTATTACTTCCCCAAGTCTCTGTTTAGCTTTGTGATGACCTGCAATATCATCAAAAGAAACATTTGGAATATCAAATACTAAACCATCCTCGCTAAAGTCTTTGATTCTAACGACTTGAGAAAATTTACATGAGTTTACCTTGTAAGTTATAACACCGTTTTTATCAGTAATAACATCATCAATATCTAGTGTAGTGTTTTTTCTAAATAGTTCTCTTACTAATGTTTCAGTCTCAATAAGTGGGTTTACTCTATCTTTTAAAAATGTTGTTGCTTCTTTAGATACAGAGACTTTTATCTGTTTAAAGCTCATTATTGGTTTGTCTGTATCTTGCATGTATTGAGTTATTCTGTTGAAAAAGAATGTACTCACTTTTTCTTTAATACGTCTTGCATCAAGTTCTGGAGCAAAGTTAAGCATCTGAATCGTTAAAAAGTTATCAAAGTTTTTAGAAACTACAAACTCGATTTTATATTGATCTAAAAAATCTTCTTTAAAATCAAGAAATACTCTTTTAGATATTTTTTCAAAAGCGTTGTATTCAAGTTTGTTAAAAAGAACAATATTAGCTTTTGAAAATCTAGAAACAAGTTCTGGAACAATAGCCTCTTGTATCCCACCACTTCTTGATTCTCTCTTTTTTTCTCTCTTGATTGCTTCAAGAATCATAGACTCAGCTTGAATATAATCTTTTTTAACTAAATCTTTAAACTTGTAATCAAGATAAAGCTCTTTACCAACACTAGTCGTAATGATAAAAATAGCTTCAGTGAAATCAACCATATAGTTGGCATTTTCATCATTATAAATAATATCTTGATCTTCATTACATGGTTCATCAGTGATTTTGTCCCAACCACAGGCATCGCGCATCTTACCACCTTCAAAGATTGAAAAAAGGTTGTTTTGGATTACATTGTCACACTTCTCAAAAGAATCAAGCACAATGATGGCCTTAGGATTTCTATGCACGAAACCTGTTAATTGACCAACACCATAACCTTTCCAACCAGCTGGATAACCATAAAGTTCTCCACCATTTTGTTGATGGTACTGTGTCATATCAAAGGTCATAAGTTTGTATTTTGGAATGTGCTGTGCCATAAGTTCAGCAAGATAAGTTTTTCCAGTAGCTGGAGAACCTAGAAAAAGGTAAGTAGACTTAGGTCCTTTTTCATCTTTCATAGAAGTTTTCATACTGTTTGAAACAATATTGATAGCTTGTTCTTGTCCAAATAAATCTTTAGTTAGCTCAGCTTTGAATGCTTTAACAAACTCTATATTGTCTTGTGCTTCTTTTAGGGCTGATTCGTCCCATTCTGTTTTTGCTTCTAACTTTTTGTGCTTTTCAATATTTGCTTTGACTAATGCTTCTGTCTCTGTCATACCTACTCTTTGATTATCATTTTTGTAGTTTTATCTGTATACTACATTATTATTTCGTATAATACTTCATTTTAGTTGAGTATAAGCATAAAATAAAGTACTGGTAAAGCAGTTTAAATTTACTAAAGTAAACATCGAAAAAATAAGGATAATTATGGAAGCAGATTTTTGGCATAATCTATGGAAAACAAATGAAATAGGCTTTCACAAGCAAGAAACGAATAAATTTTTAGTTGAGTTTTTTTCTATGTTAAATTTAAAGTCAAACTCTAGAGTTTTAATCCCCTTATGTGGTAAAACATTAGATATAGAGTGGATACTTCAACAAGGTCACAAAGTTGTAGGTGTAGAGTTAAATGAAAATGCTATTAAAGAGTTGTTTATCTCTTTGAACCTAGACCCAATCATCACAATGGTAAACTCATTTACTCTTTATAGTGCAAAAAATATTGACATATTTGTTGGAGATATTTTTGAACTAGATAAAAACATATTAGGTAATGTCGATGCAATCTATGACAGGGCTGCAATTATTGCATTACCATTAAGTATGCGTACAAAATATACACATAAGCTTATAGAGCTTACAGATAAGGTGTCACAGTTAATCGTATGTTATCAATATAACAAAAACATGATGGATGGACCACCATTTTCTGTTGAAGAGTGTGACATAAAAGAGTACTATAAAAATTCTTACAACATTCGATTACTAAAGTCTGTAAAAGCTCCAGGGTTTGAAAAAATTAATGGTTATGAAACAGTATATCTACTTGGGTAGTTGTTCGAACTTTACAATTACATTGTAAAGTGCAGAGGTTAATTTCTTTAACTCATCTTCACTAATGATAAAGGGTGGCATGATATAGACAAGATTTAAAAAAGGTCTTACCCATACACCCTCTTTTACAAACTCTTTACTCATCCAAGCTAAATCTACATTTCTGTTTAACTCAACAACACCGATAGCTCCGAGAGTTCTAACCTCTTTTACTATCTCTAGTTTTTCACATTTTTTCAGTTCTACATGTAGATTTTTTTGAATACTATCTACTCTCTCTTGCCAAGGTGAATTTAGAAGCAGTTGCAGAGAAGCATTGGCCACACTACAGGCTAAAGGATTACCCATAAATGTTGGTCCATGCATTAAAATATTTCCATCTGCTTCAACACCCTGGACAACTTTTTTGTTAGTTAGTGTCGCTGCTAGAGACATGTACCCACCGGTAATAGCTTTTCCGACACATAATATATCGGGAATTACTCCTGCATGTTCATAGGCAAAGAGTTTTCCTGTACGTCCAAAACCAGTAGCAATCTCATCAAATATAAGTAAAATGTCAAATTCATCACAGAGCTTTTTAACTTTTTTTAGAAAGTCTGGAGAGTAAATATTCATTCCGCCAGCACCTTGAACAATTGGTTCTAATATTACAGCAGCTATATTGTGATGATTTGTTTTTAGTATCTCTCTAAACTCAGCAATATCTTCATTTTTACACTCTTCACCATACTTACATGTAGGAGATGGTGCAAAAAGATTTTGGTGTAAAACATCTTGAAAAATTGAGTGCATACCAGTTACTGGGTCACAAACACTCATAGCTCCAAAAGTATCACCATGGTAGCCTTTTTTTAGGCTAAGAAATTTTGTTTTTTTTATGTTTTTTAGTGAATGGTGATATTGAAGAGCCATTTTCATTGCAACTTCAACAGACACTGAACCAGAGTCACTAAAAAATACATGCTCCAAGGTTTTATCTGTAATATCTACTAGTGTTTTTGCTAAGTTTATAGCTGGGGAGTGTGTTAATCCACCAAACATAACATGTGACATACTTGTAAGCTGGTTTGTTATAGCTTGATTTAACTCAGGAACATTGTAACCATGAATTGCAGACCACCAAGAAGACATACCATCTATAAGTTTTTTACCATCTTCAAGCTCTAGGTAAACACCATGAGCTGATTTTACTAGTTCTACATCAAGAGGATTTTGCATGCTGGCATAAGGGTGCCAGATGTGTTGTTTATCGAAGTTAAGAGAGTTATTCATATAGTATTAGCGGTTAAGTACCTTATTGATTTCTGGTTTAACAAAGTGGTTAAAGTACTCTTCATTGATCGGTTTAGGAATGAATCTTTTTGCACCTATATCTTTCATATCTTCAAGTGATTCAGTATGTTTTTGACTAGTAACGATGAAAAGTTTTGATACTAGTTTTGGAGTTTCTCTTAGGATATGGTCTACAAATGTAATTCCATTCATCTGTTCGGTCTCAATAGATGAGAAAATTAATTCTACATTGTTTTCTTTAGAAAATTCAAGTGCATTTTCAGCATTATTGAACTGGTGAATATCTAACGAATCAAAGTTCATTTCTTCAATAAGGTCTTCAATCTTTGTACGAACTGTTAAACTCGGATCTAGTATTATTATTGTCATTTTACGCCTTTATGATATGAAAATATTATTAAAAATCATTATATATAAACTTTATTGTAAAATTTCTTTAATCCAAGTTTAGCTTTTTTATCTAAGGAATATGAGATATATTTTAAATACATCAAAATATCTTTTGCATCTATCCCAGTTTTCTTGGATGCTTGTTGTAAAATGTATTGAGGAATTTTGATATCTTTTTTTAAAAATTCACGCTGAATTTTTTTGTAGTGTACACTTTGATTGTGATAACAAAGGAGGGCAAATACAAATGGAACACCATATCTACTGCTCCACTCTTTAGCTAAATCAATATACTCATCTCCACTAAGGTAATGTTTTAGGGCTTTATCACCAATGAGAACTTCACCTTTGATGTTCAGTAGCTTGGCTAAAACATTTGAAGTAGCTGAATCTGTATCATCTTGAGTATCTGTATTTGGAATAACTAGAACACTTAAAACCTCTTTTTTTGCAATGATACCAAGATCTACATGTAACTGATTTTTTGCACTAACACTTGATATAAAAGCTGCATCAACTCTGCGAGATAAAAACTTTTTATTTATTTCAGATGGGACACCACGTTTGTAGTGCATGCTCATCTTTTGTTGATTACTCTTTGTAAACCTCTTCATAAAAACATGAAAAGGTAGTAAGTTTAAATATTCTATTTTTCCAAAAACCATGGATGAATTATACACCCCTTAGCTTATCTTAGATATAATCTCATAAATAAAATTAAGGATAAACCTTGGTTAGAGTAGAATTTTTAGGCCCGATACAAAAAGAGGCACTAGAGTTAGAAATTACGAATTTAAATGAATTAGCAACTATACTTCAAGATGATAGTGAGATGCAAGAGTGGCTAGCTAATTCAGCTGTTGCTGTAAATGATACACTTGTAAGTAGTAGAGAGGTAGACTTAAAAGACGGTGACAAAGTTTCTCTACTACCACCAGTTTGTGGAGGTTAAGTAGTGCTTTATTTATATGACGGTGCACTTGATGTCCCTACTATTTTAAAAGATTGGTACGAAGAGGAAGCTACAAGTAACTATGGAGCTTATATACCCTTTATAGGAACTATACGTGATGAAGATGGAATAGATGGTTTGAGCTTTGATGTTTATGAACCAATACTTAACTCATGGTTTAAGGAATGGCAAGTAAAAGCAAAAGAAAAAGGTGCAGTGATTAAAATGGCTCACTCTCGTGGAGATGTAATGCTTCATGAATCTTCTTATATAGCTGCAGTTTTTTCACCTAAACGTAGAATAGCACTAGAGTTTATAGATGAGTTTGTAGAGGACTTTAAAGCTTCTGCACCTATCTGGAAGTATGATTTAAAAAATGGAGAAAGAATTTATGCACTTGATAGATCAACTGCTATTAAAGGAAGTGGGATTTTAAAATGAGTTTATTATCATATGAAACAAGTCAAAATATGTTAGATTTACTAAATGTTAATGCAACAAGAAGTGAAAATGTACCTCTTAGTTCATCTCTTGGTAGAGTCTTAAGTGAGGATATAGTTGCTGAGTATAATGATCCTCAGTTTGCGACAGCTGCGATGGATGGTTATGCTGTTATTCACGATGATTTAGATTTAGACTATATAAGTGTTTCAGGTTCTAATCCTGCAGGAAATGATGAAACTCGATTAGTTAAAAGTGGAGAGTGTATTAAAACTTTTACTGGTTCTATGATGCCAGAAGGTGCTGATACTTTAATCCAAATTGAAAACGTTAGTGTTGATGGAAGTAAAATAACTATAGACGAGAAAGTTCCTCTTGGTAATGCTGTTCGTCCAATTGGTGAAGGTTATAGATCTGGAGATGTACTTATCAAAAAAGGGACAAAAATAGGTTTTGCTCAAATCGGTGTAATGGCTGGTCTGAACAAGGTTATGGTTAAAGTGGCATTACGACCTCGTGTAGCAGTTATATCTACAGGAAGTGAGATTTTAGACCTTGGTGTAAATTCTGATAACCCTTCACAGATAAGAAGTTCAAACAACTACACATTAGCAGCACTTTTTGAGCAAGCAGGTGCAGAAGTTATTCAGCTAGGAACTGTTGGTGACGACAAAGACTCTATTATGAAAACTTTTGAAAATGCTCTTTCTTCGGCTGATATACTTGTAAGTACTGGCGGTGTTAGTGTTGGTGACTATGACTTTGTTAAAGATATTGTTCCTCGTCTTGGTGCTGAGGTTGTTTTTAAGGGTGTAGCAATTAAACCTGGAAGACATATACTTGTAGCTCAAAGAGAAGAAAGGTTTGTTTTAGCCCTTCCTGGATTTGCATATTCATCCACAGTTACTTCTATACTATATGTACTCCCTCTGATTGCAAAAATGTTAGGTCGTAAAGAAGCATATAAAAAAGTAGAGGCCAAACTAAGTGAGCCGTTTAAAAAACGTTCAAAATTAACAGAGTTCACAGCATGTAATGTAGTTGTAGAAGATGGCGAATACTTTGTTAACTTTGATGGCAAAAAAGTCGGAAGTTCTGCTATCCTGACTAATATGTTAGACTCTAGTGCTCTTATGGTAACTGGAGAAGATGATGGTAATCTTGAAGAAGGTACCTTTGTAAATGTAATTCTATTGGAGACATTCTAAGCATATTTAGTAAGTAGTAAAATTATTATATTATAAGATTTTTTGATATAATAATTTTAGAAGGTTGTATAATATGAATGAAGATGATAAAAAACTTCAAGCTTTAGGTACTATTATAAATAACACAAAAGAAGAGATATATATCTTTTCTGCAGATACATATAGGTTTACTTATCTCAACGATACGGCCATTAACAACATAGGCTACTCGTGCGACGAGGTAACAAATTTAACCCCATTTGATATAAAACCAGAATACTCAAAAGAAAATTTTACAAAACTTATACAACCACTTTTAGATGGAAAAGAGGATGTAATAAGCTTTGAGACATACCATCAAAGAAAAGATACCAGTAGGTATGATGTTGAAATAAGACTTCAAAAGATGACTATAGGTGAAGAAATTCAGTTTGTAGTTTTTGCAAGTGATATAAGTAGCATAAAAGTTAGTGATATTAAGTTAAAAGTCTTTGCAAAAGCAATTGAACAGATGGATGATTCTGTTCGTATGACTGATATTCATGGAATAATGACGTATGTTAATAGGGCCATAATTAATCGTTCAGGATACTCTAGAGAAGAGTTGATAGGAAAGAACAGTAGTATCTTTAGCTCTGGTAAACATGATAGGGAGTTTTATAAAAATTTATGGGATACCATTATGTCTGGGAATGTTTTTCAGACAAATATTATTAACAAAAAGAAAAATGGAGAGCTTTATCATGAAAGTATGACTATAAGCCCTATTCTTAACAAAAGAGGTGATATAACAAATTTTATATCAACAAGTAAGGATATTACTGAACAAGTAGAACTTGAAAGTAAATTAAGAAAACTTGCAACTTTAGATAGTCTAACGGGTATATACAATAGGTATAAAGTTAATGAGGCTATAGAAGAAGAAATCTCTAGAAGTAATAGATATAACAGTTCCTTTTCACTTCTTATGTTTGATATAGACTTCTTTAAAAAAGTTAATGACAATTATGGACATGATGTTGGCGATAATGTTTTAATAGAACTAGCAAAACTTGTCTCTACAGAGATTAGAGAGGGAGATAAGTTTGGTAGATGGGGTGGGGAAGAGTTTATGATAGTACTTCCTCAGATAGATGAAGCTGGACTTTTAAGTTTTAGTGAGAAGCTAAGAGAAAAAATATATCAACACGAATTTGCAGATATATCAAAAATGTCTGTAAGTATTGGAATTACTACATTTGAAAATGAGGATGTTAAAGAGGCTCTTATAAAAAGAGTTGACAATGCCCTTTATGCTGCAAAAGACAAAGGAAGAAATTGTGTTGTTTTTAACTAAAAGAGAGTTGATCGCGTAAAACCTTCTAATGCTTTTAGTTTATAACTTCTTCTGTGAATATCACAATAACCATATTTCTTAATCATCTCTACATGTAAGGCCGTTCCATACCCCTTATGTTTTTCAAAACAATACTCAGGATACTTCTTCGCCTCTTCTAAAATATCTCTATCATGAGTAACTTTAGCAATGATGGAAGCAGCACTAACCTCTGCTACTTTTCCATCAGCTTTTATCATAGTAGGCAGACCTGTCACTCCAAAATTAGAATTACCATCAAAAAGGTACTCCTTACATGTAAGCTTAGTTGTTATTTCTATAAGCCCCTTCTTTATACATGCAGAGATTCCATTTTCATCTATCTCTTTAGGGGAAAACTTTACAACATGGTAAGATGAAGATTTTATGATTATCTCATAGAGAGCTTCTCTTTTTTTTTCACTCAGCTTTTTAGAATCATTTAAACCATCTACATGTAAGTTTAAAATACATCCAGCCATAACCATATCACCAGCAATAGGTCCACGACCAGCCTCATCTATCCCGCATAGTTTACCTAACATTTAATCTCCTAATGCCCATATGTCAAATGGTATCATATTAACCTCAGAAAAAGGGTGGCTAATCTTTGTTTCCATACTCATAGTAATCCCAGTTATCTTTTTTACTTGATAAGTAAAGATAAATGCTTCAATAGCTTCTATCTTTTTAAAGAGTGTCCTTTCATCAGCAAAAGGCATCCCTAATATTACTTCATCAGACTCAGGTAAATAAAAATCAATACCATCATCATAAAAAGATTCCTTACCTGATTTGAGTAGCTCTAGATATATCATATTCTCAAAGCGTCTACCAAAATGCCTATCTGTTGTAAGCGCTAATCTAAGAGATGTGTCACAAACATAACTCTTCTTAGTGGCTTTAGGATGATTTAGCTTTGCTAAGTGATGTATATAACCTTTTTCACTCAGGCTCTCATATGATTTATATAGTTTATCTTTAGATACTTTTCTATTTTGTTTTAGTCTCTCATAAATAGAAAATGGTGAAATTTTCTGAGCCATCATCTTTGCGCAGAGTATTAAAATATCGAACTCCATTTCTGGGAGTGTATACTTAAGTGTCTTTTGAATATAGTTAACTCTATCATCAGAGTTAATTTTATGCATAGCAGGAAACCCACCAAGCTGGAAGAAGTGGTTGAGGGCGGTGGAGTCATACTTATGCTCATAAGCTAAGAACTCTTCATAATCAAGTGGATACAAATGTAAGTGCTCTAAATACTCTAGCTCATAGTTTATTTCACTGCATGTAATAAGCTGAGGTACATTTACTATGTTAATCTCTGGTCGGTAGTTATCTAAAACAAGTGTATTGATTCTATTAGTAGTACAAAATTCTGATAAAGTTGTATTTAATTCATCTATATCAATTCTAATATCACTACAATCTATATACATGTAAGAACTTTTTTTTAGAGTTAAAAGATAATTTTTAACAAGTTTACTCTTTCCACTTTGACTTACACCAGTAATTTGATAACTTGATTCATCTAAAAATACTTTTCTAAAGTTGAATTTTTCTAAATGAATATCTGATTTATATAGTTTTTCTAGTAAAATTTGCATGTTGTAATTTTATCATTTCCTTATTAAAAGGAAATAAATTATAGATAAATTAAACTTTTGGCCCCTAAATCCTTGAATTATTAAGCTCGTTTGGGTACAATTCGCGTTCACTAAATATAGTTAGGCAAGACCTAACGAGTTCTTTAGAAGGAAAATTATGGAAAAAATTCGTTTGAAATTGAAAGCTTATGATCATCGTGTACTTGATAGATCAGTAGCATCAATAGTAGAAGCTGTAAAGCGTACTGGTGCGGTAATTCGTGGCCCAATACCTATGCCAACAAAGATTCGTAAATATACTGTTTTAAAATCAGTTCACGTTAACAAAAAAGCTCGTGAGCAGTTTGAAATTCGTATGCACGCAAGAGTTATTGATATCGTTTCTGCAACGCCAGAAACAGTAGATTCATTAATGAAACTAGATCTTGCACCAGAAGTAGACGTAGAAGTACGTTCTATGGACAAGTAAGGAGTAGGCTGTGGAATATATAGTTGAAAAAATCGGTATGAGTCGTACAATCGCAGTACCAAGTAAACCTGTAACTCTTTTAAGAGTTCTAGATACTAAGGTATGTGAAGTAAACGAAGGTACTGCTATTGTTGCATACAACAGCGGTAAAAAAATGAATAAAGCAATTGAAGGTCAACAAAAGAAGTATAACCTTTCATCTGAGTTTAATCGTCTTGCAACTATGCAGGTAGCGAACACTGAGGCTGGTGATTTAGATATGACTGCTATAGCGGAAGCTACTGCAGTAAAATCAACTTTCATCACTAAGGGTCGTGGTTTTTCTGGTGGGATGAAACGTTGGAACTTCTCTGGTGGTCCTGCATCACACGGTCATAGATTTGGTCGTAGAACAGGTTCAATTGGTATGGCTGAATGGCCAGGTCGTGTTATGAAGGGTAAGAAAATGCCTGGACAATACGGTAATACACAAAATAGTGTGAAAAATGAAATCGTTTCTTACGATGCTGAAAATAAAATCATTGCGGTTTTAGGTTCTGTATCTGGAGCTAACGGTTCATTAGGTCGCGTAAAGGTAGCTAAATAATGAGCGCAATCGTTTTAAATGAAAAAATGGAAAAAGCATCTGAGTTAGCATTACCGGAGTCTTTCTCTGGTATTAACCCACATAACTTATACCTATATGTTAAGTCTGCTCAAGCTGCACAACGTGCAAATACAGCGACTACAAAAGGTAGAAGTGAAGTTAGCGGTGGTGGTAAGAAACCATGGGCTCAAAAAGGTGGCGGTCGTGCCCGTGCTGGTTCACGTCGTTCTCCTATCTTTGTAGGTGGGGGTAAAGCTTTCGGTTCGAAAAATAACCGTAACTATGACCTTAAAGTAAATAAAAAGCAAAAGAAATTAGCTTTAAACTTTGCTTTAAATGAGCATGCAACAAATGGTACTCTTTTTGTTGTTGATAGCATTGAAGTAGCATCTGGTAAAACTAAAGATGCAAACGCAATGTGGAAACAACTTAACCAAAGAGATACTCTTTTTGTTAAATCTTTATTAGATGAGCCTACATTTTTAGCTTTTGAGAATTTATCTCAAACTTATGTAATCGAATCTAATGAGTTAAACGCATACTTAGCTGCAAACTATCGTTCAATTGTGATAGAGAAAGCAGTATGGGAATCTTTAACAAGTGAGGCTAAGTAATGGCTGATATTACAGATATTAAATCTATACTATATACAGAGAAGACATTAGGTATGCAAGAAGATGGTGTGATCGTTGTTCAAACATCTACTCGTATGACTAAAACAGGTCTTAAAGAGGTTTTTCGTGAATACTTTGGAATTGTTCCAACAAAAGTTAATTCACTTAATCAAAGCGGGAAAGTTAAACGTTTCCGTGGTGTGCAAGGTAAACAAAATGACTTCAAAAAGTTCTATGTTAAATTACCTGAGGGTGCACAAATAGAAAGTTTGGCGGTATAAGATGGCAATTAAAACTTATAGACCGATAACTCCGTCTCGTCGTTTTTACACGAATGTTGATAGTAGTGATATCACTGCTAAAGCTAGTGTTCGTTCATTATTAGTAAAACTACCAACTCATGCTGGTCGTAACTCTAATGGTCGTATCACTTCTCGTCATAAACAAGCTGGTGCTAAAAAACTTTACCGTATCATTGATTTCAAAAGAAATAAATTTGATATTCCAGGTACTGTAAGCACTATTGAATATGATCCATACCGTAACTGTCGTATTGCGCTTGTTACTTATGCTGATGGTGAAAAAAGATATATTCTTGTACCAAAAGGTTTAAATGTTGGAGATGCAGTTATGTCTGCAGAATCTGGATTAGATGTTAAACCTGGTAATACAATGAAATTGAAAAATATTCCAGTTGGTACATTGATTCATAATATCGAGCTTAAAACTGGTAAAGGTGGACAAATGTGTCGTGCTGCTGGAACATCTGCTCAAATTATGGGTCGTGATGGTAAGTATGTTTCACTTCGTATGCCTTCATCTGAAATGCGTTTAGTATTAGGTGAATGTTTAGCAACTGTTGGTTCAGTTGGTAACGAAGAATTTGCTAACATCGTTCTTGCTAAAGCTGGTCGTCAACGTCACTTAGGTATTCGTCCTCAAACTCGTGGTTCTGCAATGAATCCAATTGATCACCCGCATGGTGGTGGTGAAGGTAAAACGAACTCAGGTCGTCATCCAGTTACTCCTTGGGGTAAACCAACGAAGGGTGCTAAAACTCGTCGTAAGAAAGCTAGTGATAAACTTATTATTACTCGCCGTAAACCAAATGCAAAAAGGGTAGGATAATATGGCTCGTTCAGTAAAAAAAGGTCCATTTGTTGATGACCATTTAATGAAAAAAATACTTACAGCTAAAGCTGAAGGTAATAAAAAACCTATTAAAACTTGGTCAAGAAGATCTATGGTTCTTCCTGATATGGTTGGGTTTACATTAAATGTTCACAATGGTCGCCAATTCGTTCCTGTACATGTTTCAGAGAACCACATTGGATATAAACTAGGTGAATTCGCACCAACTCGTACATTCAAGGGCCATAAGGGCTCTGTTCAGAAGAAAGGTTAATCATGGCTAGAGCATTATTAAAATTTATTCGTGTATCACCAATTAAGTCTCGTCTTATTGCAAGAGAGATTCAAGGTATGAACGCTGAAGAAGCATTAGCAGCTTTAGAGTTCACACCAAACAAAGCGGCAAAAATTATCTCTAAAGTACTTGCATCAGCAGTTGCTAATAGTGGTAGTGAAGCTGAAGATTGTACAGTAACATCTTGTCGTGTTGACAATGGTCCTGTTCTTAAACGTTTCCGTCCACGTGCTCGTGGTATGGCGTCTGGAATCAGAAAACCAACAGCACATATCTTAGTAGAAGTAGAGGGTAAATAATATGGGTCATAAAGTTAATCCTATTGGTTTACGTCTTGGTATCAACCGTAACTGGGAGAGCCGTTGGTTCCCTAATTTTAAGACTGCAGCTGCGTCTTTAGGTGAAGATCACAAGATAAGAACATTTTTAAAGAAAGAGCTTTACTATGCTGGTGTTGCTAACATCATTATAGAAAGAACAGTTAAGAGACTTCGTGTAACTATCGTTGCTGCTCGTCCTGGTATCATTATTGGTAAAAAGGGTGCAGATATAGAGAAACTTAAAACTTCTCTTCAAACTCTTGTTGGTAAAGCAATATCTGTAAACATCAAAGAAGAGAAAAAAGCTCAAACTTCAGCACAACTTGTTGCTGAAAATGTAGCTACTCAACTTGAACGTCGTGTTGCATTTAGAAGAGCTATGAAAAAAGTTATGCAAAATGCACAACGTTCTGGTGCTAAAGGTATTAAAGTTTCAGTTGCAGGTCGTTTAGGCGGTGCTGAGATGGCTCGTACTGAGTGGTACTTAGAGGGACGTGTTCCTTTACATACTCTTCGTGCAAAAATCGATTATGGTTTTGCTGAAGCTCATACTACTTATGGAATCATAGGAATTAAAGTATGGATATTCAAAGGGGAAGTTCTTACTAAAGGCGTTCCTGTTGAAGTTAAAGAAGAAAAATCTGAGCGCCCTCGTAAGCGTGCTCCAAGACGTGAAAACGTAGAAAAGGCTGATTAAGATGTTGATGCCAAAAAGAACAAAATATCGTAAAGTAATGAAAGGTCGTAACCGTGGTTACGCTCGTTCAGGTTATACTTTAGCATTTGGTGATATCGCTCTTAAAGCGGTTGAAGCTGGTCGTATTAATTCTCGTCAGATTGAGTCAGCTCGTATTTCTGCTACTCGTCATATTAAAAGAAATGGTAAGATTTGGATTCGTGTATTCCCTGCTAAACCATTAACTGCAAAGCCTCTTGAAACTCGTATGGGTAAAGGTAAGGGTGCAGTAGACCAATGGGTTCAAAACATTAAGCCTGGTCGTATAATATTTGAAATGGCTGGTGTACCAGAAGATATCGCTCGTGAAGCTTTAACTCTTGCA
The DNA here is from genome assembly GCA_028044295.1 of Sulfurimonas sp. Taxonomy (GTDB): domain Bacteria; phylum Campylobacterota; class Campylobacteria; order Campylobacterales; family Sulfurimonadaceae; genus Sulfurimonas. The sequence goes on from JAOFSE010000002.1 coordinate 18,683, forward strand.
TTACACAAGTTACCATTCAAATGTAAAATAATTACAGCGGAGATGAGCAATGAAATATTCTGATTTAGCAGATAAAACTGCAGCAGAGCTTCAAGCAATGCTTAAAGAAAAGAAAACTGAGCTTTTTACTTTAAAGATTAAAAAGCAAATGATGCAATTACAAAACACTAGCGAACTTAAAGTTGCTAAAAAAGATATTGCAAGAATCAATACTGCACTTACTGCAGTAGTGAAATAGGGGACGGCGATGACACATAAACGTGAAATTCAAGGTAAAGTAGTGAAGATTTCAGGCGATAAAACAATCTCTATGGTTGTTGAACGTCGTGTAATGCACCCTCGTTACCACAAAGTTGTAAAACGTTTCAAAAAGTACCTAGTACATGATGAGCGTAATGAAGTAAAAGTTGGTGATGAGATTATTGCAATCGAATGTCGTCCACTTTCTAAGACTAAATCTTTTAGACTTAAAACAGTAGTAACAGGAGCAAAGTAATGATCCAAGGTTTTACTCGTTTAACTGTAGCTGATAATACAGGTGCAAAAGAGATTATGTGTATTAAGGTACTTGGTGGTTCTAAGCGTCGTTATGCAACAGTTGGTGACGTTATCGTTGCATCTGTTAAGAAAGCGACTCCTACTGCTAAAGTTAAAAAAGGTAAAGTTGTAAAAGCTGTTGTTGTTAGAGTGGCAAAAGAGATTCACCGTGAAAATGGTTCTCTTATCCGTTTTGATGACAATGCAGCTGTTATACTTGATGACAAGAGAGAGCCAATCGGTACTCGTATTTTCGGCCCAATAGCTCGTGAAGTACGTTATTCAGGTTTCATGAAAATCGTTTCTCTTGCACCGGAGGTTGTTTAATGGCAAAGTTTAATTTCAAAAAAGGCGATACTGTAGAGATAATCGCTGGAGATGATAGAGGGACTAAAGCTACTGTACTTGAAGTATTACCTAAGAAAAACAAGGTAATAGTAGAGGGTTGTAAAGTTGCTAAGAAAGCTATCAAACCTACTGAAGATAACACTAAAGGCGGACATATCAATAAAGAGATGCCTATAGATGTTTCAAACGTTAGAAAAGTGGAGGCATAATAATGGCACGCTTAAAAGATAAATATTTAGGTTTAAAATCTGAATTACAATCAGAACTAGAGATTAAAAATCCTATGCAGACTCCTGCTATGGAAAAAATAATCATCTCTGTTGGTGCTGGTTTTGCAATGAAAGATAATAAACTTATTAAAAACATTGAAGATACAATCACTAAGATTGCTGGTCAAAAAGCATCTACAGTAATTGCTAAGAAATCAGTTGCTGGTTTTAAAGTTCGTGAAGGTATGCCAGTTGGTATACGTGTTACACTTCGTGGTGAAAACATGTACAATTTCTATGATCGTCTAGTTTCTATAGCACTTCCACGTGTTAAAGATTTCCGTGGTGTTCCTAGAAATGGTTTTGATGGTCGTGGTAACTATAACTTCGGTCTTCAAGAGCAATTGATTTTCCCAGAAATTACGTATGATTCAATCATGCAAATTCATGGTATGAATATTACAGTTGTAACTTCAGCTGATTCAGATAAGGCAGGATTCGCTCTTTTAGAGAAAATGGGTATGCCTTTTACTAAAGGAAGCAACTAATGGCTAAAAAATCAATGATCGCTAAAGCGGCAAGAACTCCAAAGTTCAAGGTTCGTGGTTACACAAGATGTCAAGTTTGTGGTCGTCCACATTCTGTTCTTCGTGACTTTGGAATCTGTCGTGTATGTTTTAGAAAAATGGCAAACGAGGGATTAATCCCAGGTGTTAGAAAGTCAAGCTGGTAGTCAATCCAGTTTGAAACTCCTAACAATTAGCAGTCTACATGTAGGCTTGCAAATAAGGAATTTAAAATGATAAATGATTTAGTATCTGATGCGTTAACACGTATCCGTAATGCTGGTATGAGAAGATTACCTGTTACTACTTTAGTTCACTCTAAGAGTGTTGAAGCAATGACAAATATCTTAGTAGATAAAGGTTATATTGATAGCTGTAACGTAATCGAAGATGGCGTTAAAAAAACTATCAAAGTTGTATTAAAATATGACGAAAACGAAAAAACTGTAATTAATGAAATGAAAAGAGTTTCTAAGCCTGGTAGACGTGTTTACAAAGGTAAAGAAGATATCAAACGTTTCAAAAATGGTTACGGAACTATTATTGTAAGTACATCACACGGCGTACTACCAAATGACAAAGCTTATGAGCTTGGTATTGGTGGCGAAGTTATGTGTACGATTTGGTAGGGAGATAGCATGTCAAGAATTGGTAAAAAACCTGTAGAATTTGCTGCTGACCTAACAGTTAGTACAAATGGTAATGTTATAACTTTTGCTAAAGGCAAAAATAGTGTTGATTTAGATACAAAAGGTAATGTAGACTTTTCAATTGATGGAAATGTTTTAACTTTTGCTGCAAAATCAGAAGAGAAAGCTCACAGAGCATTCTGGGGAACATATAGAGCATTAGCTCAAAATATCGTTGTTGGTTTAACTACTGGTTATACTAAACAATTAGAGATTAATGGTGTTGGTTATAGAGCTGCTGTTCAAGGCAAAGTGCTTAACTTACAACTTGGTCACTCACATGATATTAATTATGATTTACCAGAAGGTATGGAAGCTAAAGTTGAAAAGAATGTTATTACTCTTTCAAGCCACGACAAGCAAAAACTTGGTCAAGTTGCTTCTGAGATTAGATCATTCCGTCCACCAGAGCCTTACAAAGGTAAAGGTGTTAAATACATGGAAGAGCATATCGTGCGTAAAGCCGGTAAAACTGCTAAGAAGTAAGGGAGGATATTAGAAAATGAATGCAAAAGTATTAAAAAATAAAGTAGCTAACCGTTTAAAGCGTAAGCGTCGTATTCGTGCAAAGATATCTGGTTGTGCTTCACTTCCTCGTGTTTCTGTATTTAAATCAAATAGATATTTGAGTGTACAAGCTATTGATGACACTACTGCTACTACGTTAGCAGCACTTAACTCAAAAGCAACTGGTCACAAATCGAACAAAGAAGGTGCTGCTGCACTTGGTGAAGCATTCGCTGCTACACTAAAAGCTGCAAAAATTTCTGAAGTAGTATTTGATCGTAACGGTTACCAATACCACGGCGTTATCGCTGCATTTGGTGACGCACTTCGTGCAAACGAAATTAAGTTCTAGGGGTTAAGATGGAAATCAATAGAGAAGATTTTGAAGAATCAATTGTAAATATAGGTCGTGTTACAAAAGTTGTTAAAGGTGGACGTCGTTTCCGTTTTACTGCTCTTGTAGTTGTTGGTGATAAAAATGGTACTATCGGTTATGGTGCTGGAAAAGCGAAAGAAGTTCCAGATGCTATTAAAAAAGCGGTAGATAATGCATTTAAAAACTTAACTAAAGTTAGTATCAAAGGTACTACAATTGCACATGATATTGAGCATAAGTATAACGCTAGTCGTGTTTTACTTAAGCCAGCATCAGAAGGTACAGGTGTTATCTCAGGTGGAGCTATGCGTCCAGTTCTTGAGCTTGCAGGTGTACAAGATATACTTACTAAGTCAATTGGTTCTAACAATCCAGGTACAGTGGTTCGCGCAACAGTTGAAGCACTTGGCAGATTAAAAGGATAGATGATGGGTATTGAAAATTTATCACCAGCTGAAGGTTCTACAAGTAACCGTAAAAGAGTTGGTCGTGGACAAGGTTCTGGAACTGGTAAGACTGCTGCACGTGGTCAAAAAGGTCAAAAATCTCGTTCAGGTTACAAAAGAAAAAGAAACTTTGAGGGTGGACAAATGCAACTTGCTAAACGTCTTCCTAAAATTGGATTCTTCTCTCGTAATGTAAAACCTTACGTTATTAATGTAGAGAAAATTACTGTAGTTGCTGAGTTAGCTGAAATCACAATGGAATCTATCCGTGGTGTTCATAAAATAGCTTCTCAAGTAACAAGAGTTAAATTAGTTGGTGCATCTGCTAAAGATCTAGCATCAAAAATTAAAGACGATAACGTTACTACTACAGGTAATTAATCGTGAATAAAAATCTAGTAAATAAGATACTTATTACTATCGGGTTTTTATTTATCTACCGCCTACTGGCTTATGTGCCAGTACCAGGTGTAGATGCAGCTGTTATAGCTTCTTTCTTCGACTCACACCAATCCGATGCACTAGGTCTATTTAATATGTTTAGTGGTAATGCTGTTGAACGTATGTCAATAATCGCACTTGGAATTATGCCTTATATCACCGCTTCTATTATTATGGAACTTTTAGCTGCAACGTTTGCACCTTTAGGTCAAATGAAAAAAGAGCGTGAAGGTATGGTTAAATATATGCAAATTATTCGTTATGCGACTATTGTAATTACAATCATTCAAGCAATCGGTATTAGTGTTGGTCTACAAAGCCTAACAGGTCCAAATGGAAACAGTGCTATTTTAGTTGATCAAAACACATTTATACTTCTTTCTGCAGTTTCAATGCTTGCGGGAACTATGTTACTTATGTGGATTGGTGAACAGATTACACAAAGCGGTATAGGTAATGGTATATCACTAATTATCTTTGCTGGTATTGTTTCAGCTATTCCATCTGCAATTGGTCAAACAATTACAATGGTAAATACTGGAGCTATGAGTTTCTTAACTGTACTTGCAATTCTTGCACTTATATTAGGAACTGTTGCAATTATTATTTATGTTGAGCTTGGTGAGCGTCGTGTACCTATTACATATGCTAAGAAAGTTATGATGCAAAATCAAAATAAAAGAGTTATGAACTACATTCCTATCAAGGTAAACTTATCTGGTGTTATTCCAGTTATTTTTGCATCAGCGATATTAATGTTCCCAATGACTGTTTTATCAACAAGTACTAATCCAACAATTATTGCTTTAACTGACTACCTAAATCCAAATAGTTATTTCTTTAACTTTTTGACATTTACATTTGTTGTTTTCTTTGCATTCTTTTATGCATCTATAACTTTTAACGCAAAAGATATATCTGAAAACCTTAAAAAACAAGGTGGTTTTATTCCAGGTATTCGTACAGGTAGTGCTACGATTGAGTTTTTAAATTCAACTGCAAGCAACCTTACATTTACTGGTGCTCTTTATCTTGGTTTAGTAGCTACTTTACCATTCATGATCATTAAGGGAATGGGTGTTCCATTCTTCTTTGGTGGTACAGCGGTTTTAATCGTTGTTCAAGTAGCACTAGATACTATGAGAAAAATTGAGGCTCAAATTTACATGAGTAAATACGAGACGCTAAGTGCTGTTGGTCTATAAATAATGGCCATTGCGCTTAGAAAACCTCAAGAGATTGAGAAACTTCGTGCTGCTAACAAGATTGTTGGCGGTACACTAGAACTACTAAGACAAAACACAAAAGTAGGTGCATCTTTAAAAGACTTAGACGCAATGGCAGAGGATTATATTCGCTCTCATGGTGCTAAACCATCTTTTAAAGGTCTCTACGGCTTTCCTAATGCAGTATGTTGCTCACTTAACGAAGTAATTATTCATGGTATCCCAACTGATTATAAACTCCAAGAGGGTGATGTAATTGGTTTTGATGTTGGTACTGAACTTGAAGGTTGGTTTGGTGATGCAGCTATTAGTGTAGGTGTAGGAGAAATTACTGAGTTAGATGAGAAACTTATAGCTTGTGCAAAAGATACTCTGTACGAGGCTATCGACTCTATAAAAGCAGGAATGCGTTTTAAAGAGTTATCGCAAGTGCTTGAGAACTCTATTTGTACTCGTGGTTTTATCCCTTTACATAACTTTTGTGGTCATGGAATTGGTAAGAAGCCTCATGAAGAGCCTGAAATACCAAATTATCTTGCTGGGAAAGATGCTAAGTCTGGACCTAAGATAAAAGACGGAATGGTTTTTTGTTTAGAACCTATGATATGTCAAAAAGAAGCAAGACCAATTATTCTTGAGAATAAATGGGATGTGGTTAGTGCCGATGGTTTACGCGGTTCACACTATGAGCATACTGTTGCAGTTATCAACGGTAAAGCTGAAATATTATCTCTTGCGTAATATTTTACTAAAGAGAAACTAAAGGACTTATAATGGCAAAAGCAGATGTTATTGAAGTTGATGGTAAGATTATTGAAGCTTTACCAAATGCAACTTTTCGTGTTGAATTAGAGAATGGACATATTATTTTATGTCATATCGCAGGTAAAATGCGTATGCACTATATTAAAATACTTCCAGGTGATAAAGTTAAACTTGAGTTAACACCTTATTCTCTTGATAAAGGTCGTATCACTTACAGATACAAATAAAAGAAGGGTTATTCCCCTCTTTTAATTTTTATATATCTTCGAATTATCAAGTAACTTACTTGTAATCTCCTTCATAATTTTAAAACTTATCTTCGGATTATCATAAATAATATTTTTAAAGTCACTTTTTGAGAGAACTAAAGTAGTGGACTTTTGTAGAGTTCTAATGCTTGCAGTCCTTTTTGTATCTGCCAATATTGCTACAGCTCCAAAATGCTCACCTACACCTAAGGTATTTACTCTTATTGAGTCTATAAGAACTTCAACTTGTCCACTTGTTAAGATATATAAGGAGTCACCATATTCATCTTGAACAATTATGTCTTCATTATTCTGAAATTCTACAGAATCAATAGTTTCAGATAAACTATAAAGATCATCAAATTTAATTGTAGAAAATATTGGGACATTATGAATATATATCATTTTATCAAAGGTAGTTAGTTCATTGCTTTTGTTTTGCATCTTATCTATCACAGCTAAAATCTGTTTTCTAGTAGAGTTGACAAACTTAGAAGTATCTATGCTAGATAGATTAAATTCCGGATAGTTTCTAGTACATAAAAGAGCAATAGTACTCAGTGTTATATATTTATAGTCAATAAGACCTCTAATTATATTTAGATTATCGTCGACGATGACAGTAGAAACTTTTTTCAGCAGTTCTTGATTTAATGTAACTATTTCATTTGATATTTCATCATCCATAAATAAAAGCATCTCTTTATTACATGTAAGAGTCGGGTCTAGTTCATTGTATCTAAGCATCTTTTTAAAGGTTGATATATTTTTATGAAAGTCTTTATATATAAGGTCTAGTAGAGTAAAGAGATCTTTTGAGTGTTTATAGAACTCTTTTTTTATACTAAATTTTAAAAAGTCTATTTCCATGGTATTATCATCATAAATTGAAGTATGAATATTGATGAGTGCCTGCATATCGCCAATAAGTTCAAGAACTTCAGATTTTAATCTTGAATTAGAGTGGATTATTTTTTCTAGTATTTCTTTATGGTCAGTTTGACTTATACAAAATTCATCTTGTATTGATTCTAATATATCATCATCTAAGTGTTGATGTTTTTCTAAAACATTTTCTATCATAGATTTATAACTCTCAAGTTGGTATCTCCTCTCTGGAGATTGAATTACACTTTTGTCAAATAGAGTGTCATTTTGTAGTTTTATCTCTCTTAGAGTATTGTAGTGGTCAGCATGAGAAATACCAACTTTTTCTCTTAACTCTTCTAATGCAATAACATCATCATGGTCAATAATACCATCTTCAAATAGATCAAATAGACTCTGTTTGTATAAAATAAGTTGATCCTTATAATTCTGCTTTTTATTAGGATTAAGTTTATTTATCATTTTTTTAGTAAATCTTTCCATTACATATGAGAAATCTGTTTTACTAAACTCTTTATGTAAAATAAGAGCAGAAACAACTACAACAAAGAAATGAAATAGCGCATAAAATATAGGGTAATGAACAAAAGTTGGTGCACCAGCAAAAGCATAAAAAATATTAAATGCTACAAACCCTGATACAACTCTCATTCTATGTCTTAGAGTTTGGAAGTTTATATTTTTAAATACTCTATTACTCCATAGATAATTTTCTATAGATTTAAATATATAATAGCTGAGTACTGAAAATGATATAAGTGTTAAAGGAACTGCTAGTACTAACGGTATCTGTGGAGCAAAGAAAAATCCATCAGATAGTAATGTGTAACTGAGTGATGACCACTCTCCATCAAAATAGTATGATAACGAACCAGTTTGAAGATAAAAGTATAGATAAAATGATAAAACTAAACCACTAAATGAGTAAAAGGCAAATGTCTGTTGTGGGTTCTCTTTCTCTTTCCAATAGCTATTTTCCATATCAATATCTGGACAGTTTTGTTTACATCCAGTACATGTAGAACATTTTGAATTATCATCTGAGTTATTTGCATTTGATACACAGTATATTTTTTCTACTAAACCTACAGGGCAAACAAAGTTACACCAGCTCTTTCCTGTAAAAACAAGATTTGTAGTAAATGCTAGTAGTATAACAAGAATAAAAAAAGCAGCTAAAAAGTAAGCATCGTAGTTGAGAAGTATAAGTCTTGATGCAAAAGCTATAAGAAGGATGGCAAATTGGAAGGCGTATAAGTTATCTTCGAACCATTCTGGTACTTTTCGTTTTTTTATAAATTGAAGGTTTTGTGAAAGGTTTGCAAAAAATGCAAGGGGACAAACTTTTCTCCAGTTGTAATAACCTAATGCTATAAACAAAACTGGTACAAAAGGAATGATAAATGTCCATACTAAAGATGTACCATTTTCTAACAGTAAAAGTATAGGTATTAAAGCAACAAATACCAGTATCGATACTATTTTAAATGTGTTAGTAGCAAAACTTTGCATTTATATTCTTACTCCCACTTATACTTTGTTAATGGTGTATCGTTGTTATTACCCCAGTCTCTCATTGATCCATCATATAATTTTGCATTTTTAAAACCTAAGTGCTGAGAAAAAATGTACCAGTTTGCAGAACCTTCTAGTCCACCAGTACAGTAAAGAACAACTTCTTGATTTAAATCATTTAGTCCTAATCCCTCAATAATCATTTCTTCAAGAAACTCATCATCTTTAACAGTGTCATCCTTATTGAACTTATCTTGCCAGTAGCTATTTGTAGCATGTGGTATATGACCTAGTCTTTCAACTCCACCAGATATAACAGTTCCAAAGTAATTTCCATATCCTCTTGAGTCTAGCATTTTAACTTTGCCAAGCTTCTCTTTAACGTAATCCATATTCACAAGAGTCTTCGCATCACTTTTAGCTACAAAGTTTCCATCTTTCACTTGGGGTGTTTCATCTGAAGAGTCTATATACTCGCCAGACCAAGCTGTAAAACCACCATTTAGGATAGAAACATTTTTAACACCGTGTGCAAGTAGACTAAGAGCAATATATGTTGATTTCATAAGTTCTTTAGCTTTCCCATGTCCATATAATACAACTTCAGAGTCATTGTTAATACCGTAAGAACGAGCAATATTTTGTATTTCAGCTTCTGATCTGATTTCTTGATGCATAAGAACTTTTTTTCTAAACTGACCTACATCTGCTCTAACTGCACCTGGGATGTGTTCATTTTCATAAGCTTCTTTTGTAGTTACATCTAAAATAACTAAGTTATCGTTTTTCATCTTGTCATGAAGGTCTTGCGGAGATATAAAAGCATCAGCTGCGTAGATATAAAGGCTTGATAAAGTTAGTAAAATAATGGATTTCATGGTATTCCTTAGTAATAAAATTATTGTTTTATTTTATCATAAATAATGTGAAATGATTTGAAAAGAATGATAATTTTTTAAGCAAGCATGAGCTTGCTGTAGATATATAAGGTTTAAAATGCTTGTTTGTTTCTAAATTCAGAGATTTCAGTTTCAACCATCTCGTCTATCATAATTGTGAAAAGTTCTGAAATCATATTTGGAGATACACCTGCTTGAATGGCAGCATGACGAACACGACCAAGTATAAAGTCTATTCTTTCTTGTGATTTTACTTCATCAACACTTTTTTTAAATCCTGCTGCTTGACGGATAAGGTGACTTCGATCTGCAATAAGATCTATTAGCTTAGTATCTATAGAATCTATCTCAGTTCTAACCTCTTCGAGTGTTGTACATTGTTTAATATCTGACATATAATTTCTCCATTTGTATATATATGACAATTATATGTAAAGAAGACTTAGGTAGATATTATTGTATATTAAATTGCTTCTTATAGTTTTCTGCAAACGGTAGTTCTCTATCTTTGTAGTCTATTACGTCGCCTATCTCTATCTCTATCTCTCTCTCAACAGAAGAGTCATTTAGTGCTTCTTTTAAGACCTCGTTTGCACGTGAGCGTATAAAGACTGGAAGAATAGGGAGTCTGTTTTTAACAGAGATGATTTGTGCTCCCTCTTTAAACTCAGCTATAGCAGAATCAGTTTTATTTCTGGTTCCCTCTGGAAAAATATATATAGAGTTTCCACTTTTAACAGACTCTTTGATGTCTTTGAAAAATCCACCTTTGTTCGAGGACTCACGATCTAGTAAAATAGTCCCAAGATTCCTAACAAACTTTCCAAAGAAAAATGAGTTGTATAGTTCTTTTTTTGCTATCCAGTCGCCATGAATATTACTCTTACATGTAGCTGCCTCAACTATAAGGGGGTCTATAATAGTTCTATGGTTTGAAGCTAGTAAATACTGACCATCTTTGGGAACTTTGTCTTGGTTTATAACTTTTACATGTAGGTTTAGTTTTTTGAGTAGTTTTAATGAGTACTCTATGCGTGCCTCTTTTCTTTTTAGCGGGTCTGTTACGCCTGATAGTTTAAAACCGTAGTAGTTTGTAAGCCACAAAGAGTAGAGGGCCATTTTTAGTTTGTTAAGTGTCAAAGATATACCTTTAGTTAGCTTTTATAAGTTTTTTAGCTGATTTTGGAAGATGAGCGAAGGGAATGTTTTGTTGACCCTGCTTTTCACCATCTTCATACACCATAACATCTAGTGTCATTTTTGTTGGGTAAAATCTAATAACTCTATAAGAGGTTTTTTCAATCTCAAAAGTTATTTTTTTATCTGATAGTTCTATAGTTTTTTTGTTCTCTTTTACTCTCGCCATCATCTAACCTTTTAAGTATATACCAGTATCTTTTACTTCTATCTTTGAAGCATCAACTAAAGTTGTAAGTGAGCGTTTAAACTCTTTTTTACTAAGTCCAAAAACATTTTTAAGAAGCTCTGCATCACTCTTGTAGTTGTATGGCATACTTCCACCATTTTGCTCGATAAGCTCTAAAACTTTATCAGCAGAACTACCACTTTTTTTAGTGCCAGCTTTTCTAAGGTTTAAATCAATGTTTCCATCTTTACGAATAGTCTTGATAAATGCTTTTTTCTCATCACCAATGTTGATGTTTTCAAATATCTCATTGTGATAGATAAGACCTTCGTATTTACCTTCAACTATACACTTGTAGCCAAGAGGCGTTTTAGCAATGATTAAAATTTCAACTTCTTGAGCAGGCTTTAAGCCTTTAACTTTTTTCTCAAAGAAACTAGCCGTTTTCTCTGTTCCTACAAGTCTATGAGTTTTTTCATCATATACAACTTTTAAAAAGCGTTTGTCACCAACTTTAAAAGGTACTTTTTGGAACATGTTTGGAACCAGAAGGTCTTTAGTCAGACCCCAGTTCATAAATGCACCAAAAGGAGCAACATCCACACACTCAAAAAATGCAAACTCATCTAGTTTTGCTACTGGTGTAAGTGTTGTACATACGAGTCTATCTTCAGAGTCGTTATAGACAAACACTTCAAGAAGGTCGCCTTCTTTCATGTCGTTTGTTAAGTATGGGCCAGGGAGTAGAACATCATTTCCATCTTGTGCCATCATGTAAGCACCTGGAGTTGTGAGTCTATCTATTACGAGTGTGTTTGTTTTTCCTAGTTCTAGGAAGTAGTCTTGTGTCATGGTATATCCGTCATTATAAAGTATTTATGACATTATATCCTCTTATTGTTTTTTGTGCTATTATTAGTCCAACTATAGGAGAGACTTATGAAAAAACGTACAAAAATCCTAGCTACAATCGGTCCAGCATCTGACTCACTACAAGGCATAGAATCTCTCATAAGAGCAGGGGTAAATGTATTTAGACTTAACTTTTCTCATGGGACTTATGAGTACCACTTAGATGTACTAAACAAAATCCGTCAAGCCATGAAAAATACAGGCTTAGTTGTAGGAGTACTACAAGACATAAGTGGACCAAAAATTCGTATAGGGGATTTGGAGTGTAACTTTGAACTTACAGAGGGTGATTGTATAGTTTTTCATAAAGAGAGCATTGTTGGAAAATGCACAGGCGAAAAAAAGTACGAAGTTTCCATCAACTATCCTGAGATTTTAGCGCAGTTACATGTAGGGGATTATATCTACCTTTATGATGGAATCATCCGTACAAAAGTTCTTACATGTAGCCCTGAAAAAGTAGAGGTAATTGTTGAAAATAATGGAACACTTTCATCTAAAAAAGGTGTGAACTTTCCAAACACAGCTTTGGGTGTAGATGTGCTAACAGCCAAAGATAGAAAAGATATGGAGTGGGGTGTAAAACATGAAGTAGATTTTATGGCTATCTCTTTTGTTCAAGATGCAAATGACATGATAAATGCAAGAGCCATAGTAGACTCTCATGGTGGTAAGCAGATGCTTATAGCCAAGATAGAGAAGTTCGATGCCATTCAAAACATAGACGAGATACTAGAAGCTAGTGATGGTCTGATGGTAGCTCGTGGAGACTTAGGCATAGAAGTACCATACTATGAAGTTCCAAACCTTCAAAAAATGCTAATCCACAAAGCAAATTTCGCAGCAAAACCTGTCATAACTGCTACTCAGATGTTACTCTCTATGACTCACTCAGAACGAGCAACGAGAGCGGAGATAAGTGACATCGCAAATGCAGTGATGGATGGAACTGATGCAGTAATGCTCTCAGAAGAATCTGCCGTAGGAGACCATCCAGCTCTTGCAGTACAGACTATGTTTGAGACCATAAGAGAAACAGAAAAAGACTTTCACTACAACAGAAAGTATGACCAGATACATGGAGACGCAACAAATGCCATAGATGAGTCTGCCGTTAGGTTAGCAAAAGACTTACATGTAGACGGAATGCTCTCTATGACATCTTCTGGTACATCAGCTAGAAAGTTAGCAAAGTACAGACCGCGCGCTCCCATCTACGCCATAACACATGAAGATAGAGTAAGACAACAACTAACTCTTACATGGGGAATCACTCCAGTTTTCAATGTAAAAGATAGCTCTTTTGGTAGAACCATAAGCGATGTGATGAACAAAGGAATACAAGAGAAAATACTTGATGTGAAAAACACATATATTCTAACAGCAGGTGACCCAGTAGGTGAGTGTGGCTCTACAAATACCATCAGACTTTTAAGAGAAAATGAGATGAACTTTTTTAAAGGTATTGGGAATAGTTGTTTGATATAATATGAATAAATAAAGTAGTGGGACTCAAATGAATAGATTTTTAATTCTTACATGTATATTGTTTTTCACCACATTTTCTAGTGCTTATGAGATAATTATAGATAGTTCTTTATCAAAAGATAGGATGGAGTTTCTTGACAATAATATATTAGAGAAGAATCTAATTATAGTTGGTAATTTAATGTGGCAAGATAACAAGTTGGATAAACCAGTTGGAAGAGATTGGAATGATGCGAAAGCATATTGTGAACAATTAGAACTAGGTGCATATAGTGATTGGTACCTTCCAAGTGAAGATGAATTGGAGACTATAGTCGATACAAGTAGATATCCTCCAATTAGAAAAGAATTTAATAATGTTCTTATTGGTAGTTTGTGGTCTTCATCTGAAGGTGTACTTAGTTCTTCCCTCGCTAGTTTATTATTATATGAGGATGGAAATTTTTGGACAATTACTAAGAATGCTAAGATGTATGTACGTTGTGCTAGAAAAATACAATAAAAATTTTAAAAAGGAAAAACTATGAAAAAAATAACAATAATTTTAACACTCGCAATAGTGAGTACTGTACTTTTAACCTCTTGTGGACAAACAACACCAAAAGTCTCCAAGAATAATTCACATGTAAACCATAAAGTGTCTGCAAAACCAAAAGTACCAGAGTTTGAAAAACTTCTAACTGGACTCATGAAAGAGCAGATGAAAAACATACCTAAACCTCCATCTGAACTAAAGCTTGAAAAAGACCAGTACGAGACAACTGCAGAGTTCAACGCAAGAGTTGAAAAGACTAAGAAGAACCAAGCAAGTATAGTTGCTAAGTACAAAAGAGATTATGCTTTGGAGAAGCAAAAAGCACAACAAAGAGCAATGAAAGAAGCACTTCGATACACTTGGGGAAAACCACTTCTTTCAAACCTAAAGTATGATGCTGACAACGGTTACTTTGTAGCAGACATAAAGTTTGAGAACAAAAAGAGTTTTTCTAAAAAAGTAGCCATTAAGGTTCCTAAGTCAAATGCTAGAAGTTTTGGTCAGTCATCAAGCTCTCTAAAACCACAAGCAGTATTTGACTATGATGGTAGTAGTGTAAAACTAAAAGACATTAGAGTTCCTTTTGACAACACAACATACTTAGCTCAGTTTACAGATATGTCCATAGATGACACAAGAGTCGCAGTAAACATCACAAACGACATACAAGTAGACACAAGCGTAAACACTAAAGTAACAGTTGCACAGAGTGAAGTTAGCTCGTTTGATGCCTCTAAACTAAAAAGCTTTAACGACCTAGACAAACTTCTAGCAAAAGCACCACAAGCTAAAAGAGACTCAACTAAGTGGCTCTTTGTAGTAGGTATAGAGCAGTATGAGTTTACTGACAACATCTCTTACGCAAAAAGAAGTGCTGAGATGTTCACTAAAACTGCTCAAAAAAGACTAGGTATTCCTAAAGAGAACTCGTATGTACTCATAGACTCTAAGGCATCACAAGCACACATAAAAACTAGTATGAAAAAAATGCTTCGTCGTGTAAAGAGTGGAGATAGCATCTACTTCTACTACAACGGTCATGGAGTTCCAGTTCCATCTCAGAAGAATGAGCCATACATGTTAACTTATGACACAGAACCTGACTTCGTACAAGATGAGAACTTCTTCTCACTTCAGAACATCTACTCAAAACTTTCAGACTCAAAAGCAGCTAAAGTTGTAGCAGTAGTTGATAGCTGTTTTTCAAGTGTGACAGATGGTAAGTCTGTACTAAAAGGTGTAGCGGCTACAAAAATGGTGGCAAAAAGAACAAAGTTTGACAAAGAGAAGATGGTAGTACTAAGTGCAGGAAAAGGCAACCAGTACTCAAACGCTTACAACAAAAAAGGTCATAGACTCTTTAGCTTTTATGTGATGAAAAACATGCTTGAAGGTGACAAAGATATAAAAACTCTTTACAAAGATACAAAAGCACAGACATATGAGACTTCAATTCAAGAGTATGGAGATGGTAGGACTCAAGAACCTACTATAGATGGGAACTTTAGGTTAAGTTTGTAGAGTAATGAATAAGTTTTTAGTACTTACATGTATATTGTTTTTTAGTACACTTTCTAGTGCTTATGAGATAGTTATAGATAGCTCATTGTCAGAAGAGAGGGTAGAACATATCGATGATATGTTAGGTAAAAGTGTGGTAGTTTTGAATGGTTTGATGTGGCAAGATAATAAAGATGCTAAAACGATAAC
This sequence comes from Sulfurimonas sp., assembly GCA_028044295.1. Taxonomy (GTDB): domain Bacteria; phylum Campylobacterota; class Campylobacteria; order Campylobacterales; family Sulfurimonadaceae; genus Sulfurimonas. The sequence goes on from JAOFSE010000002.1 coordinate 34,354, forward strand.
AAGAGACTGGCAAGATGCTAAGAAGTACTGTTCAAATTTGACTTTTGGTGGTTATGATGACTGGTATCTTCCAAGCTTAGAAGAGTTATATAGCATAGTAGATAAAAGTAGAACTCATAAAATAAAAAAAGAGTTTAAAAATACTACACCTAACAATTATTGGAGTTCTTCTGTATTAAATAATCATGCTGGGTATGTGTTCTTTAGTCATGGTGGTGTGGGCTACAATGATAAGTCGACCGTAGATTATATTCGTTGTGTTAGGGCAGTACAATAATTTTTTATTCCCAAGTATAACTTAGGAATATCTACATGTAACTATTTAAGTAAGCGAAAGCAGAACCACAAAAAGAATAGGTGGAGTAACTATCAGTCCGAACTTTGAGTAAGACCAGAAGCTGATACTTACACCTTTTTTCTGTAATGTATGTAACCATAGAAGAGTTGCTAGTGAACCAAATGGTGTCATTTTTGGTCCAAGGTTACATCCTATAATGTTTGCATATATCATCGCTTCATTTGCTATGTCTGTTAGTGCTATATCCATAACCATGATAGTTGGCATGTTGTTCATAAAAGCAGATAAAAATGCCGCTAAGAAACCAGTTCCTACAACTGCTATCGTCTCATTTTGATTGTTGAGGTAAACTAACACTTCAGTTATGTAGTCTGTTAGTCCTGCATTTTTAAGTCCATATACTACGATGTAAAGACCAAGTGAAAACCATACAACTTGCCAAGGTGCTTCTTTGATGATGCGTTTAGGTTCTACTGTTTTAGCTAGCGTTGCTATAGCTAAAAAGATAACCCCACCACCAAGAGCAAATACAGAAACAGGAATGTTATAAGCATCACCTATAAAGTAGCCTCCAAGTAAAATCGCTAGGAAAAACCAAGAGAAGTTAAACAGTGTTTTGTTCTTTATAACTTCCTCAGGATTCTTTAGTAAATGAATGTCTACATGTAGAGGTATATCTTTACGTAAAACTACCCATAAAACTGCCATTGTAGCTATGACACTTACGAAGTATGGAAGTATCATGTGTGAGATAAACTCAGCGAAACCAATGTCGAAGTAGTTCGCAGTTACGATGTTTGTAAGGTTTGAAAAAACAAACGGAAGTGAAGCACTATCACTAATGAAACCACCTGCTAGTAAAAAGGCTAAGATAGTTTTTGCGTTAAGACGAAGTATGTTCATCTTAGCTAGTAAAATCGGAGTTAGTATAAGTGCCGCACCATCATTTGCAAATAGAGCTGAAACGATAGCTCCAAGAATGATAGAGTAGAAAAACATCTTGTGACCGCTTCCATTTGAGAGCTTTGCCATCTTCAGTGCTGCCCACTCAAAGAAACCTATCTCATCTAAAACCATAGATAAAATGATGATACCGATAAAAGCTAAAGTAGCATCCCAAATGATGTCATAAACTATCCAAACATCAGATATGCTAACAACTCCTACAAGAAGTGCAAGAACTGCGCCGACTACAGCAGTAGTTCCAATTTGCAGACCACGAGGTTGCCAGATAACAAAAAGTAGTGTGATTAAGAAAATTATTGATGCTGTAATCATTATAGTCCAAGCTCCATTCTAACTATTGGTGTTAACTCAAACTTTATGAGTTTTAGTGTCTTCTCGAAAGCTGCGTAGTTCTTTCCATCTGGGTCTTCGTAACCTACATGTATAACTTTTGTATTACCAGGAAACATAGGGCAAGACTCCATAGCGTTATCACAAACTGTTACAACAAGATCAAACTCGGTGTCCATAACTTTATCTATTGTCTTTGAATGATAACTATCATCCCATAGTCCACTCGCTTCTAAAACTTTTTTAGCATTTGGATTTACTTTTCCACTTGCTTTTACCCCAGAACTTTGTGCATCAACACCATCTAGATATTTGTTTAGTACAGCTTCAGCGATTATAGAGCGGCAGCTATTTCCAGTACATAAAATCAGAACTTTTTTATTCAAATATTTATCCTATTCTTAAAAGATTTTTATTTTTAATAGGCTAAGTGTAGCAAAAATAATTTACGATAATATTACGAAAATATATTAAAGGACTATAATGTTTAAAGTAGAAGTAGAAACAGAATGTGGATGTTTTAAAAGAAGTGACCTAGTTAATGGTTTAGAAATCGAATCAAAAGATGACGCTCTTATGAAGTCAATCGAGATGAGAGACCAAATGAATAATGATTTTTGTGGTAAACATGAATTTAAAGTTCAAGAAGCTGGCGACAAATTTGTTATAGCTTTCCAAGAATCAACTAGCAATGGTTGCTGTGGTGGTGGATGTGGAACTCACTAAGTAGTTCCCTCCTTCAGTAAGTTCTACTTGTCGTACTTGTAGAACTTGTTGTATCTAATCATAGACGACAACTCTTTCCCGTATTTCGAACCCATCTCAGAATATCTATCTAACTTTTTAACTAGCTCATGTGGATTATCAGTTTTCATTTTTAATGCTCTAAATTCTTTAAAAGCATGTGAACGAGCAAGTGTTTTATAGTAGTCTCTGATAGAGTCTTTTACATCAGAGTACTTTTTCAACCAGATAGTTTTTTTACCTCTTTTTTGTCCAGCAGCGATTCTAGGCTCATTTTTGTTAAATGACCAAACACCAAAAATATTTGTAGCATCTCTAAAAAATCTAGAAGTTGCCCATGCACTTTCCATAGCCGCTTGTGCTATTGCTATACTTCTCGGATGTGGTTTAAGAGCCATAAGTAACTCAGCATCTGATGTAGCCTTGTAAGTCTTTTTAAGATTAGCTATCTTTTGAGAGTACTCAGGGTTTTTGATGTTTGCTTTGATGTTCTTGTACTGAGCATCTAACTCTTTGTATATATCTTCAACAGCGGGTGCAACTATAGAGATAAAGTTTGCTTTTTTCTCTTGAACAGTTTGGGCACTAAGTGTAGTTAGTAGTAGGGTTAGGATTAAAAGTAAATTTTTCATGATGACATTATATCAAATATTGCATATCTAATTTATTAGCATAAGAACTTAGCATGGCTCTTTCAAAATCGTTGTTAGTCGAGTACTGGTAACCAAATGTTTTAGCCCACATGTGATGCTCTTCCATACATAAATAGAAAAATACTTTACCATGCCAAGGTGCGAAACTTTCATAAGCATGTTTGAACATCTCTACTTTTGTGGAGTCTGGATATGAACTCTTACCACTAGCATCTTCTAAAGGCATTTGAGTTATCTTACTCCTAAACTCACGGTCACGAAGCTTTTTGATAACTGGCTTGATGAAAGTAAGAGTTCCAAAACTTACAAGTGCTACTTCATCTAAAGCAAACTCATTTATCAGTCTGTCATAAACCTCTTTATACTCTTGTAGATAACCATCATACTCAACGATAGGGTGAAAATGAAAGCCTACTTTTACACCTTTGTCTGCAACTTTTCTAGCTGAGCGTATACGTTTGTCAAGTGAGGCTGCTAAATGCTCTTCGTTTTCTATGATAGTTGTAGTGTTCATAGACCAAGTACATAGGATGTTTTTGGGAACATCATTTTCTAAAAAGTACTTTATGTTGTCTGACTTTGTTTTAAACTCTAGTATAACATTTGGGTTGGTTCTCGCAAATTCAAATAGCGCATCTAAAACACCTTCACGATTTCCAAACATAAGTGAGTCAGATGCTTGACCTGTACCTATGTGGTAAGTTTTGTTTTGGTCTAGTTGAAGGTTAAGTAGTTTGTCTTTAAAGCCACTATCAAAAGTGATGGTGTTTTGGTTATAAAAACTCTGAATAGAACAGTATGAACAGTCAAATCCACAAGACTCAACAGCATCAAGAGTTAGAAGGTTACAACATCTTGTCTTCTCAGATGCAACAGGACAAAGCCCAAGTCCAAAGCCTTCCTTGTCGGCTGTTTTGAAAGTATACTTTTGTTCTTTAGGTATGTTTTTAAGCTCGAAGTTCTCATAAGAGTTAGGTTTGCTTCTTAAATCTTCATATGCTTTTTTTAGTCTAGTAAAGACTACTTTCTTTTGATCATGTTGTGGAAATATTTCCATAATACTTTGTTCATTCCACATCTCTAAATCACGAGTTATATCTACTATCTGTTTTATTTCCGAAAAGCTAAACTTTAGAAGCATGGACTTTTCTTTGATAAACTCTTGAGATTCTGGAGGAAGTTTAAAAAATATAGTGTTTTTAATTGAGTCGTTAAATTTATCTAAATATGAATTCATAATGGAATTTTATCTAAAAAACTGTTTTACTTTATATAGCTATATTATTTAGATAAACTTATATATATACTCCTAAGGAAAGAATATGATATTTAATATAATGCTTTTCATCGCTGCTTCAACATACTGGTACTTAACAGGTCATGCAACTCCAGCTGTTATAGGTTATATTCTTATACTAATGTACAAAGAAGATTTAGCTTTTGTATCTATACTTACTGCTGGTGCAGGTATAAGTGCTGTAGTTTATTGTTTCTGGTTAGACTTTTTTGAGTATAAAGTTGGGGATGAAGTGCTTGTGTATGGAATGGGAATTATCTATATGTTAGTTCTTTACATAAAAGCAAGAAAGTTATTTTACAACGATGAATTTTCATTAGATTAGTAGATGAGTGATCACAAATATGACAATTTGCTATATTTTTAATCCCAAAGAGCATAACTCCTTATAATATTGAAAAATATATAGGAGTGCTTTATGATGACTCTAGGAAAATGTCCATACTGTGACAATGGAACTATAGAAGTAAGAGATAAAGAAGTTAGTGGTAAAAAAGTAAAATTATATGCTTGCACAAACGCGAACTGGAAAACAGAAGATGGGGAGATGTTTGAACTCACAGAGAACTCTACATGTAGCTTTAAAATTTGGCAAAACTCTTTGTCTCGCTATGGAAAGTGGCTTGCATATAAAGAGGTGAGAGAACTACTTGAAGATGAAACTATAGAAGTAGAACTACTTAGTAAAAAAACTGGCAAAAAAGTTTACTATAACAAGTACATCACGCTAAATGAAGAATATGGTGTTAGTGTTATTTGGGATTAGTTCCTTTTTTAGTATGTTTACCAATATATGCCATCTCAATGATGTCCTTTGAGGCATCTGGTCTTAGTACATCACAAATAGCTACAGACTTTTTGTTCTCGACAGCTACAAATGTAAACTTAGCGTCTACAACAGATTTTATTTCAGACAATTCATTCTCTTCTACAATACTTCTGATTTTAAAATCAACATTTATAACAATTGAACTTCTTCCAATTTTAACTATTTCGGTATAAATATAAAAGATATCACCATTGCTTACAGGCTCTTTGAAATGTAAATCAGTTACAGAAACGGTAACAGCACCAGACTTAAGAATCTCGTCAACCGCGATTGATGCAGCCTTATCCATCTTTCCCATAATCCAACCACCAAATACACCACCGTTGTGGTTTAGGTCAGTTGGGTACACACGGCCTTTTACAGAAAGAGTTCTCATAGTAATATTTCCTTTATATATAGATAAATAATAATATAACAATAGTAGCACAACTTGTAAAAAGTTTATCAAATTGTATGAGTAAAATATATACAAATGCATGGCTTAATAAAATTTTTAAATTTCTTTGGGTACAATACGCGTCCGCTTTGCTGTTTTAACAAACAAAAAGAGTATTTCTATCTATATATATAATATAAAGATAAAAGTATTGGCAAGCATACAATTTGCTCGCCTACAAGCAGTAAAGACATATATAAAAGGACTTTCAATGAAAGTACGTGCTTCAGTAAAGAAGATGTGTGATGACTGTAAAGTTATCAAAAGAAAAGGCATTGTAAGAGTAATCTGCAAAGTTAAAAAACATAAACAGAGACAAGGATAACCATGGCTCGTATTTCTGGTGTTGATTTACCTAAAAAGAAAAGAGTAGAGTACGGTCTAACGTATATCTATGGTATTGGTTTACACGCTTCTCGTCTAATTTTAGATGCGACAGGTATAGACTATAACAAAAGAGTTTTCGAACTTAATGAAGCTGATGTAGCTGCAATAACTGCGGAAATCCGTGCTAACCATATGGTTGAAGGTGATTTACGTAAAAAAGTAGCTATGGATATTAAGGCACTTATGGATTTAGGTTCATATCGTGGTCTTCGTCACCGTCGTGGTCTTCCATGTCGTGGTCAAAAAACTAAGACAAATGCGCGTACTCGTAAGGGTAAACGTAAAACTGTCGGCGCAGCGTAAGGGATTAACAGATGGCAAAAAGAAAAGCTGTTAGAAAAAAAGTAGTAAAGAAAAATATTGCACGTGGTATTTGCCACATAGCTGCATCATTTAACAATACACTTGTAACGATTACAGATGAGATGGGGAACATGATTGCATGGTCTTCTGCTGGTAGTCTTGGTTTTAAAGGTAGCAAAAAATCTACTCCATTCGCGGCTCAAGCAGCTGTTGAAGATGCAGTAGCAAAAGCTCAAATTCATGGGATTAAAGAACTTGGTATTAAAGTTCAAGGTCCAGGTTCAGGTCGTGAGACTGCTACTAAAGCAGTTGGTGGCATTGAGGGTATTAGTGTTACATTTATGAAAGATGTTACTCCACTACCACACAATGGTTGTCGCGCACCTAAGCGTCGTAGAGTTTAAGGAGATTACTGATGGCAAGATATAGAGGTCCAGTAGAGAAAATCGAGAGAAGATTCGGTGTAAGTCTTAACCTTAAAGGTGAGCGTCGTTTAGCAGGTAAATCTGCATTAGAAAAAAGACCTTATGGTCCTGGTCAACATGGTCAGCGTCGTAAGAAAGTTTCTGAGTATGGTTTACAACTTAATGAAAAGCAAAAAGCGAAATTCATGTATGGTGTTTCTGAGAAACAATTCCGTGCACTATTCGTTGAAGCAAAAAGAAGAGAAGGTAATACAGGTACAAACCTTATTACTCTAATTGAAAGTAGACTTGATAACGTTGTTTATCGTATGGGTTTTGCTTCAACTCGTCGTTTTGCTCGTCAGCTTGTAACTCATGGTCACCTACTAGTAGATGGCAAAAAACTTGATATCCCTTCTTACCGCGTTAAAGTTGGTCAGAAAATAGAAGTTCGTGAGTCTAGTAAAGCAAATGTACAAATCGTACGTGCAATGGAATTAACTAATCAAACTGGTTTAGCTCCATGGGTTGATATCGATGCTGATAAAGTTTATGGTATCTTTACTCGTTTACCAGAGCGTGATGAAGTTGTTATCCCTGTTGAAGAGCGTTTAATCGTTGAACTTTACTCGAAATAATCATTAATAAAAGGCGTTAGAGAATGAAGAAAATTAAAACTACTCCACTTGCTCCTCAAGAATTTGAGGTAGAACAGATTAGTGAGAATGAAGCTAATATAATGGCATACCCGTTTGAAACAGGTTATGCTATTTCTTTGGCTCATCCACTTCGCCGTTTTTTATTAAGTAGCTCAGTTGGTTATGCACCAATAGCTATAAAAATCGAGGGTGCTAAGCATGAGTTTGACTCAGTGCGTGGTATGCTTGAAGATATTTCAGACTTTATCCTAAACCTTAAAGAGATTCGCTTTAAGCTTACGGGTGATGTTGAAGAAACAGAGATTAACTACAGCTTTGCAGGTCCTTGTGTAGTTAAAGGTAGTGATCTTTCAAATGATGAAGTAGAGGTAGTAACTCCGGATGCTCCTTTAGCTACATTAAATGAAGACTCAACTCTTAACTTTAGCATCAAAATTGCTAAAGGTATCGGTTATGTTGCTAGTGAAGATACACACGATGAACTTGAAGATGGTTATATAGCACTTGATGCTTATTTCACTCCAGTTCGCAGTGCTACTTATAAAATTGAGAATGTACTTGTTGAAGACAACCCTAACTTTGAAAGAGTTGTATTGAACATCAGAACTGATGGTCAAATTTCACCAATCGATGCATTCAGAAATTCATTAGAAGTAATGTATGCTCAACTAGCTGTATTTAATTCAGAGATTAGTGTTAAAGCTCCAACTACTGTTGAAAGAGTTGAAGAATCACCTGATCTTAAGAAACTAACTACACATATCGATAGTTTAGGTTTAAGTGCAAGAAGTTTTAACTGTCTTGATCGCTCAAACATTAAACTTATCGGTGAGATAGCTATGATGAGTACTAATGATCTTAAAAATGTTAAGAACTTAGGTAAAAAATCATATGATGAAATCGTTGAAAAACTTCAAGAATTTGGTTTTGAAGTTGGTGGCGAAATTGCTGATGACGTTATCAGTGCATTAAAAAAGAAAATAGAAGCTGCATAAGCTTTCTAAAGAGAGGAAGAAGATATGAGACATCGTCATGGATACCGTAAACTAGGTCGTACAAGTGCACACCGTGCTGCTTTACTTATGAACCTTAGTATTTCGTTAATTGAACATGGTAAAATTGAAACTACTGTAATTAAAGCAAAAGAGCTACGTTCATACGTAGAAAAACTTATCACAATCGCTGGTAAGAATGACTCTAACGCTCACAGAGCAGTATTCGCTGCGCTTCAAAGTAAAGAAGCAACTAAAACTTTAGTAAATGATATAGCTCCTAAGTACGTTGATCGTGCTGGTGGTTATACTAGAATTACTAGAACTAGAATTCGTCGTGGTGATGCTACGACTATGGCATTTATCGAATTAGTATAATTTGCTACTCTACATGTAGAAATCTTTTCTACATGTAACTCCTTAAAATTTCCCAATTCTAAAATACTTAAAGTAGAGAGAAAACATTATGAGTAATTTCGCATTTGGAACATACAGAATATCTGACTTAAATCCGCAACATATTGAAGCACTAAAAGAGGCTATTGACTCTGGTATAACAATGATTGATACGTCATCTAACTATATGGATGGTGGAGCAGAACGTGCAATTGCACTTGCATTTAGAGAGTTTGATGATGATAAAAGAGATTCCGTAGAGATAGTTAGTAAGTTTGGATATATTCAAGGTTCAAACTTGCTTGATTATAAAGAGAATTCTTTTGAAGAGGTAGTTGAGTACAGTGAAGATTGTTATCATTCTATCTCAAAGTTTTACTTAAACCTACAATTAACAGCATCATTAAAAAGACTAGAATTAAAACAGCTTGACTGTTATCTAATTCATAATCCTGAGTATTATATACTTGACGCAATTAACAGAGGTGTGGATAAAGACGAAAGACTTGATGAGATGTATAAAAGGATTCAAAATGCTTTTGTAGGTCTTGAACAAGAGATTAAAGGTGGTAGAATCCTTTCTTATGGTATTAGTTCAAATAGTTTCTCTGTTAGCCATGATAGCGAAGAGTTTTTACCTTATGAAGATTTAATTGTTTTAGCTCAAAATGCTGCTTTAGAAGTTGGTAATAAAGAGCATAGTTTTACGACTGTAGAGTTACCGATAAACCTTTTAGAGAGAGAAGGTTTAAAGTGTGCCTCATGGGCTAAAGAGAATGGTCTAAGAGTACTAGTAAACAGACCATTAAATGCTAAGAATGAAAATAGAATGCATCGTTTAGCTGAATATGACGAGAGTAGAGAGTATTTTCATCACTTTAATGAACTTATGGAAGTTTGTGATAATGAGATGTTGAGACCTCTTTACAACTTACTTGAACAGTTAGATGAGAACAAACATAAATTTGGCTGGATAGGTGATTATGATAGTTTTCTTTATACTCAAATAATCCCACATATGAAAAAAACACTTGAAGTAGTGGATGAAAAGAATTCAGAAACTATGCTAAATTTTATCGACCTATATCTTCAAGAGTATCGCCAGATGGTACTTTATGAGTGTTCTAAGAAAACAAAAGATGAGATAAAAGATTATTTAATTGATTGCCCACTTACTATGCAGGAGTGTGCTTTGAGATTTTTAATTCAGAGAGAAAATATTGATTATATTTTAGTTGGAATGAGAAAACCGACTTATGTACATCAAATTCTTTCTTTGAAATAATAAGTTTTAATTTTTATCACTTGTTAAGCGATAATGTCATATCTTATAGATATTAAATTGTATAGATTAAATAAAGGAAATAAATGATTCCATTTTCAGATGAAGAATTAGTTGACCCAGTGAAAAATGTTATAGATAAAGTACGTCCAAACTTAGCACTTGATGGTGGGGATATTGATTTTGTTACAGTAAAAAACTCAAAAGTATATGTTCAATTAAAAGGTGCATGTGTTGGTTGTGGGAGTAGTGGAACTACACTAAAGTATGGTGTTGAGAGACAACTTAAAATGGATATTCATCCAGAACTAGAAGTGATTAATGTGCCTATGGGCATGGAAAACGATATAGATAAACTATAATATAAGTAAAAAACATGAGTATAAGTAAATATAAAATATTAAGTCAAGCAAAAGAGTCTTTTTCTAAAAGTGATTTTAAAAATGCAATGGAAAAGTTCTCAATCGTTCTTCAAAATTTTCCAAACTCTAAAGAAGCATACAATAGTGTAATTCTTTCAGAGATGGCAATGAGCGGAGAAGGTGGAGCTGAAGCACTTTTTGATTATTATGAGATACTTAAAGAAGAAGACAAAGAACAAGCCGACACCATTATGAGTGATATACTTAAAAATATGGATGGAAGCATAGAAAAATTAAGTGAAGTTTTTGCGGAACCACTTCGTGATAGATTAGATTTTGAAGATGGTATTTTATATAAAGATTTCAAAGCAATTATTGATAATGGTGAAAGTTTTAAAGAGACATTTGAAAACATTATGTTTTCAACTCGGGTAATAATTACTCAAAAAGATGATTTTATAGACTTTCTAGAAAACCTTATCGAACATGATTTTGCTGAAATGGCATTAACATATTTAGAAAATGCTCTAAGTATTTACCCAAGTGATAAACTACTTAGAAAACTACTAAAGAAACTGGCAAAGGCAAAAAAAGTTGAAAATTGAACTTCCAAATGAGGAGTTTAAGTATATAACAGAAAACTCACAAGAATGTGATGAAGAGACTGCCTTTGTACTTACAAATCAAAATGAAAAATATCTTCAAAGTGCTAAAGGTAATAGCGCTCACTCAATAATAAAAATTAAAGATGTCGCACAACTTTTTGGAATTGATCAAATAAAAATCATAGGTATTACTGGTACTAATGGAAAGACTACTACAGCTAGTGCGATTTACTCATTTTTACTTGACCTAGATTATAAAGTAGCAATGCAAGGAACTCGTGGATTTTTTATGAATGATGATGTCGTTGAAGGTAAAACTTTAACGACACCATCTGTACTAAATACTTACAAACATATATATCAAGCGGTTAGTGCTGGTTGTGAATACTTCATAATGGAAGTAAGTTCACATGCAATAGCTCAAAAACGTATAGAAGGTTTAGATTTTGAACTAAAGATTCTTACAAACATTACTCAAGATCATCTTGATTATCACAAAACTATTGGTGAATATATCGCTATTAAAAATAGTTTTTTTCAAAATGATGGCAAGAAACTAATAAACAAAGATGAACCACGTGCTTCATTTAATATCAAAAATACTTTTACTTACTCTATAGAGAATCCATCTACTTATAGACTCATGGCATACTCACTAAATGATGCTTCAAGTGGAATTATTCAACATTTCCAAGAAGTAGTTCCATTTACTGCTTCACTTCATGGATTCTTTAACCTTTACAACCTTATGGCTGCGATAGCGGCTGTTCATATTGTAACAGATAAGAAGCTTGAAGAGATTTCTGAAGTTGTAGATAACTTTGCAGGTGTAAGCGGAAGAATGGAGCAAGTTTGTGAAGCTCCAAATGTAATAGTAGACTTTGCTCATACCCCTGATGGAATGCAACAAGTTTTAAATGCACTAAAAGAGAAAGATCTTTTAGTTGTATTTGGTGCTGGTGGTGATAGAGATAAAAGTAAAAGAGCTGTGATGGGTAGAGTTGCAGCCAGCCTTGGAAAAAAAGTTTACATTACAAGTGACAACCCAAGAAATGAAGACCCTGATGCTATTGCTCAAGATATTTTAGATGGTATTGAAGACAAAAGTATAGTTCAAGTAGAACTCAATAGAAAAAAAGCTATAGAAATGGCACTTGATGATCAAGAGGGTGATGAAGTAGTAGTTATTCTTGGTAAAGGTGATGAGTCTCACCAAATTATTTATGATAAAAAGTTACCATTTGACGACAGAGATGTTGTTCGAGAACTCTTAAACATATAAGTAGTTTAAAACTTAAAGATAACAAAGAACAATTTTGCTATAATTTCGCAAAAATAACAAGGAATCAACTATGGGAATCCCTCAACCAGCGTTTTATATATTCAAATGTGAGCAATCAGCTCCTCCAGGTATGCCAAAACCATCTTGTGTTACACCAGATACTCAAGACCTATTTCAATATACTGCACAAAAGCTTATGAAAGAGGGAATTATGATGACTGCTCCAATCGTTCGTACTTCATGTATGAATCGTTGTGCACAAGGCCCTATCATGTTAGTTGAACCAGGTCATACTATGTATGTAGGTTTAAATAAGGAAAAAATTGATAGAATTATTACAGAGCACATTATTGGTGGTACTGTAGTTGAAGAGTATGTAATCGATGCTGAAATGTGGGATGATGCTATCACTCCTGCTGAAGCTAAAAAACAAATGGGTATGTAGGAAAGTAATATGTTAATTGATATGTTGTACAGCAAAATCCATCGTGCTACAGTTACAGATGCCAACTTAAACTATGTTGGTTCTATCACTATAGATGAGGAGCTTTTAGAAGCTTCTAAGATGAGGGTTGGACAAAAAGTTGAAATTTTGAACATTAATAATGGTGAGAGATTTTCGACTTATATTATACTTGGTGAACGCGGTAAAAGAGACATCTGTTTAAATGGTGCTGCTGCTAGAAAAGTTCATAAAGGTGATAAGGTTATCATCGTTGCATATGGTACATATGACGAAAAAGATTTAGAAACTTATCAACCAAAAGTTGTTATCCTTGACGATAATAATGACATAGAAACAATAGCGGACAGTATATAGACTATGTTTGGAAATATGGGCGATATGAGTAAAATGCTTGAAGGTATGCAAGAAAATGCTGCTAAACTTCAAGCTGATCTTGAGTCCAAAACATTTAGTGCTAAAAGTGGTGGTGGTATGGTTGAAGTTAGTTTAAATGGTAAGGGAGAAGTTATAGATATAAATATAGATGACTCACTTATGGAAGATAAAGACTCACTTCAGATACTACTTATCGGTGCATTTAATGATGCCAGTAAAATGGTACAACAAAACCAACAAAATAGTGCAATGAATATGCTCGGAGGCTTTGGTGCTTAGGCTATTTATAGCTCTAAACATTCTTTTTTTAAACCTTTATGCGTGTAAAGGTGGTTATGAATCTTGTAAACTAAAAAGCATAGATTCTTCTTCTTTTAAAAACAATACAATCCAAATTCCTGTTAAAAACAATCAAAGATTAATTTACTCAAAAACTAAACCAAACTTTAAAATTATTAAACATGATCCATACTTATCTCTCTATCTAATAAAAGATAATAAAAAATTCAAACACCCTTTTAGAATAAACAATAAACTTTCCCTTGGTAATGCAATGGTGAATTCAAGAAAGATTGCAGAAGGTCGGATTGTAAAACATCAGGTAGGACTAAATAAGTTTGCTACTTATAGTGAAAAACTCATAGTTCCTAGTATACTAACAAATAGCTGTTGTGCGTTAGAGGGAATAGTTACTCCTGATGGAATAATTGAAAAAGAGTACATAGATAGATTTCTAGATGCCAGTGATGTTTCTTATGCTGATATAGGTATAAGAGTTATAGATGTAAATAAGTTAGTAATTGTAGATGCTAGTAACCCATTTATGAGCAACAACCCTTTTGTAAAAGATGATTGCATCTTAGAATTTGATGGTAAGAAAGTCAAAGATAGTTCTACTTTAATGAAAGATATTTTATTCTCAAAAATAGGCTCATCACATAAGGTAAAAGTTAAAAGAGGCTCAAAGATTTTAACTCTACATGTAAGTAGTAAAAAGAGATCTGGTGGTGGTTACTTGAGTGATACTTTTTTAGAGTTTTTAGGGCTCTCTTTTGATGACAATCTTTATGTTACAAAGATAGAAACAAAAGCTTTAAAGTATCAATTAATTTTAGGAGATAGACTCCTTGAAATTAATGGACAAAAAATAGAGACAGAAGAAGAGATACTAAACAATATAAGCGATAGTAAAAGCTCAACAAATATTCTCTTTCAAAGACGAGGTTTTCAGTTTTTTATAGCACCATAGTATATACAAATCGTTAAGTTGTAAGTAATACTTATTTCAGTAATATAGTATTAGGTATAAATAACGTAAGGCTGTATTATGGATTCTTTGACTAAAGTCAAACTTATCATATCTACTATTGCTATTATTTTATATATTGCAGTCTATAGCATTACGACAAATGATTTAGCAAAACGAACTCAAAATATACTTGATCAGCAAGTTGAAAATTTAAACAACAACTATACAATAGCCCAAGATCAGTTTAGAATAGTTTCTAATGGTGTATATGACACAATCATAAATGAAAAAGAGATTCTTGGCTTACTTAGACAAGCAAAAGAGTTCAAAGAAAGCTCTAAACTAGGTGAAATCAGAGAAAAATTACAAGTAAAACTAAGACCTCATTATGATAATCTAAAAAAACTTGGTGTTATAACATTAATGTTTACATTTGAAGATAACAGTGTTCTTCTGAGAGTACATAAACCAGATAAATATGGTGATGATTTATCTAATGTTCGTTATTCCTTTTCTATTATAAATAGAGACAAGGTTTTTATTAGTGGTTTTGAAAACGGAAAGTCATCTCACGCTTTTCGTAATATGTATCCAATTTTTTATAATGATGAATACTTAGGAAGTGTAGATATATCTTTTTCATCAGACACTATTGAAAAGAATATGCTAAAACTTCACAAGGAAGAGACACACTTTATTGTTCACAAGAGTGTTTTTGACTCAAAGGTATGGATATCAGACCATAAGACAAAGTATGTAAAAAGTGTTGAACATGATGATTTTCTCTTTTCAAAAGGAGATTACCGAAAAGATTATACTTTTGATGATGTTGAGTTGAACTTTAATAAAAAATTTAAAAAAGATATAGATTCAAATATACAAACAAATAAGCTTTTTTCTTTAAACGATATGGATTTAATAGTATCTTTTTTACCAATCAGAAACATACAAGATAAAAAGGTTTTAGCCTATTTAGTTTCTTACAAAGATAGTAAGTATCTGCGTAATACATTAAGAGAGTATAAATTAGTTAATGTTATCGCATTTATAATCATTATTCTAATAGGCGTAATTGTTTACATAAATGTAAAACAGAGACTTTTTTTACAAAAAGAGGTTAATAAAAAAACAGAAGACTTAAAGTATCTAAATGAGAATCTAGAATTAGAAGTTAAGAAGCATGGCGAAGTCTTTAAAACTCTCTTTGATAAAGCTTCGCATGGTATTTCGATTATTGATGGAGATGAATTTGTAGAGTGTAATGAAGCTGTGATAAATATGTTAGGTTATGATTCCAAAGATGCATTATTGCATAAACATCCATCTGATTTATCTCCAGAGTATCAAGATGATGGAAGACGATCTTTCGAAAAAGCTAATGAGATGATATATATTGCTGTTGAAAATGGTGTGCATACATTTGAATGGATACATCTCAGAGCAAGTGGGGAAGAGTTTTGGGCTGAGATAACACTAACACCAATCTATTTACTGGATAAAGATGTAATTTATGTAGTATGGAGAGATATATCAAAACATAAAAAAGCTCAAAGTGAAATTCAAGAACAGAAGAAAATACTTCAGTATAGAGCTAATCATGACTCTTTAACAGGATTACCTAATAGAACACTTTTTAATGATAGGTTAACACAATCTATCAAGAGTTCTGCAAGACACTCTAAAAAGTTTGCTGTTATGTTTATAGACTTAGACCGCTTTAAACAAATTAATGATTCTCTTGGTCATGCAGTTGGTGATAAGGTCCTTAAAGAAGTCTCAAGAAGATTGATGTCTTTGATACGAGAAGAAGATACTTTAGCTCGTTTAGGTGGTGATGAGTTTACAGTACTAATGCTTGATTTAGATGAACCAAATAATGCATCAATATTAGCTAGTAAAATTATAGAGAGTGTATCAAAACCTATTTATATCGATAAAGAGACTCTGTATGTCTCAGCTAGTATAGGTATTAGCCTTTTCCCAAAAGATGCTACAAGTAGTGATGCTTTATTAATGTACGCTGACAATGCTATGTATAAAGCTAAGGATAATGGTAGAAATAGTTTTGAGTTTTATACATCTGATATGACAGCATTGGCGCTAAGTAAAGTTGTTATGGAATCAAGTATGCGTAAAGCCATAGAGAATGAAAGCTTTATTGTTTATTATCAACCACAGATTAATGCACGAACAAATCAAGTAACTGGAATGGAAGCACTTGTCAGATGGAATCATAAAACAATGGGAATTATACCTCCATCAAAATTTATACCAATTGCTGAAGATACTGGAATGATTGTTGAATTGGACGAATATGTAATGAGAACAGCTATGAAACAGGTTAAATCATGGTATGACGAAGGTCTAAGCCCTGGTGTGCTTTCTCTTAACTTATCTGTAAAGTCCTTACAGCAACAAGAGTTCGTTGGAATTGTTAAGTCAAATATGATAGAACAAGACTTTAATGCACAATGGTTAGAGTTAGAAGTTACAGAGAGTCAGATTATGTTAGACCCTGAACATGCTATTGATAAACTAAAAAAGATAAGTTCTTTAGGTATTGAGATAGCTGTTGATGACTTTGGAACTGGTTATTCATCTTTATCATACTTGAAACTTCTTCCTATTGATAAACTAAAAATAGATAGATCTTTTATTGACGAAATACCTCAAGACGAAAATGATATGGCTATTACAAAAGCTATTATATCTTTAGCAAAAAGTTTAAATTTGAGTTTAATAGCAGAAGGCGTTGAAACTGAAGCTCAAAAAGCTTTCTTGCTTGATAACGGCTGCGACAATATTCAGGGATATCTATATTCAAAACCATTACCATTAGATGATATGCATGCTTATTTAATGGAGAGAAATTAATTCTTATTTAACTACAAAGATAGTAGAATTTCATATGCAAAATTTTGAGAATTTTTTACTTAACAATCTACCAGTTTCCAATAGTATACACCCTACATATGAAAAAGCATTACATGATATGCTTATAGCTGGTGGAAAAAGATTCCGTCCGGCACTTTTACTTGGTGTTGTGAAGTCTTATAATTCTTTAATGTTAGATGGCGCTATGCATGCAGCTTATGCTATAGAACTTCTTCATACATACTCACTTATTCATGATGATTTACCATGTATGGATGATTCCCCACTTCGTCGTGGTCACCCAACTCTACATGTAACTTATGATGAGGTTACTGCAGTACTTGTCGGGGATGCACTGAATACTTACTCATTTGAGGTTTTAGCAAATGCACCTTTTTCGGACTATACAAAAGTTCAACTCATCCGTGAATTAGCAACTAATGGTGGACTCAATGGTATGGTTCTTGGTCAAGCGATAGATTGTTATTTTGAGAAGCAGCCATTGGCCATTGATGATGTAAAGATTTTACATACAAACAAGACTGCAAAACTTATAGCAGCATCTCTTAAAATGGGTGCTATCATAGTTGGTCGTGAAGAGCTTAGTGATAAGTTATATGACTTTGGTATAAAGCTTGGACTTTTATTTCAAATTCAAGATGATATACTTGATGTTACTCATAGTTCTGAAGAAGCAGGAAAGCTTACAGGAAATGATGGTGATAAAAATAGTTTTGTTACTTTGATAGGTTTAGATGAGTCTATGAGAGAAGCAAATCTAATCGCGGATGAACTCGAGAATGAGTTGAACAGTTTTGATGAGGCTCTTAAAAATGAGTTGTCACCTCTACTTACAAAATACATAAACAGACATAGGAATTAATATGAGTAATAATATGCGTCAAAAAATGGCAGATAGTATAAGATTTTTAGCAGCAGATATGGTTCAAGCAGCAAATTCAGGACATCCAGGTGCTCCAATGGGTCTTGCAGATATTGCTGTTGTTCTTAGTGAACACTTAAACCACAACCCTAAAAACCCTAACTGGTTAAACCGTGATAGACTTGTTTTTTCAGGTGGTCATGCAACAGGTCTTATCTACTCACTATATTATCTATGGGGATATGGATTAGAAATAGACGACTTAAAAAACTTCCGTCAGTTAGATTCTAAAACTCCTGGTCACCCAGAGTTTGGACATACTGCAGGTATAGAGATTACTACTGGCCCTCTTGGTCAAGGTATTGCTAATGCTGTTGGTTTTTCAATGGCTTCAAAATTTACTGGTGCTCAAGTTAATTCTGATACTGCTGAGTTAATTGACCACAATGTTTACTGTTTATGTGGTGATGGTGACTTAGAAGAGGGTATCTCTTATGAAGCTTGTTCAATAGCTGGTCACAATAAACTTGATAATCTAATTCTTATTTATGATTCAAACCGTATTACTATCGAGGGTTCTACTGACTTAAGTATCTCTGAGGATATCCGTAAAAGATTCGAGTCTCAAGCTTGGGATGTACTAGAGTGTGATGGACATGATTTCGAAGAGATTGACAACTGTATAACTACTGCAAAGTCTAATACTAAACCAACTATTATCATAGCGAACACTGTGATAGCAAAAGGTGCCGGTTCATTAGAAGGTTCTCACCACGCTCATGGAGCACCACTTGGTGTTGCTGTAATAGAGACTGCAAAAAAAGAAGCAGGATTTGACCCAGCAAAAAGTTTTCATGTAGATGAGGATGTAATGGCTAGATTTCGTGCTGCTATCGAAGAGGGTGATTTGTCTGAGCGTGAATGGATTCACTCTCAAAAGACTATGCCTCTAATGGAACAAAATGAAGCTCTAGATGCTCTTCAAAATCCTGACTTTTCTAGAATACAATGGCCTGAGTTTGAAAAAGCTGAAGCTACTCGTGGTACAAATGGAAAAGTTATGAATGCTATTGCTCGTGGAATCCCTAGCTTCTTAGGTGGTTCAGCTGACCTTAGCCCATCTAACAAGACTAACTTAAATGACATGGGTGTTTTTCCAAAGGGTAGAAATATCTACTTTGGTATCCGTGAACATGCAATGAGTTCTATAGTAAATGCTATGGCTCTTTATGGTCCACTTATGCCTTTCTCAGCTACATTCTTTGTGTTCTCAGACTACTTAAAGCCAGCAGCGAGAATAGCTGCACTTACAGGAATCCAACAGTTCTTTATTTGGACTCACGATAGTATCGGTGTTGGTGAAGATGGACCAACTCACCAACCAATAGAACACCTTTCACAGTTCCGTGCACTTCCAAACTTTTATGTTTGGCGTCCAGCTGATGGTAAAGAGAATGTTGAAGCATGGAAAACTGCTCTTGGTATGAATAAATCTCCATCTGCATTTGTATGTTCTCGCCAAAATCTTGCAAAACTACCTATGAAAGTAAAAGGCTTTATGAGTCAAGGTGGTTATCTTCTAGCTCACGATGAAGGTGCTACTGTAACTCTTATGGCTTCAGGTTCTGAAGTAGAACTTGCTCTTAAAACTAAAGAGGCTCTAAATGCTAAAGGTACTAAGGTAAATGTTGTTTCAGTTCCTTGTTACGACCTTTTCATAGAGCAAGATAAAGAGTATATTGACTCTATCATTGACCCAAGTACTAAAAAAGTAGCTATTGAAGCTGCAAGAGGTTTAGAGTGGTATAGATTAGCAGATGATGTTATCGCTATGGATAGCTTCGGTGCATCTGCTCCAGCTGGTCAACTTTTTGAGAAGTTTGGTTTCTCAGTTGATTCTATTATAAAGAGAATTAACTAAGCTACTTTTACTCCATTTCTACCATTTTCTTTTACAGAGTATAGAGCCTTATCGGCTCTATCTACTAAACTGCTAAGAGTTTCATTGTTATTTAAAACTGATATCCCAAATGATGCAGTATGATGCTCAAGTCCAGCAAATAATTTTTGTTCAATATCTCTTCGTAATCTTTCAGCTATCTCTTGTGTAGTCTGTAGGTCTGTTTTTGGAAGTAATATAAGAAACTCTTCACCGCCCCATCTTCCTATAACATCAGTCTCTCTAAAAATATCCTTTAATTCTCTTGAGATTTCTTGTAAGTATACATCCCCAATATTGTGACCATGATTATCATTTATATTTTTAAAATGATCTAAGTCCATTAATATAAGTGATAAATCTGTATGGTATCTGATCGCTTGCTTCTTTTCATAGTTAAATGTTTCTTCTATCTTATTTCTATTGTATAAACCGGTAAGCTGATCTGTTGTTGAGAGATGTTTGAGGCTATTGTTCTCTGTAGTTAGTTTATTGTTTTTATCTAAAGTTAAAAACACATATATTATCACTAATGAAAATATAGCAGATTCTATTGTTACATATATTTGATCATTAATAAAAGAGTATATTGTTGCCATAATTGTTAATGAAAATGCAGTTGCATAGATAAGGTTTGTAAAAATTTTTGACATATTACTTTTGTAAAAATGCAATGATTTGAGCATTGTTATACTCCTCCCTTATAACTTTAAATAGCTCAGAAGAATTCTCTACCGAAATTGAAATATTTTTTGTATCTGGTTGGCCAGGAGTTCTTAAAGATACTATAAAGTTTTGCATAAGTTTCCTTTTATGCAATAAGTTTATAACAATAGTGTCAGATTAATGTC
Source organism: Sulfurimonas sp. (assembly GCA_028044295.1). Classification (GTDB taxonomy): domain Bacteria; phylum Campylobacterota; class Campylobacteria; order Campylobacterales; family Sulfurimonadaceae; genus Sulfurimonas. The sequence continues at coordinate 55,216 of JAOFSE010000002.1, forward strand.
ATATTTTAAAGACATATCTAAATATATTTTGATTATCGGCATAGTCTAAACTATGCTCTATATCATACTTAATACATATACCTTGAACCATATTCAGACCAAGACCTAGACCTCTTTTCTCTTCATTCTCTCTATAGTCTTTATTAAAGACCCTATTAGGATTTATGATAGGCTTAGCATAAGAGCAAAACAATAGCTCAAATGACTCATTATTTTTGAAGAGTTGTACAGTGATTGGTTTATCCTTTTTAGCATATTTAATTGCATTAGATATATTATTGTCAACTATTCTTTCAAACTCTATTTGATTGATATCAAAATGTATATCGTCTTCTATGTCGCAGGCAAAGCTTTTATAGTTAACTGTAACAATGGTTGAAAAGAAATCTATCCTTTCATGGATAATTTTTGATATATGTAGATGAACAGGATTATATTCTATTGTATCGTGAGATGTAATGTATGATAAGTCTTCGTAAGAGTTTGTTAACATATTTATAGAAGAGTTGATTTGATTTAAAAAATCTTCAACATTAGAATCATTTTGATGTAACTTAATAAGGTCACTATTCATTAAAATTACACTTAGAGGAGTTCTTATCTGATGTACAGTATCTGCAATAAACCTTTTGTTATCTAGCAGTAGATGCCTGTTTTTAGTTAGCTCCTCATTTAATGATGTAATGAGGGTATTATATTTTTTTGCAATAATGCCAAATTCATCATTTTGATTTAAAAGTTCTATGTCATCTATGACTTTAGAACTACTTATATGTTTAGTAATTATATCTGTAGTTTCTGTGAAATTTTTTCTAATCCATAAAAATCCGAAAACTAGAAAACTAATTAAAAGACTAATTGTGATTATAAATGTATTTTGAAACTTTTTTAAAGTAGTAACCTTATCTGTGATATCTATTGTCATCTTAATTACTACGGCAAAATTAGTTAGTTGTGAAGTTGCTCTGACAGAGTTGTCCATAAGTGTTGAAAAAATAGTGATACTATTATCTTTAACTTTCATTATTTCTTTATTAGTTCTTTTTGCTTGAATGATAGGGTTATTTGTCTCTTCATCATAGTAAAATTTTTCTTTTGAATCGTATAGCTCTTTTTTTGTGCTAGAGCTATGCTCTTGATTTATGTCGTTATAGTATTCATGATTTTTATCAACATACACTCTGTAAAAGTCACTAGTGTGCTTAGACCCAATCTCCGGAGAAAATACATTTTTTAATTTTTTATTATATTTTTGAGATATGAAACCCATTTCTAGATATGTGTCATCATCAAGTTTTGCAAGACTATATAGTATATATGAATTAGTGAAATGGTCTAGAACAAGCCCGTCATTAAATGCTATATCATTTGTTTTATTGATTAAATCTAATTGTTCGTCCATGCCTATTACATTTGATAAATCAAATCCAATATCAAACTTATATGTTGCATCATAAATAACTAAATCTTTCTTTATTAAGTAAAGGTGTACAATTTCATCGCTTAATTGAAACTCACTTTTCAATTCTTTTCTTAATTGAGTAAGTGACTTATTTTTATTCTTTCTTAAACTCTTTAAAGCTTTGGAATGTACTTGGTGATAAAATGGTTGTTTCTCTTCAATAAACCTAAGTGCATACTCAAATGATGATAGAAAGTCCTTCTTTTTATATGATAAAATATTGTGAGCATACTCATCTAAATCATGTTGGTAGTGATTTTGATAAGTTTTATATGTAAAAACTGAGGAGATAATTACTAAACTGATTAATATGATTTGAAATATATATACCTTATGTCTAATTTTCAAATCTATATCCTATTCCAACATCCGTTTTTATAAAATCACTATTTGCAGGAAATTTATGTCTAAGCTCACTAATAAGTTGTCTTAAGGGGTACTTGTCTTTTATCTCGTTTTCCCATACATAGTTTATGATGTTTTCTGTAGTGACTGTGTGATTTATACTATTGACAAGTATATATAGTAGTTTTTTTTCTTTTTTTCTTAATTTGATATTTTTACCATCTATGAGGAGCTCTGAAAGTTCATTTTTATAGATAATATTATTACTAATTTGAACAAAGGTATCTTCTTGTTTATTAAGTAAATTATTTATTCTTATTTGTAGCTCTTTTAGATGAAATGGTTTTTTTATATATTCACTACATCCATTGTCATAGGCTTTTATAAAGTTATCTACTTCTATTGATGCAGTTATCATAACTATAGGTGTATGCATATCTTTTTGTCTTATGTACTTTATTATATCTATGCCGTTAACACCTGGTAGATTTATATCTAGTATATACATATCATATGAAGTTGTATCAATACTATTTATTGCATCGTCACCATTAGTATTTGAAGTCACTTCATATTTTTGTAGTTTCAAGTATGTCTCAACTGCTTTATTTAATTGAAGATCATCTTCAACAAGTAATACTTTCATAAAACTCACTTTTTTAAATTATTCTTGCATAAGTATGTCATATAAATGTCATATTTTAATAGCTAAAGTTTAAATTTACAAAATAGCTTCTACCATAGGCTGGTTGACCATATGTATATTCCCAATTCTTATCAAGTAGGTTTTTAACACCAGCTTTTAAAAGCAAATTTTTTGATGACTCGTAGGATATCTGTGCGTCGATAAGTGAGTATGAGCTTAGAGTATATCTTGTTGAATTATATAAGTCATATCGTTTTGAAGTATATAGATAGCTTGCGATAAAATTTGTTTTGTTATTTATGCTAAATATATCTTGTAAAAATAATTTTGATTTTGGTACTTGTGATATCTGATTCTTATCACTACCTTTAGCATCTGTGTAGGCATAAGATAGGGAAAACTCATTATCTTTAAGAGAGAAATTATTGAGGATTATTTCAACACCTTGCATAGTTGCTGAGTCACTAACAGCAGTGGAGAATTGAGCACTGTCATAAAGCATTAAATCTTCTATGTCATTGTAGTACATAGATATATTGATTATAGTATCTTCTACTGTTTTTAGTGTCGTTCCAACTTCTATACTATTGGACATTTCTGGTTTCACATTATTCTTTTCTGCATCCCAGCTAAAAAAAGGAAAAAGTTCTCTAAGTGATGCAAATCTGTTTTTTCTTGCAATAGATATATAGTATGATTGTTCTTTGTTAAATGCATAGTTCGCTGTGAATTGAGCATCTATAGCAGTACGGTCTTTGTAGTCTTCAATTGTTACTGTGTTAAAGTCATGTGCCTCTGTGATGTTTTGCTGCTTGAGACTTGTTGAGAGTGACAAGAGTAGTTTATCACTAGCTTTATAGTTGTGTAGATATGATAGTGCATATTCATTTGTTCCATACTCTTCATCTGTAGGATCACCCACTTCTACCTGTGTATGTCTGAGTCTATCAAATTTAAAGGCAAGTGTACCATTGTTCTTTTCATTATAATTGTATTGTAGTGATGCTATAGCACCGGCTCTTGTATCTAGGTATGTTGATGAGCTTGCCTTTAGTGTGTTAAAGGCTGTAGTCGTGTAAAAGTTATACGTATCTTTATACTCGTCATAGTATGCTCTAAGTTGAACTTTTATGTCCTCTTCTTGGTAGTTGTAGTATAACCAATAGCTAGTTAGTTCTTTATCATCAATACGAGTACATTCAAAACCACAGTCACTTGCATTTACATCTACTTGTGCTGGATTTCCAAATTTACCCTGCATATGTGAGACTTTAAAAGCTATCTCTGTGTTGCTATCTATATTGTAGCCGACTTTTAGTGAGCCGTTAAACTGCTCTTTGTCTGAGTTTTTTCTCTTAAGGTCTGGTTGAGCAGAAGTTGTCTTAAAGTTGTGAGAGAGATCAAAGCTGTTTTGTTTTATTCCATTTAGGTCTAGCAAAAAGTAGTAATCATCACTTTTGTGGGATATAGATGTAGATGCGTAAACATTATTATTGGATAGTGTAGTAGTAAGTGATCCGTGTAGTCCACTCTTGATTTTGTTGCTGTTAATATATACATCACCTCCGGTAGCTGATGGACCATATATACTTTGTGAAGCACCTGAGTTTATCTCTATTTTTGAATTATTTGTTTGATACATAGAGAGGTCTGTGTAGCCATTAGCAGTTCTATATAATTCTATGCCATCCTCATAATAATTAGTAGCTCTGTAGTTGTTACCCCTGATAGATATCACTTTTGAGTTACTTGAGGATTGAGTCTGGTTTATACTTACTGTATTGAATAACTTTTGATCTAATGTCTGCTCATTAATTTGTATTTCTTGCTCGATAGTTTTAACTTGAGGCAAAGGAAATTGATCTTCAACAATTATAGGTTCTAATAATTCTGCAGAATAGACAAAAGGTATTATAAAAAATATTGATAGTACTTTTTTCATAAAAAATTTTAACATAATTTGTCAAAATATAATAGTATAAACTCGTCAATACTACACTTATTTAGTAAGTGTGTATATATTCTTTAATAAGCAGGCTTAGTCATAATCCTACTGTCTACATAACCACGACCAACAGTGAAGTGGTATAGGATTTGAAAACGATTATCTTTAAGTCCTAAAACATTATGCATATCATCATCTAAAAAACATCCTATTCCAGTTCCACTAAGTCTTAAAGAAGTTGCTTCAAGATAGAGTTGTTGACCTATCGCTCCACACTCCCAGTAAAGTTCTTTGTACCTATGTGCTCCGTGAGTTTGCAGTTGCTCTGAAAAGTTACAAAGCATTCCAAGAGAAAATGCTCCATCACTTGCAATGTCTTGTGAACAGCTAATAGCACGAGAGGTCATAGTGAAATCTTTAGCATATAAGAAGTATAGGTTTTTAAACTCTGTCTCTTTCCACTCAAAGTGAGAATACATCTGCTCTTTTAAATTCTCCAAGTCTCTGTCATTTCTTATCAACATATACAGACCAGCTTCATAAGTCTCTACTTGATGAACAAAGATTGCCAAGTGTGCAGAGTTCTCTTTTTTATCTTGTGATTGAGCAACAGAATTTAAAACTGTATGGAACTGCTCCGAAGTGATTTCCGATACCTCTTTTTGCATTACATGTATGCTTCTTCTGTTGAGAACTACATATTTTGAATCGTATGAAGGTTCCCTCTTTATCTTTTCTACATGTAGAGATTTTTGAGGTACTTCTGTTTTACATGTAGCATCTTGAATTTGAGGTATTATTTCCCAGCTTTGCATCTTTGAACTTAGTTTGTTAGCAATCGAATCAAATGATAATGGAGTTGCACTTATAAGTGAATCTAGTGATAGAGATGGGTCGACATGATTTGGCGATACAACAAAAAGCATATCAGGTTCTTCATCTTCAAAGAATCTGTTTTCTTGTGAAAGACCTAGAAGTGTTGACATATCGTTGTGAGAGATAGAGTCTAGGCGTGTAAGTGACCAACCAAGAAGTTTTGCAGACACTTCTATGGAGTTCCAAGCGTGACCAGCATCTAGTTGCGTATAACGAAATGCACGTTCGCCATACTTCCAAATCTCACGCCAAACTATACTTGATAGTCCTATGATAAAACTTCCCTCAGGTAGTTCATCCCAAAGAGATGTCTCTAGCTGTGCTAATTTTTCAAGAGTATGTTTTTTTGGAGCATAATGATATATACATGTAGAACCGTTTTGTTCTTCTAAAACAGGAGGTAAAACAAGATATGACTCTGTTGGATGGAGGTTTCCACTTGAAGCGTTACATCTAACCGCCCATGAACTTCCACCTGATTCTTTCCATGCAGCTATACCCATACTAAATTGCATGAGTTGAGAGATAGACTCTTTTAGTAATGGTGCTGGTGGGAGGTCTTCATCTAAAAGATTATATGGTGGAGTTGAGTTGTCATCTGCGAGAGGTAGTTGTATAGTCTCGCATGACTTATATTCTCTAAAAGGATTAGGTTGAGTTTCCCAGTCCATATAACCTAGTGATCTAGCATATCTATGCTGGGCATGTTTTGTCTGTTCGTGGTATGTAAATACTGTTTGAAGTTCTTTATTCATACGAGAATTTTAGTGCTTTTTCCTTAAGTAAAACTCTAATTTTATTATTTGTTCTTATTTGTAGGATTCTTTAATAAAGCTAATGGTAAAAATACGTCATGAAATTATCCAAACTTAAACTTACTACCCCGTATCTCGATCTAGATGAACTCTTTTATGATAAGGTTGAACCGACACCTCTGGAGAAACCATTTTTAATATCAGCTTCAAAAGATGCAGCAAGACTACTGGATGTTAAAGGTGATATTGCTCATGATGAGTGGCTAGTTGATGTGGTAAATGGTACTAGAAAGTTAGATGGTTCAACGACTTTTGCTATGTGCTATGCAGGTTATCAGTTTGGCTACTTTGTACCACGTCTTGGTGATGGAAGAGCTATAAACTTAGGTAAGGTAAATGGACAAAACCTTCAACTAAAAGGTTCAGGTCTAACAGAGTACTCTCGTCAAGGTGATGGACGTGCAGTTTTACGTTCAAGTGTGAGAGAGTATCTTATGAGTGAAGCTATGCACGGACTTGGCATAGAGACTTCTCGTGCTTTAGCGCTTATAGGTAGTGATACAGATGTAGCACGCCAGAGCTGGGAGAAGGGTGCTATAGTACTTCGTCTCTCACCTACTTGGATTCGTTTTGGTACATTTGAGTATTTTGCAGCTTCAGGTGAGCATCAGAAGTTACAACAACTTGCAGACTATGTCATAGATGAATCATTTCCTGAGTTAAAAGATGAGACAGATATGTATTTAAAAATGTTCACTCAAATTGTTAAAAACACAGCTAGCACAATAGCAAGGTGGCAAAGTGTAGGCTTTAACCATGGAGTTATGAACACAGATAACATGTCTATAGATGGTAGAACTATAGACTATGGGCCATTCGCATTTTTGGATGACTACCAGTCAAACTATGTTTGTAACCACACAGACCATGAAGGTAGATACAGTTTTAGAAATCAACCAGGAATAGCTAAATGGAATCTAGAGCAACTCGCTCGTGCACTCTCACCTATACTGAGCCTCGATAAAGCTACTAAGGTGATAGAGGAGTTTGTAAATTACTATGAAGATGAATATTTAGATATTATGTATGACAAGATGGGTCTTCATATACGTATAGACACAGATTTAGATCTTTTTGTAGAAATGCTTGAAGCTTTAGAAGCTACTCCAACTGACTACACAAAGTTTTTTAGAATACTCTCTAAGTATGATGGTAATAGAACTGACATATTAGAGTTGGTAGTATTTAAAAAACCTCTGCAAGAGTGGCTAGACAGTTATGATGAGAGATTAAAGCTAGAGACACAAAGTGTTGATGAAAGAAACAAAATGATGCTGGGAGTAAATCCTAAGTTTATATTGAAAAATCATCTTCTACAAGAGGCTATAGAAAAAGCGAACATAGGTGACTTTAGTATGATTGACGATATGTTAAAAGTCGTACTAACACCTTTTGATGAACATCATAAGTTTAACTACCTAACAGCCTCAGCACCAGATAATGCTAAAAACATAAAACTCTCCTGTTCTTCTTAAAGCAAATGGTATGTCCTTTGCTTTAAGAGACCTATAAAAAGGTTTTGAATGATAAAGAAGATTCTCGTATTAATATTAGCTTGTAGTATCTCTCTATTTGGCGATATAAATAAGAATAAACTAGATCAGCTCAAAATTGGAGCATTGATTGTAAAAGATTTAAATACAAAAAGTATTTTGTACTCGAAATATGCTCAAAAAAGAGTTCGTCCAGCGAGCTTAACAAAAATCATGACAACCATCCTAGCCATACAACGTGCTGATATGAACCAGCATGTAACAATAACAAGAGCCATGTTACAAGTGAAACCTACAATCGCTGGTTATCAAGTAGGCGATTCTGTTTTGATGGCTGATTTAGTTAGAGCAGCCATAATTAAATCAGATAATGATGCTGCAAAAGCGATTGCTATTTCCGTTGGTGCAGGGAATGAAAAAAGATTTATCGCAATGATGAATGATAAAGCTAAACAACTAGGAATGAATAATACTCATTTTATGAATCCATGTGGATTTGACGCAAGCAAGCATTACTCTTCTCCCGGTGACTTACTGATACTCGCCGAATATGCAATTAGAAGTCCCATGTTCAATAGATTTAGTAAGAGAAGCTCTTATGAATATAGAGTACTGAGAAATGGTAAGTTTAAAATGTTTAAAGCGCATACACATAATCGTCTTCTCAATAAATACCAGTATGCAGTTGGTGTAAAAACTGGTTATACATCAAAAGCAGGACCGTGTTTAATCGCTCGTGCTAAAAAAGATGGTCAAGATTGTTTGATTGTTATGATGAACTCTCGAGAAAATCGATGGAAAACTGCGAAAGAGATTTTTCAGCAGATAATATAAAACTAATTTTTTAAGAAACAACCAACTCCATAAGGCTTTTTAGAATAAAACTTTTTTCCATGTGCTACTATGAGAGCGTGGTACTCTTGATATACTTTTAGCAACTCTTTTTTATCTTTTATCTCTTGTGTCAGGGAATCCTGCATCAGCTTTTTCATCTCTTTATATTTTACTTTTGCATCTACTAGTCCTAGCTCTATGAGAAGTCTCTTTGTGTAAGCATCTATTTTAAACTCACATTGCTCATAACCATACAGAAGTATAGAGTCTGCTGTTTCTTCACCAATACCTTTTACATGTAGAAGGTCATCTCTACTTGGAGTTCTTCCATCTAGTGCTTTATAGAACTTGATAAAGGCTAAAATATACTCAGCTTTTTGATTGTAGTAGCCAGATGGTTTTATGAGAGTTTTGAACTTGTCTATGTTCATGTTTAAAATTACATCTGGGTCTATGGCATTTTCTACATGTAGGTTTTGTAAAGATGTTTCAACTGAGGTGAAAGTTGTGTTTTGAGTAAGGATTGAACCAAGTGCTACTTCAAATGTTTTATCTTTTATATTCTCATCAAAAGTAGGCCACCATCCCTGTGCTCCGTAATGTTTATATAGAGTTTGATAGATGGTGTAGATTTGATTCATAGGTAGGTTAAAACTTTCACACCTAAAAATATTGCTCCTAAAAATACTACAGAAGATATAAACACAAGAGCAGCAACTACTTTAGGAGAACAATCATAAAGCGAAGCAAAATTTACATTCGCAACGGCTAGTGGCATCATAAGCTCTATAAATATAATCCCTTTTATCATTGGGTCAAGGTCGATGTTGTAAAGAACTAAAAATGTTACAAGAGGTAAAACTATGAACTTCACTGACATCACCCAAAGTATGAGTGACTTGCTTAACTCTTTGATTTTTGTACCGTACATGTAGATACCAAACAAAAAGAGTTGCATAGTCATAGAAGCGTAAGCACCCATCATAAGTGTCTGCATAATAGCCTCCTTTGGTCGGTACTCTATAATACTCAAAGATATTGCTATAAGAGCTGCCCAAAGCATAGGAAGTTTGAAAACATTTTTAAAAGACTCTTTAGCGTTAAAAGTTCCACGAGAGTAGTAAAAAACTCCAACTGTATAAACTATGAAAATATTTACAAGGTTTATGACAGTAGTGTAGGGGATGGACTCTTCACCAAAGATAGCGATACCAAGGGGAATCCCTAAGTTGCCGGTGTTTCCTATAAGTGCAGCCACTGTTGCAATGGAGCGTTCTTTTTGAGACTTGAAAAGTTTTGTAGCTATAAGTGCTGAGATGATTAGTATGAACACGACTATGACTAAGTAGATAGATGGTGCATAGAGTAGTGTTACATCTATAGGGCGAATCAAAAGACCCCAAAATGTTAAAAAAACTTGTAAGAAGTAGACATTTATAAGTGTGATGGTTTTATCGTCTATCTTCTCTTTGAAGCTTCTTTTTGCAAGATAACCCATCAAGATAAAAACATAGACACCTAAAATCGAATATATTATTGAACTCATAGGAGTATTATAATATAATTTCATCATGCAAACATTAGAAGATATTAAAAAAATTATAGATGAAGAGTTAGCTGTAATGGTTTACTTTTCAGCACCTACATGTAACGTGTGTCATGCACTAAAACCAAAGCTGACAAAAGCTATAGATGATAACTTTGAAGAGTTTAAAACTGTGAGTGTAGATATATCAGTTCAAGAAGACATAGCACCACACTTTAACATCTTTACTATTCCAACAATACTGATTTTTTTAGATGGTAAAGAGTTTTTGAGAAAGTCTCGTAATATGAGTGTGGATGAGGTTATAAGAGAGATAAAACGCCCTTATGACATTATGACCTCGTAAACTTATTGCATAAAAGCAATAAGTGAAGCAGTAACTGCTACATTGAGAGACTCTACATCTCTTTTCATAGGGATGGCTATAGAGTCGTTACATAAAAAGTCTACATCTACAGAAACTCCATCACTCTCATTCCCTAGAACATATACAGACTTGTCTGTCTCTTTTACATCATATATACTATTTATTGCCTTGGAAGAAAGAGAGTAGATTTTTGTATCTTTAAGTTGTGGTAGTACATCTTCAAGAGCATTACAATAATAAATTGGGATTTTAAAAAGTGTTCCAGCACTCGCTTTTACAACAAGTGGTGAGATTTTAGCAGATGACTTTTTGGGAAGTATGATTCCATCTACATTACCAGCTGCACATGAGCGAACAATCATTCCAAGGTTTTGAGGGTTTTGTATACCATCAAGTGCAATGAGTCTGAACTTATCCATATCTTTTATTTCGTTAGCATCTTGGTAGCTTTGTGAAATAATGTCTATGGCAACACCTTGGTCTTGTTTAGCATTTTTACTTATACGACTAAGTGCTTTTTTGTCGTGGTAAAATATTTCTAGATCTCTTTTTTTTGCAAGCGACTTGATAGTTCTTATAACTTCATCATCTTGGTTTGAATCTGCCATGTGAAGTTTGTATACAGTAACATTTTCATCTTGAAGTGCTTCTATTACAACATTTCTTCCATAAAGAGTGATAACTTTTTCAAAGAATTTTTTTCTCATTAAGTACTCTTTTGAATCTTCCATTGTATTCCTTTAGTTTGATTGTATATTATATACAATTTCAGTTTTATTTTTAGTAGTGTTAATCTCATGAATACTTAGACCTTCTATTTCAAGCGTCATAAATTTGTCTGTAGAATTGATGTTCTTCTCAGATACTGCTTTTAGTACTAAACCTCTGTAGGCTTTTGCCCAGTGGCTTACAGTCTTGCCGCCTTTTAAAAATTTTAGTGTTGTATATGGTTTTGTCACCTTGTAAAATTTGTCATAGTATCCAGCACGAAGGTCGAGAATGTCAGCATCACCTATGAGAAGGTCAAGTTGATAAGTGAACCTATCTTTGTAGAACTTATCTGGAACTATATCGCCTATACAATTTCCTTGCTTTACTTTGTAGTTAGCTATAGTGTCTCCACCAAGTATAGGTCCATAGAGGTTTGAGAAGATTATAGTATTGTTTTTTACATATTCTTGTGCTTTTGCGGTTAGGGAATTGAACTTTAGGTATTCGTACGCTACTCCATCGTATCTCTCTATAGCGGACATTAGAGGTGAGTTAAATATGTCACATACATAAGGCTCACAGTCTGAATACTTTTTAAACCCAAACAAACTTTTAATTTTCTCTTCATCTTTAGTTTTAACTATGTCGTTGTAAGCATTTAAAATACTTTCTCTAGCGGAATTTGAACCTAGTAACTCTTTAGCACTCTCGCATCCACCAGTTTTTTTACCCTCTGCAGGAGAAAATAAGACTTTTAACATTTCATAGAAACCTTTTCAACAAAAAATAATTTTATATAATTACATTAATATAAATGATATAATAAACAAAATTATACCTTGGGGATTGTTATGAAACTCTTTTTACTACCTTTTTTGATGTCTTTGTACACACTTTTAAATGCTTCTGCTGTTATAGGCTTCGTTGAGAAAGTTGATGGAAGTGTTAAAGTCAAACATGAGGGGTCTTTTAAAAAGACTAAGGTTAAAAATGGACTAGACCTCAGAAATGGTGACTTGGTAACGACATCTAAAGACTCTAATGCAGTTTTAAAACTTGTTGATGGCTCTGTGCTAGCGCTAGCTGAGAGTTCAGCAATCCATTTTACTGAAGGCAGTAATGCCCAACAGACTGAAGGTAAAGTCTACTATAAAATAACTACGAGAGATGCAAAAAACTCACTAAAGATAAAAACACCATTTGCAATCATAGGTATCAAGGGTACTACATTTGTGATAAATGCAGGAGAGGATTCGTCTTTAAAACTTCAAGAGGGTTTAGTAGGAGTTAGTAGTCTAAAAGAAGAGTTTAAACTTTACAGAAAAGAAGTACTTCAAGAGTTCAATAACTATGTAGATGGTGAAAATGCAGAGTTTGAGAAGTTTAAAAATCCTGATAAAAAACCTGAACCCGTAGTAACAAAAGAGTTTGACCTTGAAGCAATGCATACTATATCTTTCTCTGACAATGAAGTTCGAGAGAGAGTGCTGAGTAAGGATGATGAAAAAGAGTTTAACTACTTTGAGAAACTTATAAAACCAGCTAACTAATGAAAGAAAGAATCCTCTATGTAGCTACAGTATTCTTCATACTGATAGTTACTACATTTTTATATCTATATAAAGTAGATCCATTTGAAAAATTTTCACTTGCTTTTAACGATATAAACTTTGAACTCCAAAGTAAAACTCCCAGTAAAGATGTTGTGTTCGTTGCAGTGGATGAGCCGAGTGTAAATGTATATGGAAGATGGCCTTGGGACAGAAGTGTTATAGCAAAGGGAATAGAAAAACTAGAAGAAGCAGATGTCCTTCTTCTAGATATGATTTTCTCTGAGACAAGTTCAAAAGGTGATGACAAAAAACTATCAAATGCTATAGCTAGTGTAAACAATAGTGTATGTGGTTTTTTCCTTAGACATAATACTACTCAGTATATAGGGGATAAAGAATTAGAGATACTAAGTGATTCATCACTAGATTTACTTCAGTCACAAATTTCTGAACATAGTAAACCTAATTTTGTACATGCCCCTTATGCTGAGATGAATATAATCCCTATTCTCGAGTCATGTACTCTCAGTGGAAGTTTTTCAACTCTAAGTTCTAGTGATCATCTTATGCGTTCTTACCCTATATCTATCTATTATAAAAATCTTCTCTATCCATCCTTGGCTATACAAGGATTAAGACTAAAGCTTAATAAAGATATTGAAAGGATTGATGACCTACATGTAAGTATAGGTGAAAATATAATTGGAGTGGATGCAAAAGGTTTTATCAGATTAAATTATTATAAAAAAGAACAGTATGAGGTTATATCTTTTTTAGATGTTGCACAAGGAACTGTGAAACCTGAATACTTTAAAGGCAAGATTGTTATCTTTGGTATAACGGACGTAGGTTCAAGTGATGTAGTAAGTACACCTCTTGGCGCTATGTCTGGACCTCTACTACATTACACATTTATTTCAAATCTTTTTCAAGGTCACCTTATAAAAGAGCCTAAAAATATTACTATGATATTTATAGCTCTTATGGTTTTAATGCCTCTAATGGTGGTTCTGATTTTTAAGAGAGTATTTTATAGAGTAACTCTTAGTCTTACATCTTACATTGTAGTCTTTGCTTATATCAAGTATCTATTTGTATATCAGATGATATACATAGATACCTTTTATCCACTTCTTGGACTTTTGATAAGTATGGTCAGTGTTGAGGTTCTTGCATTTAGTATCCAAGAAAACAGTACAAAGTTTTTGCGCAATGCCTTTTCATCTTATCTTTCATCTGATCTACTCAATAAGCTGGTAGAAAATCCTAAGGCACTAGAACTTGGGGGTGAGTCTAAAGAGTTAAGCATACTATTTAGTGATATCAGGGGTTTTACAAATATATCTGAATCTATGAGCCCATCAGACTTAATCAAGCTTTTAAATAGATACTTTACACCTATGACTAAGTCAGTTATGGATAATAGTGGCATGCTTGATAAATATATCGGGGATGCTGTTATGGCATTTTTCAATGCTCCTGTTAATGTTAAAGAGCATGCGGATGCTTCATGTAGGTCAGCTTTAGATATGATAGAAAAACTAAAAAATTTAAATATAGAACTAGAGTCTGAAAATATTGTACCTATACATATAGGAATTGGAATTAACACAGCTGATGTTGTCGTTGGAAATATGGGTTCTGATGAGAGGTTTAATTATACAGTTATTGGTGATGGCGTTAATCTGGCTTCTAGAATAGAAGGTTTAACAAAAAACTATGGTGTAGAGATATTGATTACTGAGTTTACAGCAAAGAAACTAAACAACACATTTATATATAGGGAAATAGAACCTGTGCAAGTAAAAGGAAAAGATGAAGCAGTACTGATTTATGAACTGATGCCTATAAACGAAAAATCAAAAGAAATAAAAATTGCTTATGATAATGCAATGAATAGTTATAAAAGTGGTGATTTTGTTGAAGCTGAAATACTTTTTGAAAAGCTGATAGAGGATTATGATGATAATCCATCAAAGTATTTTTTACTACATGTACAAGATAAACACCCTTGGGGTGTTAATAAAATGACAACTAAATAGACTGTAAGGAACATGATATGAAAATAAGTAGAGATTTAGACGCTACAGAATTATTAGAATTAATATTTATTTATTTAACTGAAGTTTCATCTTTAAAAGAGCACGATGATATTATGATAGTCTTAGCAGACATGGGTAGAGCTCTAACTAGTGCTGATAGGTGTAGTGTTTGGATAGCTAATCATGAAACAAAAACAATCTGGACTAAAGTTGCTCATGGAATGGATGCTATAGAATTACCAATGGATGTAGGAATAGTTGGAAATTCAATTACCTCTGGTGATAAAATCATTATTGATGATGTATATGAGGATGATAGGTTCAATCCTGCTGTTGATAAAAAAACAGGTTATAGAACTAAGAGTATGATGGTTATCCCTATGTTCGACCAAAACAATAATATAACCGGTGCATTTCAAGTTATAAATAATATTACTGAAAGAGGAGTATTTGATAAGAGGGATATGCAGCGTTTAATGCTTGCTAGTACCTATGCAGCTGAGAGTATTATTGCTGCTATGCTTTCTCAAGAGATCGAAGATACGCAAAAAGAAGTTGTATTTACAATGGGTGCTATAGCTGAGAGTCGATCAAAAGAGACTGGTAATCACGTAAAGAGAGTTGCTGAATACTCTAAAATATTAGCACTAGCTTATGGTTTGGATGAAGCAGAAGCAGAGTTACTGAAGCAAGCAAGTCCTATGCATGATATTGGTAAGGTGGCTATTGCTGATTCTATATTAAATAAACCAGGGAAGTTTACAGATAGTGAATTTGAAATTATGAAGACCCATGCAGAGCTAGGTTATGCAATGATAAAGCATTCAGATAGACCACTACTTCAAGCTGCATCTATAGTATCTTATGAACATCACGAAAAATGGAATGGAAAAGGTTATCCACAAGGAACAAGTGGAGAGGATATACATATATATGGGAGAATAACAGCTATAGCAGATGTGTTTGATGCACTAGGGTCTGATAGATGTTATAAGAAAGCCTGGAGCGATGAAAAAATATTTAAATTGTTTAAAGAAGAAAGAGGAGAACATTTTGACCCTAACCTAATAGATATGTTCTTTGATAACCTTGATGCAATACTACATGTAAGAGAAAGTTTTAAAGATGTATATATAGAAGAAGAGGAAGTAGTCGAAAAATTACCTCCATTGCAGACTCTAAAAGTTCTTGGTGCCTATGGAACAAAATCAAAAGACCATGGTACAACTTCATTTGAATTAAATAGATCAAATGTAATAGACGCTGGGAACTTGCTTAAGCCTTTAGAAGAACACTCAGTAGATATAGAAAATATATGGCTTACACATTCTCATTTAGATCATATAAGTGATATTGCATATATATTAGATAATTACTTTGCTTTAAGAAAGAAAACTCTTAATATTAGAGGATTACCTCCAACCATAAAAGCACTCAAGAAACATTTTTTTAATGATTTGATTTGGCCTGATTTTTCACAAATCAACTTACTAGGCTCATCAGAAAAAGTAGTAAATTATATAGAGATAGAACTTGATAAAGAATATAGTCTTGGTAACGATGAGAGTATAAAACCTTTTAAAACGGATCACACAGTTCCTAGCTGTGGGTATATATATCAAAAAGACAATTCTTCAATCATAATTACAGCAGATACATATTCTTTAGAAAATATGATAGATATAGTAGATAAAGATATTAACATCAAGTCAATGATTATAGAGTGTTCGTTTCCATCAAAGATGAAAGATCTAGCTAGAGATTCTAAGCATTTAACTCCAAAACTACTTTTTGAAGCATTGAAAAAATTAAAAAGAGATGATATTACTTTATATATAAATCACATAAAACCAACATATTTAGAAACAGTAATGTCAGAAATCGAAGAGTTTAAGGGTAAATGGGAACCAATTATATTAAAAGATTCAGATATAGTGGAATTTTAGTGAAAAACTCTTGACATTGAAAACAGATTTGTCTATAATTCTGGCTCAATTTCGATGCTGTCATAGCTCAGTTGGCTAGAGCAGTTGATTTGTAATCAACAGGCCCGGGGTTCAAATCCTCGTGACAGCACCATTGAAATAGAATATTAGAAACAGTGTTAGACCAGATAATAAATTTCGGTGAGATAGTCAAGTGGCCAACGACGGCAGACTGTAAATCTGCTCCCTATGGGTTCAGAGGTTCGACTCCTCTTCTCACCACCATTTTCAATAGAGTCTGCGGGAGTAACTCAGTGGCTAGAGTTCCTGCCTTCCAAGCAGGGTGTCGCGAGTTCGAATCTCGTCTCCCGCTCCATTGAATATTCTGGAAGCTGAAGTACAATTTCAAAAATTAACTTCATATATAGTAGTTTTAAAAATTACTTATATAGCTTTTCATCTAATCAAAAAACTAATTTACTATTAAATATAGAATCATGCAATTATTGCTTAAAACTTGACTACCAAAAGCTGTCGTGGCTCAGGGGTAGAGCACTTCCTTGGTAAGGAAGAGGCCGTGGGTTCAATTCCCATCGTCAGCACCATACATAAGTTTTATATAATTTAAGCAATAATTGAATGATTTTTGGGTATAATCCCGTTTCAATTCACAATTTAAGTAGGAGAAACACTATGGCAAAAGAAAAGTTTGAGCGTAATAAACCGCATGTAAACATTGGTACTATTGGTCACGTTGATCATGGTAAAACAACACTAACAGCAGCAATTACTGCAGTATTAGCAGTATCTAATGGTGCTAAACTAATGGACTATGATGCAATCGATAATGCACCAGAAGAGAGAGAGCGTGGTATTACTATCGCTACTTCACACGTTGAGTATGAGACTGATGGTCGTCACTACGCGCATGTTGACTGTCCAGGTCACGCGGATTATGTTAAGAACATGATTACAGGTGCTGCTCAAATGGATGGTGCTATTCTAGTTGTTTCTGCAGCGGATGGCCCAATGCCACAAACTCGTGAGCATATCCTTCTTTCTAAGCAAGTTGGTGTTCCATATATCGTTGTTTTCATGAACAAAGAAGATATGGTTGATGATGAAGAACTAATGGAACTAGTAGAGATGGAAATCCGTGAACTACTTGACATGTATGACTTCCCAGGTGACGATACTCCAATCGTAGCTGGATCAGCTCTTAAAGCTCTTGAAGAAGCAAAAACTGGTACTCTTGGTGAGTGGTCAGCTAAAATTGTTGAGCTTATGTCTCAAGTAGATGCTTATATTCCTGAGCCTACTCGTGAAACTGATAAAGATTTCTTAATGCCTGTTGAGGATGTTTTCTCAATCTCTGGTCGTGGAACAGTTGTTACTGGTCGTATCGAACGTGGTGTTATCAAAGTTGGTGAAGAAGTTGAAATCGTTGGTATCAAAGATACACAAAAAACAACTGTAACTGGTGTTGAAATGTTCCGTAAAGAAATGGAACAAGGTGAAGCTGGTGATAACTGTGGTATTCTAATTCGTGGTATAGATAAAGATGCTGTTGAACGTGGTCAAGTACTATGTAAGCCAGGTACTATTAATCCTCACACTAAATTTACTGCTGAGATCTATGTACTAAGTAAAGATGAGGGTGGTCGTCATACTCCATTCTTCTCAAACTACCGTCCTCAGTTCTACGTACGTACTACTGATGTTACAGGTGCAATCACATTACCAGAAGGTACTGAGATGGTTATGCCAGGTGATAATGTTTCAATTTCTGTTGAACTAATTCACCCAATTGCAATGGAACAAGGTACTAAGTTCGCTATCCGTGAGGGTGGAAGAACTGTTGGTGCTGGTGTTGTTGCTGAGATTATTGCATAGTTAGCTTAGGCTAATTTGCAATATCTTTTTATAAGGTAAATTAACATGAGAGAAGCAATTCACTTAGGTTGTGAGAAATGTACTAGACGTAACTATCACACAACTAAAAACAAAAAAACTCATACTGAAAAATTTTCAGTAAAGAAATACTGTAAGTTCTGTAAAGAACATACAACACATAAAGAGATGAAACTGTAATAACAGTTTTGTTTTTTTATTTAGGGCTATAGCTCTTTAGGCGTGTAGCTCCAATGGTAGAGCACTGGATTCCAAATCCAGGTGTTGGGAGTTCGAGTCTCTCCACGCCTGCCACACATTTATTAGATGTAGAGCTTATGAGCTTTATATTTAATTAATGAATATATAGGAAAGTTTAATGAACATTGGTACACACATTAGAAATGCTAGACTAGAGTTAAATAAGGTTATCTTTCCTACAAAAGGTCAGGTAAAACAAGCCTATATCTCTGTTATCATAGTTGTAACAGTAATTGCAGCTTTTTTAGCATTAGTAGATTTAGCGATGTCTTCAGTGATGTCAGCAATTTTAGGTTAAGGGAGTAACAATGGAAGAGACAACAAGTAACCACCAATGGTACTCTATTCAAACTTATGGTAGCGATAGAAAAGTAAGAGACGCAATCCTTAATATGATTGAGGAAATGGGTTTTCAAGAATTCATAAGTGATGTAATAGTTCCAACTGAGGATGTTATTGAAGTTAAAGATGGTGATAAAAAAATTACTGAGCGTTCATTATACTCAGGATATGTGTTTGCTAGAATTGATTTAAATAAAGAGATTCAGCATATGATTCAAGGAATACCAAAAGTATCTGGATTTATTGGTGAGAATAATATTCCTACACCATTAAGTGAACATGATATTAATGTTATTCTTGATCGTGTTAACAACCGTGCTGCACCTAAACCAAAAGTATTTTTTGATAATGGCGAAACTGTTCGTATTATTGATGGTCCTTTTGCTAACTTTACAGCAACGGTAGATGAGTATGATTTAGAACATGGAACTCTAAAACTAAACGTTTCAATTTTTGGTAGAGCAACTCCGGTTGATATCTCTTATACTCAAGTTGAAAAAATAATTTAAATTAAAAACAAGGAAAAAAAATGGCAAAGAAAATAGATGGTTATATCAAGCTACAAATTGATGCTGGTAAAGCAAATCCTGCACCACCAGTTGGACCAGCTCTAGGACAACGTGGTGTTAACATCATGGAATTCACTAAAGCATTTAATGAAAAAACAAAAGACTTAATGGGTTTTAAAGTACCAACAGTAATTACAGTTTATACAGACAGAAGTTTTACTTTTGAAACTAAACAACCTACTGCTGCTGCACTTTTAATGAAAGCTGCTAACCTTAAAAAAGGTACTGACAATCCACTTAAAAACAAAGTTGGAAAGTTGACTAAAGCACAACTAATGGAAGTTGTTGAGCGTAAAATCGTTGATTTAAATACTGATGATAAAGATATGGCAGTTAATACTATATCTGGTACAGCTCGTTCAATGGGTATTGAGATAGTAGACTAAGCAATTAATCATATACCACAATGATTTAAATTAATGTGGAAGAATTTATACGGAGAATTTGACAATGAGCAAAAGATATAAACAACTAATAGAAAAAATAGATATTACTAAAGCATACGGTGTTACAGAAGCATCTGCTACAGTAAAAGATTTAAAAAGTGCAAAATTTGACGAAACTGTTGAAATTGCATTAAACTTAAATGTAGATCCTCGTCATGCTGACCAAATGGTTCGTGGTGCAATTGTACTTCCTCACGGAACTGGTAAAACAGTTCGTGTTGCAGTTTTCGCAAAAGGTGCTAAAGCTGATGAAGCTAAAGCAGCTGGTGCTGATATTGTTGGTACTGATGATTTAGTAGCAGATATTAAAGCTGGTATATTCAACTTTGATGTAGTTGTTGCTGCACCTGACTGTATGGGTCTTGTGGGTCAAATTGGTCGTATCCTTGGACCAAAAGGTATGATGCCTAACCCTAAGACTGGTACAGTAACTCCAGATGTTGCTACAGCAGTTAAAAATGTTAAGGGTGGACAAGTTAACTTTAGAGTTGATAAAAAAGGTAACATCCATGCTGGAATAGGTAAAGCAAGTTTTGAAGCTACTCAAATAGCTGAAAACTTAACTTCACTTCTTCAAGCGATTAATAAGCAAAAGCCAGCTTCTGCTAAAGGTCGTTACATCAAGAATGGTGCTCTTAGTTTAACTATGAGTCCAGCTGTAAAACTTGATGTTATGGAACTAGCTGATATAAAATAATTTAGTGATTTTTAGTGTCTTAGATTATCTAAGGCACTATAAAGTTACTACTTTGGTAACTGCATTTTATGGACTAAAGATATAGGAGCGAAAGCTTAATTTGCAATATGCAAGCCTGTTGAAGTGTTGTCTGGAAAGGAGATATTCTATGACAAAAACACAAAAAGCTGAAATTATTGAAGTACTTTCAAATGAATTCAAAACTGCTCAATCTGTAATCTTTTGTGATTACAAAGGTTTATCAGTTTCTGAGCTTGAAGGTTTAAGAAAAATTGCTCGTGAAAAAGAAGCGAAAGTTCAAGTTGTTAAAAATACTTTAGCAACTATTTCACTTGCAAATGCTGAACTTACTGGTATCGAATTAAACGATACTAATATTTTAGTATGGGGTGAAGATTCTGTTGCTACTTCTAAAGTAGTTTCTGAATTTGCTAAAACTAATGATAAATTTGTAATTAAGTCTGCTTATGTTGACCGTGAAGCTTCTGATGCTGCTAAAGTTGAAGCATTTGCTAAACTTCCAGGACGTGAAGAGTTACTTGGTATGCTTGCTGCTACTTGGATGGCTCCACTTACAAATCTTGGATTTGGTCTTGATGCACTTAGACAAAAAAAAGAAGAAGAATCTGCTTAGTCAGTTAATTCTTTATTAGAGAATGTCTGAGGAATCAGACCAAATTAATGAAGTTAAACTTCATTTTTAAAATATTAAATTAAGGAGCCTTATTATGGCTGTAACAAAAGAAGACGTATTAGAATTTATCTCAGGACTTTCTGTATTAGAACTTTCTGAATTAGTAAAAGAATTTGAAGAAAAATTTGGTGTATCTGCACAACCTGTAGCAATGGCTGGTGGCGCTGCTGCTGGTGGTGACGCTGGTGGAGCTGAACAAACTGAGTTCAATGTTATTATCACTGATGCTGGTGCTAAGAAAATTGGTGTTATTAAAGCTGTTCGTGCTCTTACTGGTCTTGGACTAAAAGAAGCTAAAGAAGCTTGTGAAGCACTACCATCAACAATCAAAGAAGGTGTTGATAAAGAAACTGCTGATGAAGCAAAAGCTGCTCTTGAAGAAGCTGGTGCAACAGTAGAAGTTAAGTAGTTATTTAACTATCACTATGAGAGCTTCGGCTCTCAATTTTTGGGCGCTTTTACAATGAGATTTATGTCTCTTTGTAAAAGTGCCCTTATGTCGTTTATAAGCACTATGAAAAACAAGCTCTTTTAAAGAGCCACAAAATCTGTTCAAGGACGCTTGAACATGACAATTAACAACTTATCGAGGTAGCCTATGTTAAACACTTTATACTCTGGAAATCGTCTTCGTGTAGACTTCTCTAAAACCCCTCAACAAATTGAAGTACCTAATCTTTTACAACTTCAACAAAGCTCATATAACAGTTTTTTAATGCTAGATGATAAAGATAGATCAGCTAGTGGTGTTGAAACAGTTTTTCAATCAGTATTCCCAATTCATGATACTCAAAACAGATTAACTGTTGAGTATATTGGTTCTGAAGTTGGAAAACCAAAATATACTGTTCGTGAATGTATGGAGCGTGGTCTTACATACGCTGTATCATTAAGAATGAAAACTCGTCTTGTACTATGGGATAGAGATGAAAACACTAAAGAAAAACTTGGTGTTAAAGATATTAAAGAGCAAAGTATATTTGTTCGCGATATCCCATTAATGACTGATAGAACTTCTTTTATTATCAATGGTGTTGAAAGAGTTGTTGTAAATCAACTTCATAGATCACCAGGTGTTATTTTTAAAGAAGAAGAATCAACTACAGCTGGTAATAAACTAATATATACTGGTCAAATTATTCCTGATCGTGGTTCATGGTTATACTTTGAGTATGATCCTAAAGATATTTTATACATGAGAATTAATAAGCGTCGTAAAGTTCCTGTAACTATTATGTTCCGTGCACTTGGTTATTCTAAACAAGATATTTTAAAACTGTTTTATCCAATTCAAACAATCCATTCAGCAGATAATAAATTTTCTATGGACTTTAATCCTACTGACTATGCGTCTAGACTTACTTATGATCTTGTTGATATGGATGGAAAAGTACTTGTTGCTACAAGTAAAAGACTTTCAGCTAAAAAAGCTCAAAAATTAATTGATGATGGACTTAAAACTGTAGAGTACCCACTTGAAACTTTACTTGATCGTTATTTAGCTGAACCAATTATTGATCCAGAAACTGGTGAAATTTTATTTGACACTATGACAAATATAGATGAAACTAAGTTAAAGAAAATTGCTGAACTTGGTATTAGTGAATTTAAAATTGCTAATGATTTAGCTGAAGGTGTTGATGGTTCAATTATTAACGCATTTAATGCTGACGCTGATTCTCTTAAACTTCTACGTCAAACTGAAGATATTGAAGATGAGAATGACTTATCTGCTATTCGTATCTATAAAGTAATGAGACCAGGTGAGCCAGTAACTAAAGAAGCTGCTAAAACATTTGTAAACCAACTTTTCTTTGATCCAGAGAGATATGACCTAACTAAAGTTGGTCGTATGAAAATGAATCATAAACTTGGTCTTGATATTCCTGAATATGTAACAGTACTTACTCATGAAGATGTAATAGAATCAGTTAAATATGTAATAAAAGTTAAAAATGGACAAGGTCACTTAGATGATAGAGATCACTTAGGTAATCGTCGTATTCGTTCAATTGGTGAACTTTTAGGTAATGAGTTACACAATGGTCTTGTAAAAATGCAAAAAGCTATTCGTGATAAACTATCAACTATGAGTGGACCAATGTCAGAGCTAATGCCTCATGACTTAATTAACTCTAAAATGATTACTTCTACAATTATGGAATTTTTCTCTGGTGGACAACTTTCACAATTTATGGACCAAACAAATCCATTATCAGAAGTAACTCATAAACGTCGTCTTTCTGCACTAGGTGAAGGTGGTCTTGTTAAAGAACGTGCTGGTTTTGAAGTACGTGATGTTCATCCAACTCACTATGGTAGAATCTGTCCAATTGAGACTCCAGAGGGTCAAAATATTGGTCTTATCAATACACTTGCAACTTACTCTAAAGTAAATGAACATGGGTTTATCGAAGCTCCATATAAAGTAATGCAAGATGGAAAAGTTCTTGATGAAGTTGTTTATTTAACTGCTACTCAAGAAGAGGGTAAAAAGATTGCTGCTGCATCAAATATCCTTGATGATAATGGTCAGTTTGTTGAAGAGCTTGTTACAACAAGAATAGATGGAGAGATTTTATTACGTCCATCTTCAGAATGTGAATATGCTGACCTTTCATCACACATGGTTGTTGGTGTTGCTGCTTCACTTATTCCATTCTTGGAACATGATGATGCCAATCGTGCATTAATGGGTTCAAACATGCAACGTCAAGCTGTTCCTCTTTTAAGACCACTATCTCCAATGGTTGGTACTGGTGTTGAGAAACTTGTTGCTCGTGACTCTTGGGAATGTGTTAAAGCTAAACGTTCAGGTGTTGTTGAAAAAGTAGATGGTAAACACATTTATGTAATGGGTGATGATGATGGAGATATCTATATTGATTATTATCCATTACAAAAGAATCTTAGAACAAATCAAAACACTTCTTTTGCTCAAAAACCAATTGTTAATGTTGGTGATAAAGTTGCAAAAGGTCAAATCATAGCTGATGGTCCAAATATGGATCAAGGGGAACTTGCACTAGGTGTAAATGCTATGGTTGCTTTTATGCCTTGGAATGGTTATAACTTCGAAGATGCTATTGTTATCTCAGAAAGACTAATCCGTAAAGATGCATTTACTTCAGTTCATATTTATGAAAAAGAAGTTGAAGCTAGAGAGCTTAAGCATGGTGTAGAAGAGATTACTCGTGATATTCCAAATGTTCGTGATGATGAGTTGTCTCATCTTGATGAGTCGGGTATTGTTAAAATTGGTACAAATATAAGTGGTGGTATGATCTTAGTTGGTAAGGTTTCTCCAAAAGGCGAAGTTAAACCAACTCCAGAAGAGCGTTTACTTCGTGCAATTTTTGGTGAAAAAGCTGGTCATGTTATAAATAAATCACTTTACTGCCCTCCATCAATGGAAGGTGTTGTAGTTGATGTTAAAATCTTTACTAAAAAAGGTTATGACAAAGACCCTCGGGCACTAGAACTTGAAAAAGAAGAACGTGACTATTTAGAAAGAGAACATTACGACAGACTTCTTATGATTGACAAAGAAGAGATGTTAAGAGTAACTAAGTTACTTACTCGTGAAGCTTTAAGTGCTGGTATTAAAATTGGTGATACTGATTATAAAGCTGGTGATAAAATTGATGGAAAAGATTTAGTTGAAGTTAATCGTTTTGCTATGAATGCTATTGTTAAATCATTTTCTCAAGAGATTCAAGATGAGTACAACAAAACTAAAAACTATTTCCAAAAAGAGAAAAGACTTTTCCGTGATGAGCATGAAGAGAAACTTACTATTTTAGAGAAAGATGACATCCTACCAAATGGTGTTGTTAAATATGTTAAGGTTTATATTGCTACTAAACGTCAACTAAAAGTTGGTGATAAAATGGCTGGACGTCATGGAAATAAAGGTATTGTTTCTACAATCGTTCCTGAGGTTGATATGCCATACATGGAAGACGGAAGAAGTGTAGATGTATGTCTTAACCCACTTGGTGTTCCTTCTCGTATGAATATTGGTCAAATTTTAGAGATGCATCTTGGTATGGCAGGTCGTGAACTTGGTAACCAGATTTTAGAGCAGTTTGAAACAAAACAAAAAGATTTTATAGATAACCTTCGTGCTAAGATGATTGCTATTGCAGATGTTGCAGGTATGATGAATGCTAAAAAAGTTATTGGTGATATGGATGATGAAACATTCTTAAAGTATGCTCGTGACTGGTCTAATGGTGTTAGATTTGCAACTCCAATTTTTGAAGGTGTAAATGCTGCAGAGTTCGATAAGATTTTTGAACTTGCAAAAATGGATCAAGATGGTAAAACTGTTCTTTATAACGGTTTGACTGGTGAGAAGATTAAAGAGCGTGTTAATGTAGGTTACATGTACATTCTTAAACTACATCACTTAGTTGATGAGAAAATTCATGCTCGTTCAACTGGACCATACTCTCTTGTTACGCAACAACCAGTTGGTGGTAAAGCACTATTTGGTGGTCAAAGATTTGGAGAGATGGAAGTATGGGCTCTTGAAGCTTATGGTGCTTCTGCTGTTCTTAAAGAGATGTTAACTATCAAATCTGATGATGTTGATGGTCGTGTTCGTGCTTATAAAGCACTAACTAAAGGTGAATTAGTGCCACCATCTGGTATTCCAGAAACACTATTTGTATTAACTAAAGAGCTTCAGTCGTTAGCTCTTGATGTAGAAATTTTTGACGAGGTTGAAGACGATGAGTAAACTAGTACCTATTGAAGTAACTGAAGATAAAAGACCAAAAGATATAAAACAGCTACAGTTTCGTTTAGCTGCTCCTGAAAAGGTTATGTCCTGGAGTCATGGTGAAGTTAAAAAGCCAGAGACAATTAACTATCGTACTCTTAAACCTGAGCGTGATGGGCTGTTTTGTGCAAAAATATTTGGACCTGTAAGAGACTACGAATGTCTTTGTGGTAAATATAAAAAGATGCGTTACAAAGGTGTTGTATGTGAGAAATGTGGTGTTGAAGTTACTAGCACTAAAGTTCGTCGTATCCGTATGGGTCATATTGAACTTGTAACTCCTGTTGCACACATTTGGTATGTATCTTCATTACCATCTAGAATTGGTACTTTACTTGGTATCAAAATGAAAGATTTAGAACGTGTACTTTATTATGAAGCATATATCGTTGAATCTGGTGGAGAAGCATATTATGATGCTGAAGCAAAAACTCCAGTACTTAAATATGATGTTTTAAATGAAGAGCAATACCGTACTTTAGTTCAAAGATTTGGTGAGTTAGGCTTTAAAGCTCGTATGGGTGGTGAAGTTGTTCGTGATTTACTAGACTCTATTGATTTAGTTGACGCATTTACTCAACTTAAAGAAGATATTGAGCTTACAAAATCTGAAGCAAAGAGAAAAACTATTGCAAAAAGACTTAAAGTAATTGAGTCATTTTTAAATAGTGGAAACAATCCTGCATGGATGATGTTAACAGTACTACCTGTTCTTCCACCAGATTTAAGACCACTTGTATCGCTTGATGGAGGTAAATTTGCTGTTTCTGATGTAAATGACCTTTACCGTCGTGTTATTAACCGTAATCAACGTCTTAAGCGTTTAGTTGAACTAGAAGCTCCAGAAATTATTGTTAGAAATGAGAAGCGTATGCTTCAAGAGTCAGTTGATGCACTATTTGACAATGGTCGTCGTGCTAATGCTGTAAAAGGTGCTAACAAGCGTCCACTTAAATCATTATCTGAAATTATTAAAGGTAAGCAAGGACGTTTCCGTCAAAACTTACTTGGTAAGCGTGTTGACTTCTCTGGACGTTCTGTAATTGTTGTTGGACCATCTTTATCTATGGACGAATGTGGACTACCTAAGAAAATGGCTCTTGAGCTATTTAAGCCACACTTGATTGCTAAACTTGAAGATAAAGGTTATGCAACTACAGTTAAAGCTGCTAAGAAAATGATTGAAGACAAAACAAACGAAGTTTGGGAATGTCTAGCTGAGATTGTTGATGGTTACCCAGTAATGCTTAACCGTGCACCAACACTTCATAAGCTTTCTATTCAAGCATTTCACCCTAAACTAATTGATGGGAAAGCTATTCAGCTTCACCCTCTAGTTTGTGCGGCATTCAATGCCGATTTCGATGGGGATCAGATGGCTGTTCACGTACCTTTATCTTCTGCAGCTATTGCAGAAGCTAAAGTACTTATGATGGCTTCTATGAATATTCTTCTTCCTGCATCAGGTAAAGCAATTGCTACACCTTCTCAGGATATGGTTCTTGGAATCTACTACATCACTTTAGAAAAAAATGGTGTAAAAGGTTCAAATAAACTATTTGCTAATGTTGATGAAGTAAGAATTGCTATTGAGCATGATGCACTTGATTTACATGCAAAAGTTAGAACTCGTGTTGATGGAAGAATACTTCATACTACAGCTGGTCGTTTACTTCTTAAAGCTATTTTACCTGATTTTGTTCCTGCAGAATTATGGAATAAAGTTATGAAGAAAAAAGCTATTAATGCAATAGTTGATTATGTTCAGAAGCATGGTGGTATTGGTGTAACAGCTGGTTTCCTTGACCGTCTTAAAGACTTAGGTTTTAAACATGCTACTGAAGCTGGTGTATCTATATCTATTGATGATATTAGAATTCCAGAAACAAAAGCAGCGAAAGTAACTGAGTCTAAGAACAAAGTTATTGAAATTCAAAAACAATTTGAAGCAGGTCTTTTAACTGAACAAGAAAGATACAATAAAATTATTGATGTTTGGACTGATACAAATAATACTTTAGCGACTCAAATGATGGACTTAGTTCAGACTGATAAAGATGGATTTAACTCTATTCATATGATGGCTGACTCTGGTGCTCGTGGTTCTGCTGCACAGATTCGTCAGCTAGCTGGTATGCGTGGTCTTATGGCTAAACCAAGTGGTGATATTATTGAAACTCCAATTATCTCTAACTTTAAAGAGGGTCTTAATGTAATTGAGTATTTCATTTCAACTCACGGTGCTAGAAAAGGTCTTGCCGATACAGCACTTAAAACAGCAAATGCGGGTTACCTAACTCGTAAGCTTGTTGATGTTGCACAAAATGTTAAGATTGTTGAACATGATTGTCATACTCACGAAGGTATTGAGATTGCAGATATTCAGGATCAAAATACTTTAATTGAGTCTTTAGAAGATAGACTAAATGGTAGAGTTTTAGCTGATGATGTTATTGATCCAATCTCAAATGAGATTCTTTTTGCTGAGGGAACACTAATAGATGAAGTATCTGCTAAAGTAATTTCTGAAGCTGGAATCAAAACTGCACATATTAGAACTCCTACTACGTGTAAAAGTGAAAAAGGTATCTGTGCACTTTGTTATGGTGTTAACCTTGCAACTGGTCATATTGTTCGTACTGGTGAAGCTGTTGGTATTATTGCTGCTCAGTCTATTGGTGAGCCTGGTACTCAGCTTACACTTAGAACATTCCACGTTGGGGGAACTGCATCGTCAACTGCTCAAGAGCGTCAAGTTATTGCTTCTAGAGAAGGGTTCATACGTTACTACAACCTTAAAACTTATACTTCTAAAGAGGGTAAGAATATAGTTGCAAACAGAAGAAATGCTGCTGTACTTTTAGTAGAACCTAAAATTAAAGCACCATTTACTGGTAAGTTAGAAATTCAAACAATTCATGATGAAGTTATTGTATCTGTTTCTTCAAAGAAAGATACTGTTCGTTACTCTTTACGTAAAAATGAAATTGCTAAACCAAATGAACTAGCTGGTGTTGGTGGACAAATTGAAGGTAAATACTACTTCCCATATGAGAATGGTGCAGAAGTAACTGAAGATGAGTCTATCGTTGAGACTATTAAAGATGGATGGAATGTTCCATCACGTGTACCTTATGCATCTGAACTATTAGTTGATGATGGTGCTCCAGTAACTCAGAAAATATTAGCTAAAGAAGAAGGAACTGTTAAGTACTTCTTACTTAAAGGCGATTTCTTAGAAAGATTTGAAGGTCTGAAAGCTGGATATGAAGTTGTAGAAAAAGGTCTTTTTGCTACTGTTGTAGATTCTAATAACCGTGAAGCTATAAGACACTATATCGCTCGTGGTTCAGTGATAGTTGCTGATGATGATGCAGCAGTTGACTCAACTACACTTATTGCTAAGCCAAAAAGTGATGAGTCAACAGTTATCGCAGAATGGGATCCATATTCAAATCCTGTAATATCAGAGAGTAATGGTACAGTTAAATTTGAAGATATTATTATTGGTACTACTGCAACTGAGCAATTAGATGAGTTAACTGGTAAAACACGTTTAATGATTAATGATCACTTGTCTTCTGAGTATAAACCTACAGTTGTTTTAGCAACTGAAGATGGTGAAGTAGTTAGATACCAAATTGAAGCAAAATCATCTATATTCATTGGAGATGGTGATACCGTTAAGATTGCAGATATCATTGCTAAAACACCAAAAGCACTTCAAAAATCATCAGATATTACAGGGGGTCTTCCTCGTGTATCTGAACTTTTTGAAGGTCGTCGTCCTAAAGCTACAGCACTTATCTCTGAGATAGATGGAACAGTTAGTTTTGGTAAACCACTTCGTGGAAAAGTTAGAATTATTGTTAGCAGTGTAGAAGGAATTGTAAAAGAGTACTTTGTTGATAAGTCTCATGTTGCAGTTGTTACAGCTGGAGACTTTGTGCATGCTGGGGAGAGACTTACTTCAGGTATTATTTCTTCACATGAGTTACTTCGTATTATGGGTGTTAAAGCACTTTATAACTATCTAGTATCTGAAGTACAACAAGTTTATCGTTCTCAAGGTGTTAATATAGCTGATAAACATATTGAAGTTATCTTTACTCAAATGTTAAGACAGATTACAATTGTTAAATCAGGTGATACTAAATTTATCCAAGGAGATCTAATCTCTAAGGCTAAATTTAAAGCTGAAAATGAGAAGATTACTCGTCTTGGTGGTCGTCCTGCAATTGCTGAGCCATTCTTAGTTGGTATCACTAGAGCTGCAGTTGCAGCTGATAGTATTATCTCTGCTGCATCATTCCAAGATACTACTAAAGTATTAACAGAAGCTGCAGTATCTGCTAAAATTGATGATCTTAACGATCTTAAAGAAAATGTTATTATTGGTCGTACTATTCCGGTTGGAACTGGTATATATAAAGATCAAGAAGTAATGTTTGAGACAGAAGAAGACTAGTTAAATAAAACTCTTTTTCACTTTCTACATGTAGATTTATTCTACATGTAGAAAATTCTTTTATTTCCCACACAAAACTCCAAATATTAATTTACTCTTAAAATAAGCCAACTTTTATTATATTTTTAATATAATCACGCGTTTATAACTCCCTAAAAATAGAGAGTTAGATTCTACTGGAAAAAATAAAGTAAAGGAATTGTATGCCTACAATCAATCAATTGATACGTAATGAGCGTAAACGTGTGATTAAAAAATCAAAATCACCAGCTCTTGTATCGTGTCCACAACGTCGTGGTGTATGTACTCGTGTTTACACAACTACACCAAAAAAACCTAACTCGGCTTTAAGAAAAGTTGCAAAAGTTCGTTTAACTTCAGGTTTTGAAGTTATTTCTTATATCGGTGGTGAGGGTCATAACCTTCAAGAGCACTCAATCGTTCTTGTTCGTGGTGGTCGTATTAAAGATTTACCTGGTGTTAAATATCACATCGTTCGTGGTGCGTTAGATACTGCTGGTGTTGCTAATCGTATGGTTGCTCGTTCTAAATACGGAACTAAGCGTCCTAAAAAATAGTCATTATTGACAAATAGGCTTTAAAGCCAAATATTCAAGCTAGCTACAGGATTAATCTTTAGTGATTGATTTTGAGTAAATTTGAAAAAACAAATTGAAGAAGAAGGAAATTCGAAATGAGAAGAAGAAAAGCTCCCACTCGTCCAGTTATGCCAGATCCAGTTTATGGAAGCAAAGTACTGACGAAGTTTATAAATAAAATAATGTTAGATGGTAAAAAATCTACAGCAGAAAAGATCATTTATAGTGCAATGGATATCATTAGCTCTAGAGGTGAAAAAACTGGTATAGACACATTTAATGAGGCTATCGAGAATATTAAACCAATTATAGAAGTAAAAAGTCGCCGTGTTGGTGGTGCTACTTATCAAGTTCCAGTAGAAGTACGCCCAGTTCGTCAACTGTCACTTTCAATCAGATGGTTGATTGACTCTGCTCGTAAGAGAAATGAAAGAACAATGGCTGAGAGATTAGCTAATGAATTAATGGATGCGTCAACTGATAAAGGTAACGCATTTAAGAAAAAAGAAGATACTTATCGTATGGCTGAAGCAAATAAAGCATTTGCTCACTATAGATGGTAATCGGATAAGTTATGGCAAGATCACATAAACTTAATGATGTAAGAAACATCGGTATCGCTGCACACATTGATGCAGGTAAAACAACAACAACTGAAAGAATTTTATTCTACACAGGTGTTGAGCATAAAATAGGTGAAGTACATGATGGTGCTGCAACTATGGACTGGATGGAGCAAGAGCAAGAGCGTGGTATTACAATTACTTCTGCTGCTACTACTTGTGAATGGGCTGGTAAACAGATCAATATTATTGATACTCCGGGCCACGTTGACTTCACTATTGAAGTTGAACGTTCTATGCGTGTACTTGATGGTGCTGTTTCAGTATTCTGTGCTGTTGGTGGTGTTCAACCTCAATCAGAAACAGTTTGGAGACAAAGAAACCGTTATAAAGTTCCATCTATTGTTTTTGTTAACAAAATGGATAGAACTGGTGCAGACTTCTACGAAGTTGAGCGTCAAATTCGTGAGAGACTAAAAGGTAATCCAATGCCTTTTCAACTACCTATCGGTGCTGAAGCTGAATTCGAAGGTGTTGTTGATTTAGTTAAAATGAAAGAAATTGTTTGGGATGAAGACGCAGCAATGGGTTCTGCATACCATGAACAAGATATTCGTGCTGACTTACAAGAAATTTCTGATGAGTATAGAGAAAAAATGCTTGAAACTCTTTCAGAAGTTGATGGTAACGAAGAGTTTGCTGAGAAATTCTTAGAAGGTGAAGAAATTTCACAAGAAGAGATTAAAGCAGCAATCAAATCAGCAACTATTGGTATGGCTGTTGTTCCAATGACTCCAGGTACTGCATTTAAAAACAAAGGTGTTCAAACTTTACTTGACGCTGTTGTTGATTACTTACCTTCACCAATCGAGTCACCTGCAATTACAGGTACTATGATGGATGATGAAGAAGTAGAAGTTGCAGTCCCTTCAACTGATGATGGTGATTTCGCTTCACTAGCATTCAAAATTATGACAGATCCATTTGTTGGTGTTCTAACATTTATCCGTGTTTATCGTGGTAAATTAGAAGCTGGTTCATTTGTTCACAACTCTACTAAAGATAAAAAAGAGAGAGTTGGTCGTATTGTTAAAATGCATGCTATCAAACGTGAAGAAGTTAAAGAGATTTATGCAGGAGAAATCGGTGCAGTTGTTGGTCTTAAGTCAACTACTACTGGTGATACTCTTTGTAATGGTGAAGATAAAGTTGTTCTTGAGAGAATGGACTTCCCAGAGCCAGTTATCTCTGTTGCAGTTGAACCAAAAACTAAAGCGGATCAAGAAAAAATGGGTATTGCACTAAGTAAACTAGCTGCTGAAGATCCATCTTTTAGAGTTCATACAGATGAGGAAACTGGTCAAACTATTATTTCAGGAATGGGTGAGTTACACCTTGAAATTCTTGTAGATAGAATGAAAAGAGAATTCTCTGTTGAAGCTGAAGTTGGTGCTCCTCAGGTTTCTTACCGTGAGTCTATTAAAGACGAAGTTAACCAAGAGTACAAATATGCTAAACAATCAGGTGGTCGTGGTCAATTTGGTCATGTTTACCTTACAATCAAGCCGGGTGATGCTGGAACTGGTTTTGTTTTCCATAACAACATTAAAGGTGGAGCAATTCCAAAAGAATTTATTCCTGCTGTTGAAAAAGGTTGTGCTGAGACAATGAACACTGGTGTTCTTGCTGGTTATCCTATGGAAGATGTTGATGTTACTCTATATGATGGTTCATTTCACGATGTTGATTCAAATGAAATGGCATTTAAACTTGCTGCTTCAATGGGTTTCAAAGAGGGTTGTCGTAAAGCACGTCCATCTATCTTAGAACCAATGATGAAAGTTGAAGTTGAAGTACCAGAAGAGAATATGGGTGATGTTATCGGTGACCTTAACCGTCGTCGTGGACAAGTT
Organism: Sulfurimonas sp.; assembly: GCA_028044295.1. Lineage (GTDB taxonomy): Bacteria > Campylobacterota > Campylobacteria > Campylobacterales > Sulfurimonadaceae > Sulfurimonas. The sequence continues at coordinate 89,004 of JAOFSE010000002.1, forward strand.
AACTCAATGGGTGACCGTTCTGGTAACAAAATTGTTGATGCACACGTACCTCTTTCTGAGATGTTCGGTTATTCAACTGACCTTCGTTCTGCTACTCAAGGTAGAGCAACTTACTCTATGGAATTTGATCACTATGCTGAAGTTCCTAAAAATGTTTCTGAAGAGATTCAGAAAAAGAGAAACGGTTAGAAATAACTATCTCTTTTATGCTTCCATTTTGGAAGCATAAAGTTTAATAATTACTACGATTTAATCTTTCTTTTTACTTTTACTAAAAACTTTATAATAAGTCTAACAACTAAAATAACTGTATAAACTGCCGATGTCCATAGAAGTGGATGTAAGTAGTTTCCTTTTTCAATCATCATTTCTAATCTGGCTATAGGGCTAGTAAATAGGTCTGAATGTTGCAAAAATGCTAGCAACACTAACAATATCGTGAAATATAGGAGCTCAATTTTTATTTTCTTAATCATATAGGAATTATAACTGCTATAATTAACAAAATAAAATTATCAGGTTAATTAATGAAAACAATATTTAGTTTATTTCTTTTCTCTACACTTATATTTGCAAATAACCCTAAGGTATTTTCATCTTTGGGTGATAGTATATATAATAACGTTGATGCAATTGATAACTTAAAGAACTTAACACAGTTCTCATATAAAAAAGATAAGATTCAAAAGTATGTTTCTGAAGTATCAGCGTTAAAAGAATTAGGTTTTATGATAGAAGCAAATAAAGAAAAAAATAGAGTTACAGAGTATTTAAAAAAAATAAGAAGTTTTAGTGAAATTAATCAGTCTTACATTAGAGATGTTAGAATAAACTTTAAAGGTGCTATGAAGACAGATGATAATGATCTTTTTATGAATCTCTTGGAATCAGGTTTAGTAGATATTAATATGCATAAAAAAGAAATTTTAAACTACTATAAAAAGCATAATGATTTAAATGATACATTAGGCATAGTGTCAAAGGTAGTGATAGAAGAGAAAAAGAGATTAGAGTCTGTAAAGTCGGCGAGTAAAAATAAAAACTTATCAAAAATTCAAAGAATAAGAGCTAAAGACAAGGCAAAACAAGATGCTTTGAAAAAATCGCTTGAAGAAGAAGCAATTCGAAAAAAAATAGAGATTAGAAATAATCAAAAACAAGAATTGTCAAACAACTAACTATCTAAGTTATACCAAACATATTCTTGATCAAGCTCTGGTTGTCCCTCTAAAGTATAGTAAGGTTTATATTGTGCTTTGTATGACAAAGATGGACAGTCTTCTACATAGTAGCCTAGATAGATCCACCTTTTGTTTGATTTTTGTGCAAAAGTTATTTGATTATATAGCGATAACTTCCCTAATGATAGATGTGTATAATCAGGATCATAGTAAAAATATATAGATGATACACCATCTTCTAAAATATCTACTAAGTCAACAGCTATTAGCTTGTCATTTTCATAATATAAAATCTCATAACCAAACTCATTATGCGCATCTACAAAAGATGAGTAGTAGCTTCTTGGAGTTACAGGAGTATGTTCCCATGACCTTTTATCTTTCATATATAGATGGTACTTTTCAAACAATTCAAGATGCTCTTGACTCATCGATGGTCTTTGTATGTATGACTCTAAATGTTGGGCTTTTTTTATAACTCTTCTTTGTGACTTTGAGAATTTAAAGTTGTCTACATCTATTTTTATACTTTGACACTCAATACATGTAGCACATGTTGGACGAAAATACATCTTTCCAAATCTTCTATAGCCTCTTTCAATTAACTCTTGGCATTGTAAAGTGGAACAGTCATTGATGATTTTATAGTGTGTAGTTTGCTCTTTATTATCAAGGTAAGAACATTTGTCATCTAGAGTAAATTCTTTAAGTATATTCATATGCGAAGTTTGACATAATTTACTTTATGAAAGAATTATTTTTAACACATAAAACATTAATCTTTAGAACAGTTGGCTCAATTATGCTTTTAGTTGGATTTGTTACCTATTTTTGGGTTACTCCAAAAGAGGGTTTGTCTCAAAATGAGATAGCAGCTGCAAATGTAGCAAGAATGGAAGCACGAACAGCAGGTGGGAGTGGAAGTTCTAAAAAGAAAACGGGGTCTAGTAGCTCTAAAATTTTAGAAGAATTGAAAAATACTCAAAAGAAACAAGTTCAGTATTTGATGATAATAACAATAATTTTAGGCAGTGGATTCTTAGGGTATAGCTTTATTAAGAAAAAAGAGGATTAAGCTCTATTTTGAGAGATTAATACACCTTCTATCATTTTATCAATATCGCCATCAAGTATTCCTGTCACATTAGAGTAAGCTTCATTACTTCTAGTATCTTTCACTTGTTGATATGGCTGCATAACATATGATCTTATTTGATGTCCCCAACCAATTTCACTTTTGGCTATTCCAGCAGTTTCAGCTTTTTTAGCTTCTAATTCCAACTCATATAGACGAGACTTCATCATTTTCATGGCAGTTGCTTTATTTTTATGCTGACTTCTGTCATTTTGACACTGTACAACAACACCAGTCTCTATATGTGTAAGACGTATCGCTGATTCTGTTTTATTTACATGCTGACCACCGGCACCACTTGAACGATATGTGTCAATCCTTAAGTCTTTATCTTCTAGAGTTATATTTATATTATCATCTACTTCAGGTGAAACCATTACTGAGCTAAATGAAGTATGCCTTTTTGCATTAGAATCAAATGGAGATATTCGAACAAGTCTATGAATTCCATTTTCAACCTTGAGGTATCCGTAGGCATTCTCACCTTTTATAAGAATAGATACATCTTTTATACCTGCTTCATCACCAACTTGGTAATCAAGTACTTCAACTTTAAACCCACGTCTTTCAGCCCAACGCTTGTACATACGTAGTAACATCTCAGCCCAATCTTGACTCTCTGTTCCACCAGCACCTGGATGAATTGATAAAATAGCATTATTAGAATCCATCTCTTCACTTAGAAGAACTTCAAGCTCCATGTTTAATATCTGTTGTTCTAACTCCTGGGCACCATCAAAACACTCACTTATAGAGTCTTCATCTTCTTCCTCTTTAGCCATTTCATATAACTCTTTTGCATCAACTATTGCTTCTTTCGCGATATTGTATTTGTCTAGTTTTCTTTCACACTGAGTTTTTTCTTTTTGAATTGTTGCAGCATTTGAAGCATCATTCCAAAAATCTTGGTCATTTTCTAATACTTCTATTTCATCAAGTCTTGCTTGAAGTTTATCAGGTTCAACAACTCCTGTAATATTATCCATTTTAAGTGTTAAATTTTTTAAAAGTTCTGTGTACTCGTAATTATCCATAAATTAAATCCAATATTGTATAATTATGATTATATTAAACATAGGCTTAAAATGAAGATTATTTCAAATCCTTTAGAGTTAAAAGAGTACCTACATGTAGTAAAGGGTCCCGTTGGTTTTGTTCCGACTATGGGCGCTTTACATGAAGGTCATATATCACTTATAAAAAAGGCTAGAGAAGAGAATGATTTTGTTGTTGTTTCTATCTTTTTAAATCCTACGCAGTTTTTAAAAGGTGAAGATTTAGACTCTTACCCTAAAAAAGATGATGCAGATAAAAAGATATGTGAGATGAGTGGCATTGATGTTCTGTTCTTTCCACAGGTAGATGATGTTTATTGTAGAGACGAAGTGACTTTAAATGCTCCAAATGTAAGAGGGTTCGTTTTAGAGGGTAACAGTCGTCCATCACACTTTAACGGTGTTTTAACAGTAGTTATGAAGCTCTTAAACATAGTTTCACCTACTCGTGCATACTTTGGTAAAAAAGATGCACAACAACTAAACTTGATATCATTAATGGTAAAGCAATTATTTATGAGTGTAGAGATAGTTCCTGTAGATACAATTCGAGATAGTGATGGCTTAGCACTAAGTAGTAGAAATGCTTATTTGTCAAAAGCCGAAAGAGTAGAAGCACTTAAAATATCATCTTCTTTATATAGAGCAGGATCATTAGTTAGTAAAAACATACTTGAAACTGATGAGATAAAAAAAGAGATGAGAGAGACACTAGATGGATTAGAAATATTTTATGTAGAGATACTTAACCGTGATTTTGAACAATTACTACATGTAGAACTTGGAAATACAGTTATATTAGTGGAGGTTAAGGTCGGTAACACCCGCTTGCTCGATAACATTTGGCTTTAGAGGAGTAAGGTAACCTTCTTCAACCATAATATCAACTGCCTTTTTAAAGACAGGCACAGAAGTTTGGGCTGCAAACTGACTTTTCTTTGGTTCAACAACTACCACACCTATAGAGTATTTACTCTTTTTATCATTTGCAAATCCTGCAAAAGCTGTGTTGTAACGTCTTACATATTTACCTTTTTCAACAATGTGTGCAGTTCCAGTTTTACCACCTATTATTAAACCATCTGTCTTAGCTTTTATACCAGTACCTTGGTTGACTGTTTTTACAAGAATCTTTTTCATTCTTGAAGCTGTCGCAGTTTTGATGATTTGAGGTGATTCATCATTTTCTATTTTTGTTTCTCTATTGTAGCTATCTATAAAATTATTTATAATTCTTGGAGTAACCATACGTCCATTGTTATTAAATACACTATATGCACGAACTACTTGCATAAGGTTAGCATGCATACCATATCCATATGAACAAGTTGCTTTGTAAATTTCATTGTTTAATCTGTTTGCACTAGGAATTGATCCTGCTTTTTCATATATAAGATCAGGTGTAGACTTTTTTGAAAAGCCAAAGCGAATTAGACCTTCATTAAACTCATCCCCTGTAAGTTTCTGTGCAAGTTGAGCAATACCAATATTTGATGAGTGTACTATTACATTTTCAGCGGAAAGCCAGTCAAACTCATGTTCATCTGTGATAACTTTTTTACCTATTTTAAATCTACCATTATGGCCATTCACTAAATCATAAGGGTTTATAAGACCTTTATCTAAAAGGAGAGCAAATGTCACAGTCTTTATAACGCTTCCTGGCTCAAAGCTGTACTCAATCATTCCAGAGTTTAAAGATGGATAATCACTTCTTTTGATTTTCTTTGGTAAGAATCTGTTTGAGCTAGCCATAGATAGAACCTTACCACTCTTTGAATCCATAATTGCAATCATTATTTGTTTTGCACGTAATTCTTCTTTCATTGAGTCTAACATTTTCTCTATTCTTATTTGAAGAGATATCGGAATGGTAAGTTTGATATCTAAACCATTTATATTTGGTTTTGAAAAGCTATCTCTATTAAGTATTATGTAGCTATTTACATCACGAGGACCACGGCGTAATTCATCTTGTTTTGCACTAAGTTCATTTTCGAATCTTTTTTCTAAACCTTTTACACCTTTTATATATGTATAGCCTTGCTCTTCAATCTTATGTGGATAACCAATTATAGGTGTTAGAAGGTCTCCATAAGGGTATTCTCTACTTTCTCCACTCTCAATTATGCTTAGACCATGTAGAGTTGTTCGTCCTGTTCTCTTGTTTTTTCTCTCGACAAAAACCTTATATCTTCTAAGTTCATAAGCTAATTTTTTCAGGTACTGAGCTCTTTTTTGAGGAATGTTATAGCTAAGAACTACAACACCTTTTCTTTTGGATAATTTTTTTTCTATTGTCTTAGAGTCTATTCCTGAGTAGATACAAAAAAGTTCAATGAAGAGTTCTCTTTTTTGTGGGTCTATATAATGAGTATTTACTATGGCTTTATAAAGTTTTTTAGTAGTTGCTATATGAAAGCCATCAGCGCTTATGATTGAGCCACGCACAGATTTTGAGTTATCTTGAGAATATAGTGAGGGGAGGTGACGGGATTTCACTGTTGTGATAAGTATTGCGACTAAAAAAACCAAAAAGCCAAGAGTGATAAGAGAGTATAGAAGAAATATCTTCTTGCTTTTGTTTTGGTTTATCATACAGGAATTATAACTGAGTTCTTCCTAATTCTTTATAAGCGTTTAGTGCTTTGTTTCTAATTTCTAGCATAAGTTTCATACTAGTCTCAGCTTTTCCAATTGCAAGAGCAGCTTGATGTAGGTCTTTTACTTGACCAGTGGCCATATCAGCTACAGCTAATTCACTCTTTTCTTGAATTTCATTTACTTCATTTAGCGCTGACTTAAGATGGCTTGCAAAAGCTTCACCACCAGCTTGCTCTACTTTATTTTTTTGTTTTAAAAGTTCGGCCGTTGAACCGATACCATTAATTTTTCCAAATTCACTCATAATTCATACTCTCTTTATTACTGCAATAATGAAATCGCAGAATTTGCCATATTTTTAGCACTCTCAAAAGCAGCAACATTTGCTTGATAAGAACGTGTTGCTTCTACTAAATCGGCCATTTCGATAACAGGATTAATGTTTGGATACGCAACATAACCATTTGCATCTGCATCTGGATGGGCTGGATCAAACTTCATCTTAGGTTCTCGATCATCACGAGAAATCTTATCTACTACTACACTCATTATAGCAGGATTTACTTTTTTTCCAAAATCACCTTCATCTAAAGGGTCCGCATATTTAGCTGAATTTGTCATTTTGTTTAGTGCTTGGTTAAACTGTTGGTTAAAGTCAATAGCTTTGAAAACTACTTCTTTTCTTCTATATGGTCCACCTTCATCAGTTCTTGTTGTTTGGGCATTTGCAATGTTTTGTGAAATAGTATTTACACGAACACGTTGCGCACTTAAGCCATAGCCACTAATGTCAAAACTATTTAAAAAATTACTCATTATCTTAGTTCACTTTCTGTGATGCTTCAATCACACTCTTAAATATAGCTGCAGATTTTTTACCTGTGTTAATTACAGCGTTGAACATAACAGAGTTTTTACTCATTTCAGTTGTTTCAACATCTAAATCAACAGAGTTTCCATCATTTCTTGCCATATGTCCATCTCTAAAGTATACAGTTGGTTTGTATGAGACATTCTCATTTTTAAATGCAATATGTGCACCATCCGTCTGAGCCATCTCTAAATGTTTTGTATTATCTAAAATTTTATCTTTCTCGTGAGCAAGATAATCTTCAAAACGAACATCTCTAGGTTTGTAAAAAGGAGTATCAGCATTAGCAATGTTTGAAGATATCATGTCTTGACGCATAGCTCTATAATCTAGGGCTTTAGCAAGTAATCCATGGGTTCTTGATATCTCTATACTCATGATAATCCTTTTTGAAATTTATATATTTAATAGTCATAAGCAAATAAAGTACCAATAGTATTAGATGTAATATTTAAGCATTTTTTAATATGACTTGATAGATAATGTTTACTAAGGTTACCAGAGTAGCCCAATTTTTTAATTACAAGGAGTTCTTATGAAAAGAGCTGGTTTTACTATGATCGAATTGATCTTTGTTATCGTTATTTTAGGTATTTTAAGTGCTGTTGCACTTCCAAAATTTATTGGTGTTGCTGAACAAGCAGAAGCTGGAAAGTGTAAAGCATTTATTGGTACTTTAAATAGAACTGTTGGTCCTTCTTTGTGGTCTGATTCAGTACTCAATGGATCAGGTGCAACTAGAGGTACTATAACAGGAGCTGCCAATCCTACAGCGGCACAAATACAGACTGCAATTTTAGGGCAGGTCGATGAAATTCCTGCAGAGTGTTTAAACCCTGTTAGTTCTTCTGCTTCTGGTGACGAGTTTGGTGAATATCAAACATTTACATTTGGTGATGGAACTTATGATTCTAACTTTACTGATGGTAATTCAACTAATTCTCCTAGATGGACATGGGCTAAAACTAACTAGAGTTTAATATTTAACTTAATTCCCAAGTTTAACTTGGGATATAAGTATATTGAAATAAATAATAATCTTTAAATTGTCGTTGGATAGTTTAAAAATTATTATTCAAGGTCCCTCATGAAATCATCAAACGCGTTTACTATGATAGAATTAATTTTTGTAATTATTATACTAGGGATTTTAGCGAGTGTAGCTCTCCCTAAGTTTGCAGGAGTTAGAAATCAAGCTGATATAGCAAATGCAAAAGCACAGGTAGCAACTATTCAGACAGCCATCGTAAATAAAAGGCAAAGAAAACTTATATTAGGTGTTACTGAATGGATAGTTCCTGGAGATGAAGCTGGCGAGATGAATGAAGGTGGCTTATTTAAAGGTGTGCTAACTCAGGCTTTAAATAATGAAAATTCAGTTGGTAATTGGTATACAGCTGATCCTGATAACGGTATATATACATTTATACTTTCTGATGAAGTAGTTACTTTTACATACGAAGATACTAATGGTACATTTCAATGTACAAATAATTGTACAAAATTTGATTAATTAAAAAATATTTGAACTACTACACTATCTCTCTTTTAGGCTCTCCCTTAGGTGAGTTTACATACCAATACTCACAACAAATCAAGTTAAATACAAAAGTAAAAGTAATTCTTAGAAATAAAGAAATTCTTGGTGTTCTTACTTCTACATGTGAGAAGCCTGACTTTGATACCAGTGATATTTTAGAAGTTACAAATGAATTTTATTCAGAGAAGCAGATTGAACTAGCTAAGTTCATAGCTACTTATTACATCTGCTCGATTGGTGAAGCCTTAGGGATAATGTTAGCTTTTCACAACGACTCTACATGTAGTGATGTGGAATATGAAAAAGAGTTAGATATAAAGCTTTCGAAAAAACAAGAGAAAGCTTTAGAGTTCTTAAAAGAGCATAAAATTTCACTTCTTTTTGGTGACACTGGTAGTGGAAAGACTGAAATATATATGAAATATTTTCATGATGTTCTACAAGATAAAAAACGTTCTATTTTTTTAATGCCAGAGATTTCACTAACTCCACAATTTGGTGATAGACTGAAAAAACATTTTGGTGATTCAGTTGTAATGTGGCACTCAAAACTAACTCCAAAACAAAAAAGAGAAGCTTTAGAGAAAATACATAATGGTCACGCAAAGATCATAGCAGGCCCTCGTTCTGCACTTTTTTTACCAATCAATGATTTAGGCTTAATTGTTGTTGATGAAGAACATGATGATAGTTATAAATCATCTTCTAGACCTCGTTACAATGCCAGAGATATAGCAATATATATGGGGCAACTTCATGGTGTTAATGTAGTTCTTGGGAGTGCTACGCCATCTTTGAATTCGTTTGTTAAGTTTCCATACGTTAGGCTCAAAGGTGGACATTTTAGTTCACAAAAAGAGTTCGTGTATGAAAAATCTGCTGAGAGTCTAACACCACTGATATATGATGCACTAAAACAGACTTTAAAAGCAAAGGAACAATCTATTGTTTTTTTACCAACTAGGGCAAATTTCAAGTACCTTATTTGTCAGGATTGTGGACATACATATGAATGCGCATTTTGTAGTGTTGGAATGAGTATACATCAAAAATCTCGTGCTCTGAAGTGTCACTACTGCAACTTCTCTCAAGCTATTCCTCAAGTTTGTTCAGAATGTTCATCACCAAATCTTACAAGCTCACGTCTTGGAACTGCGGAAGCTGTTAAAAATATAGATGAGGAACTAAAAGATTCTAAAGTTGAACAGTTTGACCGTGATGTCATTACAACATCATCCAAACTCAAAAAAGCACTGAAAAGATTTAATGAGAGAGAAACAGATATACTTGTTGGAACTCAGATGTTAAGTAAAGGACATGATTACCATGGGGTGACTTTAGCTGTTGTTCTTGGTATGGATAATATACTCAACATGAGTGATTATCGTTCAAGAGAAAAAGCTTTATCTTCACTTATCCAAGTTTCCGGTAGAAGCGGAAGAAAACAGGATGCTAAGGTTCTAGTTCAGAGTTTTAATGAAGATTTTTTTAGAAACTATATTGATAACTATGAAGAATTTTTAAACGAAGAAAAAGAGTATAGACGAGAGCTATACCCTCCATATAAAAAGCTATGTCGTATACTTTTTTCACATAAAAATGGTGCAAAAGCAATAGAGTCTATGAATGAGATGCTAGATAAACTACTTCAAGAAAAAAATATTGAAGTGGTTGGTTCTGGAAAGTGTGCCCTTGAGAGAGTTGCAAATAAGTATAGGTTTGAGATACTTTTACGTGCTGATAAGAGTACAGATATCATAAAAGCTATTTCTACATGTAAAAATCAATTAGCAGAGATCGATATGGACCCTATTGATTTTGGCTAATTTAATATAATCCAAGTATTTCATTATTTCTAAGTAGAAAATTAGTTTTTTTTGATAAACTAATTCAAAATAAAAGGCTTTCAATGATAATAAAATTAACAATATGTTTTATATTAGTTTTTATAACTGGCTGTACAACTCATACAGATTATCCAGTTAAAACGAAACAAGCAATAAGAGGATACTATGATTGCGTTGAAAAAAAGAGTTTAGATGCTGTAAAAAATAATCTTAGTAAGTTTGATACTGTTGCTACAGTAAAAGAAATTTGTAAAAATAAAAAAGCAGCTGTAATAGAAGAAATTAAAGAAGTGAGTACATCAGAAAAAGCTCTTTATGAGTACTCTTATTCTTTAGATTCATCTGAAGATTTTAATATAGAGAAAGCTTATTTTAGATCATTATGTAATTTATGGGATAGTAATGCAACTAAACCAGATGAATGCGATTAAATTTTCTTATATTAATATAAGCTGTTTTTTTAAGTTTTATATTAGTAAGCTTTACTTATAATTATTCCATCTTATTAGATGAAAAGGATCAAAATGTATAAGTCAATTGTATCAGGAGTAGCAGTAGCTACAATGTTAGTTATGTCAGGTTGTTCAAGTAAAGTTAGCTCTATGCCTACAATAGCTCCAGCAGAGTTAAGTGTAAAAGAAGGTACTTATAAAGTACTAGGTCAAGCACAAGGAACTGCAGAATGTAAAGTTCTACTTGGTATGTTCAATGTAGGTGAGGCATCTTGTCCAACAATATTAGACTCATATGCATCTATGCTTACAGGTATAGAAGCGCCAGGTGTGAAAAGTGCAGCAATTACTCGTGCAGTAGAGTCATATCCAACAGCTGATGCAATGGTTTCACCAAAAGTAACAATTGAGAAAACATCATTTGTGGTAATTAAAACTGCAAAAGCAGTGATAAAAGGTAAGGTTGTTGAGTACAAAGAATAGTTTATTCTTTATACAGAGAGATGTAGGTATAATATCTACATCTCTATTTACCAAGACAGTTTAAGGAATTTAAAGTGAAGTTGAAATTAGCAATATTTTTTGTTTTTATTTTCACAGGTTGTGCTATAGACAAACCTATTGTAGTTGATAAAAGTAGTTATGATTTAATACCGATAAGTGCGGCAAATAGTTTTGTAATAACATTTTTATCAACTCCAAATCCAGAAATAAAAGTTTTTTCATGCAGAGCATCAACAGGTATGCTTAATGAAACGAAATATGCAAACACTACTTTTAAAGCAGTTCAAAATTTCACACTTAGACATAGTTCTGTTTTAGAAACAAATACTGGATGTATAGTCCGTGCTGATAAATTAGAAGATATTAATAAACTTATCAAAGCATTATTGTCTCTTGGTGCAAAAGAAGATAGCGCCTGGTCTAAATTAGATATTTTATAATGTTATTTAGATTTATTTTTTTTATATTCTTAGTAGTAAATCTTTACTCTAGTCAAAATAATAGTAGATCATTAAAAAGTATAAACCTCTCATCTGTAAATATAAATGGAAAAAATATTGATCTTTATTCAAAGAGTTATGCATTATTAATAGGTGTTAGCAGATACAAGAACTGGCCATCAATAGAAAGTATTCCTAGTGAACTTGAAAATATCGCTACAGTTCTTCAGGAAAATGAATTTAATGTTAAAACTGTTTTAAATCCAGATTCAAGAGAATTGAAATTTGTTTTTGAAGATTTTATAAACAAATATGGATATGATGAAAAAAATAGATTACTTGTTTATTATGCAGGGCATGGAGAAACTATCAATGGTAAAGGCTACTTAGTCCCTACTGATGCACCTATACCTGAAAAGAATAAACTGAGAGAGTTTAAAAGAAAGTCACTCAATATGACTAGAATTTTATCTCTTAGTCGAGAAGCAGAATCTAACCATATGGTTTTTCTTTTTGATTCTTGTTTTTCTGGTACAATTTTTAAAACGCGTTCATTACCAAAAATATCAAAAAAATTAAATAAAATTGTTGCCGAACCTGTACGTTACTTTATTACTGCTGGAAGTGCAAATGAACCAGTACCTGCGAAAAGTGTATTTTCAAAACTTTTTGTTAATTCTTTAAGAGAAGGAACAGGTGATATGAATAAAGATGGTTATATCACAGGTAGGGAATTAGGTTACTATTTAAGAATGGAAGTTCCAAAATTTACTCAACAAACACCACAGTCTGGAACAATTAATGACTATGAACTAAGTCGAGGAGATTTTATATTTGTCTTTAATTCAGACAGTAGTTCAACAGAATATACTAAGAAGAAAGTTCAACATGCTACTCCTCATTCTCAAGGGATAAAGAGATATGTCAAAGCTGGAGCAATTAAAGAATATAATAAAGAATGGAATTATTTAGTTGTAACTTTAGATAAGCCAATGAAAGTGAATGATACTATTTACTTGAAAGTTTCAGGTGAATATTACCCAGTTAAAATTGAAAAGATTCAGGGTCTAAAAGCTTCTGTAGTTACGTCTAATTATGATGAAAATGAAAAGTCTATATATAGGGTATCTAGATAGTTTATATTAAATCCTTCTTTTTATCCAAAAACCAATAAATCATCATCATAACACCTGTAGTTTTTTGGTATGATTCATTAAACATAAACTCTTTTGCATCTTCAAGTGATATATATATCACTTCAATATCTTCATCATTAAGTCCACCACCATCGCTTACTTTCATGCTATCATCACAAGAAGCAAAATACATAGTTTGATGTGTTCCGGATATACCAACACTTGTATAGAAAGAGTTTACTTTTTCTAAGTTTTCTACTGGTATGTCGTAACCACACTCTTCTAATACTTCTTCTTTTGCAATCTGTGCATTTGTTGTGTTTTTATCAACTATGCCGGCACAGAGTTCGTACATCATACCATTGGTTTTGTTTTTATTCAGTACAGTTACTCGAAGCTGTTTTACTAAAATAAAAGATTTTTTTTCACTATGCCAAAGCAGTACAGCAACACTATCATGGCTAATAACTGCTTCCCATTTTTTTTGTACACCATCTTGAGTGTAGTTGATAAGAATAGGTTTTATAAAATTAGGATTTATGAGTTTGTCTGTTGAGTCTATTTTATTCACAAAAGCCACCATTGTAAAAGTAGCAAACAGTATCTAGTTTAGCAAATTTTAAATAGTCAGTTTCATTTTCAAGGTGAAGAGCTATAGTCTCATCATAGTTTTTCTTTAATTTTAAAAAGGCTTTTTTATCTTTACCTTTTAGTTTTTTTGTAGTTACTTGAACAACTCTTAGAGGGTTTGTAGCACGGTTGTTTTTTCTAAGTTCAAAGTGTAGGTGAGGTCCAGTAGAACGTCCTGTTGTTCCTACATAACCTATTGTTTGGCCTTTCTTTACATACTTTCCACGCTTAATACCTCTACGAAAGGATTTCATATGAGCATATCTTGTTTCATAACCATCATTGTGACGAATCTTTACTAGTTTTCCATAAGCACCTAATCTTCCAGCATAGCTTATTCTTCCACTACCTGCAGCAACTATTGGTGTGCCACGGCGAGCTGCATAATCAACTCCTAAATGGGCTTTCCATCTTTTTAAAATAGGGTGAAATCTTCTTTTAGTAAAACGAGATGAGATTCTCGCGCCCTTTACAGGACGAGCTAGTAAAAAGCCTTCTACCTCATTTCCTTTTTGATCGTAGTATCTATCATCATCGTTCAGATATATATAGTGTCTTTTTTTCTTCATCTCTATCATTGCGGCTTTGAGAGTAGGCATTGAAAAAGGTTTACCTAGACGATATTTTTGATCATAAACCATTACAAGAGTATCACCTTTGCGAAGGTCGCGTTTGAAATTGAGTGAGTACTTGAAACTTGATACAAAAATCTCAGCTAGTTTTTTACTACCAGTCTCTCTTACAATATCTAAATATGGAGAATGTTTTATTTTTAGTGTAAATGATTCTGTTTTTGTACTAGATATAATTGGAATAATTTCAAAATTGTACTTTTCTTTATGGTAGTAAAGATGAATTTGAAGTTCATCATTTAGAGGTATAAAAAGTTGTTTGATTTTTTTCGTATCTTTTAAAACTTGGTAGTTTATCCCTGAACGAATCTCTTGAGTGAGTAGTTGGTCATCTTTATCTAGGTTGTAAAAGAGCTGTTTAACAGGAAGGTCATTTCTTTCTAGAAACATTAAATATGTTTCACCATTAGCCCAACGAGAAGTCTCGACTTTTGAAGAGTAGAGTGATGTAAAAATAAGTAAAAGTATAAAAAATCGTATCATTAACAAACCTAAAAATAAATAATCCCAAAACCTTATCAAAAATTGGCTTGAATTGCGATATAATCGCGGTATATTATTTAGAAAGTGAAAAAATGAAGTATATATTTTTAGTTTTATTTATAGTGATTGACATGTTTGGCGGAGTTATTAAGTCAACTATCATAGGTGTAAATGAAGACAAAACAGAAGCTACTGTAGAAGTTGACTATGTAGATGTTGGTGTGAATGGCTTTGTAGTTCATCAAATATCTGAGGGACGTAGTCAAATTTTAAATAATGCTGTTGTAAAGAGCTTTAATCCAGACACAAAGATAGCAAAACTTCAACTCGATGAGTATGGTGCATTAGTAAACAATGCACTTCCATCTGGAAAATGGACGGTTAGTGCAGGTGATACTGTAGTACTTGCATTTGGTTACACAAGAGGACTTTTACTAGCACCTAGTGAAGAGATTTACCACAGAGTAACAAAGAGTGCTAGAGTTCAATGGGTTCATCCAGACCTATTTGCAACACTACTTTCATTTAATGGTCATCCAACACCTCTAAGAGAAGACTTTACTAAAATGAGTATAGATAACTCGGTAGGACTTTTATATATATATCTACACAAAAAAGTTTACACTGCGGATGTTAAAAGTTTTAAAATACTAGCAATATCAGATGCGGATTTAAAACAAGACAAAGAACCAGGACTTCCTTTTTATACTAGAGTTCCAGAGATTAATGCTAATTGGTTTGGAGCTGGAAGTTGGCACCTAAGTGATTATGAACCTCATTATTATGAACTTCTTATTGAGGCTAATCCTAAAAATATGGAGCTTTACAACAATATAAAAGCTCTTGGAGAAGATTTTGATGATTTACTTGAAGAATTTGAGATAAAGGGATAAAGATGATTGATGAAAAACATATAAAACATTTTACTTCTATAGTTGGTGATGATAATATTTATAGCGATAAAGCACACCTTATAGCATATTCATATGATGCTACACGTGAGCATTTTGAACCAGATGCTGTTATTTTTCCAAGAAATGAAGATGATATAAGTGCGATTTTAAAACACTGTAATGAACACAAAATTGTTATAGTTCCTCGTGGTGCTGGCAGTGGTTTTACTGGTGGGGCATTACCTAGTTCTGGTGGAATTGTTCTTGCAATGGAAAAGCATATGAATAAAATTCTAGAGATAGATATGAAAAATATGGTTGCGATTGTTCAACCTGGTGTTATTAACATGGACCTTCAGCGTGCAGTAGAAGAGGTAGGTCTTTTTTACCCGCCAGATCCAGCTAGTCAAGACTACTCTACTTTAGGTGGAAATGTAAGTGAAAATGCTGGTGGTATGCGTGCTGCTAAGTATGGAATTACAAAAGACTACGTAATGGCTACTCGTGCTGTACTTCCAAATGGCGATATTATCAAAGCTGGAAAGAGAACGATTAAGGATGTAGCTGGGTATAACATCAGTGGTATTCTTATAGCTTCTGAAGGTACTCTTGCAGTGTTAAGTGAGATTACACTAAAGCTGATTCCAAAACCTAAGATGACTAAAACTGCAATGGGTATTTTTGATAGTGTAAGTGAAGCGATGGAAGCAGTTTACAAGACAATGGCAAGTGGTATTACTCCAGTTGCAATGGAGTTCTTAGATAACTTGACTATTCGTGCAGTTGAGCAGACCTACAATAAGGGTTTACCTGTTGATGCAGGAGCACTTTTAGTTACAGATGTAGATGGAAACCTGGAAGAAGATTTAGACTTTCAACTAGCTCAAATAGAAAAAGTCTTTCGTGAAAATGGATGTAGAACATTCAAAATAGCAAAAGATAATGCAGAAGCAGCAGATATTTGGTTCGCACGTCGTAATGCATCACAATCTATAACTATTTATGGAAGTAAAAAGTTAAATGAAGATGTAACTGTACCTCGTGCAGTATTACCTGAACTTCTAGAGAAATTTTATGCTATTGCACATAAGTATGATATTAACATTCCATGTTTTGGTCATACTGGTGATGGTAATGTTCATACTAATGTTATGGTTGATGGTTCTGATCCAGAACAGGTAAAAATTGCTTACCAAGCAATAGAAGAAGTTTTTCAAGCAACAGTAGATTTGGGTGGAACTCTTTCAGGTGAGCATGGTATTGGTCTTGCAAAAGCACCATATATGTCAATGGCTTTTACAGAAGAGGAGATGAACCTTTTCAAATCTATAAAAATGGCATTTGATCCAAACAATATTTTAAATCCTGCAAAAATGGGTCTAAACTAAGCTCTTCTTTTAATAAACAAAAGAGCAAGAGACAAAGCTACATGTAGAACTAAAAACTCATACGAGAGTTCTACATGTAAACCAACTTCACCTAAAGATATCAAACTACTTAGCACTCCATCAAAAAGATCTCCAAAACTTACTACATGTAAAAAAATACTCAGTGGATAAAAGAGAGTAAAAAGTGTTGTCCATAAAATAGATAGTGGATGATAGATACTAAAGTTTGAAAAGATTACTAAAGAGTATGGAAGCATGAAAATATATACCCAAATAGGTAGGAGTGTAAATTGAAATATCTTACTTCTATTTTTATAGTAGATTAAAAACAAAAATATATAGTAAACCCCAGCAACTGACAACCAGAAGCCAATAGTAAAGAAAAGTTTAGGAAAAATCGATAATAGTAGAACAACTGTAACAAAGAGTGTCTGCATTGAAAGTACTTCAACACCTCTGTCGTAAAGAATAAAGCCTATAACTAGCATACCAAATGCACGTAGCAGTGATGGAGGAGAGTCTAAAAAAAGTAGGTAAGTAAGCAGTACGCTGGATACTATTATAAATAGATCTATGTTCGCATTTCTAAAAGGAAAGTACCTGTTTTGAAAGAATCGGTAGAGAGGTCTTAGTAAAAAGAAAAGTAGGGCAGATAAAACTCCTAAGTGAAAACCACTAATAGCAATAAGATGGGAAATTCCAAGATTTGAGAATGTTGTTTGAAGATCTAAATGTAAAGGTTTTGCTGTGTAGAGTGCATAGTATAAACTTGATATATTCTTATCTGCATGTTGACTTGATATATGTTGATTTAGTATACTTTTAACAGATAAGTCATTTTCTACATGTAAGATTTTAGAGTTCGCATAGAATGTAGTCATATACTCATAGAAACTAATCTTTCCAGCCCATATTTCGACATCAATTTTTTTAGAATTTATATCCTGAAGTGATTTTTTTGCCGTAGTATAAAAAGTTAAACCATCGTCAGATTTTAATTTTAGTACTTGATATGTTCTTCCATTTTTCGATGAGGTTTTTATATACTGTTTTAAAACTTTAGCTTTAAGAAGATGTGAATCAAAACGAGTTAATTTTTTATATTCATTGTAGTTTATAAGAAGTGAATAGAAAAGTATAGATGCAGATATAAAAAGAAATGCTAAGTAGTCTCTCTTTGAAGTAAAAAGTGAGACTCTAGCAATCATCTTTTAGATTGTAGGTATTGATATAGAAGGTTCTCCCATATCAACATTTGCTGAGCGGGTATCTACATTTTCGTAAACTGTCTCAACACCTTTGGCAAAAGCTGGTGCATCAACAAAGCGAGTAAGTTTTTTCTGAAAAACTAGTTTAACATGACCAGTTGGACCATTTCTCTGTTTTCCTATAATGATCTCAGCATCTTCTTCTTCTTTTTCTACATACTCTGAGATAAATTCTTTACCCTCAGCCTTAGCAGCTTTCTCACGCTCTTTTTCTTCTTTATAAAGATAAACATCATCTCTATAAACAAAAAGAATAATATCTGCATCTTGCTCAATTGAACCAGACTCACGAATATCACTTAGCATAGGACGTTTGTCATTTCTAGCTTCTAGTCCACGGTTAAGTTGTGAAAGTGCTACAATAGGCATCTCTAGTTCACGAGCAAGCATCTTAAGTCCACGAGACATCTCTGAAACTTGTAAGTGTCTATCTTGGTTACCAACACCACTCATAATTTGGAGGTAGTCAATAACTGCAATCTCTATCTCAGGATGTTGATTTTTTAGTTTTCTAAGTTTAGATCTAAGTTGGTTGATATTGATACTACCTTGATCATCTACAAACAGTTTTGCAGAGTTCATCTTGTCTATCGCACCATTAAGAGAAGACCATTGGTCATCATTCATATCACCAACACGAAGCTTTTGTAATGGGATTGATGTTTGGATAGAAAGTAGTCTAAGCATAAGTTGTTCAGCTGGCATCTCTAGTGAGAAAAATGCAACACCTTTACCGTCTTGGATTAAGGAGTTCACAGTGTTTAATATAAAAGATGTTTTACCCATAGCAGGACGAGCAGCGATGATAACTAAATCACCTTTACCAAACCCAGTTGTCATCTTGTTTAGTTCATGAAAACCAGTATCTACACCAACTAAGATGTTGTTACCACGAGCCTTCATCTCTTTGATGTACTCCATAGTGTCAAATGTCATTTTTGGAGAGTCTTTGAAGTCTGAAGTTTGGTTGTCTTGAGTTATTTCATATAGCTTTTTCTCAACTATATCTACAACTTCAGCAGATGGAAGTTCCTCTTCAACAGTAACTCTTTTTATCTCTGTTGTTAGTGTTAGTAGATGACGTTTAAGAGACTTGTCTTTTATCTCATCTACATATGCTTTTGTGTTTGAGATTGGATTTGCTGAGAGGATTTCAAGCATAACCTGTTCATCAAACTTTTTGATTTTAATAAGTTCTTTTTTTATAAACTCTTCATCTATAGGTTGGTCTTTTTGAAGTAGAACAACCATAGCACCAAAAATATCTTGATGTGATGGTAGGTAAAAGTCATCTTTGTTTAGGGTAGTACTTAACTCATCAAACTGTTGTGGTTCAAATACTATTGAACTTAAAATACTTCTTTCAAAGGCTAGGTTATATAGATTGTCTTGCATTAATTACCTTCTGACTCTTTAGCAGCAGTTTCAACTTCTTCTACAAATCTATCTACAAGCTCATCTTCATCAAGGTTAGCAACAACTTCACCCTTAACCATTACAAGACCTTTACCTTTACCGTAAGCTATAGCAACATCAGCGTGAGCAGCTTCACCTATAGCATTTACAACACATCCCATAACAGAAACGTTTAGGGGTGCTTTTATATGTTTCGTTCGCTCTTCTATTTCAGCTACTGCTGTAACTAAGTCAGCTTCAATTCTTCCACATGTAGGACAAGAAATGATGTTAAGACCATCAGGCATAGCACCACTGTCTTTAAGTATTGCACGAGCTACGTTTATCTCTTCTTCTAACTCACCTGTAATGGAAACACGCATAGTGTCACCAATACCATCAAGTAGAAGTGCTCCAAGACCAATAGAGCTTTTTACAGTAGCGTGAAAAAGTGTACCAGCTTCTGTAACCCCAAGGTGAAATGGATAGTGATTTTTAGGACGTAGCATACGGTAAGCATCTACGGTTCGCTCAACGTCACTTGCTTTTAGAGATACCTTAATATCATCAAAACCTAAATCTTCTAAAAACTTTATGTTGTACTCGGCTGAAGCAACCATACCTTCAGCTGTTTGTCCATACTTGTTTTCAAACTCTTTTTCTAAACTACCAGCATTTACACCAATACGAATAGGTAAAGAACGTTCTTGACAAGCTTTTACAATCTCTTTTATACGAGATTTTTCACCAATATTTCCAGGGTTAAAACGTATACAGTCAACAACTTTTGCAGCTTCAAGTGCAAGTTTATAGTTAAAGTGAATATCGGCCACAAGAGGTAAAGAGATTTGTTCTTTGATTGATTTTAATGCAAGTGCATCTTCCATATTTGGAACAGCAACTCTTACTATATCAGCACCAGCAAAATGAAGTCTATTTATCTGCTCAACTGTCTCAGCAACATTTGCTGTTTGAGAGTATGTCATAGATTGTGTACTTATAGGAGCGTCACCACCAACGGCAACATCCCCTACAAAAATTTGTTTAGTTTTTACTCTATTTATCATAGAGTGATTCTATCCTTTTTGGTATAAGAGAGTGCTTATGAGTCAAACTTAACTTTTAAGTGTTAATTGTTTGTGAAACTTAGATAAAATTTCACCATGAGTAAAATAGAAAAAACAAAACGAATTACATTAATAATTTTAGGACTTAGTATGTCTGCATATCTTATGTACAGTGGCATAGAGATACTAAACTACGAAGAGAACAATCAGACTAAAGTCCAAAAATAAAACTTTGGTATAATTTTCCTAATGGCTTACATAAAACTAAACAAAACAAACTTTTTTAATAACCTTAACATCATCAAAGAGCATACTAAAAGTGTAGAAAAAATAGCACTTGTTCTAAAAGATAATGCTTACGGACATGGTCTTACAGAAATGGCTTCATTAGCAAGTGAGTATGGTATAAAAAGAGCAGTTGTTCGTACAAGTGAAGAAGCAAAAAAAATAGAAGAGTTTTTTGAGTATATTTTAGTGCTTAGTGATACAACTGTAGTAAAAAGTGAAAAAGTTAGATATACAATTAACTCTCTAAATAGCATTAGTAAATTTTCTAATGGCACAAAAGTAGAGTTAAAAGTTGATACTGGTATGCATAGAAATGGTATATCAAAGAGTGAGTTAAACGAAGCATTTAGTAAAATAAAAGAAGTAGGACTTGTTTTAGAAGCTGTTTTTACACATCACTCCAGTGCAGATGAACTAACAAGCGAGTGGTTCTCCCAAAACTGTAATTTTAAGATAGTAAAAGAAGAAGCAAGTAAGTTAGCTGAGGAGTTTGGATTTACTCAGTTGAGGTTTCATTCTTCAAACTCTGCATCACTATTTCGTCATAGTAATTTCGATGAAGATATGGCTAGAGTAGGCATAGCAGCTTATGGATGTATGAGTCTTCCAAGTTCTTTACGTGTAGAAGGTTTTAAGCCAGTTCTTTCTCTATATGCACAAAAAATATCTTCTAGAGATTTACAAAAAGGCCAAAGAGTTGGTTATGGATCGACTTATGAATCTTCTAGGGACTTAATCATTAGTAATTATAACTTTGGTTACGGAGACGGTTTTTTAAGAAGTTGTTCAAATAACTACTCGACACCAGAGGGTATAGAGTTAGCTGGTCGTGTTTCTATGGATAACAGTTCATTTGTAAGTGATAGTGATGAACTTCTTATTTTTAATGATGCGATTGAGATAGCTAAAAGTGCAGGGACTATAAGCTATGAAGTTCTTACATCACTAAAAAGTGACATAAGAAGAGAGATTGTAGGCTAAGAGTTTATCTTTATGATGGCATTTTGGTAAATAACACCATCAACTCCTAAAAGTGCAAGTTCTTCTATTTCAGAGTCTTCGTCTACATGTACTATTATTTTTGCATCAAAAAGATAGTTTTCTGCTAAGTTTTGAGCAGTCTTTGCTAACTCTTTTTGTAAAACAATGTAGTTTACATGTAGAGCAGATGCGTAAGTTATCTGTGTAATGTTTTCTACATGTAGAGCAATACTGACAGAGTTTTTAGTAGCAAACTTAATAAGCTCAAGATTTTCCTCATTAAACTCTACAAAGATGGTTGAGTTTGCAGGAGTATTTTCTATAGCATCCATACTATGAATATGGTAAAACTTCTCACTATCTATAAATCTATGTCCAAAAAATATCATTATGCTTGCTCCAAACACTCATCTGAGCAGTAATATTTATTACTACTTAAAATTGCTTCATCAAGTTCACAGTAAATACTACATGTAGAACACTCTACCATTTCATTACTATCATCTTTTTTAGACTTTTTAGTAGCTTTTTTAGGCTTAGTAACTGAAGGCTTTTTCTTTATAAATAAAAAATATACAGTTAGTATAACTCCTACTACAAGTAATAACTTTAGTATCATAAATCTTCTCCTATCAGAAGGTAGTGTCTGTTTTTAGTCTTTATAATTTTGTAAGGAAGTTCAGACGAGACTTCATTGTAAACATTTTCACCCTTGTAAAAAAGTAGTTTACTTTTTTCATCTCGAAAGTTCTCACTGAGTTTTAAAAGCATATCAGTTTCTGTGACTGCTCTTGAAGTTACCATATCAAATATCTCAGGCTCCATCTCTTCAACTCTTTTTTTCACAACTTTTACATTTTTTAAGCCTAAGTCAGCTTTCACAAACTGTAAAAAACTAGCTCTCTTTGCTAAAGGTTCAACAAGTGTAACTTGTGTGTCTGGTAGTCCAATCGCTAGAATCATACCAGGAAAGCCAGCACCTGTTCCTATGTCTAAAAGATTTTTAACCTTAGGCAAAAAACTAACAGGAAAAACAGCATCATAGATAAACTCATCTATAGTTTGCTCGTCTTTTGCACCAGTCAGGTTATGGATTTTGTTCCATTTAAAAAGAAGTTCTTTGTACTTTTGTATATTTGAGAAGAAGTTATCTGGTAGTTGGAGGTTATCGCTCTCTATTTTAGATTTTAAACTCAAAATATACCCTAAAGAAGATGACCCATGTCATCTTTTTTAACATTGAGATAATCTACATTGTGCTCATTTGATTCCATAATTATTGGAACTCTTTCAACTACTTCTATGTCGCTGATAGATTTTACTTTGTCAGGATTATTTGTAAGAAGTTTTATCTTGTGGATGTCAAAATGATGAAGGATATATGTAACAACTTCATAAGTTCTTTCATCAGCAGCAAAGCCTAGTTGATGGTTTGCTTCTATGGTGTTTAGACCTTTGTCTTGTAGAGCGTAAGCGTTTATCTTATTTAGTAGACCGATATTTCTACCTTCTTGACGAAGGTATATAACCATACCGTTACTCTCTTGAGCTAGCTTAAGTGCGTACTCAAGTTGGTCTCTACAGTCACACTTTAAACTACCTATTGCATCACCAGTTAAGCACTCTGAATGAACTCTAACAACTGGAACTTCATCTAAAGTATCTTTATAAATAACTAAATGTTCTTTGTTGCCTTCTTTGAAAGCTTTTACTTTAAAATCACCAAATCTAGATGGTAAATTTGCTACTTCTGAAATTTCTATATTCAATTAATGTACCCTAATTTTAACTTTAAAACGGTAAAATATTTTTTTATTATTATAGCTAAAAAAGGTTTATTATGTTTCAAAGATTTCGTAGAACTCGTTTAAATGGACATCTTCGCTCACTCGTGCGTGAGACACATGTTAATGTGGAAGATTTTATTTATCCACTTTTTGTTCGTTCAGGTAAAGGAATAAAAACAGAAGTTTCTTCAATGCCTGGTGTTTTTCAGATGAGTTTAGATGAGATATTAAAAGAGTGTGTAGAGCTTAAAAAACTTGGACTTTACTCAATCATACTTTTTGGAATCCCTGATGTAAAAGACTCTATAGGTTCAGACTCCTTATGCGAACATGGAATAATTTCTACTGCTATAAAAGCTATAAAAAAAGAACATCCAGATATGTTTGTAGTAACTGACCTTTGTTTTTGTGAGTATACAGACCATGGACACTGTGGAATCATTGATGATGAAAAAGAGACTGTAAACAATGACGCTACATTAGAAATCTCAGGTCAACAAGCTGTAATCCATGCAAAAGCAGGAGCTGATATGATAGCTCCATCTGGAATGATGGATGGAATCATAGAGACACTTCGTGATTCACTAGATGAGGCAGGATTCGAGAACTTACCAATTATGTCTTATTCGACAAAATTTTCTTCAGGATACTATGGACCATTTCGTGATGTTGCGGAGTCAACTCCGAGTTTTGGTGACCGTGCATCTTATCAGATGGATCCAGCAAATAGACGTGAAGCTGTAAACGAATCTATATCAGATGAACTTCAAGGTGCTGACATACTTATGGTTAAGCCAGCACTTGCATACTTAGATATTGTTCGTGA
Organism: Sulfurimonas sp.; assembly: GCA_028044295.1. GTDB lineage: Bacteria > Campylobacterota > Campylobacteria > Campylobacterales > Sulfurimonadaceae > Sulfurimonas. The sequence goes on from JAOFSE010000002.1 coordinate 113,407, forward strand.
GATCAAAGATGCTACTTCTTTGCCAATGGCAGTTTATAATGTTAGTGGAGAGTACGCTATGCTTAAGATGGCAGGTGCTAATAACCTCATAGATTATGACAGAGTAGTCATGGAAACTATGGTTGCCTTTAAACGTGCAGGAGCAGATATAATTATTTCTTACCATGCAAAAGAAGTAGCTACTATGCTTAAAGGTAAAATTTAGGTATAATTACAGCTTTTTTCGAGAATTGCATAGGCAGAAGGATAATAGTTGAGACATTTTTTAACACTTAAAGATTTTACTAAAGACGAGATATTAGAGATAATAGACATCGGTCTTGAGATAAAGAAAAATCTTAAATCAAAAATATACAAAAAAGAGCTGGAGAATCAGACTCTTGGTATGATTTTTGAGAAAAGCTCAACTCGAACACGTGTTAGTTTTGAAACTGGGATGTTTCAACTAGGCGGTCATGCACTTTTTCTCTCAAACCGTGATATCCACTTAGGACGCGGTGAACCCATAAAAGACACAGCTAGAGTTATCAGTAGTATGTGTGACATGGTTATGATTAGAACGTTTGAACACTCTATGATAGAGGAGTTCGCATCTTACTCTAAAGTACCTATTATAAATGGACTTACAGACTCTTACCATCCGGTACAACTTTTAGCTGACTATATGACACTAGTAGAACATAGTGCAAGTGAGAACATAGTGTGCGCGTATGTAGGTGATGGAAATAACATGACACACTCATGGATGATGCTTGCAGCTAAACTTGGGTTTGAACTTCGCATAGCTACTCCTGTTGGTTATGAGGTTGACCAAACTGTTTTAGCTGATGCGCAAGAGCTAGCTTGTGAGAGTGGAGCGAAGATAATCACATATAACGACCCTAAAGAAGCAGTTAAAGGTGCTACAGTTGTTACAACAGACACTTGGACTTCAATGGGTCAAGAAGAAGAGAAAGAAGAACGTATCAAAATTTTCAAGGGCTTTATGGTTGATGAGAATATGATGAGTTTAGCTCAAAGTGATGCAAAGTTTTTACACTGCTTACCAGCTTATAGAGGTTTAGAAGTAAGTGAAGAAACATTTGAGAAACACTCTAAGATTGTTTTTGATGAGGCGGAAAATAGGCTCCACGCTCAAAAAGGTCTTATGGTGTGGTTAGATAAACAACGTTAAGACTAGTAGTTTAGTCCAGTTGCAGTTCTGATTTTTTCAATAGTAGGCATTGCAACTTCTGTTGCTCTCTTTGCCCCAAGTTTTAAAATTTCTCTAACTTCATCTTGATTATTTTCAAAGTATTCACGTTTCTCTCTGTACTCTTTAAAGTACTCCCACATAACTTCTGCTAAATATACTTTAAAGTGACCGTGACCTTCTCCACCAGCTTTGTATCTATCTTGAAGAGCAATTAGGTTTTCACCTTCCAAAAATAGTTTTGCCATATTGTAAACATTACATGTCTCAAACTCTTTTGGTTCTTCCATGGCAACATTTTCAGTAACAATTTTTTTAATAGTTTTTAGTTGTTTTTTTTCTTCACCGAAGATGTTCACTATATTTCCATAAGATTTTGACATCTTTTGTCCATCTATTCCTGGAACAGTTTGAACCTCTTCTTGTACTTTAAACTCGGGCATAGTTAAAATATCGCCATATTGATTATTGAACTTTGTAGCTATATCTCTAGCTATTTCAACGTGCTGAATTTGGTCTTTTCCAACAGGAACAATTTCTGAACCAAAAAGCAATATGTCAGCAGCCATCAAAACTGGGTAAGAGAACAGTGAATGATTCGCAGGTATTCCTTTAGCTGTTTTATCTTTAAAGCTGTGAGCACGTTCTAGTAGACCCATAGGAGTAAATGAAGATAGTGTCCAGTATAGCTCTAGTACCTCTTTTACATCTGACTGAATCCAAAATGTAGATTTATCAGGGTCTATTCCTAAAGCAAGGAAGTCAGTTGCACATTGCATAGTTAATTTAGATAAATCTTTTCCACCACTTGTCATTGCATGGTAGTTTGCTATAAATGCAAAAGTTTCACTATTACCTTGCGCTTCAACCATCTGTTTTATAGAACCAAAGTAGTTCCCAATATGTAAATCACCAGATGGCTGTATGCCAGTTAAAACTCTCATTAATGCAACTCCGAAATAAATTTGTAAATTTTTTTGACATTATACATTTTTTATATATATTTTGCTATCATATAAATATACAGAGTAGATGTACTACTCACTTAAAGGATTTATTATGAATGTACAAGTTCATGCAAAAGACATTACACTTCAGGCTAATACTAGAGCTCACATTGAATCAGCAATAGATAGTTTTTCAAAATATTCATTAGATATTACATCAGTAAATGTTCATGTAGCAGCTGAAAAAAAAGGAGTATCAATTGAATTTGATATTCATGTAGCTCACGCTCAACCAGTAGTTATTTCTCAGTCAGATGATAACCTAGATGCTGCTATTGATTTAGCAATTGACAGAGCTACAAAAGCACTTCGCCGTCTTCATGAAAAAGTTGTTTCTCATTCAAATGAGTCTGTAAAAGATTTAGAAACTTTAGATAGTTAATGTATAACTGGATTATCTGGTTTCACATAATCTCATTAGTGTCGTGGTTCGCGGCACTATTTTATATGCCTCGCCTTTTTGTTTACCACGCTGAAAATATTGAAAATGAAGGTTTTGTTGAAGTAGTTAAAACTATGGAAATGAAAATTTATAAGTATATAGGTCTTCCAGCTATGTGGGCTACCGTTTTAAGTGGTGCATACTTGGCTTTTGAAATTGGGTTTAGTGGTAATGGTTGGTTACACGCTAAAATACTTTTAGTTGTTATTTTAATGGCTTATTTTTTCTCACTTGGTCGCTATAGAGTTCAGTTTTTAAACTCTACATGTAAGAAGGATGGAAAGTTCTTTAGAATGTATAATGAAGTACCAACAATACTACTTTTAGTAATTGTGGGTTTGGTTATTTTTAAGCCGTTCTAGATTAGTAACTAATTAAAATTTTAATTTTTTGTTACCAAGTATTGTAGGTTCTTGCAGATGCATATCCCCCATTTTAAATGATTCATCTTTGACGTTTACAAAAACTTCATTATAAATCATTTCCATGTCATTTCTTCCTTTTAAAAGGGAATCCATAATATAGTAAGAAAAGAGTCTATGTCCTGTTTTCTCAAACATATTAGAGTATTGCGTGCCTTTTCCTGCATAGATAACAACCATTTTTTTCTTGTTAAAAGTTATTTTTTTAGGCATTAGACGTGTTGCAGCAACACCTTTTATTAAATTAGATCCATCATTACCACCACTAAAACAGCTATCAATAACCGCAATAACTTTAGTTGCTTTTGAACTTGATAGTAGTTTAAATATATTTTTCATTTTAAAAAATGGATCATCACTTGCGAACTCAGGTTCTACATCACTAGGTAAAAGGTAAGCTTCATTTTTTTGACTAGGTACAGGCACTCCGTGACCATTATAGTAAAAGTATATAGTGTCACCTGAATTTACTTGACGTAAAATTCTTTTCATCTTATTTCTAATCCTACCCATAGTGGCTTCTTGATCTATAAGTATTAAACTATGATGTTTCTCAATACCATACTTTCTTTGTAGTAATCTACTAAATAAGCTTGCACTTTTTTTAGAGTATTTGACATTTTCAGTATATTCATAGTCTTCAATACCTATGGCAATAAGCCATTTTTTCTTATCAGGAGCATGTTGTTTTATTGCGTTTAAACGTTGCTGTAAATCTAACTCCTGATGGGAAACAGTTTTTTTATAATACTCGTTAGTGTTGGGAGGCTTATGAAGTGCGTCACTTGTAATATTAAATTTTTTATATAAGTTAACTTTTGCGATAGTTTTGTTAATGATGTCATTAGTCAGTGAATTTTTGTATAAACCGATTAAATTATTTTGAGTAAATATTGATTGATTTGTTAAATAGTCTGTTGCTGCTTGTAAAGCTTTATCTTGTTTATTAATAATATAGGTCTCTGTGAAGTAGTCTGGTTGAAGACCAATATTATGAAACTTAATCCCATTAGCTATAGTATACTGCGCTATTGTAAGTTTGATATTATCACTACTGTTTAGAGGAAATATTGTTTGAACACTACCTTTACCAAAAGTTTTCGCACCAATTATTTTAGCTCTTCCATGTGCCTGCAGTGCTCCAGAAACTATTTCAGAAGCAGAGGCACTTCCTTGGTTAGTCAAAACAACTAAAGGTAAGTCAGTTAAAGTAGTGTTAGATGTTGCTGTATAGACCGTATTGTCAGACTCATTTTTAGCTTCCATTGTTACAATGTTTCCACTGTTTATAAAGGAATCTACAACACCTACCGCTTCTCCCATAAGCCCACCAGGATTATCCCTTAAATCTAAAATAATACCTTTTACATCAGTTTGATTGTCTGTTATGATCCGTTTCATATCTTTAATTACTTTCTTATCAAAAGATGATATTCGGATATAAAGAGTATCATTTATTTTTTTAGAAACTACAGACTTTATTTTAATTAAACTTCTAACTATGATTATTGGAATTATTTTGTCATCTCGTAAAATAGTTAGAGTTATAGGATCTCCTACTACACCACGCATTAAACTTACAGCTTGATCAATTGATATATTTTCAGAAGAAAAGTCATTGATTTTTAAAATTTTATCACCTGATTGTATTCCTGCATGAAATGCAGGAGTTCCATCAATAGGTGAAATTACAGTTAGTATTTTATTCACAATTCCAACTGTAATGCCTAAACCTCCAAAATTATTAGACTTGAATAAACTTTGAAGTCTGTCTAATTCTTTTTTAGAAATATAACTGGAATGATTATCAAGTGCAGCGAGTGTTGAACTCAATAGTATGTTTACAGCATCTTCTGTAGAATAGTTTTTACTTCCTAGGTAATCTATTAAGAGTCCTAGTTTATCTAAGCCTGTGTGTGAATTTTTAAAGTTATTGATTATTCTTTGATGATCACTGATAGTAAGTATTTTTGTTGTATTAAGAAAATTTTCTATACCCTGTAATACAATTTTATTTTGTGTTAGTGGTTTTGGATGATATGTTTCTATTAAGGTTGTTGCTTTTATGTACTTTTTTAAATGATTTATTTTATCAACAGATGCAAGTAAAAAATTATTTAAAAATAAAATTATAAACAATGCACTTATGATTTTCATGTTAGCTACTTCTCACCACGCTTTTTAGCTTTAAAAAGTAGTGGTGTCCCTGTAAAGTTAAAAGCCTCTCTTAACTTATTAGTTAAGTATCTTCTATATGTAAAGTGAAGTCCCTTTGGTTTGTTCATAATGATAGCTATTTTTGGTGGACGAGTTTCATACTGCGTTGCAAAGTAGATACGTATAACTTGACCATGCATAGATGGAAGTTGGTGTCTTCTCATAGCCTTATCCATAACTGCATTTAATTCTGAAGTTGTAATACGTTGAGAGTAGTTGTCATTTATTTCTAAAATCATATCGTGAAGCTTATCAACTCTTTGATGTGATTTCGCAGATAGTGTAATAATAGGCGCATAAGCTAAGAATTTAAATCTATCTCTTACAGTTTGAATAATCTTGTCATGTTCTTCACGTTTTGAAATATCCCACTTGTTTAAAACAATAATACATGCAAGTCTATTACTGTCTACGAGACCCGCGATCTTCTCATCTAAATCTAAAAATGGTTCACTTGCATCAAGAACTACTAGAGCCATATTTGAGTTTTCAAGCATTTCAGTCGTTCTCATAAGAGCGTACTTTTCAATTCCTAAAATTTTACCACGACGACGAAGTCCTGCTGTATCTACAAATGTTAGCTGTTTACCCTTATACTCGATACTCTCATCAATAGGGTCTATAGTAGTTCCAGACACTGCACTAACAACTGATCTCTCTTCACCAAGTAAAGCATTTAAAAGTGAGCTTTTACCAACGTTGGTACGACCAATAATAGAGATTTTGATATGGTTAATATCTTCCTCATCAAACTCTTTAATTTTGTCATTCTGTGCAAAAATAGAGTTTTCATCATCAACATGACCATCCATTTCAGCTTCATCCCAGTAAGTAAATCCATCATCTTCTTCAGACTGCTCTTCTACATTTGCAAAGAAATCTTCATCACTTAAATCTTCACGAACAACACTTATATCTTCTGCACTCTCGTCTTCTTCGTCTTCTTTGATGATATCAGAATCAGGAATCTTAGATGCAACCCAATCAAGAAGTTCTACAGTATGTCTATTGTGCGCAACTGAAATACCAAAAATAGCATCAGTTCCAAACTCATAAAAATCCCAAAGTTTTTCTTTCATTTTGTCGTTGTCAATTTTATTTACAACAAGTGCTACTTCTTTACCAAGTGTTTGTAACTCGTAAAAAAGTTTTTTATCTTCTTCTTCTGGTAAACCTTTTCCATCAACCATATAAAGGATGATGTCAGCTTGGTAAGCAGCTTTAAGAGACATCTCTTTTATCTTGTCAAATAGTTCACAACCTTGGTCTAGTCCACCAGTGTCAAGTAAAAGGGCTTCCTTATTTATGATTGCTACATGTCTTCTTTTAACATCTCTCGTTGTACCAGCAATATCAGCAGTAATAGCATCTCTTTTTTTAACTAATCTGTTAAATAGTGAGCTTTTTCCAACATTTGGACGACCGATAATTGCAATTTTTTTCATTTTAGTACCTTAGTATATGTGAAGAGATATTTAGTAGTTTATTTGAAATTATAGCGAAATTTTAGTCTAAAACCATCCATATATATAGTTCGCTTGTGTAGTCATTCATCCATGCGGATTCTATATGTGCAGTAATATTTGAAGAGGTGTTAAATGTAGAGTCTACATCCATATGTATACTTGCATTATTATTACTAAGTTTTTCATTCTTTTTTATACTTAATGTTACTTGTACATTTTGTTGCAGTGATAGCTCTTCTAAGGCTCTAGATATTGCTATTTTTCTTTGAGTGGAAATTTTTTGATCGTGTGTTCTGGAAGCTACACCGATTGCACCAGTCTTATCGTCCTGGTTTGGGTTTAAGACCCAAGAGGGTCTTTTTATATCTTTGAGTACAGTGACTCTCTTAGGTGTAGAACAACCAGTAAGAACTAGTATAAAAGTAACTGCTAAAGATATAAAGAGTTTAGACATTTATCTATTCAAACTCTTTTTCTAGACCTTCTAAAGCATTTTTAGCTTTGAACTGTTGCCATAATGCTCTCTCATTGTTATAACTACTTTTGATGTTTTCTCTAATTTGCTTATTTGCATCTTTTGAAGAAACAGTCACTAGCATATAGATAGCACCTGAAGGAGCAGTCCACATATCAATCATCTTAGAACCAACTAAGTCAACTTTAGCAACTTGTTTAGTAACAGCTTCACTTGCTTGATCTACAGTTTCACTACCACCAACACCTGTTGTCCCAGTGTAAATACTGATTTTGTCTTTTACAAGAGTTTTAATTTGTTGAGCTAAGTCTGAACGACCATTAGCAAGAGCTACTCTTCTCATCATAGCCATACCAGCAGCACTTTTATGAGCTACACCAACACCAGCGTAAGCATCGTCTGCAGTTGGAACACAAGTCCACTTAGGTGCAAGTTGACCTTCTTGTTTACAGCGAAAATCTGCTTCTTCTTCTAGAGGCTTTGGTTCTGCTTTATTACAACCAGCCATTATTAGTGTAACTATTGTAGCTAATGCTACTGATGAAATGGTTTTTATCATTTAAATCTCCTATGATTTGATATATAAGGATTGTATCACTATTAATCTTAAATAATATTTATTAACGATAGTGAAAAAATTATTTTATCCCAATAAAATTAAATAAACCTAATTTTTTTACTTTATAACTCATATTGATAGCATTTTGTTTTTTAGCATCTTCGTAATCTTTTCTTGAACGAGCAATGAAGGTATGTTGCTTAAATGCTAGGATATTTTTGCTTTTATCAAAGAGAGTAAATTTAACAAGTGATGATGTTTTGTTAAATGAGTAGTCTTGTTCCTCTTTACTAGTAGAGGTGATTAGAAGTCTTAATGAGTTTTCAACATTAGTGTTCTTGTCCATACTTATATTTTTTTCATCAATATACTTAACTATTACCGGTGAGAAAATTCTTGATCCAACATCTGTAAGTACATATATGTTTATACTATTTTGTAATGAAGTGTAGTTATTATACATATTTCTTAAGTATTGCACTTCAACTTTATTGTTATTGAGAATATTTCTATACCCTACTAATGAAGCTACTTCAGAATATGAAGCCATTAACTCTTCTAAGGCAATAAATCTTTGAATATCATCTTTACCAGCTAACATCTCACTTTGTAGTTTAAATCTATTGAACTTTGATGTTGATATTGGAGATATTTTGTTTAGTACTTTTATTTTTTCAATTCCAATAAGTACTAAGAAATTACCTTTAAACTCTTTAGTTTTCATTGTTTCAATCTGTTTTAGAGATAGCTTGTTTGATATCTCTGATGATTTTTTTAGTATCTCTACATAGTTATCATTATCATCAAAAACGGATGTTACATGTAGAGATAAATTTTCTCTTAGAGAGATAGTAGCAATATCTTGTGCCTCTTGAAATGTTTTTGCTTCTCCAACACCGTATATATATTCACTGTCTTGAGAGGGGTTTGTAAACCATGATGGTTTTACTAAAGGTTTTGGTGCAGAACAAGCTGTAAAAAGTGTGATGATTATGGAAAGAGTAATAAGTTTATACAAGATGTTTCCCTTAAGTTTTTATTTGAATTATTCTATCAAAAAAGAATTAAAACAGTATAATCAATTTATGAAATATTACTCTTATGAAGATTTTAAAATCGATACTAATAAACTTATATATCAACTAAAAGACTTAGGTATAGATTCTATTGTTGGGATTGCTCGAGGTGGACTGACACTTTCTCATGCAGTAGCTGAAGGGTTAAATATTAGAGACGTACAAAGCATCAGAACAGAGCTATATGACTCTACATGTAAAAGAGACGAGCTTAGTATTTTTGGTGAGTGTAATCTAAAAGAGAAAAAGAAGGTTTTAGTTTTAGATGATATTTCTGATAGTGGCGATACTTTAGTTGCAGTTATGAAACACTTAGAAGATGAATATAAAAATATTGAATTTATTTCTGCCACACTGTTTTATAAAAAAACATCTAGCTACGAACCAAGTTTGTGGATGAACGAGGCTAATGATTGGATAGAATTCTTTTGGGAAAAAGACTTTAAAAATTAAAGCCTATTTTCTTTTAGCTTTTATCATCTCGTAAGCTTGATTTATCTCTTGAGTTTTTTCAGTTGCTTCTTGCATATAAGCCTCGTCTTTACCCTGTGACTTTATAATATCTGGATGATACTCACGAACTTTTTTACGGTAAGCTTTTTTGATAACACTCATGTCATCATTTTCACTTACACCTAGAAGATCATATGCGTCAGATATATTCGCTGATGGATGAACATTTTTCATCATCTGCTCAAACTGATCAAATATAGCATGGTAAGCATCTGGGTCAAATTCAAAAGCCTCAGCAATTGTTACTAAAACTTCATCCTCTCCTTTACTTACTTCACCATCGACAAATGCAAGTTGAATTAAAAAGCCCATAAACTGTTGTTGTTTTGACTTGTCTCTTTTTATAGCATTACTTAAAGTATGGGCAACTTCTTCAAGGTTATCAAATCTGTCTTTTTCTTCGTTGAATATCTCTTTTAAAATATCTTTAGTTTTTTGTGGCTCTGGAAAAACAGCAGAGATGTCATCAAACATTATGCTGATAAGTTCAGCTTCAAGAGCATCTACTTTTCCATCGGCTTTAGCCACTTTGGCAACAAGTGCTACAAAAAGACCTAAATCACTTTTTGCTAAAGACTCTTTAGAAACAGAAAAGTTTTTTAATGCTTCTTGTGAGTAAGCAGTATATTGTGAGTAACTTTTAAAAACTGAGTAAAAAACGTATCCTAAAATCGCAAAAATTATTAAATTCATCATTGTTAGACCTTATGTATTGTATTTATTTTGATAATTATAGAAAAGAGAAGTTAATAGATGGTTTTATTTATAAACCTCGTGTTTAACTCTTGAAGCTGTTATTTGACCTATCCAAAATATTTCACCAATAAGTGCTTCACTCATATAACCATCAGAATCGAAAGCTACTAGTAAATCTACTATAGAGTCATCTTCATCTGCTGGCTTTACATGTAAGTTATATATCTCTTTAGTATCTTTAGAAAAGTTCAATCCTGCTAGTTTTTTCTCTTCACCTTCTAAAAATGAGAGAGTAACTTTATTTTTATTGTTATATGCACCTACAGCAAGAAGCTCATACTCTTTTGTTTTAGCATTAGAGTTTTCTCTAGCATTTAAAAAAGCTGTTAGCGAGTCAGAAGCCACATAGGTGTCTAAAGTTTTTTCTTTACGTGATGTTTCATTGACATCCTCTATACACATCTCAAATTTTATTGCATCAAATTTAGTTTTAGAAACTATTTTTTCCTTATCTTCAACTAAATGAACTTTCTTCTGTGAGTGATTAAAAGTGTAGTTCTGAACTCTACTTTTTCTATCATTTCTTTTTATTTTTACAAAACTATCAGGAATATATTTCCCATTAACTATCCTACCTATACTTGTAAACCTTTCAACTCTATTTGAAGTCAAAGTTGCTGCAACACCGATTATGACAGCATCAAGATGAGCCTTGTACTTATCTTCATCTACCTCTACATGTAGGTCTGCGTAACCAACTTGTCCGAACATCCCTACATTTACATGATACTTCGAAAAAAATCCACCAGCATTTACTAGAGAAAGACCTAAAATAAGTAGTACAAAAAATTTCATTTATATATTTCCAAAGTAAAAATCTAAGTTTAATCTTATCATGTAATTAGCTTTATAATCATACTGTCGATGAAAACTAACACCTGGTTGCACTTCATAAGAGAACCATTTTCTCCATACACTTTTACGCCAATTTAGAGTAGTTGAGTAATCATTTATACCAGAATATGGTGTGTCATATTCATCAACTTTATATTTCGTATTTCCACTAAAAGACTGAGAAAGACTGAGACCACTTTTACCTTTAATAGTATGGTAGTATGTAGATGAAAGACTATAGTCCATACCATCTATGTGAGACTGTGATTGACGACGAAGACCAAACCTTAGCATGGAAGTATCTTTTAATTTTCTATCAAAGTAAACAATTGAGGTTTCCCTCCAATCATCTTTTATAGAAAATTTAAACTCCTGGATAGGTTCTATAGTCCATTTTCCTGTGTTAAATACTTTAGAATATCTAGCCCTTGCATATAAGTTTAGACCACTCGTACCTATAGAATATCTTGACTTAATACCATGATATTCTGGTGAGAAGTAATTGACACCAATATCTGGTAGATTTTCAATGTCATCTTCTGGATTTGTTTCGTCTATATAGCTATCTTTAATATTATCTATAAAGAGATTGAAGTTCTTCTTTGTTCTGCTAAGTGGAATATGGGCTCTGATTTTATAGTTATATCTTGTAGATTCTTTTGATTGAAGTAGCGTTGACAAACGAAGTCTTATAAAAGTCTTATTGGTCTCATTTAAGAATTTTTCATTTTGAAAAAACTCATCAATGGCATTTTCATTGCCACTATAAAAAGCTTTATCAAGTCTATCTTCTAAATCGTTACATGTAGAATCACTTAGTGAGTCACTGAACATGCCTCCTAAACTTTTATCTATATAATTAAAAAGGGTATTTACATCTTGGGATATGTTCTTTTGTTTAGTATCTATATATTCTTGAAAATCATATTTTTCTTGTACTTCTTGAGCATGAAGAGTAGTTAAAAATAGTACATGTGCAAAAAAAATTGTTATACGAAAAAACATATGACTTTCCTCCCCTACCTATATTAATTATATCGACATTTTTATTAAAATAAGATGGGTATAATTTCGTTTATGAAATTAATTAAAGAATTAAATAGTGGTGTGAAGTATATGCTTTTAGCATCTTTTCTTTTCGCATTTATGGGAGCATTTGCTAAGCTTGCTTCCGAGAGCATACCATCACTTGAAGTTGTATTTTTTAGAAATATTTTTGGTGTAATTATCATAGGTTATGCAGTGTACAAAACACCAATGGTACACAAAGGTGGTAGACCTTTTTTACTCTTTTTTCGTGGGTTTATGGGTTTTATTGCAGTTCTTGCATATTTTTATAATATCGCAAATATACCCCTGGGGGATGCTGTTACTTTTTCTAAAACATCACCTATTTTCACAGCAATATTTGCATGGGCTTTTTTACAAGAAAAATTGACACTAAGTGCATGGAGCGCAGTTTTTATAGGTTTTATCGGAATAATTTTGATTACACAACCAACAGGTTTTTCTTTTACTAAGTATGACATTCTTGGTATCTTTAGTGGAGTAGGTGCTGCTCTTGCATACACTTCTGTAAGAGAGTTGAAAAAACATTATGACACGAGAGCAATTGTACTCTCCTTTACACTCACAGGTACTATTGGACCAATACTTCTTTTTATATTCTCAGAGTATTTTTATATGCAGGAGCTTGACTTTCTTTTGGGTGAATTTGTTATGCCTAGTGGTGTTGTCTGGTTGTATATATTTGCTCTTGGAATACTAGGGACACTGTCTCAGTTTTATATGACAAAAGCTTATGGTGAAACTAAGGCGGGTATAGTTGGAGCAGTGAGTTACACTAACATTGTTTTTTCTATATTCTTAGGTGTTTTACTTGGAGACTCATTCCCAAGTTTACTTACTACATGTGGAATCTGCCTAATCGTTTTTGCAGGGATAATGGTAGCAAAAGCTAAGTAAAAAGATTTTTAGATATAATCATAAAAATAAAGTTAAGGATATGCAGTTGACATTACTCACAGGACCGTGTGTTATCGAGAGTGAAGAGAATATTTTTAAAATAGCTAAAGAGTTAGAAGTTTATCATAACGATAGTTCTATAGACTTCTATTTTAAAGCTAGTTTTGACAAAGCAAATCGTACATCTTTAGAGTCTTTTCGTGGACTTGGTATTGATGAAGGGTTAAGAATTCTTCAAAAAGTAAAAGATGAGTTTGGCTACAAAATAGTTACTGATGTACATGAATCAAATCAAGTAGAACAGGTAGCAGAAGTTGTAGATATGTTGCAAATACCAGCTTTTTTATGTAGACAAACTGACTTGCTAGTAGCATGTGCAAAAACAGACAAGATTGTAAACATCAAAAAAGGTCAGTTTCTTTCTGGTGATGCAATGGAGTATCCAGTTTTGAAAATACTTCAAACAAGAGGTTGTAACGAAGCAACTTATGAAAACTCAAAAAAACATGGTGTATTTTTATGTGAAAGAGGAAACTCTTTTGGATATGGGAATATGGTTGTAGATATGAGAAACCTTGTAACTATGCGAGAATTTGCACCAGTAATATTTGATGCTACTCACTCTGTACAGATGCCAACAGCAAAAGATGGTAAAACTGGTGGAGATAGTTCAATGGTTCCATACCTAGCAAGTGGGGCAGCAGCAGTTGGAGTAGATGGTTTCTTTATGGAAACACACTTTGACCCAAGTGTAGCTCTTAGTGATGGTCCAAATATGGTTAAATTAGATGACTTAAACAAATTAATAACAAAAATTAAAAAAATACAGGAGATATAAATGAAGTTAGTTGAAGGTAAATTAAAAGTAGTAAATGGCAAGAAAATTGCAATAGTTAGTACAAGATGGAATCACTTTATTGTTGATAGATTAGTTGAAGGTGCAGAAGATGCATTTAAACGTCATGGTGGAAATGAAGATGAACTTACTCATGTACTTATCCCAGGTGCGTTTGAACTTCCAATGGTTGTTGACCAACTTCTTTCGAGTGGTAAATATGATGCTGTTTGTGCTTTAGGTGCTGTTATAAGAGGAGCTACTCCTCATTTTGATTATGTATCAGCTGAAGCTACTAAGGGAATCGCTACTATGAGTCTTAAGTATCAAAAACCAGTTTCATTTGGTCTACTTACTACTGACACAATCGAGCAAGCAATAGAGAGAGCTGGAACAAAAGCTGGAAACAAAGGTTTTGAAGCAATGACTACAGTTATCGAGATGCTTGACCTTTACGAGGCTATATAAGTGGCAACTAGACATCACGCTCGTATGGCGGTAGTATCTTTACTGTACGCTTACGATTTAGGAAATGGTAGCATTGCAGATCATACAGATGAGATATTAGAAGAAAAAAAGATTCGTAACAAACAAAAAGATTTCGCGATTGGTCTTTTTAAAGGTGTTATGGAAAATCTTGAAGCTTGTGATAAAGCTATTATAGAACATCTTAAAGATTGGGATTTTGAAAGATTAGGAAGTATTGAAAGAGCTACTCTTAGACTTGCTTCTTATGAGATTCTTTTTGGAGAACTTGATTCTGCTGTTGTTATAAATGAAGCTGTCGAAATTACTAAAGCTTTTGGAACAGAACAATCACCTAAATTTATTAATGGTGTTTTAGACGCAATCTCTAAAGACAAATAATAAAATCATGAACAAGTTCCTGTTTTTAGTACTATTTTTTAATACTATAGTTTTTGGTGCAAATCAGTGTATCTCTTGTCACAAAGGTATAGAGCATATTCGTTCAGAGAGTTCTGGAATGATGAATGCCATACTTGATGTTGCGGAGAAAGCTGGACACAAAGGCAATGACTGTATCGTTTGCCATGGTGGTAATCCAAAACAAAAAAGTAAAAGATATGCTCATAATGGAACTGTAAAATATTTTAAAGAAAACAAGGGTCCTAAAGAGTTTTATCCAGCCCCTGGAAGTACATGGATAAACCAGAACACTTGTGGAATGTGTCATCAAGAGCAAGTAGATGCTCAGATGAATTCTCTGATGATGACAGAGCAGGGTAAAATCCAAGGTGCACTATGGAGCTTTGGAGCTAAAAATGGTTACCAGCATGATGTTGGAAACTATGTAACTAAAAATCCTGAAGATCCTCATAAACGCTTAGGTACTGAGAAGTATCAAAAGTATATGAATAAACTCTCACTCATGGAACCACAAGCGTTTCCAAAAGAGATGAAAGAACTTCCAGCTGCACCTACGGCTGAGGAAGTTCAAAAAGATCCATCACTAGCTGTATATACTTATCTTCGTCAAGAATGTCTTCGTTGTCATACTGGTTCTAAAGGTAGACAAAAACGTGGAGACTTTAGAGGAATAGGATGTGCATCATGTCATATACCTTACTCAAATGAGGGCTATTATGAAGGTGGCGACAAAAGTATAAACAAAAAAGAGAAGGGTCATCTTCTTGTTCACTCCATACAGTCTTCTCGTGATGCAAAAGTAAAAGTACATGACGTAGAGTACTCAGGTATACCAGTTGAAACATGTTCAACTTGTCATAACCGTGGTAAAAGAATAGGTGTTTCTTATCAAGGACTGATGGAGAAGGCGTATTCATCTCCTTATGATTCAGAGGGTAATGAACAACCAAAACTTCATACTAAACGTTATATGCATATGCAAGAGGATATTCATTTTCAAAAAGGTATGCTTTGTCAAGATTGTCATACATCAAATGATATGCATGGAGACGGCTTCTTAAGTGGTGCTAATTTAGCAGCTGTTGAGGTTGAATGTCAAGATTGTCATGGTACGACTTCGGCTTACCCTTGGGAATTACCTCTTGGTTACTCGGATGAGTTTAACACGACTGTAGCTACTGGTAAAGCTCGTGGAACTACTATGACTATGGCAGAGTATCTTAAAAAGGGTAGTGTAAACGAACCTAAAGATGGCTATCTTTTAACTGCGCGTGGTAATCCTCTCATCCATGCTGTAAAAGATGGAAATGAAATTACTATTCATTTAGCTAGTGGAAAAGATATTACACTCCAACCACTTAAAAAGCTAAAAGAAGAAGAGAAGCTTTCATCTGCTGGACTACTTGCGATGGACAGTATCTCTTCACATAATGACAATATGGAATGTTATACATGTCATGCTACTTGGGCACCACAATGTTATGGTTGCCATATTAAAATAGACTACTCTGGTGGGAAACAAAATGTAGACTACTTAAAAGCTTCACACGACCAAGATATTCACGGAACAACTGGTGGTATGAGAGATCTTAAGAAGTACCTTGTTGATGGTAAGGTTTCAGAGACTAGAAGTTTTATGAGATGGGAAGACCCACCACTTTCACAAAATGGTGAAGGTCGTATTAGCCCTACAATTCCTGGGTGTCAAACAACTATTACAGTAATTGGTAAAGATGGGGAGGCACTTCTTCAAAATCATATTTACAAAAATGAACATGTAGAAGGTGCTGGAGCAGAGGGGCAAAATGCGATAGATATGTCACCTGTTCAACCACATACTATTTCTAAAGGCTCTCGTACATGTGAGTCATGCCATACAACTAAGAAAGCTATGGGTATGGGAATAATGGGTTCAAGCCCTACAAAAGATCCTTCAAAGACTACTATAACTGATATTATGACCGCTTCTGGAAAAGTTTTACCAACTAATGTAGATGAACAGATGCCAGCAATTCCTAATCTTCATCATGATTACTCTAAATTTTTAGATGAGAACGGAACACAACTACAAACGGTGGGGCATCACTTTAAACTATCGGGTCCATTAAGTAAAGAACAAAGAGACAAGTTAGATAGAAGTGGAGCTTGTCTATCTTGTCATTCAGATATGCCAGAAGGTAATTTAGCTGTTTCTGCTATGACGCACATGGCTCAAATGGTTGATTATAAGGTAGATACAAAAGAACATGGAAGCATACTTAATAAGCTGCTTAACTTTGGAGCTTGGTTACAAATATCAATAGTACTTTTTATAGTATTTTTAGTATTGTACGGTATTTACAATACATTTTTTAAGAAAAAGCCAAAAAATCCACGAAATGAAGGATGGAAATAATGTTTAAAAGATTGACAAAAACTGAGGCCCTTGACCTTATTAGAAATGCTGATTTAAAAGAACTCGGTAAGATGGCAACTGCTCGTAAGAAGCAATTACATCCAAAAGGTATCACGACATTTGTAATAGATAGAAATATAAACTATACAAATATCTGTTGGGTTGACTGTAAGTTTTGTGCCTTTTATAGACATGAAAAAGATGCTGATGCTTATGTACTTACATTTGATGAGATAGATGCAAAAATAGATGAACTTTTAGAGATTGGTGGAACACAGATACTTTTTCAAGGTGGAGTTCATCCAAAACTAAAAATAGAGTGGTATGAAGATTTAGTTGAACATATTCATACTAAATATCCATCAATTACTATTCATGGATTTTCATCAATCGAGTTAAATTTTATAGCAAAGGTATCTCGTATAACTATTCAAGAAGTTCTTTCTCGTCTAAAAGTAAAAGGTTTAGCTTCTATACCTGGTGCAGGGGCTGAGATACTTTCAGATAAGGTTCGTGATATTATTGCACCTAAGAAGATAGATGCTGAAGTATGGGTTGATGTTCATCGTCAAGCTCATAAGCTAGACATTATGTCTACAGCCACAATGATGTATGGAACTGTTGAGACGGATGAAGATATCATAGATCATTTTGATATGATCAGAAATCTTCAAGATGAGACTGGTGGATTTCGTGCATTTATCATGTGGAGCTTCCAAGGAAGTAACACTGAGCTTTTAGCTCAAATTCCAGATATGGAAAAACCATCATCAAACAGATACTTAAGACTTCTTGCAGTTGCAAGACTTTACCTTGATAATGTACCAAACATACAAAGCTCGTGGGTGACTCAAGGTCCATATATCGGTCAGATGGCTCTTATGTTTGGAGCGAATGATTTAGGCTCAACTATGATGGAAGAGAATGTTGTAAGTTCTGCAGGAGCTGCTTACTCTATGGCAAAAGATGAGATGGTAAATCTTATCAGAGATATAGGTGAAGCACCAGCGGTTAGAAATACAGCATATGAGACATTAGAAAAACTCGCATAACGATGATAAAAACACTTTTAATATTATTACTTTTAGGAAATACAATTATGGCAGCTACAATACAAAATATAGAGCTTAAAAGCTCTCAGATACCTCTAATTTATGAAGAGGACAAAAGATTACCACTAGTGACTATGCAGTTTGTTTTTACAAATTCTGGAAGTATCACAGATACAACTAAAGCTGGTCTTGCAAAGTTTTCTGCAAGAGTTATGGGTGAGGGTACTAAGAAGTTAGGCTCAAATGCATTCGCTGAAGCTCTTGAAGCTAAGGCTATGCATATATCTGCATCGACTGGTACTGAGACTTTTGTTATGGAAGTTGGGTGTTTAAAAGAGCAATTTGATGAAGCATTAGATTATTTCTCAAAGCTAATTAAAGATCCAAACTTTACTCAAGAAGCAGTTGATAAAGTAAAAACAACAACTATTGGTTCACTTAGTTCAAAGGCAAGTAACTTTGACTATGTAGCTGGTAATGAGTTAAAGAAAGTTCTTTTTGCCGGATCTGCACTTGAAAATCCAAGTTCTGGAACTATTGAGAGTGTTAAAAGTATAGAGCTAGAAGATGTAGAAGCTTTTATCAAAAAGAATCTTGTAAGTTCTAAACTTATCGTAGTGATTGGTGGGGATGTAAATCTTAAAAAAGTTAAACCAAAAATAGCTCAGATAATAGAAGGTATGAATAAGGGTAGAAGTACAAAACTAAAAAAACTATCTGCTTCATCAAAGAAAACTGAGAAGGTACTTTTAAAAGAGACAGAACAAGCATACATCTACTTTGGTTCTCCATTTAACATGGATGTTAACTCTCCTGATTTTCACAAGGCTAGAGTAGCTACATATATTTTAGGTGCTGGTGGTTTTGGTTCTCGTCTTATGGAAGAGATTAGAGTTAAAAAAGGTCTTGCTTATTCTGCTTATGCTCGTGTACATGTAAGTCAATCAAGTTCGTACATGAGTGGTTATCTTCAAACGAAGCTAGACTCCATGGATGAAGCTAAAAAGACTGTGAAAGAAGTTATCTCTGAGTTTGTAAAAAATGGTGTTACAAAAGACGAGTTAAAACACACTAAAAAGTTTTTACTTGGAAGTGAACCTCTTCGTGTTGAGACTATGAGTCAAAGACTAAACCGTACTTTTATGGAGTACTATAAAGGTCAAGACTTAGGACACTCACAAAGAGAGTTAGAACTGATTAAAGAGCTAAAATTAAAAGATTTAAATGCTTTTATAAAAGAGCATACAGAGATTTTAGATATGAGTTTCGCGATAGTTACTAAGTAGTTATTGCATTTTGTCATAAAATATGTGAGTTTTTTTAAAATGAGATAGTATTAGATACTAAGGAATTAAGATGAAGCTCACAAAAAATTTACAAGAGAAGTTTGACAAGCTTGGTATTAGCTCATACTCTGAGTTAGCTCTTATAATTCCATCTTCATATGAAGACTTACGACTTCATGATAGTATTCTTTCAGATACTCCACAATTAATAGATGCTACAGTTGAGTCTGTTTTTCGTGCTCCAAACTCTATTCAAATAACTTTTTTTGCTCATAATCTTGGGCATACTATGACAGGTGTACTTTTTCGTCCTAGACCATATATGATGCATCAGTTTACAGTAGGGGAGCGAGACTACTACTTTGGAAAGATAGAGTGTAAAACTGGACAATGCAGTATGAGTATGCCTCGAAAGGTCACGACAGTAGGTCAAATCACTCCTAAGTATAAATCAGCTCTTAGAGGTGATGTAATGTTACGTCTCATACAAAATAACTTAACAAATGAATCTCTACATGTAGAGGGTATAAAAGATGAAGTAATTGATGGTATTTTAAAACCTCATTTTCCAGTAGAGCCTGTTATGGATTTAAAAGTGTTAGATGATAAAACTTTATACTCTTTAAAATATATAGAACTTTTTACATATATGAAACAACTAAGTGCAAAAAGAAGGTACTTTAAATCTCTTACATGTAAGGCTAAAAGTTACAAGAAATGGGCTAAAAGTTTACCGTTCGAACTTACAAATGAACAGGTAGCTACTATAGAAGACATAAAAGCCGATCTTAGTAAAGATGTAAGTGCTAGACGTATGATAGTAGGAGATGTTGGAAGTGGAAAGACTATGGTAATCCTAGCCTCTGCACTTATGATGAGACCTTCACGTTCAATACTTATGGCACCTACAACTATACTTGCTAATCAACTTTTTGAAGAAGCACAAAAATTTTTACCAAACATAAAATCAGTTCTTGTTACAAATAAAAGTAAAAAAATAGATTTAAGTGAATTTGATTTTATTATAGGTACGCATGCACTTCTATATAGAGAACTGCCAAGGGCAGGTTTAGTTATGGTAGATGAGCAGCATAGGTTTGGAACTGCTCAAAGAAACTTGCTTGAAAAGTTAGTTTCTAAGGGTGATAAGAAGCCACACTTTTTGCAGTTTTCAGCTACTCCTATTCCAAGAACACAAGCTATGATAGAGACAGCTCATATTGATGTCTCCCTTATTACTTCCGCACCGTTTAAAAAAGATATAACTAGTAAGGTAATTCATAAGAATGATTTCAAAGATTTACTCCTACATGTAGAAAGTGAAATAGCAAAAAACAACCAAGTACTTTTAGTCTATCCACTAGTTCAAGAGAGTGAAGTTATAGAGTACCAAAGTATAGAAGAAGCGAGAGGTTTCTGGGAAAGTAGATTTAAAAATGTTTATGTAACTCATGGAAAAGATAAAGAAAAAGAAGAGGTATTAAAAGAATTTTCTCAAAAAGGGGATATTTTGATGGCTACAACTGTTGTAGAAGTTGGTATATCACTTCCTAAACTTAGTACAGTAGTTATCGTTGGGGCAGAGAGGTTAGGCCTTTCAACTTTACATCAACTTCGTGGTCGTGTTAGTCGTACAGGTTTAAAAGGTTATTGTTATCTTTACACTAATAAAAATAGTTCTGAGAGACTCGAAGAGTTTACGAAAACAACAAGTGGTTTTGATATAGCAAATCTTGATTTGAGGTATAGAAAAAGTGGTGACTTGTTAAAAGGTTCTGCTCAAAGTGGTAAACAGTTTAAGTGGATTGATTTGGCTGAGGATGAGGAAATAGTTGAAGAGGTAAAGAAGGACTTAGTATAGTCCAAATTTACCATCATTTCTTTTGTAAAGAACTCTAGTTTTATCTTCATTGTCTAGAAAAATCTCAAACATTTTATTTCCCTCTTTGAGGTCATTTAAAACATCTTCAACTTCACGAGGTTTATAAAGGTCAAGTTCTACGGGAATTATTTCATCTTCATTAGCTTCTGCAACTTGTTTTACATCTACATTTTCAGCCTTCATCTCATTCATGCCAACCTTACGGTGACCAACATCTTTGTCATGTATGCGACGCATTGCTTTTTGAGCTCTTGAAGTTGCTAGGTCTATAGCATTGTACAAGTCATCATCATTTTGCTTTATAATTATTGAGTTTTTATGAGCGAGGTGGATAGCAAACTCAACCATTGAATGCTCTTTACCTTTTTTTGTTTGTGCTGTAGCGATAACATTTACGGAGATAATATCCATGTTAAATTTGTTTAGTGTATCTACTGAGGTATTCATATGAGCTTTGATAGGCTCTGTAAGTTCTAAGTGTCTTCCAGTTAGAGAAATATTCATAATAATCCTTTGTATTCGTATATAAATTATTATATCATGAAAAGATTAAAGTTTTTGAATAGTTCTTCTAAAATATCTGATAGGTTCAGTTCCCTCGTTTGTAGTAACTGTAATGTCCATTCGTACTGAACCACTCTGTTCAGGTGTAGTAACTGTAAAATAATCATCTAGTGCTGTTGCATTACAGGGTGATTCATTTATGAGAAGAGTCGAAGGGTCATCATAATAGATATAATTTATAGTTACATTTACATCATAAACACCACTTGTATTTGCCGTGTAAACACCATTAGAGTAACTTCCATTCATGCTAGCAACTGTACAAGGATTAGCTTGTGCAATATTTAAAAGAGCTCTTTCAGCAGCACTTTTAGAGTAAAGTACTGACTGCTCATAAAGATATAAATCTGTTGTCTGTTTACTTGTTTGTGTTGTTAAAGAGAGTGATAAAGCCATGATTGTAGAGATTACCACTATAACTATAATTGCCATTATCATGGCAAAGCCAGTTTTCTTATGAGGCATCAGTAAATTGTTTTTTCTTTGCACAGTGAATATCCCTCCCCATCTTCATTTCCATCTATAATATCAGTACTAACACATACTTGAATTTTTACAACTGAACCTACAGCTTTAAACCTAAATGTATCTACATCTTCCATAAGAAGTTGGCTGTCTCCATCAGCATAAGTTTCTCCAGCCCAAGGTTGATAATCATAATGTAGAGTTAAGTTACCATCTGTGGAATGTACAACTGCATATGCTGTCCATGCAAGTTGGTAGTACTCATATACATCTTCTCCCGTGAAATTATTATCGCCTCCTGTATCTCCATTTACTGGTATAAGTAAGTTCTCTTGACCAGGGGTTAAACTTCTTCTTATAGGGTGCATAGTAGAACTTTGATTAATCATACCTGTTCCTGTTGTTTCCCATCCATAACCAGTTTGAATATTACTGTCTGAGCCTATAAAGTATATTGCAGAATCATTTATACCACTTGTTCCAGCTCCACCACTGGATAAAATCCCTATAAGAGTATTAAGTGCTGTAGTATTTGTCTCTGGAGAATCTAAAAAGTTTGTTGATGAATTCTCTAAGTCAATTATCCCACTCCATAAAGGGTCTAAATCTCCACGAAGACCCTCTATATCTGTTCCTACCCACTCTAATATGTTCGCATCATCCCCAAGCGTAGAACCGGATAAAGCTTCAAATGCTGGTACTGCTATAGGGGAAATTCCATCCCTTGCAATAATAGAGTCTTTTATACGAAACTGTAGTCTTGAAGCGATACCTTCAACAGCTGCAGTACTTCGTGATTGAAGAGAGTTGTTAATTTGCGAAAAAATAAAGTTATTGTATGCTTGAGATAAAAACTCAAGCCCAAATTTACTAAGTATTCCCATGATAACTATAACA
Organism: Sulfurimonas sp.; assembly: GCA_028044295.1. GTDB lineage: Bacteria > Campylobacterota > Campylobacteria > Campylobacterales > Sulfurimonadaceae > Sulfurimonas. The sequence continues at coordinate 136,595 of JAOFSE010000002.1, forward strand.
AAGATGAGTTCCATCATAGTAAAGCCAACTCTACGCATTAAAATCTCCTCTTATAGTAGTCAATTTCACCGATGTTAGCACTTTGCATTCGGAGTCTTGTTATAAGATTTCCATCATTATCTGTAACTAGTGAAGTTAAGGTTTTTATATCACCAGCTCTTGTTACTAAAAGAGTACTTCTATAAGTCTCTTTATATCCAGTAGCATTTGTTATATTGTCAGTAAATAATTCATCATTGGTAGAATGATGAGCATTGTTGAGGCTAATAAATGTAGCATTTGCTGAATCATCTACATTCCCACTAGTATCGTCCACACATCTTCTATGAAGAGTTTGGGCTATATGACCAGGACGAAGTCTATTTCTAGAGCTTGAAGTATTGTTTTCACAGCTAGAACCAATATCTACAACACGAGATAAATGACTCATATTGTTATCACTCATAGAGTTTGTATCCCAGTACCCAGCGGAGGCACCCATAAGTTCAGTTGAACCTGCAAATATCGCTTCTTGAAGGATATTATTCTCTATAGTTTCTGAAGTTATCCTAGCCATCATAGGAAGTGACATAACAGCTATGGACATAATTACGATAGCAAAAATCAGCTCTATAAGGGTAAAAGCTTTTTTATAAGACTTTTTTACCACATGCTTCTCCTGTTAGTTTTAACAGCTGGTGCATCTTTGGTAGTAGTGTTTGTCTCATGAGCACCACTCCATCCAGTTCCAGGAACATCAAACTCTACAGAGAAGTTGTTCCGAGTTGATGTAGGGTCATTTTTGTTATAGATCAGCCAACCAGATGCATTGTTCTCCATGGTAGTCTTGTATGGATAATAATCCGTACCACTCGTATGGTCGTAAGTTAAGTTAGCAAAGTCTTGGACTATTCCACCTGTAGTTGCAGTCGCTGTTACATTAGTTAAAGTTCTTTCTGTTACAGTTCCAGCATTACCACCACTTGGTGTATGACTCTCATTTATAAACCATCTAATATCATCACTTCTTTTAGATGGTAAACCTTGCTGAAGAAGAGATTTATTACAATCATTTCCATTTACATTTTCAAAACAGTACACTTCATAATGGAGGTTAGCTGTATACGGAGCATCAGTATCAACACTATATCTTTGTCTAGTCGCATGTGTCCTACCATAGTAATGTTTGATAGTTTGGTTCAAGTCTAATTCACCATAAGATTCTCTAGAACCTAAGTTAGCAAGCATTGTACAGTTTGCTGATGTTGTACATTTAGTAGAGTATTTACTAAATGTTAGTGTTTCAGGGTTCTGAACATCGGTAGTGTTTCTATCAAAATTTAGGTTTAAGTTAGTGTTTACTACACCATTATTCGATTTGTTAAAGTCATCTGTTGCTAAGTCTATTGTATTTATAGAAATATTCATACTTCCATTCTTATCATTAGCACTTAAATCAGTATTTTTAAACATATATCTATAGTTATTTAAAGTAGAAGCCGCTAAAGTTTTATCGATGCTTAGACTTACCGGCTCTGCAAAACATTCATCAACAAAATTACTAAGAGTAGAGTTATCTTCACCTTCTGCTATAATTGGGCCATTTAAGTGAAAAGACATTTCTTCATCTTGATCCATATCTGTCATATATATAAATGTATTGGTATTAAATACTTCGTTATTGTCTTGACCATGAGAGGGAATAATAGTTGGATCCATTCTAAATCGATATGGATGGAATTTTAAGTTGTAATCTCTATATTTTATATTAGAAGCTCCACCATAACTTGCATCATGATTTGAACTAATATTACAACCATTTTTAAGGCTTTGCGTAACTCCTCCATATAATTTAGTATTTGATATATTTGGCGTACAGTCAAGGTATCCATCAAAATAGGGTGATACATGATGCGTCATTTGACTTGCATTTGAATCAACACTTGTCCATGTTACATCTTCTACATGTAGTTTATATATACCAACTTCAGGCATACTTGAATTTGTCTCTAAAAAACCTTCATTTAGAGTGTGTGATAGTGGTTTTGAAGTGATATCATTACATCCTGTAATGGTTGTAGCTCCTGGAGTCCATTGGTATTCGATAGTATCACTTGATGAAGAAAGAAAACTTTTTCTATAGCCAGATGATGGATTATTACTAATGTGGTCTGTCGCAGTAATTGCTAAACTATACTGATAACCAGAAGCTAAATGATTTATATCGGTTGAAGGATCTGGAGTTGTTACTCCTGAAACATTTGTCAATATAGGGAGAATAGAAGCTGAGTTTGTTTGGTTTTGGTCTTGTATTTTAATCATAAATGCTTCAGGACGAATGGAAAAGTTGTCTCTTGAACAAACAAATTTTGTGTTTCTACCATAAATACATTCCATACATTCTTCAACTTCAGCTAAATCCATACCACTATTACCATTACCCCCACCATTACTTCCACAAGCAGATGGAACAGTTGGTATTGATCCACTTAAACACTTTTCTCCGCTATAAGATGTGAAATTTTTTAACTTATAAGCACTATTACAGTCAGAAGAGGAAATATCCAAATTATCATCTGAACACTCTAGCAATTGTAAACCGCCATCTTCATCAGTATTATATGAAACCCTAAAAGCGGCATTTTCTGTAGCCTTTGAATAAAAAGATCCACCAAAAGCTGTAGAGTTCATGTCTACGCTTGTTCCATTAATCATTAACCACACTTTGTCATTTATTTTACTTTCTATTTCAGAACAAGAAGCATCCGTATAGTGAAAACCACTATTATTAATAATCTCAACTGCAACAAGAGTAGAAATTGACTTTAGGGTATCTGGTGAAGATGGATAGTCTAGAGCAATAACTTTTGTATCAGCAGCTCTATTTACAATTTGAGTTGGAAGATTATAAAAAGAGTCTGTATTATTATAGTATTCGTTATGAACAATGTTAAATATTCCATTTGCTGGTTCATATGAGTGTAGAGTATTTTGGCATAAATCAACTCTTGCTCCAAGTTCTAACTCATAATCAAGTGAAGTTGAGGCATCAATAACCAACTTGTAGTTTCCAACTATATCTATTGGCATATCTAAAGAGGTAGTTAAAGGATTTATTTTATAGTAAAAATAAGCATAGTCTTGGGATTCCATATTATTAAAAGGTATATTGCTGATATTTGTATCACTTACAACTAATGGCCAGTCTGCATCATCTTTAGCAGTTGCAACAGTTTGACCCACATTAGCTACCCTTGTTGTATCTCTTATATAGGTAGCTTGAGAAGTATTGATATCACGAACATTAAATGTAAGGTCTGAAATAGATAAATCACTGTCTATAAGGTTTTTAATAAATATTTTAACCTCTACAGGAGTTCCAGTTGTAAGGTTACTACCCTTAATGTATGGATTATTATTTCCATTATTATCTTCTGTAAATTCATTATTGTCTTGTTTATATGAATAGTCATAACAAAACTGTGGTTCATAAACTTCGGTTGAAACTACTACGGTACTTGCATAAAAGGAATCACTGTTAGTTTTGATTTTTACGTCTAAACCATCTTCTGTGTTACCAATTATCTTTTGAGAAGTATTAGGATTATCTGTACTGTCTCCTATTTCAATAGAATGAAGATCAATCGCGTAGTTATACTGAAGAGATGGTGAACGAGTTAGAGACCCAGGATAACCATCGGGTAAAGATATACCAGATACGAAAACATTATTTGAATTACCACCCTCATAAATGATATTTGTAAAGTCAGTTGTATCAGGATTATTATGAGCTCTTATAAGTAATTGGTCACCTGAAAATGCAGCGTCACCCTCAGCTGTAAAGATTGACATGGTTGCATTTACATTTTCTGATCTTGGAGTATAAAAACCGGAAATCTCAAAGTCTGTATCCGGAACACCATTACCATCTAGAATTGCTTTGAATCCATTAAATACAGATATATCTCTCTTAGCTATTGTTGAAGATTTATCGTTATCATGATAAATTACAGCAATCATCCAAGCTCCAAAGTTACCATCTGGATTACTTGTAGCTCCAGTGTCAGTAAATAAATTGTTGATTTTATATGTACCTTCACCACCAGATTTAACTATGTCAGTTATTTCTGTGTATGATTGATATGTAAGAAACCATCTTCCATTTTGTTTTGTGTATGTATCATGTTTAGAGTCAGCTGTCCATGTTGGTGTATGATTAACATTATCTGGTGTTGTTATTGTTAAAGTTTTTGCTGAAGCTGCATTAAAGTTTGTGATTGCGGTTGCTTCAGTAGTAGCTTCAGGAGCTACACCCATCCAAAAAATACCAGCCCATTTGATATCATAGTCTGAAACAGGTATATCTAAGTCAGCAGAGGAGTCAGTTATAGTTTGTAAATCAACATCATCATTTTGAGCAGCAGTATCTTGGCATGTACCATCATTGTTTTTAGGACATAAAACAGTATTACCAATAAAAATAACATCTCCACGAACAACTGAGTGTTTAATAACTTCAAAATCTCTACCACCATCACCATTAGCAGAGAATAAAGAGGAGGTAAAAAGGATTGATAGTATTAGGACAGAATAAAGTTTAAAGAATTTCATGAAAAGCTCCTTGGAGGCACATAATTAATTGCACATCAAGAATCGGGCTCAGTAGCAATTTTTACATGTAATTAGTATATTATACATATAAAAGCACTTAATAACTACTGAATATAATAATATATAGCTATATTATAAGAAAAACTATTTACCCAAAAAAGTAGATATTTTTTCTGCAACACTGTATTTTACACTGTCTTGAAGTATTATTTGGGCTGCTAAGTTGTTGTCTGTGTTAAAAACTACTGGACCAATAAAGTTGATAACTGAGTCTTCTATAGGTGTTTGTATTAGAACAATATTCAATATGATGATATTAGAATCTTTATTTATACTTAAAAGTTCTTGGACTGAATCTGGCACTTCAAAATCATATTCTCTTAATACAAATGGATCGATTAGAGTAAATGATATATGTTCATCATCTAATGATTGCATTTTCATGAAAATATCATCAATCTTTTCTAAGCTTACTTGCTTAACATTTTCAAATCCTAAAAGAGGTACACATATTTCAAATTTCATAAAAGCCCTTGTTTATTGGTAGTATTTGCTACTTATCTTTCTAATTGTAGTACTTAAAGCATAAAATGTACCTAAGTTTAACAAGCGTTGTATATCTTTTGGATAAAATAACAACCTATTTATTATTAGGAAAATATTATATGAAATCAAAATGTTATTTATTAGTTGTCTCGTTAATTGTAATAGGACTTTTTAGTGGTTGTTCAAAAAATATAGATGAGTATAACAAACCTGCAATCTACTGGTATTCAAAGTTAGTTAGTAATGTTGCAAACGGAGACTTAGAAAATGCAGACCAATATTACAGTTCGCTACAAGGTGAACATATAGGTTCACCTTTACTTCCAGAGGCTACAATGATTTTAGCAATTGCACATATGCAATATGAAGAGTACCTCTTAAGTGATCATTTTTTAGATGAGTATATTAAAAGATATGCAACTGCAAATGAAAAAGAACAAGCAGAATTTCTAAAAATAAAATCTAAGTATATGGCATTACCAAACCCAAGACGTGATCAAGGACTTATAGATGAAGCTATTGTAGAAGGTGAGAAGTTTAAAAGAGAGTATCCAAACTCTATGTACATAGAAGTTGTAAATACAATTTTAACAAGGTTATACCTTGCCCAAGCTGTACTTAATGAAACGATTGCAGATTTATATGAGAGAATAGATAAACCAAAAGGTGCAGCTTATTATAAAAACTTAAATCCTCAACCTTGGATAGTCTGGAACGACATAAATAGAGCTAACACTGGTTGGTTTAGAGAGCTATTTGAAGGTGATGGAACTTCTAGTTGGTACGAGTATATGATTCCCGATACTAAAAGTGTAGTTTCTAGAAATTCTATTTCAGAAGAAGACTTCTTAGGCGAAGAGTATAAAGCAAAAGTTATTAAAACAGTTGAGAAAGTTAAAGAAGAAGATGATGACTCTAGTTGGTATGACTTTTTAAACCCATGGAGTAAATTAGATAATAAAGGTGAAAACTATGAAGCTTAGTGATTATGGAGAATTTCCATCGAATATACCAGTTATAGCAGAGGACGAACTTTTTTTATACCCATTTATGATTTCACCACTTTTTTTAAGTGATGAAAGCAATATTGAAGCTGCAACAAAAGCTATTGAAGAAAATTCTTTAGTAATTGTATGTCCTACGCAAGCATCAAAAGAAGGGGAAAGAGACTTTGACTCCTTATATGATGCAGGAGTAGTTGGCTCTATTATGAGAAAAGTGGCTTTACCAGATGGTAGAGTTAAGGTTCTTTTTCAAGGGCTTGCTCGTGCTAAAACATTTGGTAAAGTTTCGGATAACCCGTTAACTGCAAGTGTAGATATAATAGAAGCAGTAAATGTTGATTCTTTAAAAATTGATGCTATTTTAGAAGTTGTTCGTGAAAAGGTTAGAACACTTTCAAGTGTAAGCAACTATTTTCCACCCGATTTACTAAGAACAATAGAGGAAAATCATGATCATAATAGAATCATTGATTTAATATGTTCAAGTGTGAAACTAAAAAAAGAGCAAGCGTATAATCTTTTCGTAGAATTCGATACTGAAAAAAGATTTCTAGATCTTATTGAGTACCTTATAGATGAAATTGAAGCAAATAAACTTCAAAAAGAGATTCGATCTAAGGTTCATACTCATATAGAGAAGGTAAATAAAGAGTACTTCTTAAAAGAACAACTAAAACAGATACAAAAAGAACTTGGTAGTGATACTGCAAGAGATGAAGAGATTGAAGAGTATCAAAAGAAATTAGAAGCAAAAAAAGACAAGATGGGTGAGGATGCTTATAAGGAAGTAAATAAGCAGATAGAGAGGTTCTCTCGTATGCATCCAGACTCTTCTGATGCGTCTATGACCCAAACTTATCTTGATTGGGTATTAGAGATTCCATTTGGTGACTTAAGTAAGAGAGCTTTACATATCTCTGATGTTGAAAAGCAATTGGATAAAGATCACTATTCACTAGAAAAACCAAAAGAGAGAATCGCTGAATTTTTCGCAGTAAAAGAACTTATGGATCTAAGAGGTATAAAAGGTGAAAGTGCAGGAGCAATACTATGTTTCTCCGGACCTCCAGGTGTTGGTAAAACATCCCTAGCTAACTCCATAGCAAAAGCATTAAAAAGACCACTTGTGCGTATAGCCCTTGGTGGACTCGAAGATGTTAATGAACTAAGAGGTCATAGAAGAACTTATGTTGGTGCTATGCCTGGACGTATTACACAGGGTTTAATAGACTCTAAAAAGATGAATCCAGTAGTTGTACTAGATGAGATAGATAAAGTTGCAAAATCAGGACGTGGTGATCCAACTGCTGCTTTACTAGAAATACTAGATCCAGAGCAAAATAAAGAATTTAGAGATTATTACCTGAACTTTAATATAGATCTTTCTAAGGTAATATTTATTGCTACTGCAAATGATGTAGGTCGTATTCCTGCACCTCTTCGTGATAGAATGGAATTTATCCAAATAAGTTCATATACACCTCAAGAAAAATTTGAGATTGCATCAAGATATCTTGTTCCTCAAGAGTTAAAAAAGCATGGTTTGAAAAAGAGTGAAGTTAGTATCTCTAAGCCAGCATTAAAAGAGCTTATACATAGTTATACGCGTGAAGCAGGAGTTAGAAACTTACGTCGTCGTCTTGCAAACATGTCAAGAAAAGTAGCACGTGAAATTTTAGAAAAACCAGAGACTAAAAAAGTTACTCTAAATCTTAAAAATCTAAAAGATTATTTTGATAAAACAGTATTTGAAATAGAGAAAACTACTAAAGTACCAGTAATTGGTGTAGTTAATGGACTAGCATGGACAGCAGTTGGTGGAGATGTACTTAAAATAGAGAGTATGCGTATCAAAGGTAAGGGTGGCATGCAATTAACTGGTAGTCTTGGTGAGGTGATGAAAGAGTCAGCTCGTATTGCATATAGTGTTGTTAAAAGTCTTATAGATACAAAAAAATTAAAAATAGATCCTAAAAATATTCCTATGACATTTAAAGAAAAAGAGGATAAGATTAAAATGGATCCTAGTGAAGTTTATAAACGATATGACCTACACCTTCATGTTCCAGATGGTGCAACACCAAAAGATGGACCAAGTGCAGGTATCGCTATGGTTAGTGTTATATCATCTATACTCAGTTCTAAAAAAGTTCGTTCAGAAATCGCAATGACTGGTGAAGTTTCATTAAGTGGAGATGTATTGCCAATTGGTGGACTTAAAGAGAAGTTAATTGCTGCACATAAAGCAGGAATGACTAAGGCTCTTATACCTATGAAAAACTACGAAAGAGATATAGAGGATATTCCTTTAGAAGTAAGAGAGTCTGTAGAGATTATTGGTGTTACAAGAGTTGAAGAGGTTTTAAAAGAGATTCTAATATAGAATCTCTTTTTGGTTATTAAACTAAAATAGAAGATATTTTAGTGAATAGCTCACTATTTCTAATTGGTTTCATAAGAAACCCATTTGCTCCCAGCTCTAAAGCTTCACTTCTTTTTGTTTCATCTGTTGTTAAAACAATTATAGGCATTTGTTCTATATTTTCATCTGAACGTACAACTTTAAGTACTTCTATACCATTCATTACTGGCATAATAATATCAAGTAGCATAAGGTCTATATCTGGTCTACTTTTTATTACACCTATTGCGTCAGAACCATTTTTAGCCTCTAATACTTCTTTTACATCTTCATGTTTTGTAAGCATTGATTTTAAAAGCTTTAAGTTTATCATATCGTCGTCTACTGCTAAAATTACTAATTCTTTTGACATGTTTTACCTTTTGTTTATTTAGTAAAAAGAGATGAAATCAACTCTTTATTTACTGCATTTTTAATTATTTTATCTACATGTTGCTCATGAGTAGATGCATTTTTTGCTAGTGTATCATCAATTAAAACAATACTTGTAGTTAATGCATTGGAAGTACTTGTTTTTCTGATAGATGCTGTAGCATGTTCTAAGTTTAGACCAGGGTACTCTTTATCAAATAAAACAACTTTATATGAATCATTTTCTATAAGTTCATTAAAGTCTACTACAGATGATGAAACTTCATAGCTTATATTCATTTTATCCATTATTCTAGTATATAGCTTAGTCTCAAAACTACTTTTCTTAGCTAATAAAATATCCGCTCTATATTTAGCTGTTTTCTTCTGAGTATCAACTATAACTTCAGGTACTGACTCTTTTTCAACAACTTGCTCTTTTCTAGGAGAGTTCATATGTTCTACGATATGATCTGATAAGAATTGATTTAAAAGAAAAATAATATCTTCACGAATTAAAGGTTTAGTAGTATATTCATCCAATCCTGCTGCTAAGAACTTTTCTCTATCACCTTTAAGTGCATTGGCAGTTAAAGCTACTATAGGTATATGCGCTTTTCCATGATCTTCTTCCCACTCTAAAATCTCTTGAGTTGCTTCTACCCCATCTAAAAATGGCATTTGTATATCCATGAAAATCATGTCGAAATTGCCATCTTTTCTTTTTTGGAAAGCCTCTAGACCATTGTTAGCTATAGTAATATTTAATCCTAAGTCTTCGAGAGTTCTTTTAATCAGTTTTTGATTAATTATATTATCTTCAGCAATTAAGACATTTGCCATAAATTTAGAAGTATGAGAGTCAAACTTTTTACGAGCCTCTTTTTTTACAGTTTTCTTTCCTGTAGTTTTTGACTGAGAATAGTTCTCTAAAGTCTGTTTTAGTTTAGATGAGTGTAGAGGTTCATAAAGAGTTTTGAATATATCAAGATTCAGTGAGTCTATTTTTCTCATTAGATTAGATTTAGTAAGTACTATAAGTTCTTGAGGAAGTTTTGACACCTCTTCTAATATATCCTCATCAACATAATCGAAGTCAACTATAACAAGGTTGTAATTTGTATCTTTTTGTAGCATAGATACTTTAGATATGTCTTTAAATGTTGTATATCCTACACCATAGTAGTCTAGATACTCTCTTAAATACTTATCTTGTTTTTTAAGTTTTAGGGAATCACTTAGTATTAAAGCATTTAATGAGTGGAAACTATCTTGTGTACTCTCATTTAATGTTTCAACCTCTTCTAGTTCAATTGTAAAGAAGAATGTTGTTCCTTCACCAGGTTTTGAATTAAGATCAAGTGTACCACCCATAAGCTCGATAAAGTTACTAGAAATTGTAAGTCCTAGACCTGTACCACCGTATTTACGTGTAATTGATGTATCTGCTTGTGAAAATGCTTCAAATATTTTAGCTTTTTGTTCACCAGTAACACCAATACCACTATCTTGAATCTCAAACTTAATTCTTGTCTTACCAATTTCGTCACAATTAACTTTTCTGATATCAACGTTGATAGAACCAGCGTTGTTTGTGAATTTAACAGCATTTGAAAGAAGGTTAATTACAACCTCTTTTATCTTAGTAGGATCACCTTTTAAAGGGAATTCTAATTGAGGGTCAATATAACATCCAAGATTAATATGTTTTTCTGCTGCACGAACAGCATAAACTTCGACAGCACTTTCAAATTCAACAATTGGGTTGAATGCTATATCTTCAATTTCTAGTTTATTAGATTCAATTTTAGATAGGTCAAGAATATTATTAATAATTTCAAGAAGGTTTTCAGATGACTTTTCAATAATATCAACAAACTCACCTTGTTCTTCTTCGAGACCAGAATCTTTTAATAGTTCAGTAAACCCAACAATACCATTTAGAGGTGTACGAATTTCATGAGACATATTTGCCAAGAACATAGATTTAGCTTCACTAGCTTCTTGAGCTGATAATTTATCTTGTTTAGTCTGTTCAATAATCTCTTCTAGAATTTCGTAAGCTCTATTTGTTCCTTCTGAAGTATGCAGGTTGATTTTAGAATCTTTTGCATCTGTATCTTCAGCAACTTTTTTAAGTACACCCTCAAGATTCTTGATATTTGCAGAAATTTCATTTGATAGTAAGAAACCAAGTGCACCAAGGAGGATAGCTATAATCCATATAGTAAATGTAATAATGAGTATTTGAAGAGACTCTTCTTGTACTGTCTGAGCTCTTTTTGACATAGCGCCGATTAGAATATCTTCAGCTTGTGTTAAAACATTAATCTTTTCAGACAACATTGTAAACCAGATACCAGAACTAATTTCATATTCACCACTATCTGAGACGGTAATAATAGCTGTTCTTTCAGCATTGATATCTTCTAGAAGTTCAACAGTATCTTCATTCTTAAATATAGACTCAAATGATGCTATTAAACCTTTGTCCTGTAGACGAGAATAGTCAAAAGAATCGGCCTTACCAATAATAGAAATCCATTTATTTAAATCATCTTCAGTTAGTGGAGTTGAACGGGATATCATAAATGACATATATCCCCTCTCTACTCCAGAAGCTTCTTTTGCATGAACCATAGAAATATATATAGAGTATAACTCTAGGATTTCTTGATCAATTTGATTTTTTGTAATTTGTTGAAGTTGTTTTACAAACCCCTCTTGAGCATTTCCATATACATCGTTAAACATCTCATCGAAGTCAATGTTGTTTTCATCTATTAGAGGTCTTGTTGCGTTGATTTGTTTAGATACATTTTCTACATAAGATATATTCTCACATGCTAAACATGGGTCAACTTTATTGGACTCATGAGTATGTAGTTTTTTATCAGATTTAGTTGTACTAATATAAGCATTTATTTTTGTGTCAACAACTTTTCTTTGCTGTGTAAGAGATTTTAATATATTTCCCTCTTGATTACCTAAGTACATAGCACTCATACCACGTTCACGTGCAACATTACCAATAATATCATTTAGATATTTGTTTTGGTTAAGTTTATTTTTTAACTGTTGTGCAGATTCATAAGCCAAATATGAATGGTAAACATAGTAACTTGTCATCGAGAAAAGTACCACAATAGGTACTAGAGAAATTAGTCTTAGTCTGTTTTTTAGTCCAAGTTGCATTAGTTACTCTCCAAGTTTGATATTTGATCTAGTTGAGCACTAACGATCTGTACATGTTCTTTTACATCTTGTGAGCTTAGTGCACCCACTATCTCATCTAGTTCAGTGTCAAATCTATGAATTCTCATATTATCACTCATACCTTTCATTTTACTAGCAGTTGTTTTACAAGCTGTTAGGTTGTTTTCTTCAGCAGCTTGAACAATTGTATTTATCATCTCTTTTGACTCTTGAATAAAATCATCAAATAGTTCATTGAAACTCTCTATGTCCAATCCAAAGTCATTAGCTATGCTAGCTTTGTCATAAATCACTTCTTCTTCTTGAGGTATTTCAATATCATCCTCTAATGTAGGAAGGTTCTCTTCATCAATAGCTTCATTGACAGGTGCTACAAATTCATCATCTGCTAGTTCAGGAAGTGATATGGCTTCAGGAACATGTATATCAAGTATCTCTTCTTCAACAACAGTTTCTTCTTGTTTTGGAACTTCTGGAGTATTGTCATTTTTGAAAGATAATACAAATTCATCTTCCTCATCATCTTCTTCTTCTGGGATAACAACTTCTTCATTTACAGAAGGGATGTCAGCTGGTGCATTACCAAGTTTGTTAATCATAATGTAAAAGTTATCTAGATTAGTCAATATCTCATCACTGTCCTCAGATGAGTTAATTGTCGTTAGGGCATCTAGTGCATCTTGAATTCTAAGGTTGGCAGCAACACCTTTGAGTTTATGAGATTGTATTTTTAGATGATCAAGGTCATTATCTCTTACTGAATTATATAGCTCAGTTTTAAAACTATCAGCTTGAGAGATAAAGTCTTCAATAAATTCTTGAATTAGATCAACCGGCAGTCCAAGCTCATCTGAAGCTACATGAGGATTATATACATAATCTGAAAACTCACCTTCAATTTCTTGAGAAGGTTGACTTACAGGAGGAGTTACTTTCTCTTGAACCTCAGGAGTTGGTTCTGGCTCAGTATACACTTCTTCATCTGTGTCATCCATATCTATTTGTAGTGGCTCTTCATCGACAGCGAAGTTCTCTTCCGTAACTATGTTGTTTTCATACATATCCATTTTTGTTGAAGCTTCAGGTTCACTTTCTTCATATGGGTCAAAAGCTACTGCAGTTGTTTCTTTACTTGGTGATTGAGTATGAGTTATAGAACCTTTTTCAGTGAATAGCTCAGTAGCCTCGGTTGTAGAAACTGGAGCTTCTCGTGTAGAAATATCTGATGATAATCTATCTAATTGTGAACCGGATAGTTGTCTAAGATTTGTAAGCTCTATTAGATACGCATTTGAACTAGGGTTGTCAACTAAAAATATAGTTTTTATATTTATTACTGTTGAAAAGTTCTTGTTTTTAATATGAATAATAGCTTTTGCTTCAGCTCCACTACCATCTAAAACATAATCAATCCAGTGAACATGTTTAAAGTTATGTATATGACCAGGTGTTTTGACAAATAGATCTGCAAAATCTGCCGCTTCAGCACGCAGGTCTGCTAAGTCAGATAAACCTAAAGCTGTTATATCGGCTTCATCAATTCCTAGAAATTCTTTTTTATAGTTATAAATTAGCATATAGAACCCTTACTTTTTTGTTTGATTGTTGTTGAAGATTTTTTCATTTTCTTTAATGTTTTTTCGTGGACTTGGTTTACTAACAGATATGTAACCTGTCACCTGTTCTTGGTCATCAAAAATTGGTGCTATTTCCATGTCAACCCAGTAGAACATACCATCTTTACGTAAGTTCTTAAGAGGACCGTTCCATACTTGTCCACTTTTTAATGCTGTCCACATTTTATCAAAGACCTCATTTGGAGCACTTGGGTGTCTTATAATGTCATGGTTACTTTCGATTAATTCAGTTGATGTATATCCTGATATCTCACAAAATTTTCTATTTACAAAAGTAATATTACCATCTACGTCTGTTTGACTAATGGCAACTCTTCCTTCGTAAATAAACTCTTCATTTTTTGGTACAACTTTGTCCATAAAAAACCCTTATATATAGGTGGTGTCATAAATTGTACTAAATATATCATGAATAGTTTAAAATAAAACTTATTTATAAATGTTTTTTATAATTTGTGCATCTTTTGAGTTTAAAACTGAACTTATATCCTCTATACTTAACTTTTTAAGTGCTTCAAAAGTACCAAAGTGATTAAGTAGCTTAATGACTTTGGCTTGAGAAATTCCTTTTAATGTAAGCAGTTGACTCTCTTGATCTAACTTTAGCTTTGTTTTTTTATGAAAGTTTATTGCAGAGCGGTGTGCTTCATCTCTAAGGTTTTGAGCCCATTGAAGCCTTTTATCACTGTTTTTTAGTCTAAATACATCATCTTTTGTGTGAATGATATCATTAGCTTTCCCCTTCGCTCTATGAGCTTTAGCATCTATTTTTTCTTTGGATATTGCAATTACATCGATAAATACACCATTTGAGTCTAGTATTTCTAATGCTAGTTTTAATAGAGTGGCACCACCATCAAGTACCCATAAATCAGGAGGGGAGTTTTTAGAAAAACTATCTACTCTTCTACTTAATGTTTCTCTCATTTGTGAGTATTCATCTTTTGAATCAAGATGATACGTTCGATATGATTTTTTATCAAATTTAGAATTTTCATAAACCACCATAGCGCCAACTGTTGCTACACCTGACATATGTGAGTTGTCAAATATTTCTACACGAGATGGGACTCTTTGTAGTTGAAACAACTCTTTGATGTCATTTAGAATTTCAGAGTTATTTTGTTTTTTGTCTTTTTTTAGTAACTCTTTAGCATTTAGTATTGCTAAATCTACAAGATGTTTTTTATCACCTTTTTTTGGCATTTTTATATCTGCTTTTTTGGCAAAAATTTTAGATAAATGCTCTTTTATGATTTCTACATGTAGAAATTCTTTTGCTACTAAGATAGGTGCCGTGATTGGTGGCTTTTCATCTTTATAAAAATCTATAAGTACTCTTTGGTATAACTCATCTTCATCATATCCATCATTTATTTGTATGTAATCATGTGAAGATGAGATGATTTTTCCATTTCTCATAAATATTCTTACTACAACAGCTCTAGTTTTAGAACTCTCAATCACAAATATGTCGTAATTCTCATTACTTGCAAAATCAATTTCACTTCTGATTTCACTTTTACCAATTCTCTCTATCCTATCACGAATTTCTGTGGCTTCTTCAAAACGTAACTCTTCGGCATAAAAGGCCATTTTATCGCTTAACTTTTCAAGTAGAGACTTTTTGTTTTCTATTAGATACTGTGCTTGGTCTAGCTCTTTTTTATATGTTTCTTTTGATATATCTAATTCACACGGACCTAGACATTGATCTATTTGATAGTATAGACATAGTTTTTTAGACTTTAAACACCCTTTTTTTTGAACAAGCTTACATGTCTCATATATAGAATCTAAAATATCTTTTGCTCCTACCGAGTAGGGTCCATAGTATTTTATAGTTGATGATTTGATGATTTTTCTTGTTATCTCAAATCTTGGATATTCGTGAGAGAAGTCTACGTATATATAGGGATAAGTTTTATCATCACGAAGTAAAATATTGTACTTAGGGTTTAACTGTTTAATAAGTGAGTTTTCAAGAATCAGGGCATCATGCTCTGAGTTTACAACTATGTAGTTTAATGATACTACTTGTTCTATCATCTTTGTAATTCTAAGAGATAGATTAGAGTTTGCTTTTAGCTCAGGGGTAAAGTTAAAGTAGCTCTTTACCCTGTTAGATAAATTCTTAGCTTTTCCTATATAAAGTAGCCGACCATCTTTATCAAAATATTGATATATTCCAGCGGATGAAGGAAGTTGCTTTATGGTTTCAATCAGAGTCATTTTTTGCTTTTATAATATCTTGAATACTTTTTACAAGTGAGTTTAATTTCTCATCTTTAATTTCTACATTTATTTTTCCAGAAGCTCTCTCTGGATATACATGTTTGGTAGTATTTGTTTCTACATGTAGAGCTTTTTTTGGTGTGTGAGTAACAAAGGCTTTTATATCATTAAATAAAGCTTCTTCACACTCCTTACATTCATCAGGAGTATGGAAATTTAAAGCGCTTTTAATGCTTTGTATACTATTATCAAACTCTTGTTTTCCAACAGGATGATTAAATACAAAAAATAGAGTTTTGTTTTTAATATATGCAAAGTTTATCATCTTCCTAACAGGTGGTGTAAACATAGACTGTACTATATTGATACACTTATAATAAGATAATTTAGAAAATTGAGGTTTACTTTGAATAGAATTAATAATTTGACCAGCGTTTTTCATATAGCAATTATAGCAGTGTTTTTGTTAAGTTTGAGTGGATGTGGTTATAAAGCGGATCCGTATTATGGTGAAGATGCACCTAAGAGTGATGATAATGTAAAGTTCATAATTAAAGAACCAACTAAAGAAAAGTCAAAAGGTAGTTACTAATCTAGATGAAATACGATGTGATTATAATAGGTGCTGGCTTAGCAGGTCTATATGCTGCTTTGCACATTCCAAAAACTAAAAAAGTATTAATTATAAATAAACGTGAGAGTTTTAAATGCAATAGCTTTTATGCTCAGGGTGGCGTAGCACTTGCACGTGATGAGGATGATATTCCCTCACATATAGAAGATACGTTAGCTGCTGGGGATGGACTTTGTGATGAAGAAGCTGTTAAAGTTTTAAGTGAGAACTCTCGCGCTGCTATTGATGATTTGATTAGTCGTGGATTTGAGTTTGATAGAGACAAGGATGGAAATCTGCTCTACACAAAAGAAGCAGCACATTCAAAAGAGCGTATACTTCACGCTGGTGGCGATGCTACAGGTCGTTACATGCACCATTTCTTACTTGAAAAAAACCCACATCCAATGCTTGGACATACTAGAGTTGTAGACTTACTTATAAAAGATGGCGAGTGTTATGGTGTTACTGTGCTAGATCATAGAGAATTAAGAAACATATACGCCAAAGATGTAATTATAGCTAGTGGTGGAGTTGGTTCTTTATTTGAGTTTCATACAAATGCACCTACTATTAGTGCAGATATTCAGGGTTTATGTGTAGAAAAGGGAATAGCATTAGAATCTATGGAAATGATGCAATTTCATCCAACGGTCTATGTTAATAGTGACAACGCTCAAAAACTTTTACTGACCGAGGCTCTTCGTGGTGAGGGTGCGACTATAGAAGATGAAAATGGTTATAGATTTTTAAGAGACTATGATGAGAGAGAAGAATTAGCATCTAGAGATATAGTAAGTAAGGCTATATACGAGCATACTAAAGAAACAGGTCTACAAACATATTTGTGTTTTCAAAACTTTGATCATTTATACTTTACTAAGAGGTTTCCAAACATATATAAAAACCTTCAACTTTTAGGATTTGATGTTCCAAGACAAAGAGTACCAATATATCCAGCTTTTCATTATGCAATTGGTGGAATAAAAAGTGATTTAGATGGAAGAGTTCCAAATGTAAAAGGTCTATATGCTGTTGGTGAAGTGGCTTCTACGAAGATTCATGGTGCCAATAGGCTTGCATC
Source organism: Sulfurimonas sp. (assembly GCA_028044295.1). Classification (GTDB taxonomy): domain Bacteria; phylum Campylobacterota; class Campylobacteria; order Campylobacterales; family Sulfurimonadaceae; genus Sulfurimonas. The sequence goes on from JAOFSE010000002.1 coordinate 154,293, forward strand.
AAACTCACTTTTAGAGGGTCTGGTGTTTTCTAAAAGAGCTGCATTAAGCATCATTAGAGACACAAGAGTACAAGAAGGTGTAGAATTTGAATTGACAGATGAGGTGATGAGTCTTAAAGATGATAAGAGCAAAAAGAACTTACTTCGTAAAATAATGTGGGAAAATGTGTCAATTGTTAGAACAAAAAAAGGATTAAATGATTCTTTAGAGAAAATTAATGCTCTTTTAAATGAAAAAATAGGTAGACTATTAAAATTTCGTTTACTAACTGCTAAGGAGATAGTTACTTCGGCTCTCTCTAGAGAAAATTCAGTTGGTGTACACTTTATAAAAAAGGAAGATAATGATTAAGTTATTTATGACATTAATGCTAAGCATGAGCTTTGCATACGCAAGTTCTGGTGCATCTACTGATGTGATTCCAGATATAACATTTACATGGGTAGGTATTGCTGCACTAGTAATATTTGTAATAGGGTACTATTTTGTAGCCATGGAAGAGGCTTACCATATGGATAAAGCAAAACCTGCTTTATTTATAGGTACATTTATGTTTATACTTGTGGCTCTGTATTACTATATGAATCATTTAAATATGGATATTGTTCATGTACAAGTAGAGCACTTAATTTTAGAAATTGCCGAGATCTTTTTCTTCTTATTTGTTGCAATGACTTATATTGAAGCAATGATTCATATGAATGTCTTTGATCTTTTAAAATATAACCTTGTATCAAAGGGCTATAGCTATAGAAAACTTTTCTGGGTAACAGGTATCATAGCATTTTTCTTATCGCCAATTGCGGATAACTTAACAACAGCACTTATATTATCAACTGTACTGATTACAATTGAAAGAGAAAATAGAGCGTTTTTAGTACCAGGTGCTATTAATATTGTTGTAGCGGCAAATGCTGGTGGTGCATGGAGTCCATTTGGGGATATTACAACTCTTATGGCTTGGACAGCAGGAAAAGGAGCATTTGGTGACTTCTTATACTTATTCCCTGCAGCAAGTATTGGTTACATAGTGACAGCGGTTATCTTGTCAAAATTTGTTCCTACTGACGTACCTGCATTTGATGCTTCTAAAGAAGTGAAGCCAACACTTGCTCCTGGAGCAAAAGCGGTAATGTTTTTAGGTGTATTGACAATTGTATGTGCTGTTCTTTCACACCAAGTATTACATTTACCTGCAATGTGGGGTATGATGTTTGGTTTAGCATTGTTAAAACTTTTCGCGCATAATATTAATAGAAAACATGGAAAGGGACATTTTGATATTTTTGATTCAATGAGTAAAATTGAAAATAATACTCTAATGTTCTTTTTTGGTATTTTAGCTGCAGTTGGTGCACTTTACTTTATAGGTTGGTTAGGATTAGCTGTTGTTGTTTATGACCCTTCAGTTCTTGGTCCAACATGGTCAAATATAGGGGTAGGTTTCTTATCTGCAATTGTTGATAATGTACCTGTAATGTCAGCAGTATTAAAAGCTTCTCCAGATATGGGACTTGATCAATGGATGCTAGTAACACTTACAGCCGGTATTGGTGGTAGTTTAATTAGTTTTGGTTCAGCTGCTGGAGTTGGTGTTATGGGTAAATTACCAGGTGTTTATACATTTGGTGCTCATATGAAATACTCTTGGACTATTCTTATAGGATACATAGTTTCTGTATCTATTTGGTATGTTCAGTACGAAGTATTAGGTATCATACATTAAATACTAAATTTATCTTTTATTATAAACTCTGTTTTTAAACAGAGTTTATCTCTAGACTTTCTCCCATCATTAAATATTAATCTTAATTATTGTATCCTTTCACACTTACTTATTATATATTTATAAAAGGCATTTAAATGACAAATGTTAGCATTGTAGTTCTAGATTTTGGTTCTCAGTACACTCAACTTATAGCTCGTCGTCTTCGTGAAGATAAAATTTATTGTGAAATACTTCCGTATCATACTTCTGTAGAAGATATTAAAGCAAAAAATCCTAAAGGTGTTATCCTTAGTGGTGGTCCATCTTCTGTTTACAATGAAGATGCATATACTGTAGACCAAGGTGTTTACGCTATGGGTATACCTGTTCTTGGTATCTGTTATGGTATGCAAAGAATTGCGGTTGATTTTGGTGGTAGTGTTATTCGTTCATCTCATCATGAGTATGGAAAAGCAGAGTTAAAACTAGAGACAAATTCTCCACTTCTTGCAGATTGTGATAATAACCGTATTGTATGGATGTCACATTCAGATAAAGTTGATGAATTACCAGAAGGCTTTTCTCCTATAGCAACATCTGATAACTCACCATATGCAGCTATAGCAAATGAAGAAAAACGTGTATATGCAATGCAGTATCATCCAGAAGTACAACACTCAGAAGAGGGTTACCTTATGCTTCGTAACTTCGCAAAAAACATTTGTGGTGTTACTGAAAAATGGAAAATGGAACACTTCTTAAAAGAGCAAATAAAAATTATTCGTGAAAAAGTTGGTACTGGTAAAGTTCTTTGTGGACTGAGCGGTGGAGTTGATAGTTCTGTTGTTGCTGCTATGCTTTATGAGGCAATCGGTGATCAACTTATTCCTGTATTTGTAGATAATGGATTGCTTAGAAAAGGCGAGCGAGAACAGGTTGAAGAAGTATTCAAAATCAATCTAAAAACTCCACTAATTACTGTTGATGCAGTTGATAATTTTCTTGGAAAACTTGAAGGTATATCTGACCCAGAGCAAAAACGTAAAATTATTGGGCATACTTTTATTGAAGAGTTTGAAAAAGAGGCTAAAAAGCACGATGGCATCAAGTTCTTAGCTCAAGGTACTCTTTACCCTGATGTTATTGAATCTATCTCTGTGAATGGTCCTTCTGAAGTTATTAAGTCTCACCATAATGTTGGTGGTCTACCTGATTGGATGGATTTCGAGCTTATTGAGCCTCTTCGTGAACTATTTAAAGATGAAGTTCGTAAAATTGGACTTGAGCTTGGACTTCCAGAAGGTATGATTAACCGTCATCCATTCCCTGGACCAGGTTTAGCTATTCGTATTATGGGTGATGTTAATGTGCCTGATTTAACTATCCTTCGTGAAGCTGATGTTATTTTACTTGATGAGTTAAAAGCTAGTGGTTACTATGCTAAAACTTGGCAAGCATTTGCAGTTTTACTAAATGTAAAATCTGTTGGTGTTATGGGAGATAACCGCACATATGATAACACTGTATGTGTAAGAGTAGTAGAGGCAGTCGATGGAATGACTGCTACATTTGCTCATCTTCCACATGACTTACTTGAGAGAATATCAAGAAGAATCATAAATGAAGTTGATGGAATTAACCGTGTTGTTTATGACATAAGTTCAAAACCACCTGCAACAATCGAGTGGGAGTAAGCGTTAGCTTCTCTCATGTCCAAACAAATATATCTTTTCTCGACCTCTTCACATCCAGATACTATAAATGTCAACTCTCTACATGTAACACTTTTAAGACCAGATATTGATTTTTATAAATATGATTATCTGATTATTACTTCTAAGCAAGTTAGTAATGCTTTAAAATGTTATAACAATGACTATATAGCCAAAAAAGCTTTATGCATATCAAAACATACGGCAACATCATATGAATCTATAGGTGGAACAGTTTTAGACATAGCAGATGGTTATGGTGATGATATTAGTAAACTAGTTATGAATTACCCTAAGAAGAGTAAATGGTTATATTTAAGAGCTAAGGAGATTGCTTCTGATTTTGTTTCTACATGTAGAAATGGTGGTTTTAATATTGATGAAAAAATTATATATGAAACATCATGCTCAAAAGATATTGAGACGTTACAACTCAAGCCTGACTCAGTATTTATATTTACTTCTCCATCATCAATAAAGTGTTTTTTAAATTCACATCAATTAAGTAGTGATAGTAAAGTTGTAGTTATAGGTGAAACAACCGCTAAATCTGTGCCTAAAGGTGTTATATATAAACTTTCTGATGAGACTTCAATAGAGAGCTGTATAAAATTAGCAAAAACTTTTTAAAAAAAATAAAGTTTTACAAGAGTATAATTATATTAATAGTCTGAGTTGTTCGAGATATCGCACAAATGAGGGTTCTACATTTTCAAATCGTGAACTAGTAGACTTTTCGTGTGTCGGTGCTATCGTTTGAGATATGTTAACTCTGTCGAGATAATGCCGCCGTTAGAGAGTTCTCTCTTCACCCAAATTCGGCTTTTAGAACCAAGCCAAATGCGAGACGGCTTCTTGGGTTATTTTATAACTTCTTTTATTGCACCTATAATTACTTTCGTTGAAATACTTTTCGAAAACATTTTAAATATTGGAAATGGTGATGCTTTTGGTTTTTGACCTAAAATTATAACTTCTGGCTTTAAAAATATGTTTTTTTGATATACATGTAAAAACCTCTCGGCAGTAGTTTTTTGAAGCCTATCTTCTAGTATTATCAGTTTTACAGAATTTTTCATTGCCCACTTTAGAGCACTTTTTTCATCGATGAAAGATCTTACATTTATCGTTTTACAAGAATGTTTTATAGAGTTTTCATGTTCCATCACATCCTGAGCTGAACTCATTACAATTAAAATATAATCTGGATTATTAGCTTCTAATTTTTCGTACAATGTAAACAGCTTTTTTTGATCTTCTGATATTTTATCAGAGCTTAAAGTCTCCAAGTAGTACTTGAGATATGTTTTTGTTGTCATGTCTCCAACAATATTTGATTTTGCAAAATGGGCTTTTACTGCTTTAGACTTTTTAGCTTCTTGCCACATATGTAAATCAAATATATAAGCCTGAGAGTCTAAAATGTCTAAAACTTTCTTTTTATAAATTAGAGATTCTATTCCAAAAACTTCATAAAAATCTTCTCTATACTCATCTTCAAATTTTGATAGAAGCTTCATGTCATTTTTATATCTTTCATCTAATTCTGCCATCATATGCACGACATCTACATATGCACCATTAAGCGATTTTAATTCATGCTGAAGCGCTGTAAACTCTACCGTTTTTATATTTTTGTCAAGTTCTTCTTTTTTTACTTTAAGCATACCACCCATAGATGCTTCATTTGCTTGAAGTGTTTTTAGTTTATCTATTGCACGTTGTGCACCAACTTTTACTTTCATGTACTCTGCTTGACAAGCTAAAAAAACCTCTTTGTAGGCCACATGTGGATGCCTTGTTTTATTTCTAAAATCTTCGTATACCCCACCCATCTCTTTTAAATCACTATTTAATGCTTTTATTTTAGGAGTGATAATATGAAGGTCAATATCTGTAAGGTTATTAAATGTTGTATTTATAAATCTCTTAGCAAGCGCATACTCTATTCTCCCATCTACTTTTTTGTAAGCAGCTCTTTTGTTGACATGCTCTTTAATTTGATCAAAATAATTTGCTACTGCTGTTGATATATTTAGAGTGATAGTAATACTGCTACGTTCTTCGTCTAAAGCCACCCTCTCTAACTCTTCTTTTTCTCTGTCTAAATCTAATTGCATAGCTGCTTCAGTTGCTTTTTGAGCTTCTATAGCTTCTTTTTCTAATTCTTGTTGCTTCTCTTCTTCTTTTAGTAGTTTGTTATGGTCATCTAGGTATTTTTGAGCTTCTTCTTTAACACTAGTAGATTTTTCAATGAACTCTTCTTCATTGGATAAAACTTCTTTATGCTCTTGTTCACAACGCTCTTCTTCTATTGCAATGTTTTCTTCTAATGTTATATCATCTTCTATGGTTTCATCTGATTTTTTTTCTAGTTCAGCTTCATTGTTAAGTTCTTCGATTTCACGAATTTCTATATCTTCACTAGATTCATTGTCAGGCTCGGAACTTACGTCTTCATCAGATTTCATAATTATATCAGTAGGTATATTTTTAGTTAACGAGAAGCTTACCTCAAGTCCAAGCGATGGCATATTATCAAAGTCATTCCACTCAGCTACACTGAAATCAAATTTCTTTTTATCACTGGTAATAATTATTCCTTTTCCTTCATTATCATTAAAGAAAAGAACTTTGCCATATATATTCATGGTGAAAAGTATAGCTAAGAAAAGATTAATATCAATTATATGAGTTTGAACATTATGCTTGGAAGTTGTTTTAATATACAATGTGATATAATCTATAAAATTTTAAAATATATTTATAATAACAGCGGAGTGTTGATGAAGATTCTAATTTTAGGTAGTGGTGGTAGAGAATATTCTATTGCTCGTGCAATTTCAAATGAGAAAGAGGATCATGAACTTTTTTTCCAACCTGGAAATGGTGCTACAAATAACTTAGGAACTAACCTTAATATTAAAGACTACAATCAATTAGCAGCCTATGCAAAAGAGAATCAAATAGAACTAACAATAGTTGGTCCTGAAGCACCCTTGGTAGATGGTGTTGTAGATATTTTTAAATCTGAAGGTCTTACGATATTTGGACCGAGTAAAGAAGCTGCTCAGCTAGAAGGCTCTAAAGTTTATATGAAAAACTTTTTAGCAAAGTACAATATACCAACAGCAAAATATATAGAGACTTCATCAATAGAAGAGGCTTTTAAATTTTCAGACAGTTTAAATACTCCAATAGTTGTGAAAGCTGATGGACTTTGTGGTGGCAAGGGTGTAATTATTGCTCAAACACACGATGAAGCTAAAGTCGCAATAAGTGAGATGTTAAGCGGAAAAAGCTTTGGAGATGCTGGTCTTAAAGTTATAGTTGAAGAGTTCTTAGATGGTTATGAACTTTCAATGTTCGCAGTATGTGATGGAGATGACTATATACTACTTCCAGCTGCACAAGACCATAAAAAACTACTTAACAATGATGAGGGGCCAAATACTGGTGGTATGGGTGCTTATGCTCCTACTCCTCTTGTTGATGATGAACTTTACCAAAAAGTAAAAGATAGAATCATTCGTCCAACTCTCGATGGTATGAAAAAAGAAAATGCTCCATTTGAGGGTGTTTTATTTATTGGAATAATGGTCGTAAATGGCGAACCAATTACATTAGAATTTAATGTTCGTTTTGGTGATCCAGAGTGTGAGATACTTATGCCTCTTATGACCTCGAGTGTCTCAGATATGTTTTTAAAAGCTTCAACAAATAGACTTTCAGAAATAAAAGTAGAATTCTCATCTCAATATGCTGTTGGCGTTGTTATGGCAAGTGCAAACTATCCATACAGCAGTTCAACTCCTGCAGAGATTATTGTTGATGAAGTTCATCATGAAGCAATAAAAAACTTTACTCATATATCTTACGCTGGCGTTAGTATGGAAGATGGTGTTATCTATGCTAATGGTGGAAGAGTACTGGTATGTGTTGGTCTTGGAGATTCGATTAAAGAGGCAAGAGATAGAGCATATTTGAGATGTGGTCAAGTGCATTTTGTAGGTAAGAAGATAAGAACAGATATAGCTTATCAAGCTCTTTAGGAAATATTAGTAGTGAATGAAGAGGTTCAAAACTTATTACATCGTGAGGGTATGACATTAGCATCAATAGCTAAAAGAAGCGTTGCGTTTTTTATTGATGAACTACTATTGTCTTTTTTACTAATATTATCTTTAGGAGATGCTTTTTTTGAAGCAGAGACTACTGAAGAGATGATTATATTAACAAACAAATTTATTTTGGAGTATATAGCTATGAAGATATTTTATCAAGCATTTTTTACTATGCAGTATGGTGCCTCATTAGGAAAGCTTGCTATGAAAATTAGAGTTATAGATATAAATACACTTTCTAATGTAAACGTTCTAGTCTCACTAAATCGTGCTGTAGTTAGAGTTGTAAGTGAAATGTTCTTTTACCTTGGTTTTCTTTGGGGAATGATGGATAAGTCAAGTCAAGCTTGGCACGATAAAACTGCTAAAACGTTGGTAATAAATGTTTAAGTATATATTATTACTGATTTTATCAGTCACATTTTTATACGCAGATACCGTTCCGATAAACGATAAAGTTGAAATATATGCGACAAATATGGACACAAAGGGAGATATAGTTACAGCAACAGGTGAGGTTGTAGTTGTATATAAAGATTATCATTTAAATTCTGATAAGGCTGTTTATAATAGAACTAATGGTGATTTAGAACTATTTGATAATATCAGTGCTAATCAAGGTAGTAAAATAAAACTTCTTGGTGAATACGCAAAGATGAATATTGCTAAAAAAGAAAGAATGTTTAAACCATTTTATATGCTTGAACGCACATCAAACGTATGGTTAAGTGGTTGTGAAAGTTCTGCTAAAGATGTTGAAATAACAGTTAAATCAGGTATCATGAGTGGATGCGACCCAGTGAATCCTTTATGGAAAATGGAATTCTCTTCTGCTGAATATAACAGTGATACAATGTGGCTTGACCTTTATAATACAAGAATTTACATATATGATATACCTGTGTTTTATACGCCATATTTTGGTTACTCTTTGGATACCACAAGAAGAACAGGGGTCCTTCCCCCAATGATGGGATATTCTCAAAAAGAGGGCTTTTATTATGAGCAGTCTCTTTATATAGCAGAGTCAAACTATTGGGATTTAGAGTTAATACCTCAGATTAGAACAAGTCGTGGAAATGGATTGTATTCAACATTTAGATTTGTAGATTCCAGAGTATCTAAGGGTACCTTGTCTCTTGGAACTTTTAAAGAGAGTAATAGTTATCTAAATGAAAATAACAATACCTTAGCAAATAGTAGTCACTATGGTTTTGATTTCAATTACTATCATCGTGATTTTATAAATGATTGGTTTGGAACAAGTCTAGAAGGTCAATCTGGATTATATGCGGATATACATGACATGAATGATGTAGAGTATATAAATCTATCTAGTAATGATACTATTGAAACTACTACTACAACTCAACTTTTGTCTCGTATAAACATGTTTTATAATAATGATGATAACTATTTTGGTTTATATATGAAGTACTATAAAGATTTAACGCTAGAGAGTAACAAGGCTACTATTCAAAACCTTCCTGCACTTCATTATCACAGCTATCTTGACACACTTTTAAATAATCATCTTCTTTATAGTTTTGATATACAATCAAATAACTATTATAGAGGAGAGGGTAAGACAGCGATTCAAACAGATATGAACATACCTATAACTCTTCAAACTTCACTTTTTGATGAGCATATGAATATTTCGTACAAGGCAAATCTATCTGGACAACATTCATCATTTGGTTCTGATGATAACAATTCTGCGAATATATATAATAACGGATATATAGGTAAAAGTACCCATACATTTTCAGTATCTTCACAGCTAACACGTAGCTTTGATGAGTTTACGCATGCAGTTGATTTTGGAGCAGAGTATACAGTGGATGGTGCTGAAACTAGAGATGGTTACTATAAGGAACAAGAAGATTATTGTGCTATTGCTTCAAATAGACAGCAATCAATTTGTGAATTTTATAATGTATCTGTCGCAAAAGAAAATTTAAAACTTTACTACTCACAATATTTTTATGATTCAAATGGACAAGAGAGACTTTATCATAAACTAACTCATAATATATCTTACGATAACAACATATCTGATTCACTTGAAAATGAGATAGATTATCAAATAAGTGATAATATAAATTTCTATAGTAATGTTTTCTATAGTTATGATGAGGGATCTTTTTCCAAAACGTACAACTCAATATCTTATAGTGGAGAGAAGTTTACACTTGCTCTAGCGCATGTGTTTGCAGACACTTTTTTGCCAGAAACAGCTACATACTCTCCTTATACAAGCTTTGTAACTTCAAGTTTATTTTACCGTTATAACAAACGTTACTCATACCATTTTAAAATGGATTATGACTTAGATAGAAGTGAGAAAAAAAGTGCTGAAGTTGGTTTTTTATACTCTAAAAGATGTTGGGATTTTGGACTTAGATATGTTGAAAACAATAGGCCTGTTTTGGATGAAAATGGTGTTTCTAGTGCTATATACGATAGATATATATTTATGACAGTTGCACTCAAACCTGTTATGTCAGCTGGTAATAAGTCATCAGGTTTTGTTTACAAAATCCCTGATAAGGAAACTGGAAACTAAATCATGATTAAGTATAAGCATATACTAAAAGACCGCGAAGATGCTGCAAAAAAGCTTTGCGATGTTATTCCGATGCAGAAACTTAAAGATGAGAATTGGAAAATAGTTTCAGTCTCTCGTGGTGGCCTTGATTTGGGATATCATATATCAAAGAAATACTCTAGCAGCTTAGATTATCTTTTTTCAGAACCTATAATGGCACCTAACAATAGTGAATGCGAAATTGCAAGAGTTAGCGAGAGAGAAGAGATTGTTATAAATGAGCAATTAGTCTCTACTTTTGAAATACAATACGATTATATTTATGGTGAAGCGCATAGAAAACATGAAGAAAAGATTCTTAGCTGTATATATCAGTATAGAAAAGGAAGGGCATTCCCATCACTTTCAAACGAAGTAGTTTTACTTGTCGATGAAGGAAGTGAGACGGGGATGAAACTTATGACTGCTCTAAAAACTGTTTTAGCCGAAAAGCCTAAAGCGGTTTATATCGCAGTACCAGTTATACCGAGTGATGTTTTAGAACAGTTAGAGCCTTTTGCAGATGATATATTCTTTTTATATAACATTGATGACTATGTTGAGACATCACTATATTATGAAGATTTACAAAAAATAGATGAAGATAGAATTGAGAAATTATTGGGAGATAAGAATGAAATATGATGTAAGTGTAGAACTTAAAAATAGAGTAGAAGATTATAATTTTAGTGATGTTGCTAAACAAGCTAATGGGTCAGCATGGATAAAAAGTGGTAATACTGTAATCCTAGCTACTATTGTTATAGATGAAACAGAGATAGTAAAAGATGATTTTTTACCACTTACCGTACAGTATATTGAAAAAACATATGCAGCTGGTAAAATCCCTGGTGGTTTCTTTAAGCGTGAAACAAAGCCTAGTGATTTTGAAACACTTACTTCTCGTATAGTTGACCGTTCTCTACGTCCACTTTTTCCAAAAGGGTTTGGTCATCCAACACAGATAACTATTATGACATTTAGTGTTGATAAAGAATCAGACTTACAAGTGCTAGCTCTTAATGCTGCTTCGGCTGCTCTATTTGTTAGTGACATTGATATTAATACTTCAGTTTCGGCTGTTCGTGCAGCTAAAGTAGATGGTGAATTAGTTCTTAACCCAACTCTTAGTGAACTGAAAAATTCAACTCTAGATTTATACTTATCAGGTACTAAGGATGATCTTCTTATGATTGAAATGAGAAGTCTTGGGTCAAACGAGGTAGATGCAAGTATGATTATTGATCCTATACTAGATCCAGCTATGAGCACACCACTGATTTCAACTCACGTATCAAACGCATTAGGTGAAGATGAATTAATTTCAGTCTTTGAAAAAACTCAAGCTCTTCTATTTGAATCAAATGCAAAATATGAAAACTCTTTTGCTACACATAAAAAAGATACTCTAAGCATAGAATATAAAGCTCACACTATTAACGATGAGATGATTAGATATGTAGAAGATAACCATATGTCTGATATAAAAGATGCTATGAGTCAAATGGCTAAATCAGAACGTTCAACTGCTCTTAGACAACTTAGAAAAAAGATACTTTTAACTAAAGAGGACTTTGAAGAAGTAGAACTTAAAGATGCTATAGAGAAAGTTAAAAAAGAGCAAGTAAGATCTCAAATAGTAAATGAAAATATTCGTGCTGACGGTAGAGCGTTAACAGAGGTAAGACCAATATCTATAAGTACAAACGTTCTACCAAATGCTCACTCATCATGTTTGTTTACTCGTGGACAGACTCAAGCTTTAGTAGTTCTCACTATGGGTGGACCTAAAGATGCACAGATGTTCGAGACTCTTACTGATGAAGGTACTCAAAATGAGAACTTTATGGTTCACTATAATTTTCCAGGTTTTTCAGTAGGTGAAGCGTCACCAGTTCTTGGAACAAAAAGAAGAGAATTAGGACATGGTAATCTTGCGAAACGTGCACTAGAGTCGAGTATAGATTTGGATGGTCAAACTGTTCGTTTAGTTTCTGAGATACTTGAATCAAATGGTTCATCATCAATGGCTACTGTTTGTGGTGGTTATATGGCACTTCGTGCTGCAGATATTGACACATCAGATACTATTGCAGGTATTGCTATGGGTATGGTTAGTGAAGGTGATAAATACGCGATTCTTTCTGACATTATGGGTCTTGAAGATCATGATGGAGATATGGACTTTAAAGTAACTGGTTCTAAAGATGGAATTACTGCTATGCAGATGGATATTAAACTCGGTGGAATTTCACTGGATGTTTTAAAAGAAGCACTGTATCAAGCCAAAGATGGTAGAAGTCATATTATTGATATCATGTTAGAAGTTGAAGCAAATATTGAATTTAATGACGGTGTTCTTCCAAGTACGGACTTCTTTCACATAGACCCTAGCTTTATAGGCGAGATTATTGGTCAAGCTGGTAAAACTATTCGTGAAATGATAGAGAAATTTGAAGTAGCTATAGACATAGATAAAAAAGATGGAAAAGTTAAAATTACTGGTAAAAACAAAACAGGTGTTTCTGGTGCTAGAGAGCATATAGAGAGCATAGTAAATACTCCTAAAATAGCTAAGATCCAGTACGAAGTTGGAGATAAGCATCCAGGTAAGGTTAAAAAGATTGTTGATTTTGGTGCATTTATAGAATTACCAGATGGAACAGATGGACTATTACATATCTCTAAAGTGTCAAAAGAGAGAGTTGAAAGAGTTTCAGACGTACTGAACGAAGGTGAAGAGATAAGTGTTGAAATTCTAGAGTTCAAAGGAAACAAAATTTCTTTAGGTCGCTGTTACTAATACCTTTTACATGTAGAGATAATGAATTCTACATGTAAGTCTTCTTTTTAAAGATTAAACTCCCTTTTATTACTTTTTATGTATAATCTCCCATCAATTTTTAGTAGGGAAATCTAGGCATTTATGTTTGGGTTGCTTCATTTTACAATGAGGTTACGCTATCCGAAAAAACTTGTAAAACTTATAATGGAGAAACTTATGAAAAAAGTTCTATTTTTAATGCTAACTCTTGCTACTGCTGCATTCGCTGCTGATGGTGAAGTTGCTAACCAAACTCTTAAAGCTTACTCAATGATCGCTGCTGGTCTTGGTCTTGGTCTTGCTGCTCTTGGTGGAGCTATCGGTATGGGTCATACTGCTGCTGCTACTATCGCTGGTACTGCTAGAAACCCAGGTCTTGGTGCTAAACTAATGACAACAATGTTCATCGCTCTTGCAATGATCGAAGCACAAGTTATTTATGCACTAGTTATTGCACTAATCGCTCTTTATGCTAACCCATATTTAGGTTAATCTTTAAGATTTAACTAAATATACCCTCAAGCCTAGTTGGTTTTCCAGCTAGGCTTTTTTTTTACTCTATTTTTATGCGATCGTGGTGGAACGGTAGACACGCAGGCTTGAGGGTATGCCTTAATGAAGGAAAAAGAAGACAAATTATTGTTAAATGCATCTGTGGCGGAATGGTAGACGCGCGGGCTTGAGGGGCTCGTACTTAACGGTGTGGAAGTTCAAATCTTCTCAGGTGCACCATCTTAACCCCTATATATAGGGACTTTCAAAAATAAATAAAAAAACAAAAAATAATTGTAGTCTCACAGACAATTTTGTTTTTCTTATATAAAATTAACTTTCTTAAAAAAATTAAATTTTTCTATATTGTCAGAATGTAAGCTTCTTGACAGTCTTATGGCACAAAAAACATGCACAGTTTTAAAGTAATCTACTATTTTTAGCACTTTTATTGCACAATGAAATAAGGTTGTTTTTATAATACTTTAAGGATTAATTAAAAAAAAGTGTGATTTAAAAAGTTAAGAAAAGAAAGAACAAAATATTATTGTTGTGATAAAATACAGTTATTGAATATGTGGAATAGCTTTTAGCTTTATTTTCTAAAATTATTCTATAATTTTAACTAATTTTTTAATAAACAAGGTGTTGATTTTGAATGATTATAAGATAGACTCATATTTTTAAACAAAATACACTAAAATAGGGATGTCTACACAAATAATTTCCTACTTTTAACGAAAAAGACTCAAACAAAAGGCATAGTTTGGGCACACCTTCAATTTGAATATAAACTTACTCTTAAATACATCCTCTTCTCTTACTATATGTCATTTAAAAGGTATAATACACATAAAATTATCAAGGATAGATATGAGTTCAGTCAATAATGATACGAAAAAAAGTTTAGAAGAATTAGAGGAAGAAAAATATGAAGAGATTGAAGATTTATTCTATTCTAAATCAAGTAAAATAATTTTATCTGATGAACTATTTGAGATACTTAATCATGCTGACATAACAAAGAATATTCTAACAAAATTATTAGGTAGTAGAGGTTCTAATTATTATCTTGAATTACTTATTGATATTCTCAATGATGTTAATTGCCCCTTGAAATTCAAAGAAGCTGTAAATTCTAGTGATAACAAAACTCTTCAAGATATATTATCAAATCCATCAAAACTTACAGATTACAAAAAATATCAGAACTCCTTTTCAGTTTATCCAATTGAAGAAATAATAACAAATTTATTATACTCTCATGTTAAAACTACATATTGGGAAGTAGATATTAAAGAAGAAGTTTACAATTCTTTAATTGAAGGGAAAAGAAAGATTGATTGTGACACTCAACACTCAAGAGAAATATTAGGAGAAACAAATTTTAAAGATTTTAAAATAGTATTTCTTTTAACTTGTTGTATTGATGTTGATTACGATGATGAAGAAGACTCTTTGAATTATGATATTCAACACAGATTAAATAATATTGTTATTATTGGTAACGATGAACTAAATAAAATTAAAAACGATGTATTGAAAACTCTCGATGAAGATATGAGTTATGGTAATAAAGAGATAGATATAATTTTTGATTTAGACAATGGTGCAAATGATGTTATATACAATATGGGAGATGAATCTTTTTATGATTTTTAATATTTTACATATTAGAGATCAATTTTCTACATTAAGTGAAGTGGTTTATAGCACCACAATACTTTAGATTAGATTTATATTATGTTTTAATCTATAAATAACTTTTATTGTTCCATAAGTCTTTAAGGTTTATGAGAATTTGATATTTAGACTTTTTGAACACTTTGTGGAACATATAAAATTCGAAATTGTAAATGATGTTCCAAATATAAGGGAAACTGGGATAAAAAGTAGTTGGCTAGGAAATAACTATATTAACCTGATTTATTTTGGTAGGGGAGTCCTTTTAGGGACATCTAAAGACGGCTGATAGTGTGGCTTTTCCAAAAAAATATTTTCATACGTATTAAAATTATTTATATTATTTTTCGATACAATAGTTGAATTATATTTAAAAGGATTAAAAATGTTTGATAAATTTGCAGCTTTAGTATCACTAATAACCGTACTACTATTAAGTGGTTGTGGCCAAGCAAGATACTCACAACCAAGTCCTAATACATATGTTCCACCTAAACCTATAGTGGTCGATAAAATGTTAGTAGCAATTCAAAGTAAAGATTTATCAAATGTTAAAAAAGTCATTGACAATGGATATGATGTTTCATCTGCTTCTATTCCATTGGTAAAAGAGGCGGTTAAAAAAGGCACTTATGATATTTTAAAACTATTGTTAATGGAAGGGGCTAATCCAAATTATGGAGGGACTTCTGATGCTCTAAGTGAAGCTATAGAACTAGAAAACTTACAATATGTTGATTTACTAATAACTGCAGGAATAGATGTTAATCTTGCATATAATGGATACAAGGGAGAAATTAGTTATCCAATCATTAGTGCGTCTTGTGATGATACAAGATTTGAAATCACTAAATCTTTGTTAGCAGCCGGAGCTAATCCAAATGCTAATCAAATAGATGGCTATACAGCACTTCATATAAGTTATGATAGTCTAAGAATAACTGAACTTTTACTCTCTATGGGGGCTAATCCAAATCTGACTTCATCAAAAGTCTACTCTACACCTTTAATGTTTGCTGCAATGTATGACAAGGGAGAAGTATGTGAATTGTTATTAAATGCAGGTGCTAATGTCAATGTAAGAGATGACAGAGGAATGACAGCATTGGATTATGCTACAGATGCTAAAGGTAAAGTGGAGAATTATGATGCATATTCAACAATAACAAGTTATGGTGGACGGGCTTTAAAAGATGAATCAAATAGAAGAAGTAATATATTTGCGAAAATATTTGCAACAGGAGCTATCGCAGGAATTGCTAGTAGTTCAGGAATATCAGCAGAAAACCAAGCGAGTGTATTATCAGCAGCAGTTAATGATATATGGGTTGAGGATGGAAAAGGTAGTCAGTTAAATAACTTACATAAGAGCGTTCAAGAAGAATTAAAAAATAGACCAAACTCACCACAAAGTCAAATAATTCGTGCCAAAGTAAAACAAAACACTGCTACAAGTAATTATAAATCTGAATTGAATAAATATCAAGAAGAAAAGAACAGGGTAGCACAAGCAAATCAACAAAATGTCACGCAATCTACTCAAAGTAACGCTACAACACAAAATAACAAACTCATTGTACAAAATTCAGTAGTAAAAAAACGTCTCTCTACTGCATCTGGATGTGAAGAAAGCACTTACACGGCACCAAGTTTTACTGAAGAGGGAAAAGGTGCTACGCCAGGTAATGAACTCTATACTAAATCAGAAAAATATATGAAACAAAAATGTGTTAATAGACATTATCGTAAACATGGAAACTTAAAGTTCAAATGTGATGTGTTAAAGAAAGGGAAATACGGATTAAATCTTGAAAGATGTACTTCGCAACCACTTACTTTCACTTGCGGATGTGAACGTAAAAAGAGTAAACCAGGTATAGGTGCTATTAGATAGTCAAACTTCAAGTTTGACTATAATCTGTACCTTTTGGAGTTTTTAGCTCATTTTTAATGGTGGCTTAAAAAGTTGTTCCAAATATAAGAGGCTTATGAACATTAAAATCTAGTAGTTCTTGACTTTTATATATCATAAATTGCATCCGCATAACTATCAAGAAAAGACAAGTCAAATAAAGTATTTCAGAAAGTGGAATATATATTTTATAATAAAATTAAAATTAACATTATAATGTTACAATGGCTAGATGAAATCAAAAAGCATAGTAGCATTGGCATTACTGTTTATAATGAGCTTCTCTCTCCTTCACGAGTTTACATTTGCTTATTTAGATGATGACCATTGTACTACTGCTGAATATGTAGCTGAACTTGAAGGCCCAATAGAAAAAGGTGATATATGTGATATACATTATGAATATCATAACACTTATATACTACCTCAAGTCAATACTGCATTTAATGCCTTACAAATTAGCTATAGTCAAATTTCAAGAAGTGATTCTTATCTTTTTAAAACTTACTCAAAAACGATTAAACCTCCTATCACTTAATACCTCCTTCAACCTATACCTATACAATTTTTTTATTATTACAAAGGATAATTATGTTCAGAAATATAATTATATCTCTACTATTATGCACATATTTGAGTGCAGAAAGTTTTGATGAATTTTTACAAAAGGCTATAAAAAATAGTCCTTATTTAGAGTCTTTGGCTTTATCTGTTAAGCAAACAAAAGAAGAGGGTGAGATTCTTACTAGATATAAAAACCCTACTTTAGAGTTAGAGTATTCCTCACTTAACCCAGATTTGGGTTCTAGTGATGATTCATATCGTGTTAATCTTTCACAGCCTATTCGTTTATGGGGTGTTGGTGATGATAAAAGAGATGTTGTGAATAGTAGTATCAATACTGCAAATGCAAGTTACTCTCAAAAAAGAGCTATTTTCATTCGTGATATTTCACTTTTATACACAAACTATTCAAAGATGAAAATGCTACTTAAACTAGGTGATGAAGAATTGAATATTGCTAAAAAAATATATGACATATCTATTGCAGAATTTGAAGAAGGCAGAATCTCAAAAGGATTAAAGCTTCACTCTTTAGTAGAATATGAAATAGCCAATAATTCAAAAGAAGCTTTGTCTTTAGATGAATTGGAGTCATATTTTTCACTATTGAAATTTGCAGGAATCAACGAAGAGATAGAGATTGAAGAGAATTATTTATTTAGCGTAAATGGTGATATTCAAAATATTAAAAACCCTAGTGTCGTTCTTTTAGAAAATCAACAAAATCAAGCACTATCTAAAGTGAAATTAAATTCTAATAGTCTGGAATGGATAAATTTATTTGCTGAGTTAGAAAATGAACCAGACCAAGATATATATAGAGTTGGTCTGGAGTTTCCCTTAGCGATATTCAATAATAAGTCTCAAGAAAAGACTATAGCTATGTTGAAAGCATCAAGTTCAGAGCTTTTAATTCAAAATGAGACAAATCGTTTAAATATGGATTTCTTAAGGCTTAAAAGAGAGAGAGCATCATTAACTAAACTGTATGAGAGTAATGAAAACATACTAAATATACAGCTTGAGCTTCTAAAAATGCACGAAGATAGCTATAAAATTTCACATACAAACTTGCTTCAACTACAAGAAGTTAACAATAAAGTTATTAAGACGAAAAAAAGTCTTATTCAAATACAAACAGCATTAGATAAAAATGCTATTTACACTAATTATTCTAAAGGAAATTTCAATGAATAGAATATCTATATTTCTATTACTATCTATTACCTCATTATTTGGTATAAATGTACCAACTGAACACTCCAAGCTACATTCATTTGGAAAGTCAATAGAATTAAACTCTAAAATCATTCAGTTGTCGAATGCAAAGCAATCAGTAACCTCACTAGTTAATGGGCATCTGGAAAAATATTTTGTTGAGGCTGGTCAAAATGTAAAAGCTGGGCAAAAAATTGCTTTAATAGAATCAATATTAGTTTCTAAAATGACAGCAGATTATATCTCATATAAAAAACAGTTTACAAGTTTAGAAGAAAATTATAGTGCCAACAAAAAACTTTATGAAAAAGGTATGCTATCTCTTCAAAAGTTAAACACTTTAAGTAACGAACTAAATTCTATGCGTGCCAATGCTTCAGCTTTAGAATCACAATTAGGAACACTTGGTATTGATACTAATAATATAAAGGAAGCAACAGGTAATTTTATTCTTTACGCGCATAGTGCAGGACGAGTGTCAAGTCTTCTTCAACCATTGCATACAGTAATTAGAGAGGATGAAGCATTAATAACTATAATAAAAAACCAAGCATTTTATGTAAAGTCTTATCTACCGTTAGAGTATTCTAATGTAGTAAAAGTTGGTCAAAAGCTTAGTGTGAATTACAATGGTAGAAAAATTGTAACTCATGTAGCCCAAATACTACCAGAATTAGATGTGAAAACACAAAGAATAATTGTGCTGTCAAGTATTGATGAAAAAGCAGATGATTTGTTTATTAACACATTTGTTTCATCTACTCTTTATTTTGAGCCAACAAAAAAACAAGTGGCTGTCAAGAAGTCAGCATTGTCATTCTTCAATAATGAGTGGGTAGTCTTTATTCATAAGCTAGACCACGATGAAGAAAAACATGATGAACATGATGAAGAAGAACATGATGAAAATGAAGAGGAGACAGTTCCATACGAAGCTCGTGTTGTTGAAATTATTAATCATGACGATGATTACGTAGGAGTTCAAGGCTTAGAAGTAGGTGAAGAATATGTCAGTGACAAGAGCTATTATGTGAAGTCAATGATGTTAAAATCATCACTTGGCGAGCATGGGCATTAGGTGATAAATTATGTTAAATAAACTTATTGATTTATCACTAAAGTACAAGCTTTTAGTATTGACCTTTTTCATAGTAATTACTGTTTTTGGCTTTAAGGCTTATCAAGAGATACCTATAGACGCTTTTCCTGACATTACGCCTAAGCAAGTTGTCATTTATACAGAGAGTCCTGGTAACTCAGCTGAGGATATAGAAAAGTTACTCACATATCCAATAGAGTCAGCTTTATCAGGTATGGCTGGAGTGAAAATGATTATGTCAAATTCTTTCTTTGGTTTATCCTATGTTTCTGTATTTTTTGAAGATGATTTAGACATTTACTTTCTACGTCAACTAGTAAGTGAAAGACTAACTGGAATAAATATCCCGCAAGGCTGGGGGAAACCTGTATTAGGACCGAATACTACAGGTCTTGGACAAGTATTTTGGTATGAGATAAAAGATAGCACAGACAAATATTCACTTCGTGAGATTAGAGAGATGCAAGACTACATTGTGACTCCTTTATTTAAAAGTGTAAGTGGTATTGAAGAGGTAGTTGGATGGGGTGGACATGAAAAGCAATACAATGTGCTCATAGATACTAAGAAACTTCAAAATATTGGTGTTACATATGGAGATGTTGTTAGTGCTTTACAAAAAAGCAATCGCTCCGCAGGTGGTCAATACCTAGAGTTTAACCGTGAACAATATCTTATCCGTGGTGCAGGACTTTATAATAGTTTGGACGATATTCGTAACACTGTTGTTAAGTTTGAAGCAGGACAATCTGTGACTATACAAGATGTTGCTACTGTTGAAGCAGGTTCAGCACCTAGGTTTGGAGCTGTAAGTATAGATGGTAATGAAGCAGTAATGGGAATGGTTCTACAAAGGACTGCGACAAATGCTGCTCAAGTTGTAGAATTAATCAAAGAAAAAATCGATACAGTAAACTCAGCACTTCCAAAAGGTGTTACTATTGAGACTATTTACGATAGAACAGAGATAACTCATAAAGCGGTAAGTACAATGACAACTGCTCTTATATCTGGAGTTATTTTAGTTGCAATAGTTCTATTCTTATTCTTATTTGAACTTCGTTCTGCGTTTATAGTTATTGTATCTTTGCCACTTTCTCTTCTTATAGCATTTTTACTTATGGACTATTACAACTTAAGTGCGAATCTTATGAGTCTTAGTGGTCTTGCAATAGCAGTAGGAATGATTGTTGATGGAACCATAGTCGTTGTTGAAAATAGCTTTAGAAAGCTTCACGATGAACCAGATGCACCTAGACTACAAGTTATATCAGATTCAGCCAAAGAGGTGGCAACACCTGTGACTTTTGCAGTCTTAATTATCGCAGCTGTTTTTATACCTCTTTTATCTCTTGATGGATTAGCAGGTAAACTTTATAGTCCAATGGCATTGAATATTGTTTTTGTAATGCTTGGTTCATTACTAGTAGCGTTAGTGCTGGTTCCAGTTTTAACATTATTATTACTCAAGCCATCAAAGTCTAAAGAAAATCTAGTAATGAAAAGCATCAAAAAAGTTTACACTCCTTTATTGATATCAGCTCTTGCTAATGCCAAAAAATTTCTAATTGGAATATCTGTAATATTTGTTGTATTAGCTTTTGTATTAACTCAACAAGGTCGTGAGTTTATGCCTGAGCTTAATGAAGAATCAATTATGTATAGGGTTATATCTATTCCAGGAACAGGATTAGAACAATCAACTCAAACAGCAAGTAAAATTGAGAAGCATATTTTAAAGAACTATCCTAATGAAGTTACATCTGTTCTTTCAATGATAGGTCGAAGTGAGAAAGGTGAAACAGCTCAAGCAAATTATATGGAGATTCTTTTAACTTTAAAGGATGATGTAGTAAATCTTGAGGACTTAACGGATAGTATGAATAAAGATTTAAAGCATACTTTTGAGTATGTTCAGTTTATACCTACTCAACCTATTGCTATGCGTATTGAAGAGCTGCTTGAAGGTGTAAAAGCTGAACTTGCAGTTAAAATATATGGTGATGACCAAAAAGTATTAGACTCGATTGCCAAATCTATTCAAGCAAATCTAAAAGGTATTGATGGTTTAGAGGAAATGGAAGTTGAAGTTCAACTAGGTCAAGCTCAGATAAAAATTGAACCAAATTATCTAGCACTTGCTCGTTATGGGATTAGTGTTGAAGAAGTTATGAATGTAATTCGTAATGGAATTGGTGAAGAGGCTGTTTCTGAAAAGATTGAAGGTATTCGTCGTTTTGGAATTGTTCCTAAGATAAAAGGTGCAAAAAAAGATATTGAAGCGGTGAAAGCTGTAACAATACGTTCACGAAGTGGTGCTTTAGTAAGCTTAGAACAAATTTGTGACATTAGTGTAAGTCATGGTTCATCTTTTATTAAACGTGAGAATCTGAGTAGATATATGGTTTTATCAATGGAAGTAGAAGATAGAGACGTTGCATCGTTTGTAGACGAAGCTAATCAGATTATTAAAGAACAAGTAAATATTCCAAATGGTTATTATATAGGATGGGCTGGCGACTTTAAAAATATGAAGGAAGCTACTGAGAGGTTAATGATTATTATTCCAATTACAATACTCTTAGTTATCTTACTTTTATACACAGCTTTCAACTCTCTTTCAAAAGCAATGCTAATTTTAATGAATGTTCCTTTTGGTTTTATTGGCGGTATTATCGCTCTTCTTATTAGTGGAATTTATCTTTCAGTCTCTGCTATTATAGGATTTTTAGCTATTTTTGCTATTGCAATTTTAAATGGGATTGTGCTTGTAAGTTTTATCGATGATTTAAGAATAAAGTATCCACATGTAAAATTAGAGACTTTACTTAAAGATGCAACACTTTTAAGACTTCGTCCAGTGCTTATGACAGCATTTACTACACTATTTGGTATTTTACCACTACTTTACGCTACAGGTGTAGGAAGTGAAATACAGTATCCATTATCAGTTGTTATAACAGGTGGAATTATTAGTTCAACATTATTGACACTGTTGATACTTCCTTCAACTTATTTGTTATTTTACAAAAATGAGCATACACATGAAGATATTGTACTTCATGATGACAGAAAAAAGAGTGCCTTAGAATAGGCTTTTAATGAAGTGCTATTAAGCACTTCACATAATAAAGGATTAATATGAAAATTATAATTACATTATTAATGCCATTAGTAGTATTCGCTTCTTCGGAAACACTAAGTCCATCAGAGCACAACTCTATTCACGGTTATAATAATAGACCTGTAGTGAAAATGAATAAAAAATTGAACATGCATAAGTTACATAAGATTGATGAAGAACAAGCAAGAAAGATAGTTGAAGATGATACAAATGAAGAAGTGATTTCACTAAAGTTAACTCATAGTGGTAGATATATTATATATAAAGCTAGAACAAAAAATTATTTCTTAGTTATAAATGCATTAGACGGAACGATTGAGAATAAAGAGATAAAATAATATAAAAAGGTAAGTAATGTCTGTACATCATCATAAAGTAAATGCTAAAAACCTATTTATAGCAATTATTTTAAACATCATTATTACAATTGCTCAGCTAATTGGTGGATTAATCTCAGGTTCGCTTGCATTACTTAGTGATGCAATTCATAATTTTAGTGATGTTATTTCCCTTATCACTGCTTATGGTGCAAATAGGCTTGCAACAAGACCATCTGATATTGAAAAAACTTTTGGTTACCGTAGAGCAGAGATAATAGCTGCACTTTTTAATTCAGCTACTTTAATCGCTATATCAATTTATATAATGATAGAAGCATTTAATAGACTTTATCACCCAGAGCCTATAGATTCTATTCTTGTAATTATTCTTGGAATTTTAGGAATTATTGTAAATGGATTTAGTGTACTAATAGTTAAACATGATGCAAAAAAGAATATGAATATGAAAGCAGCCTATTTGCATTTGTTGGCTGATGTCATGACATCTGTTGCTGTAGTTTTAGGTGGTGTACTGATGCATTATTTCAATCTATTTTGGATTGACCCTATTATTTCAATTTTAATTGCTATTTATCTTCTTTGGGCATCTTTCGCATTACTAAAAAGTGCAATATTTGTATTAATGCATTTTACACCAGTGGACATAGATGTAAATGATGTAATTCAAACGATAACTGAGCAAGAGCAAATAGATAATATACATCATTTACATCTTTGGCAATTAGATGACAGTCGTATACATTTAGAAGCCCATTTGGATTTTAATGAAAATATTCAACTTCAAGAATCTACAGATGTTATAGACCTATTAGAAAAAAAGCTAAATAAAGAATTTGGGATTTCTCACATCACTTTTCAATGTGAATATAATAGATGTGACAATAAAGAAATGATAAATAAATAAAGTTCAACAACCTGTAATATTTGGAACTTTTCAAGACACACATAAATACTGGATGAGGATGTAATTAAAAATTACTTCCATTAAAACACTTCTAAACTTTCTAATTTTTGTTGCACACCACAACTCCAATCAAATCAATAACCTCTCAAATATCAATCATTAGTTCAAGTTTTCGTCATTTAACTCTATTAAATTATTTACAGATACTAAAATAAAATACTGCATATTTATATTTAATTCTCAGTAAAAATTCATATCACACAATCCTACAAACCCGATGAACTAACGAAAGAGATATTTGAAAGATTAAGAGATTAGTTTGAAGTTCTTAAAATTAAAAAGTTAAGAAGAAAAAACACCCCTCAAAATCTTCAAAAAAGATATTTAAATTTAAAGGACAAGAGATGAGAATATATATAACAGACTTAGAGGCATACAATAACGGACATTTAGTTGGTTCTTGGTATCAACTACCAATGAATGAGGATTTACTTGCAGAGAGTATAGAAAACGAACTACAAAGAGGAAGAGATATCTGTGGAGATAGTCATTTTCACGAAGAGATTTTTTTAAGTGATAGTGAGTGTTCGTATATGGAAATAGAAGAGTATTCCAACTTAACTAAACTAAATGAGATTGCTGAGTCTATGGAAAGTATAGATAAAGACGGAGTAAAAGCGATTACTTTTTTAATGGAGAATCACTTTGTAAAAGATATTTTTGAAGCAATAGAGAGTTATGAAGATAGTGTTAGAATATACGAAGATAGCACGATGGAAGATATAGCTTATGACTTAATCCAAGAGTGTTATGGTTTAGATGGTATTCCTGACATTATTGCCAATAATATAGACTATGAAAAAATAGGAAAAGATTTAGAGATAGAGGGTTCTTATTATAAAGTAGGTTCAGATACCTATGAGTATATAGGGTAAAATACCCTATATTTAATAAACATTTTAAAAAGGAATATAAAACTATGAAAAACTTAATTTTAATGATTTTACTATCAGTGAGTAGCTTATTACAAGCTCAGTCATTTTCAAAAAATAATATCTTAGGTGTATGGGAGGTATCATCACTTAAAGAGAATGGTTTTGCTATGTTTGGTAAAGATAATTCAAAAGTAAGAGGAGAACCTTACACTCTTATTTTTAATAGACAAGGACTTGTTAAAAATAAAAATACTTCAGAGGTATATAACTACGAGATTATAAATAATCAACTAAAAATCTACCAAACTAAAACCTATAAGAACAACTACAAGATAAAAAACAAATACAAATTTGACTTAATGGTTATGTCAGGGGATTTTGAGAATTGTTCATTGGTTAAAATTACAAAGAAAAAAATCACTGGATATTATCGTAAAGAGGGTTATAAGTGGTGTAAGGTTCAAGACTATCCACAAGTAATTTCTTATACAAATGAAGATTTTAAATTTTAATTGTCTTTCTTTTTATCATCTATTAATGGAATTATCTTATCAGGTTTGCTTTTACCACCAATAAAAGGAATGGTCAGTCTTGAATTAATAGCTTCAGAGTTAAAATTATTTTGTCCGTATGTTGGTTCTTCTTTTGAATCAGAAGTATCAACTTTTTTATAAGTAGGGTCTAATTTCATTGAATTATCTAATTTTTCATCATATCTTTGATTGAAATTTTAACAAAATAAGTATTTATTTCTATCTTATAAAAATGAAGATTAAAATCTTCATTTATTATTTAGTAAATTATCAAGTATTTTTTGTTCTTCTTCTTGAATAACTTCCTCCTTGGTTTGCTTTTTATTATTTTGATTTTTGACCGCTTGGGCAATCTCTTCGTCAGTCATGTTATCTCGATTTATTTCAATTTTAAAACTAATAAGTTTATATTTTTTATCTACCTTGTAGGATACGAGAATATCTGTATATTTATTGATAGGTTCCAATGCTCTTTTAACTATTTTTTCTGCTTCAGATATATATTTTAAAGGTTTTTTATTTATTGTGTTTTTTATTTTTTTACTACTTGCTTTATCGTCTATTATTTTTGTTCTTGTGATGGGTAAAAAACCTTTGAATGTTTCTAAATCTATTTCATGCTTTTTATACTTTAAAAATTGTAATGATTTCAATCTTTGATATAAAACTATATGTACACCAGTTCGTAGCTTCTCTTGGTGCCTTGAATATAGGTTTGTAAAGTTCTTTTTCTTCTTTTGAGTTATTAAATTAAATAGTTCAGAAGATAGAGATATTTCATAAATTTTCTCTTTTGCATTTTCTATACTGTTATCATACTCTTTATAAGAAAGTATATTTTGATTTGCAGTTTTAACTACTTTACCATCTCTATCAGTATAATTTTTTATCTTAATACTGACACATAACCCATCCAAGGCTTCTTCGATAATTGAATGATAGCTTTTAACACTATCAGGTAGGTTCAAAAAACTCTTTAAATCTTGAAGAGAGTATTTAGTATTAAACCTTTCTTCTAATCCTAATTTACCTCTCTTATGAACTTCTACTTCCATCTCATGCCAGAACCTATCAATCAACTTTACAGAGTTGGCTTGCGTATCCGCTAAAAAAGTTTCTATAATTTCATTGGGTTTAAATATTTTAAAATCTTTGATTTTAGTCATTGCTTAAGTCTTTTATATTTTCTTCCAATAAAACCAACATTTTTTTGTGGTAGTTTTTAATTTTTTTATACTCTCCAATATTTTCAAAATATTGAATATCTAACAGAAGTCTAAATAAGTACTCTTGTCTTCTGTGATAATCCACATAGTTTAGCGATTCTAACTGTTGTGAAAAGAAGTATTCTATATTCTTTAATTTATATCTTTTAGCATTATTCGGAACATCTGATTTTTCTTTTAAATATTTTTCCTTCAATTTATAATAATGATATATTTTTTCTTTATTCATTCTCATGATTTTTCCTTTTATTCTTATAAATATTTGATATATTTATAAGTTAGGATACATAATAATATAAACTATCGCTTTAATCAAAAAAATGAAAGTCTGGGCTATATAAATACAAATATTTCTTTTTAAGCCCATATTTTAGGTATTTCATTTTCCCTTACAAAGTGAAATTATTCCCCTGAAAATTGAAAGTATTCCCCTACCTATATGAAATTATTTCCCTGAAAAAAACAAGGAAGACCCTATCAATATGAAAGTTTATCCTTGAAACACATTTATATTTGGGAAAATATACTCTCTGAAAGAAAGAAACTATAGAAACTTTTTGAAAAAGGATTGAAGCTCAATTTAACATATACAGATAAAGAGATTCAATTTTATTGATAGGTTATCTTTTATGTCTTTGTACCACTATAATCTTCCATCGGAAGAGTAAAGAACTCTAAGCCGAGTTCATATTAGGATATTGAGATATTTATCTCTTATCCCTCTTTTTTAAGTTTGTATCTTCTTGGGTTTATCTTCCTAGTCTAGGTGGTTTTTTAGTATTTTCAAGTTTAGGAGCATTTAACTCTAAGATATCTTCAATAATCTCGATAAATAAATCGAGTAAGTCTTCTATCATAAATAACAACATAAACATAATTACTTATCCTTACTACTGACTATTAACGATATCCCATCAACAACCATATCAATAATATCTTTTAGTTCACTAGGTGCATTTTTTTGTTCTTTATAACTTTTAATCTTTTCTAGTTTTTTAATAACTCTATCAATTCGACTTGAATCTTTTTCATCTTTTTTACTCATAATATTTTTCCTTAATCTTTTGTAGGAGCTGGATATAGGGTAGATTGAGATTTTCGTTTTAATTCTAGGGACTTTTTCAGTTCTTCGAATTTAGACAATTTTTCTTTATGTTCTTCGCTTACCAAGCTCTCTAATTTATTATAGGACTTCTCTACAAGTAGTTGGTTCTTGTTGAACTTTTCAGTATCATCTTCTTCAAGTGCAGTAGCCATACGGTTTAAATAGTTGTCAATCCTCTTTTTGAGTTTTTGAGAATACTCTTGTAGGAACTCCATCTCTTTAAAAAGTTGTTGGAGTTGTTTCATTTCTTGGAGTGAATCATCAATTACTTCATTGAGTTTATTAATTGTATGAGGGAGTTTATTTTTTCGATTACGAGCTTTTCGTTGAGACTTAATTTGGTAGTCTAAATAATTTTGACCATAGTTCAAAAGCACTTTATTCGTCATATTTTTTAAAAATTGACTATACATT
This sequence comes from Sulfurimonas sp., assembly GCA_028044295.1. Taxonomy (GTDB): domain Bacteria; phylum Campylobacterota; class Campylobacteria; order Campylobacterales; family Sulfurimonadaceae; genus Sulfurimonas. Next base: position 182,802 of record JAOFSE010000002.1, read on the forward strand.
TTTTTACCTAAGTCAACTCTCTTCAACTTTTTATCATTGTTTAAATCTAAAAATACATTTCCTATCACAAAGTTTAAATGGTCATTTCTAGTTTTGTCTTGTCTATGTAGTGAAGATAAAATAAAATTTCTTTGAATATATTTTATTTGCTCATCTGTATACTTTAAATCATTATTTACTGATATAAAGTTTATGAGTTCATAAATCAACTTATTACTAATTTGTTTATATTCACTATCAGTTAGTTTGATTTCCGGAGGAAATGAAACTAACAGGTTCTTACCATAAGAAGCTGTTCTTCCTCCTTTACGAGCCAATTTTACTTCTATATCTTTACTCTGTTGTATCTGTAAAATATTTTTTAGTACCTTGTGAGAGTTCTTAATACCATCGTAAGCTACTATCTCATGTCCATCTTTTTTGTGATTGTCGTGGTTGTCGTCAAAAATGTAATCAACACTATTGATTAAACCAGTTGCTCCACCCTTGATTGTATCAAATGATACAAACCAATTCTTCAATTTTTTCATATAATTATTTCCTTTGTTTAGAAATTATTATAAGAAGTATTGAACCGACTATATGCCACAAGAAAACGGCTATACATCCTCGTTATGTATAAAATAGGAAACTATACACCTTAATAATTTATATGACACCTTTGGGTTCATATATTATTAAAAAATATAAATATATTTTATGTGTATTAGTTTCCGATTTTATGAAGTATTGCTCATACTTTCAAAACGAGTTTAAGAGAGGGGAGAAAAGAAAGTTATTTATATAATTCATCAACTAAATAACTTATATATGCAAAATCTTTTATAAGTTTAGTTTCCTTATTTCTTAAATATGTATTATCAATTAAGTCACTTATAGAGATTATCTTTGTACGATCGCTTTGATAATGCCCTAGATCATAACAAATATCCCTTTCTAAATTAGAAAACCTTTCTTTTACATAGTCTTGATAGTTATTTCTAAATACAACCATATCTTTATCTTGAATATATATTTCTTCATCTCTATAGTTTACTTTATGAATCGTATTCTTCGAAATATTAACAAAAAATCTATAATCAAATTCTTTTATTTTTTTTCTAAAGTCATTGTTGTTAAATACTTTTTCTATATACCTATTATTAAAAAATTTATCTAAAAAATATTCTCCAGAGTCCATGCTTGATTGAAACTCATAAGAGTTTCTTAAATATGTTAAATAAAAATTTCCATCATCATTTGGATCAAATATATTTTGTTTAAATCTAAAACCTGCTTCTTGGAACCTATCTCTCATTTCACTAGTGTAGTTAAAGTCTCGGTCACTATCTTGCCTGTCAAGTCTATTTAATACAAGAATAGTAGGTACATTTCTATTTGTTGTGTATTCAATGTATTTTAATGTGCTAATGGTTTTCATAATACTTTCATATCCAAATTCAAAAGGAACGATTATAAGTTTAGCTTGTTTTATGAATTTTTTTGAATATGCAGTTTCTATATTCGCACCTATATCAACAATGCCATTTTTCATATTTGGTGTTATCTTCTTAACTTCAGGGTATAAAAGACTATGCTCTTCATCTATCATATAGTTATCTTTATTAACATATATATTCAGATTAAATAACCTACCTAAATTGTAAGTTAATAATGAACACCCTACACCATGTTTTTTATTCATAACTAATATCATATTATTAAATATACCTTAAAAATAATTTTTTTACACCTTTAAAGAACTATTTTACAATAAAAAAGTTCAAAAAGCACCTTGTTTTAGGTCTTTTAATACTTCAAAGTGCCTTCTTCGCATTTTTTTATACTTGCAGTATCTAAAATATAAAAGGCTAAAAAATGATAGTTAAACCAAACAGTAAATATAATCAAAACCAAAGTCATACGAAAGGTAATATAAGTAAATTTAAAAAAGTATCTAACCTATTATCATTAGAGAATATCAACAATGAAAGTAAATCACTAATCAATATGATAAGTGAAAAAATTCTTGATATTAATTTTGGTAACGACAAGTTATCAAAAAAATTCAATGGACTACTTAATAGTATTGTTAAAACAGATAAATCACTTGTAGATTTTGAGATATCACTACTATTTAAAGTTTTTACACTAATTGTAGAAAAGAGTAGTGATTTTGTTAATGTACATAAATCTTGTTTTCCAATGAAAAACAAAAAAAGTATAGTGATTCACTATATTCAAAACCTTATCACTTCTGAAAACGACTTCAATAAGAACGAACTACAAAATTTTGTAAATCGTCTTCAAAACTCTAACCATATGATAAATTATTACTATTTGAATATGACTCAAAGAAATATGACCAATATTGAATTAGTAAAATCTATGAGAAATCTACTGACAGACAATCAACAAGTCAATTCAACTTCTTTATTTAACTTGTCTGGTGGAAAGGGTCAATTTATTGGTTCTGTACAAAATGTTATACACCAATATATCAATTTAGAAAAAGTCAATAGGTTGATTATTCCCTTTGGTGGGAGTGGAATGGACTTTATGAATGTCACTCCACTCATAGAACCAGGAACTGAAGTCATATTGAACTCTATCAACAAGACAAATTCTCAACTTTTTAAAGATATCAAAGAAAATCGACAGAAGTTAATAGAAGGGGTTTTAGGTCTTGAAGTTGAATTCACAACCTATTCTCGTGAGTGTTCAGGTAAGAAAGTATTACTGGAGGTGTATCAAGATTTTTTTGAACAGAAATTAAAAGAACTAAATCAACTCGAGAGTTATGGTTTCTATGGGATAGGGACAAGTGTCTTATTCATATTCCTATCCAATAAAACATATGGTGGAAACATAGAATGGACTGATGGTATTACATATATTCCAACTGGTAAGTGTAAGAGTAAATATGAGAAATCAGTAGTCTCAAAGATTGAATACTTTGGATATTGGTTAGACCAGTTCAATGTAGTTGTAGAGTGTGAGGACTATACAACAATTTTAGATAAATATGACAATGAATCTTCATTGACAATATCAGACCCATTATATGTAAAAGAGAATGAGAGTGAATTACTTCAAACTCGTGTTACTTATGGAGAAGATAACTTTCCACACCGTCAATGTATTGACTACACAATGGGACTCAAAGGACAATTTATCTATCACAACTACAACAACTCAAAATTGATTGAATTGTTCTCAGAGAGAAGTGATATAGGTTTTGTTCAACACAAGAAATCTATCCAAAACACAGAGTCAGTAAATGGTAAAAAACCAAAATGTGTTGAACTTATCTTCTTCACAAAAGAAGTTGATAGTCAAAGTTTAAATAACAATGACTATCAACCACAACTTCAATTAGTTTCATAAATATGTTTGAAACTAAAATTGGAGGTGTTTAGGGAATAGATATATCATTGAAAAATCAACAAATAAATAGGTGAATAGTAAGTTATTTTAACAATTTTAAAAATATAAAAGGAATTAAAAATGGGTTTAGATATGTATATAGAGAATAGTAGTGAAGAATTAGTATTTTCTTGGAGAAAATTTCCAAGTGTTCATGAGTGGTATAGAGAACTTGGACTTAAAAAAGGGATTGATGGTTGTGATGAATTGGGTTTTAATGGAGTTCAAGTTCCAATTACGATGAAAGATGTAAAAAAGTTTAAAAAAGATTTATTGAATAAAAATATGAACTACGATGTTAAGGGTTTTTTCTTCGGTTCTGATAGTAATATGGATAAGGAACAGTTCTCATATTATATGGAAGAAAATATGAAGTCTATCAAAGTGATGAAAGAAGAACTTAATAAAGGTAAAAAAATCTATTACTCCTCTTGGTGGTAGTAGGTAAGTATAAATATTAAAAATAAAGGAAAAAATATGTTAATAGAAGTAAATGACAAAAAAGTAAGAGAGTATTTTAAAAATATGTATCAAGATTTTAAAGACAGTTTAGTTCATACAGAAGAAACGATTTTATTAAGAGATTCATTAAGAAAAGTTGTAAATAACAACAAAATCAGCCTTGTTGGTGGTGGATTGATTTATGACTATATAAGTAGTCAGTTAGAAAATGATTGTAGTTACTATATAGAAAAAAATTTAACCTTACAACAAGATATTCCAGTATCTGAAAATATACAAATGGTAGAAAATATTTATGAAGAATGGGAGTATTTAAATAATTGGCTAAAAGAGAGGTTTATACTAAAAACTAGTGATTTTGGATTACGAGAAATAAAAGTAAAGGAGAGAATATCGTGAAGAAGAGAGAATTAAAAAAGGAACTTGAAGAACAAATACATCAGAATAGACAAGAGAAAATATATAGATCAAAGTTAAATGAAAGTAATGATAATTATTTTGAAATTTTATCTGAATTACTTTCTAATCCTAGTGTTCCCCAACTATTATTGGAGAAATTTTCAGAAAATGAAGATGAGTATATAAGAGCTATGGTCGCTTCAAATTATAATACACCAATACAAGTGTTAAAAAAATTGAGTAAAGATATGGAATACATAGTTACTGACACACTATTTGAAAATCCTATATATAAAAGTAATAAAGAACAAATAGGGGAGGTTATACCTTCTGTAGAATTTGAATCAGTATGTTCAGTTAAATATTAAAGGAAAAATATGAATAAGAAAATTATATTTGAAGAATTTACATTTGTGCTACATAGGTACCCAGTTGAAGTTGAAATTTCTAATGAAGATTGTGAACTTTTAGAAAATAAAACGATATCACTTAGTGATATTGTAGAAAAATATTCTGTTGAATATGGAAGTGATGAAATAATATATGATGACTTTGAATTTGATAGTTATGATAATTTGGAGATAGTTGAATAGTAAGAAA
>JAOFSE010000020.1 GCA_028044295.1 Sulfurimonas sp.
ATAGAGATAAAGTTATAGTAAACACAGCAGAAATACTTAGATCTAACACTAAATACAACGATATCGTTGCTAAATTCAGCGAAGATGAGTTCTGTATAATATTAAAACATACTAATGAAGATAACGTTAACGAAACACTAGAGCTCTTGGTCAACGAAGTAAAAAACGCACCACTACATGTAGATGGAAATAAAGTTATAAAAAGTACGATATCTATAGGTGCTTCAATGAATAACTATGATACCTTTGATGAGATACTAGAGCAAGCCGATATGATGCTTTTTAATGCTAAACAAGATGGTGGTAATCAAGTACTCTTCTCTTAGTCTACTTAAGGATACAAAATATGAAAATATATGCACCATGGGAAAAAGCTTTTAATAAAATATCCACTCCTTTTGAGCACTTTATACATGCCCAAACAACAACTGGTTTATTATTAATCTTAATGGCTACTATAGCTATAGTATTTGCCAATTCCCCTTTGGCTGATGCTTATATGAACTTTTTCCATACAAATATTGATTTTAATGTTGGAGAATGGAAACTATCTCACTCTATTCATCACTGGATAAATGATGGATTGATGGCTATATTTTTCTTTATGGTAGGCCTTGAAATTAAAAGAGAGATTTTAGTAGGAGAGCTATCAAATATAAAAGTTGCTATTTTACCTATACTTGCAGCCATAGGTGGTATGGTAGTTCCTGCATTGATATATCTCAGTATAAATAGTGGGACAGAAGCTGCTTCTGGATGGGGAATACCCATGGCTACAGATATAGCCTTTGCTATTAGTGCACTTGTACTTTTAGGTAATCGTGTATCAACTTCATTAGTTACATTTCTTGTAGCATTAGCAATAGTTGATGACTTAGGTGCTGTCGCCGTAATAGCACTTTTTTATACAGAAGAGATACAAATGTTACCACTTGCTTTAGCGAGTATCTCATTTTTAGTTTTAATCATCTTCAATCGTTTAGGTATACATGTTTTACTACCATACTTTCTAGTAGGTCTCAGTCTATGGTTCTTTATGCTAGAGTCTGGTGTTCATGCGACTATAGCAGGTGTAATAGTCGCAATTGCAATACCATCTAAACCAAAATACACTCCTCTTGACTTTACACACCATACAAGAAATAGCCTTGATGAATATGATAATTATCCAATTACAACAGACCACATGATGCACGAAAGACAAAAAGCAATATTGATAAATATCAAAGATAAAATAAACCATGTAAGTTCTCCTGCAGCAAGAATTGAACAAGATCTCCATCTTCCAGTAAGTTTAGTTGTTATACCACTATTCGCACTTGCTAATGCTGGAATATCTATTGACTTCAAATCTATTACAGATACTATCATTCAACCAGTGTCTCTTGGAATAATGGCAGGTCTTGTTATTGGTAAAATTGTTGGAATTGCTGGTGTATCTTGGATATCTATAAAGACTGGTATTGCTAAACTACCAGATACAACTACAATGAATCAAATCTTTGGTGTTTCATTTTTAGGTGGTATTGGTTTTACAATGTCTATTTTTGTAGCTGACTTAGCATTTCTTGGTAATGAGGAACTCATATTTCAAGCCAAAATAGGTATTTTAATTGCATCTACATTTTCAGGTATATTTGGTATTTTCTGGCTTAGGTATATGATAAAAGATTCTAGTAATTAACATTAGATATAATTGCGATAATAAGGATATATATATGAAACTAATATCAATAATTTTATTATTACTAATCTCGCTACATGCGAATGATGGAGTTCACAAGTTTGCACCAAGTTCGGAGTGTAACAAGTGTCATACAACAATTTACTCAGAGTTTAAAGGTTCTATGCACGCAAAAGCAACTCCAAGTCAAGACCCTATACACAAAGCTGTATGGGATAAGCATCCAAAAAACAAAAAATTCAATCAATATGTATGTGGTAAATGCCATACTCCAGCAGCAAATAATTTAGATAAGATGATTACAAAGGGCCAAAAGGCTATGCCTGATCCTAAAAATGCAACTCATCAAGAGGCTATTAGTTGTACTTATTGTCATAGAATAACGGATGTTAAACTTCATGCTAAAAGTAACACAAATATAATAAGTACAGATGAAAATCTCTTTCACCATAAAGATATGAGTGATGAGATGAAGGCAGGTAAAAGCTGTATAGGTTGTCATTCACACAAGGCAAATAAAGCTAAGTTAAATGTATGCACAACAGATATAGATAATCAGATGGGTAAAAACTGTGTATCTTGTCATATGCCGAAGTTAGGTGGACATACTTTTCACGGTTTTGCAGGGACTCATAATAACTCTGAAATGCTAGAAAAATATGTAGACATATCCATAGTTAAGAACAATGACAACTTTGTTGTACATGTAAAGAATAAATCTACTCATGCACTTCTTCTTCATCCACTGCGTGTTGGTGTTTTAAAAATGTCAGTTACAAGAGGTAGTGAAACTATAAAACTAAAAAAAGAAGTTTTTGTAAGAATCATAGGAAAAAACAAAAAGCCAGCTATGCCATGGGTAGCAAATGAAGTTATAAAGAACACAATGATTCAAGCTAATGAAAACAGAGCTGTCAAACGCGACTTTATGATTCAACACGGAGACAAAATTAATGTAGTTTTAGGATGGTTTCTAGTGAATCCAAAAGCTGTTAAAAAGCTAGGCCTTGAAAAAGAAAAAGTAGCTACTGAGTTTAAAGTATTTAAAAAAGAAAGTTTCGAGTTTTAGAAAATGAACGGATATATTTCAATGGACAAAACCCTTATCAATGAGGGTGTAATGTTCGAATTTGATATTTTTGTATCATCTTCTTCAAATTCTGGTTTGAAAATATTTAAAGGAAAAAACTCTGTCATAACAAATAATGACATTACTATCTTGAGTTCTATAGAAGAGATCTTTATACAAGAGAAGTATAAAGAAAGATATAAAATGTCTTTAAAAACAATAACCCAGAGCATCAGTTCAAAAGAGGATAGAAAAGAGGAATTTGAAAAGCATTCTAAAGAAATTTACTCAAATGCAACACTAGTTTTAGAAAATCTTTTTGACAACCCAGAGACACTAGGAAATTATGAAAACTCTAAAAGTGTTGTTAATGATTTAGTTGGAAATATTTTAGATGATGATTTTACTCTTAAATCTTTGATGCATATCGCTGAACATGATTTTTACACGCATACACACTCACTCAATGTAGCTATATACTCCATGTGTCTAGGTTCTTTTTTAAAACTAGACCAAAAGGCTCTCGCAGAGCTTGGGGAGTCTGCACTACTACATGATTTAGGTAAAAGTAAAATTGACCCAGCTATCATAAATAAAGATGGGAAACTAACGGATAAAGAGTTTAGAACAATGATGGCGCATTCTTCTCTTGGCTATACAATAGGATTGAAAATCGGTATAAAAAATAAAAATGTCCTTCATGGTATAAAGTATCATCACGAGAAGATGGATGGTACTGGCTATCCAGAAGGCTTACTAGGAACAGGAATTCCACTTTTTGCTCGGATTATAGGTCTTTGTGATATTTTTGATGCACTTACAAGTAAAAGAAGTTATAAAGAAGCCATGACTACTTTTGAAGCTGTTAAACTTATAAAAACTCACATGAGTGGACATGTTGATTTGAAACTACTTAATTCTCTTCTTTTAATGTTTAGATAAGCCTTACTTTTTAAGTAAAATTAAACACCCTCTATATTCAAAATCTAATTCATCTGATAGTTCTTTATAAAGTAAAGGACTATCTAAATCAATATATTGTATAACATCCCTATAAGCCATTGCAAGATGAAGTGCAATGTTTATAGAGTACTCTCCTTCAAGCATAGAACCAAGCATACATGTTACTCCATTTTCTCTAGCATACTTCAGAATCTCTACAGCCTTAGTTACACCACCACACTTCATAAGTTTTATATTTATCATATGAGCGGACTTACTCTGAACAATTTTTTTTGCGTCTTCTAATGTAAACACTGTTTCATCTGCTAGTATTGGAAATTGTGAGTAGTCTGTTACTACCTTTAATCCAGATATATCATCAGCTTTTACTGGTTGTTCAATCAATTCTACATGTAGACCTTCAATGCCATCTATAAACGCCAAACTATCCTCAACACTCCAAGCCTGATTCGCATCAACTATTATCTCTACACTTGGTAACTCTTTAACTATCTTATGTATAACTTTTACAGCATGTGCTATATCACTTCCAAGTTTTACTTTTAGTATACTCATACCATCTTGAAATGCTTTTTTAGAGTCTTCTATCATTGTTTCATAATCGTTTAGACTAATAGTCACATCGGTCTTTAGTGGGCTTAAATTTTTAGTACCAAAATACTCTATATAACTTTGATTATGAATCTTTACATGTAGAGATACAAAGGCTATATCTAGAGCTGAAGTAGCACTTGATCCTATCTTACATGTAGAGTGTAGCTTCTCTATTGCTTCTTTACATGTAAGACCTAAAAAAATACTCTTTACACTCTCTATAGAGTTTGTTATTATTTCTAAATCTTCACCTGTTATAGCTTTTGTAGCAGGTGCTTCACCAATACCAACTAATCCATTATCACTTTCTACATGTAACCTTATAAACTCTACATGTGTAGTTTCGCGAAGCGCTGTTTTAAATGGGGTTTTTAACTCTATATATTTTACTTCACTCCAAATTTTACTTATCTTCATGAAGATAATCCTATAAGGATATTACCAACGAAAAGTCCACCAAAAGTGCCAATTATATAACCCATAATCGCCATCAAAACACCGACACTTACAAGTGACTTATTATAAGTTGCTGCTAGAATTGGAGCAGATGCAACACCACCTATGTTTGAGAGTGACGCCACTGCAATAGAAAAAAGGTCTAACTTAAAAATCTTAGCGCCAAGAACCATAATAAGTGCATGAATAAATAAAATAACAAATCCCGCTAACACATAAATCCCAACATCACTAAAACTCTCAAATACTGCACGCGAGCCTATAAGTGCAATCAGAATATAAAGCATTGTAGTAGAGATTTCACTTGAGCCATTAATACTCTTTAATTTTGTAAACGAACCTAGGACTCCTGCAAATGTGGCTAAAATAACTGTAGTAGTTGTATAGTTTAATATTTTATACTCACCTGCTATAAAATTCACTACTAAAGACACTAAAATAGACATAGATATCAGCAGCCAGTATCTCTTAGCTCCAACATTACATGCACAACCTAAATCTCCTAACTTTTGCATTCTCTCATGACTAGAGGTAAACTTGTTAAAGTAAGTTGCAAATGGAACTAAAAATAGTAAAAACATCACCCAAAAAGTATAATTTACGCTGTCAACAATCAGTGCATATCCAAATGCTTCATCATTAACTTCAAGAGCTGAGCCAACTGCAACCATATTTGCAGTTCCACCCATCCAGCTTCCTGCAAGTGCTCCGAAAGCTGATGACATATCATTGTTAAAATTAAAAAGTAAAGCGACTACTATAAAGCCGGCTCCTATGGAAAGAACTGCTAATAAATAAGCTATAAGAAGATGACGGCCAAGTTTAAAAAAGTGTCTAAAATCTACACTTAGTAGCATTAAAAAAAGCATAGCAGGTAGGAGGTTTTTCTTTGCAGTTTTATACGTTTGACTAATTAGTTCACCCTGATCAAAAACTCCAAATGAAGCAAGTAACATTGTAAAAGCATATATCATTACCACTGCAGGGATGAATTTAAAAACTTTTAAATCCACTTTCTTCTCTATAACTGTAAACAGTGTAGCGATAAGGGCAAGAGTTAACAGATAAAGAGTTGGTGTACTAATCATTTTTTACTTTACAAGGAACATCTTTAAACCCACTGATGTTCTCTCTTAGCTCATGCATAAATCTTGGTGAAGGATCATCTTTTATAGTTCTATAGCCATCATCTTTCTCTAGCCAAAGTTCATGTCCCTCAAAACATCTATACTCATAATGACCCACTACATATTCAATAGTTTCAAATTTACTTTTTAGATACTTTACTAATTCTATATTAGATTTTAACTGCTCATCGGTAAGATTATCATTTGATGATTCTCCACCTACATTCTCAATACCAATAGAGTTATAGTTTAGCCCTATCACATGTCTCCCCATAATATCTAATGGCATGAGTTGATTGATTGTTCCATCTCTTTGAATCATAAAATGAGTAGATACATTCACTGCTCCAGCTTTTACAATATCTGGTCTATCAGTTGGAAGAGATTGTGGTGTAAAACGAGCTATAGAATCTTTAAAACTATCTATTGCAGTATGGTGAATTAAAATTATTTTAGGAACTATTTTTATAGTCTCAACATCAAGATGATAATGAGACTTTATATACTCTTTTGTTAACTCAACTCTTAATTTTTCAAACTTAATAGGAAGTTGCTTTATCTCCATAGACATTAACGAGATACAACTCAGTAGTAATAAATAAGATATCTTGTTCAAATATTATCCTCTGATTTTTCTAAAAGTGTATCATAAAATCTAGATTTTATTCATTTTTAATAAGAATGTATATATGATATACACAATGGATAAAGAAGAAATAATAAAACAAAAATTACTACATGAACCATTAAGTGATAAAGCATTGAAGCTCGCTCGTGCAGTCTACAATACTTACGTAACTTATGATGATTTTTCTATGGAAATAAAATTCGATACATTTTTTAAACTTCTAGACCTTCACCCATGTAAAGACTCTATTTCTGACATTCAAGAACTTCTTGAAGAATTAAATGAACCTCTAGCAGTCAGAAACTTTGAATTTAATGGTGTTAAAACTCAACTAAAATTTATTCAGTTTTGTACCTACAAAGTGAATAGTGAAACAGTAACTATTGAGCTGTGTGCTGATTATATGCATGCTCATCTATACTATATGAAAGACGCTTTTTTAGGCATATAAGGAACAACTTGGCAAAAAGATACATAATACTAGACACAGAGACAACGGGAACAGGTGATACTGATAGAGTAATACAATTAGGTTATATTGTACTTGGAGAAAAAGAAGTAGAAGTTCAAAATGAATTTTTTAGTTCAGATATTCCTATAAGTTTTGGGGCTATGGAAGTTCATGGGATAACTCCAAGTATGATTGAGGGCAAACCTACATGTACAGATAGTTCTTCATATAAAAGGCTCCAAGAGTTAAATATTGATAGTAACTATATGATTATTCACAATGCTCCATTTGATTTAGGCATGCTTGAAAAAGAGGGTTTCAATACTCAAATGAAAGTTATAGACACTCTACGTGTTGCTAAACATATACTTCCTGATGAAGATGCGCATAGACTACAGTATTTCAGATATAAAATGGAACTTTACAAAGAAGAACAAGCAGAAGCTGATGCACTTGGAATTGTTGTAAAAGCTCACGATGCAATTGGTGATGTTTTAGTTTTAAAACTTCTACTAAGTCGTCTAAAAGATGAAGTAGCTTCACAATTTCCAGGAGAAAATCCAGTTGAAAAAATGGTTGACCTAACAAATACGCCTATAATGGTCAAATCTTTTAGATTTGGTAAGCATAAGGGGAAAACACTAGAGGAAGTTGCTTCGGAAGATGCTGGGTACCTTAGATGGATGCTAAGCTCTATGGAAAACCTAGATGAAGATATGCGTTACTCTATTACTACTGTACTAGGAAACTAAACACTACAAAAAGTATAAAGGCTATAACTCCACTTATAAGTGCATAAGGGAGCTGGGTCTTTACATGATCTATGATTTCACAATCCGCAGCCATTGATGATATGATAGTAGTATCTGATATAGGCGAGCAATGGTCTCCAAATATTCCACCAGATATAACTGCACCAATACATAAAGAGATATTTGCATCCATACCAACTGCCATAGGTATAGCAACTGGAATCATAATACTAAAAGTCCCCCAAGATGTACCAGTTGAAAAAGACATTAATGAACTTAGTAAAAACAATATCCCTGCTAAAAATATAACATTTAGATTTTCACTTGCAAATGATGCTAAGTATTGACCTGTTTTTAATTCAGATGTAACACTACCTATAGAAAATGCGAAAACTAAAATCATAGAAACCATAAAAAGTTTTTTAGCTCCATAAAAAGAGGTAACACTCCACTCTTTAAAATTCATATTTTTGCTTCCAACATAGTAAAAAAGTGTAAATAACCAAGTAGCTATCATTGTATAAAAAATAGAGCTAGAACCACTTCCCTTTAGTATGTCACCATCTCCAGTTATATACAAAAAAACAAAAATCAAAATAAGCATTAAAGATATTGGCGCTATCATCAGGTACATACTTTGATTTTTATGCACAACTATATTTTCACGTTTTACATATGAAGCTTCTTTCATCGGTCCTATATTAAAGTCAAACCATATAAATAAAAATGTGACAATTAGTGCACTTATAGAATAAAAATTAAAAAGTATCGCATCTAGTAATGTACTTAAAGCTTCTATTTGTAAATTGCCTTGAGATATTTGAGTTGTGATGAGTCCAAGTAAAAGTACTCCATATCCATTTATAATTACAAGTGAACCTATTGGAGCTGATGTTGAGTCACAAACAAAAGCAAGTTTTTCATGTGGGATTTTATACTTATCACAAAATGGTTTTCCTACGGCACCTGAAATCAAAGCAGTTATTGATGTTTCTATAAATATAACAACACCCAATATGTAGCTTATCATTAAAGCTGAACGAGGCGATTTAACAAACTCTTTTTTATTCAATATGTAATTAATAAACCCAGACACACCACCACTTCTTTCAATAAGCGCCATAATACTACCAACAAGAATAACAAAACCTAATGTCTTTAAAATCCATGGAGTTGAAAGAAGTTTTGTAAATAAATCTATAGTACCCTCAAGTGTAGATATTAATGCAAAGTCGTTTAAAACCATTACACCAAGAATAGTTCCAGAGAAAAGAGATAATAAAACATTTTTTGAATATAGTGCTAGAAAAATAGCTAAGAGAGATGGCACTAAAGAGATTACTGAGAGTTCTATAATTTACCTATCAAAATTCAAATGCTAAAAGAACAAGACCCGAGCGACCAAATTTTTCTTTATACAGTTCACTCTCAATTTCACGAACTTCTTTAAAACCTAACTTTTTATAGTAAAGCAGTGTCTCGAGTGAACCGATTTCAACTATTGTTTGAGCAATACGATAGCCTTTTAATCTTGCTGTTAAAAGACTCTTTTGCATCAAGGCTTTTAACACACCAACATCCAAAAATCCTTCTAACTCTTCCATACAGTCAAAAACCAAAGTTCTTGTATTCAGTCCAAAATCACACTCTTGCATAATCTCTACATAGTCTGATTCTTCACTATTTTCTACACCGATTTCTTTTAAAGAAGTACAAAAAGCTTCTTTATTAGATATACGAGGTTCATAACTACACAGAGTACCAACATCTTGTCCATCCATACTTGCAATTAAAAAATTACTATAGTGACAGCTGTTTTTTGCTTCGGTTGTTGTCAATTTCTCTAAGCTTTTTAGAATCTCTTTATCATTAGCACCATCGAAGATAAGGTCGTATATACTTACTTTTTTACCAGCTCTAGCACTCTGAAGAATCATCTTCGCTAAAAAGGGAGTATCAGTAGTGGTAGCTTTTCTTATTTCAATACTCATAGTACTTCCCTGAAGATTAATCTGTTTCATATTTTAGTAATAGTACCATACATTATGCTAAAAAGTTTCTTAATCCTGATAATAATTAATACTTTCTTATATTCCAACAATCAAATAATACTAGTAGTAAGTGCTGATTTTGATAGCCCTGAGGCTACTCTTAGCTCTTTTGAAAATAATAAAAAAGTTTTTCAAGACTTTAAAGTAAATATTGGTAAAAATGGTTTAGGTTGGGGAATAGGAAAAACAGCCCTTACAAAAGAAAAAAATGAGCCATTAAAGTATGAAGGTGATAAAAAAGCACCTCTTGGTATTTTTACACTTTCTCATGTATTTGGATACAAAAACAAAATAAAAATAAATATGCCATATCTGCATGCAACTAAAGAGCTAATCTGTGTAGATGATTCTAACTCTAAATATTACAATAAAATCATAAATATTCAAGAAGAGAAACCGAATAGTTTTGAATATATGAGAAGAGATGATTTGCAGTATGAACTAGGTATTATAGTTGAGCATAATAAAAATCAAAAGAAAAAAAGAGGTTCATGCATATTTCTACATGTAGAGAAGTCTAAAGGCTCTTCAACTGCTGGATGCACATCTATGAATTATGACAATATGAAAAAACTTGTGGAGTGGCTTGATGAAAGTAAAAATCCAACTCTAATTCAAATTACAAAGTCTCAGTTAGATCAAGTTTATAAGTTATACCCAAAACTGAAATACGCTAAATAAAGAGAGGACTAATCGTCCTCATCTTCATCATCATCAAGCATATCATCCATTTCAAGAACTTTTGGCTTAGCCTTTACTGCTGTTAATTCACTAATACTTTCAGGAGATATCTCAAGCGTCATAGCGACAAAAGAGACTAATGCATTATCATCTATTACTTCTTGAGATGCTTCAGATGTATTGTAAACAGTAAGTACCCCATTCTCAACTAGCACATCTTTATTATTGATCCCTAAATCAGCTGCAATTATATGTAGGTCTGGACGAGTTAGCTGTACATCCTTAATCTTCATAGAAAAACCTGTTCTGTTGTCTGGTATAACTATTGTTTTAGGCATTGTCTTCCCTACTCATATGATCTTTAGCCTCTATACCCATAAGTGATAATCCTGTTTTTAAAGAAAGAGCTACTACTAATAAAAGTTTTAAAAGCTTAGCTTCATCATCACTTCCAATAATTTTGCAATCATAATAAAATTTATGCAGAGATGCAGCAAGTGCTTTTAGGTAGTCAGTTAGCTTTTGAACTTGTCTTGAACTAAAAGCATCCTCAATAACTTCAGGAAGTAGTAGTGCATCAAAAAGTAGTATATCTGCATTCTCTTCTAAACCCATAAGTGATGATTCCATGATTTCATGTTTACTAAGTTCACTTTTATTAATTATAGTCTGAATTCTAGCATGAGCATATTGAACGTAAAAAATAGGGTTTGAGCTATCTTGCTTTTTAAATTCAGCCAAGTCAAACTCTAGTGCAGTATCACTCTTCTTAGATGCAAATATAAATCTAAGTGCGTCTGCTCCTATCTCCTCAACAATATCACTCATAAGTATTACATTACCAGCACGTTTACTCATTTTATAAGGCTCACCATCTTTTAGAAGTGAAACCATTTGAGCCAAAAGTGTTTCTAATTTATTTGAGTCATACCCAAGGTATTCAACAGCTGCATTTACACGAGGAATGTAACCATGGTGATCGGCACCCCATATGTTTATATAGTGGTCATACCCACGTTCAAACTTTTGATTATGGTAAACAATATCACCAGCAAGGTAAGTTGGACGGCCATCTTCACGAACAACAACTCTATCATTATCATCACCTTTTGCTTCTGAAGAAAGCCACACTTTATCTTCTTTTTTATAGATAGCATTTTTATCTGTTGATGCCATCTTATCCATTACTCTATCCCATTCTGAATATAGAGAAGATTCTTTAACGAATGTGTCAAAAAAGATGTTTGTGTCAGCTAAAGATTTAGTAATAATGTCCATTACGCCATCTTTTGCCCATAGTGCTAGTTCTTTGTAGCGAGACTCATCAGAAAATATTTCTACACCAAATTTTTCAACTGCACCTTTAGCTAAGCCATCAAGGTACTCTCCACGATAATAAGACTCTGGATATTCAACACTCTCATTTAGGATGTTCTCTCTAGCATATAAAGCTATAGAAAGACCAAGTAAGTCGATTTGATTTCCTGCATCATTGACATAGTATTCAGCTGTTATATCGTAACCTAGATGCTTTGCTAATCTATAAAGAGTGTCTCCATATACAGCTCCACGTGCATGACCTATATGCAGTGGTCCTGTAGGGTTTGCACTAACAAACTCTAAAAGAATTTTTTCTTTTTTCTCTTGTTTTCCAAAATCATTTTCATTTTCTAAAGCCCAAAGTGCATAATCATTTAAGAAGTGCTCACTAAGACGAAAATTCAAATAACCTTTTACTGATTCAACACTAGTAAAAATTTCTGAGTCATTAAAAGAGGATGCTAAATCTTCAGCTATTACCATAGGAGACTTTCTAAGTTCCTTAGCTAAAGAAAAAGCAATTGGAGTAGCAAAATGACCAAAAGATCTATCTTTTGGCTTTTCTAAAACAACTTCACGACCAAACTTTTCGCGCAAAAGCGCCGATACTCGTTGTTTCAAAATCTATGCTTGTTTTGTAGTTTCAGGTGTTTCTGTAGATGCAGTCTCTTCAGAACCTTCTACTTTTTTTGGTGCTTCATTAGATGCAGTTTCTGTAGTATCATCTTTCATTTCAGATTTAAAATCTTTAATTCCTCTACCAAGACCTTTTGCTAAGTCAGGTATTTTTTTTGCACCAAATAGTAGTACTACTATTGCTAGTATAATTAAGAGTTCTGTTCCGCCAGGCATGCCCATGTATATTCCTTATGTAAATTAATTGCGAAGATTATATCTTTAATTTGCTGTAAATTCTCTTACCCTAATAATATATTATAATCTACTGTTCTATATCTTCCCATTTTTGTACAAATTCATTGATTAAGTTTCCAGGAATTTTCATTCTTGCCGCTTGTGCGATTACTCTTAAAACATTAGCTGCTTCTTCTAAGTTATCATTAACAACAACAAAGTCATACTCACTAATTCTTTGTATTTCTTTTTTTGCCATTTGTAAGCGTCTATCGATAACATCTTGTTCATCTGTTGACCGTGATTCTAAACGTCTTTTTAATTCCGAAAGTGTTGGAGGGGATATAAACACTGATGTAGTTATATCGCCTAATCTGTTTGTAACAACAGTATTTCCTTGAACATCTATGTCAAACAATACTAGTTTACCCTCTGACAATGCTTGCTTAACAGGTTTTATAGATGTCCCATAGTAGTTACCATGAACAAAAGCATACTCTAAAAAATGGTCTTCTTCAATATCTTTTTTAAATTCTTCTTCACTGACAAAATGATAATGTATTCCATCTGCCTCACCCTCTCTAATAGGACGAGTTGTTGTTGATATAGAGAAATAACAATCTCCAATATCATATATAATTTCATTTAGTATGGAACTCTTTCCTGATCCACTAGGACCAGATAAAACTAAAATAGCACCTGTTTTATGATTCACTATTTATCACCTAGTGTTATATTGATATTTATTTTCATGCCCTTTAATGAAGCCGAAACATTTTTGTCAGTAAGTGCTGTAAGTAAAGCTTTTAATGACTCTACACCTTCATCATCAGGAGTAATTTCCGTATCTGTTGGTATAGTTAATTCTTCTTCTTTAGAGCTAGAGTCTTCTAGTTCATCAAGTTCTGGGTCTTCATTAGATTCACTAGAAGACTCTTCAGTTACTTCTTCACCAATAGCCATTTTAAGATCTTTACTTGTTAAAGAATCAATATTAAGTAAAACATCACCATCAATTTCACTCTCTAAATCTTCTTCACTTAACTCACCAACTGCATTCTCTATTTGAGATTCAAGGTCCAGTTCTTCTTCTGAATCATCTTCAAGCGTAAGTTC